>JAPOXA010000081.1 GCA_026707325.1 Acidobacteriota bacterium | reverse complement strand
CCTGAATCACCTGGACCAGCCGAGAGAGCTGGTGAAGGGCGAGGTGATTCGGGGTTTGTGGGCGTAAGCGGGCCCGCAGCGAGACGGCGGATGCGTCCTGAGCTTGCAATGTAGCCCCGCCGGGGCTACATTGCGGCCATGACGACCGTCGGCATTCGCGTCCTGAAGAACCGTCTCAGCGAATACGTGCGCATGGCTCAGTCCGGTGAGCGGGTCACCGTCACCAGCCGGGGCGCGCCGGTCGCCGACCTGGTGCCGCACGCGCCGCGAGGTCTTGACCCGGACGACGAGCTGCTGCGGCAGGCGCGGGCCGGTGAAGTCCGTCTCGGTCGGCCGAACGCGAAGGTCGACTACGCACCGCCGCCGCTGGAGCAAAGGTTCTCGCACGAGGAAGTCATGGCGTTGCTGGACTGGGTCCGCGGCGACCGATGAAGCTCTACGCCGAGAGCAGCGCGGTCCTGTCGTGGCTGTTCCGCGAACCGATGGGCGCCGAGGCGAGCCGGCTCCTCCGGTCGGCTTCCCTCATCTTCGCCTCGGAACTGACGTTGCTGGAGTGCGACCGCGCGCTCCGCGCCGCCGAAGCGCGAGGCCGGCTGGATGGGGCCGGCGCACGCACGGTGCGTGCCTGGCTCGACGAGGCCAGGGCCACCTGGAACGTGTACCGGATCGGCGCGGTCATCATGGGCCGTGCGCGCCGCACCTTCCCGTGCGAGCCGGTCCGTGCGCTGGACGCCCTCCACCTCGCCACCGCTCTTCACGTCGCCGAGTTCGAACGGGATCTGACGGTCCTGACCTTCGACCGCCGCATCCGGTCGAACGCCGCCGCCCTCGGACTTGAGGTGGCGCCGGCCCACCCTGAGTCCGACTGAAGTGGACAACACCTCCCTGAGCTGGATCACCGGCTACATCTGGGGCATCGCCGACGACGTCCTCCGCGACCTCTACGTCCGCGGCAAGTACCGCGACGTCATCCTGCCGATGACCCTGTTGCGGCGACTCGACGCGGTGCTGGCGCCGCGCAAGCAGCACGTCCTGCAGGTAAAGGCGACCCTCGACGAGCTCGAGATAGTGGACCAGGACGCCACCCTGCGGGACGCGGCGAAGCAGGACTTCTACAACACCTCGAGCTACACGCTGCGCGACCTGCGCGCCCGCGCCGGCCGGCAGCAGCTCCGGGCCGACTTTGAGGCGTGGCTCGACGGCTTCTCTCCAAACGTCCAGGACATCCTCGACAACTTCGAGTTCCGCAACCAGATCCCGCGCCTCTCCCGGGCCGACGCGCTCGGCACGCTGATCGAGAAGCTGACTTCGCCCGACATCAACCTGGGCCCCGAGCCGGTGACGGACGGCGACGGCGGCGTGAAGCACCCGGGCCTCGACAACCACGGCATGGGCTCGATCTTCGAGGAGTTGATCCGCCGCTTCAACGAGGAGAACAACGAGGAGGCCGGCGAGCACTTCACGCCGCGCGACGCGGTCGAGCTGATGGCGAACCTCGTCTTCCTGCCCGTGGCCGACCGGCTCCAGTCCGCCACCTACACCCTCTACGACGGCGCCTGCGGCACCGGCGGCATCCTCACCGTCGCCGAGGAAGTGCTTCAAGGACTCGCCGCCGAGCGAGGCAAGGAGGTCTCGACCCACCTCTTCGGCCAGGAGATCAACGCCGAGACCTACGCGATCTGCAAGGCCGACCTGCTGCTCAAGGGCGAAGGCGCGGCCGCCGACAACATCGTCGGCGGGCCGGAGCACTCCACCCTCTCGAACGACGCCTTCCCCGCCCGCGAGTTCGACTTCATGCTCTCCAACCCGCCCTACGGCAAGAGTTGGAAAACGGACCTCGCGCGCATGGGCGGCAAGAAGGACATGCGCGATCCGCGGTTCCTGATCGAGCACGCCGGCGAGCCAGAGTACTCCCTCGTCACCCGCAGCAGCGACGGCCAGATGCTCTTCCTGGCCAACAAGCTCGCCAAAATGAAGCGGAGCACGCCGCTCGGCAGCCGGATCGCCGAGGTCCACAACGGCAGTTCCCTGTTTACCGGCGACGCCGGCCAGGGCGAGAGCAACATCCGCCGCTGGATCATCGAGAACGACTGGCTGGAGGCCATCGTCGCCCTGCCGCTCAACATGTTCTACAACACCGGCATCGCCACCTACGTCTGGGTGCTGTCGAACCGCAAACCGGAACATCGCCGGGGCAAGGTGCAGCTCATCGACGCCACGAAGCGGTTCCAGCCGCTGCGCAAGAACCTCGGCAAGAAGAACTGCGAACTCGGCGACGAAGACATCGCCCGCATCTGCGACGCCTTCCTCGCCTTCGAGGAGACCGAAGAGAGCAAGGTCTTCGACAACGAGGCCTTCGGCTACTGGAAGGTCACCGTCGAGCGGCCACTCCGCATCGAGGAGATCGACGGAGACCACGCCTACACCGCGGCCGAGATCCGCGAACTCAAGGCCTCCGGCGTCCGAGGCGAGGAGGCGCCGCCGGTGATCCGCAAGGTCCAAAAGCGAGGCGTCGCCGCCGACCCGCTGCGCGGCCTGTTCGAGACGAAGATCGACGGCCGGACGGCGGTCGTCGAGTACGAGCCGGACACCGCACTGCGCGACACCGAGCAGATCCCACTCCAGGAGGACGGCGGCATCGAGGCGTTCCTGCGCCGCGAGGTCCTGCCGTGGGCCCCGGATGCGTGGTACAACCCAAGGACCGTGAAGACCGGCTACGAGATCAGCTTCAACCGCTACTTCTACAAGCCCGAGCCTATGCGGCCGCTGGCGGATATCCAGGCCGACATCCTGGCGCTGGAGACGCAGACCAAGGGCCTGCTGGCCGAGATCATGGGCGGGATGGCGCTTGGTCCGCCGAAGGAGTTGGACGATGACCGCTGAGGCGATGTACCCGGTTCCGTCCTGGCCGGAAACGCTCCGCGTGTACGTCGACACCTCCGTGTTCTCCGCCTGCGAGGACGAGAAGTATTGGATCAGGGAGTCGTCCCGGAAGCTGTTCGAGCGGTTCCGTGCCGGCGACATGACCCTGGTCCTGTCGGCCGCGGTCGCGGGCGAGTTGGACTCGGCGACCGAGGCCGCGAGAGCGCTGCCAGGTACAGTGCCGCGGGAGCACTCGGAGTTTCTGGAACCGTCGGAAGCAGCCGAGGATCTGGCCGACCGCTACATCGAAGCGGGCGCGGTGGACGCGACCACGCGACCTGTCGCCCTGCACGCCGCCTTCGCCACGCTCGCAAACGTCGACACGCTTGCGAGTTGGAACCACAAGCACCTCCTGAACGTCCACCGCAGGCCCCGGTTCAACGCCGTCAACCGGGAACTCGGTCATCCCCAGCTCGAGATGTACGAGCCTCCGGCCATCCTGGGCGAGAACTTTCGCGACCCGAACGACAAGAGCTTCGACTGCGTCGGCTTCATGCGCGAGCAGAGGGACCGCATCAGTCGGAAGTTGGAGACCATGACTCCCGAGGAACGGGTGGACTGGTTGAACAACGTGGAGATCACGGACCCCATCCTGCGTCGTATCTGGGAGCGGTCGCGCAAAGTCAAGCCGACCGAGTTGCACTCCTCACCCCCAGACCCCGGAGCGAAGAGACTTGAACGACCAAGCGTGGCTGCGCCGGCACGAGACCCGTAGCGGAACGGCGCGCGTGGCAGTTCGATCGGCCCTCCGACGCGGAAACGAGATGCGCGGCCCACGTTCGCATGACGCGCCACGGACGTGCCGATGCCGAGCCAGCCGGGGCGATGAACCGGGCGCCCCCGCGAGCCGCGGGCGCGCGGCAACCCGGCACGCCGCGCCATTCCAGCCGCCCGGATTCTCGGCGACGACGTAGTCATGCAACCGAGCCCGCCCCTCGAAGGCAACGCCGCGACGGTCCTGCGCCTGCCCACCTATGCCGAAACCAGGGACTCCGGCGTGGAGTGGCTCGGGGATGTGCCTGCGCATTGGGAGGTGCGGCGCATCAAGGACTGGCTCCGCGTAAACCAGACCGTACTCCCGGAGGACACCGACCCCGACTACGAGTTCCGCTACATCGACATTGGCGCAGTCCAGGCGGGCGTCTTGATTGGCGAGCCGGTGCGCATGAAGTTCGGCTCTTCTCCGTCAAGAGCCAGGCGAGTCCTTCGCGTGGGGGACACAATCGTCTCCACCGTGAGGACCTACCTGAAGGCAGTCTGGCAGGTGCCTACGGGAGAGGACGATCTTGTCGCATCAACCGGCTTCGCAGTCCTGACGCCACGAGCCGCCACCGAACCAGCCTTCGTCGGCACTCTCTGTCGCAGCCAACCCTTCACCGACTGCGTCATGGCCCAGTCGGTAGGCGTCGCCTATCCGGCCATCGCCGAAACGAGGTTCTCGGCAGTCCCGGTCGCGATTCCCCCGCCGGAAGAACAGACAGCCATCGTCCGGTTCCTCGACTACCTCGACCGGCGCATCCGGCGGTACATCCGGGCCAAGGAGAAGCTGATCGCGGCGTTGGAGGAGCAGAAACAGGCCGTCATTCATCAGGCCGTAACCGGCCAGATCGATGTGCGCATCGGCCGGCCCTATCCCATCTACCGGGAGTCCGGCCTCGACTGGCTGCCGGAGGTGCCGTCACATTGGACGATGAAGAAGCTCCGACAATGCGCCTCCATCTCGGGAGGAATGACGCCCAGCATGGAAGACGGCCGTTTCTGGAACGGCGACGTGCCATGGGTCACTCCGAAGGACATGAAGACCGTGGTGATCGACGACTCCCGGTTACGGGTCACGGACATCGCGCTCGCCGAAACCCCACTTCGGTTGGTACAGCCGCCCGCCGTGCTCATGGTGGTCCGCGGGATGATCCTCGCCCGCAGAGTGCCCATCGCAAGGACGACGGCACCGGTAACGATCAACCAGGACATGAAGGCTCTGCGACCCCGCACCGCGCTCAACGCGACCTACATGGCATCGTTCCTCGATTGCGCTCATGACGGCCTCTTTCCCCTGATCGACGAAGCAGGGCACGGGACTCGCAGGCTTCCAACCGAGCGCTGGCGAGATCTACCGATAGCCATCCCTCCCGAGGCCGAGCAGACCGCCATCTCACGTTTCGTTCACCGCGTCACGACCACGACGACCGCAGCCACCGCCCGTGCCCGCCGACAGACCGCCGTTCTTCGGGAGTGGCGCGAACGCCTGATTGCCGATGTGGTTACCGGAAAGCTCGACGTGCGCGAAGCGACGACGACGCTGCCGGAGCGGTGACAGGCCCGCTTCAGCTTGAGCACAGCCTCACCCCATAGAAGTAGAATCAGAGCCGCGATGGCCGACCAGATGATGCCTCGGCACCCAGACCCACCGGCGCACAAGCAACGGCGGTCGCGTCCCCGAAGCGCGCTCCAGCCGGCAGAGGTTCTCCTTTGCCTCTCCGGGCGGTTGCAGCGAGCGTCCCTCTACTCGTTTCGGCAGGTCCCGCCAGACGCCTTCAGCGCGCATCGCGGTTGAGTCGGCAGGCACAAGCACTCCTCCAAGCACGAACATTCACTTCTGCTTCTACCCGCCCATGTCACGCACCGGCACCAAGTCTCAAGAACTCCTCGGCTGGTTCTGGCCCCCCGGCGAGGACACGGAGAAACTCCCCGGCAGACTGACGATGGAACCCAGCGGCGAAATGCAGCTTGAGGTCATAAATCAGGACCAGAACTACCGCTCCCCTGGCGAAGCCCTGGACATGCCACTTCCAGGCGTGCCGCTCCCGTGGTACCTCAGCGGAGCTCACGGCCGCCTGAGTGGCGTTGTCTCCGGCAAGACCGCCTCCGGCCGAACCGTCACGGACGCCGAGGTCACACTCGACGACTGCCACCTCCTGACGGTCGGCGTGCTGCAGCAGCCACGACAAGTCGTGTTTACCGTCAACAGCGCCTACATAGGAGTGGCCCTGGCACCGGACCAGGAACTCCTGTGCAGCCGGATCAGTTGGGTTGCCGAAGGCATCGAAGGCTGGCTGAATCCCGGTGGCCCCGGCCCTTCCAGCTACGAGAGCTTCCGTCCACCCTCGGTCTCGGTGACCACCGCGGCCGATCTCGACGGATTGGGAAGCGCGGAAATGACGATGGGCCTTCTGGCCGGGTTCAGCAGGGAGAAGGGCAACGCCTATGAAGTCGCGGAGTCCGGCTACGCGGTGTTGCACCTGGATCGAGAAGCCCCGTGGGACCAGGCAAGGTACGGTGTTCATCACGCTCATCTGTTCCTTCGGTTCTCCCTCGATCGCTCGTGCGCGATCCGGCAACTCATTGTCGAGGTGAACGGCCAGAGCGTCGAGGTCGTGACGCAGGGAATGCGACGAGGCAGCGAACGACCGTACCGCCCCAGCCAAGTCCAGTACGACGCGCTGTTCACGGCGGACCCGAAGGAGGCGGGCGTCGTCGGCGACCCCGCCGCGGTGCTGCGCAGGTGGTTGGAGATTCCCCGCGCCGCGCAAGGCACTCTCCTTCGTCTGGACAGCTTGATGGACACCAGCACGTTTCTCGACACCCGGATCGTGTCCGCCTGCGGGGCCGGGGAACTGTGGTACAGCCAAATTCTGGAAGAGGCCGACAACCCCTACGAGCCGCTCCCGACAACGGCACAGGAGACGATCCACCAAGTTCTCGAGGAGCATGGCTGGGGCAGCGTCTACTCGGGAACCATCAGAGCCATACTGAACGGACGATCCACGGGTGAGAGGGTCCGGCGCATGTTCGACCCGATTGAGCGAGAGGTCTCGACGCCGTCCTCGAACGGAAAGTGTGAAGTCTCCACGAAGCTGCTTGGCGTACGCCATCCCTGGAGCCACGGCGGTGTCGCGCTGGGCGAGAACATCCTTTCCTTGTCGAAAGTGCTGAGGAAGGCGAAGACCATTCTCAGGCTGAGAGTGCTTCAGCACCTGGGTGTAGAGTGGAGATCGGTTGCCAAGTACAATGGAACGCTTCAATGGGAACTCGACGAGACGGAGAAACGTTGGCACCCGTTGCCGTATCCGATCTATGCCGGCCTGTCGCCGCTTGAGGCGTCATTGAGGTACTTGCGCCGTGCGGAGGGCGCCAGAACGTTGAAGGAGATCACCGACGCCATCCTCGGTGGCGGGTGGAGGACGGACTCGAAAAACCCCGCTCGCGTCGTGTCCCATCAATTGACAAAGCACATGCGTGAAGGCGGCCCCGTCGAGAGAGTGCAGGCCACCGGAGGGGTCCGGTGGCGCCTGCTGTCTGGAGGAACGCGATGATTCCCGCCGGCTTCGAGGGGGTCGTGACGGTCCGGACGGAAGTACACCGGGAAGGAAACTCCTGGCTCGCCGAATGTCCAGGATTGGATGTCGAAGGGTCCGGCGTTACGGAGACCGAGGCCCGAGCGATGCTCTGGACGGCGCTCGCTGGCTTCTTAGAGCGCTGCGTTGAGACCGGATCTCTCGACGACGTTGTCAGGAAGAACGGCGTGATCAGCGCATTCCCCGTCACGGCGGCGGCCAAAACGGACTCGTCAACACTCAACAGCTCCGGATGGGAGAGAGTGCCGGTAAGGAACTTCCCCGGAACACCCACCGCGAAGTCCCCGGGCGGCCTGTCAGACGAGACGCCGCTCGAGCGGCGCCGGCGGCTTCTGCACAAAGTGACAAGGGACTTCAAGCGAAGGGGGATCGGACTCGACATGGCCGAGAATCTTCCCCGCTCGGAGTTGTACGACCGCGACCGGGCACGAGCCGAAGCCGCCGGAACCGGCAGTCCCAACGAAGGCGCTGCGTTCGCCTGATGCCGGACCGCTTCGTCGACACGAACATCCTCCTTTACGCCGCCGCAAGCAGTCCCCCGGAGGCAAGGAAGCGTGACGCGGCGATCCGCACTCTGACCGAGAGCGGCCTCGTCGTGTCCGTCCAGGTCCTGCAGGAGTTCTACCATCAAGCCACGCGACCGACCCGGAAGTCGCGCCTGTCACCCGCGGAGGCCCTGGCGTTCCTTGAGCCGATCCTGGAGTTCCGCGTGCAACCGATGACCGTCGGCATCTTCCACGACGCGGTGAGGCTCAGTCGCCGTTACGGAATCGGGTACTGGGATGGCGCGATCCTCGCGGCGGCACACATATGTAACTGCGCGGAGGTCTACTCGGAGGATCTGAGCCACCATCAAGACTACGACGGCGTGCGCGTGATCAATCCGTTCGCCGAGCCGCCTTCGTCGTGACGACCGGCTGCCACGGCGACTCGGCGAGAAGCAGTAACCGAGCGTAGCTGCCCTCCGTCTAAGATAGCCCGCGTCATGGACGACTCCTCGTCAGAAGTCGGCACGACCCGGAAGGTGCCCGTCGAGCAGCTCCGCCTCGACCGCCACAATCCTCGGCTTGTCGGCGCAGCGCCGGGCGCCACCGACGAGGCGATCATCGCGCGACTGTACCGCTCGGCGGAGCTCGACGAACTCCTGCAGTCCATTTCCACCAACGGCTACCTAGACATCGAGCCGCTCGTCGCCGTAGCGGAACCAGAGGGAGACGCGCTGGTCGTCCTCGAAGGCAACCGGCGCCTCGCAACGCTGCGCCTTCTGCGCGAACCGGAACTGGTGAGCCGGATCGCTTCCTCGGAGCGGCTCACGATCTCGATTCCCGAGTTCGCGGATGCCGTCCGCCCGACGTTCGAACATGTGACGGTCTACCAGGTAGCAAGCCGCGAGGAGACACGGCCCTTCATCGGCTTTAAGCACATCAACGGACCTGCAAAGTGGGACGCCTACGCGAAGGCGCGGTTCGCGGCGGACTGGTACCGGGAAAGGGAAGTCGGCATCGACCGGATCGCCAGCGCACTTGGTGACCGCCACGGCGCGGTCAAGCGGATGGTGGCCGCCGTCTACGTATTGGAGCAGGCAGTCAGGGAGGGTCTGTTCGACATCGAGGACCGCTACACACCGAAGTTCAACTTCTCCCATCTCTTCGCGGCCCTTTCGCGTTCGCAGTATCTGGAGCACCTCGGGCTGGCGCAGCCCTGGCCGCCGGACGAGCCCGGACCCGACCCCGTCCCCAGCGAGAAGCTGGACTGCCTTCGAGACGTGCTTCTCTGGATCTACGGCTCGACGGAAGGCGAGACCCCTCCCGCGGTCCGCGCGATGAATCCCGACATCAAGCAGCTCGGAGAGGTCCTTCCGCACACCGAGGCGCGAGCACTACTGGCAGCGGGATATGCCCTGCACCAGGCGCACGCGGCCACCGAAACGATGGACCGGCGCTTCCTCGTGTCCCTTCTGCAAGCGCGCAGCGCGATGCGAGACGCGGTCGGTTCTCTCCGGGCCTACGACGGCCAGGACAAGTCGCTGCTGGACATCACCGAGGATGTCAAGGTGACTTCCGACAGCATGTACCGGCAGATGCTGGGGAAGCGCCGCAAGGCGGCCGCTCGTGAAAGTTGAGCGAGCACGGGCCGGTCACTCCCTTGGCGGTTCGTCGGCCGAAACGCCCCTCGGTCGTCGACGGCGACTGCTGCGCGAAGTGACGGAGGACTTCAAGCGCCGCGGAATCGGCCTCGACATGGCCGAGAACCTGCCCCGCTCGGAGTTGTACGACCGGGACCGTGCCCGGACCGAAGCTGCTGGAACCAAAGATCCTCGCAGCGGACCGCGGCGCGCCTGATGCCCGCACGCCTCGTCCACACGCACGAGCTTCACGCGGCCGGTGCTAGGCTGTGCTACACACAAACCGTGAGGCTGTGACCATGAGGAACATCACCGTATCCGTAGACGACGAGACCTACCGGCGTTCGCGCATTCACGCAGCGGAACTGGACACCTCCGTCTCCGCGCTGGTGCGCGAGTACCTGCAGAACCTGACAACGGGGCGCGCGCTGGTCGCCGAAGCGAGCCCTCAAGAAGTGGAGCGCCGTCGCAGAATGCTGAACGATGTAATCGAGGACATCCGCGCCTCCTCGCCCGGATTCTCGGCTCGAGACAACCTGTCCCGCGAGGAACTCTACGACCGCGCGAGAGCGCGAGCGGAAGCTCAGGCAGACCGCGACGCCCAGGATCCGCGCTAGAGCTGAGATCCCGGTGCGCTTCGTCGACACGAACGTCCTGATCTACGCCGTGAGTTCGGCGCCTTGGGACGCAGCAAAGCAGTTCTCAGCCCGGAAGCTGCTCGATGCCGGAGGTCTGGCCCTCTCCGTGCAGGTGCTACAGGAGTTCTACCACCAGGCCACCCGCACGACCAGACCGGAAGGGATCACCCGGGAGCAGGCGCTACGGTTCATCGAGAGCATCAGTCACTTTCCGGTACAGGACGTCACGCTCGGGATGTTCCGTCAGGCCGTCGCCATCAGCCGGCGCTACCAGGTGTCGTATTGGGACGGGGCAATCCTCGCCGCCGCTCATGAACTCGGCTGCGATGCGGTCTACACCGAAGATCTGAACCCGGGGCAGGACTACGGAGGCGTACGCGTCGTCAATCCGTTCGTCGAGCCTCCGGCATCGTGACCACCGACACCTCCGAACGCGGCCTTGAGCGCCTCATCTGCACCGCTCTAACTGGTCACCCGTGCGACCCGCCGAAGCCCGGCGAACTCCCCCAGCCGGCCGAGCCGGGTGCCGCCTCCGGCACGGCCAGCGCCCCCGCCACAGCCGGCTGGACCGCCGGAGACCCCCGCGACTACGACCGGAACTACTGCGTCGACCTCGCCCAGCTCTCGGCCTTCCTGCGCGACACGCAGCCTGACGCGGCGGGCGCCCTAGCCTTGGACGAGGACGGGCCGGCGCGGCGGAAGTTCCTCGCCCGGCTGCAGGGCGAGATCACGAAGCGCGGCACCATCGACGTGCTGCGGAAGGGCCTCGGGCACGGCGCGCACGAGCTGGAGTTGTTCTACGGCACGCCGTCGGAGGGCAACGAGCTCGCGCAACAACGCTTCGGCCTGAACCGCTTCACCGTCACGCGGCAGCTCCGCTACAGCGGAGACCAGGCCCAACTGGCGCTCGACCTGGCGCTATTCATCAACGGCCTTCCGGTCATCACGTTCGAACTGAAGAACAGCCTGACCAAGCAGACGGTCAGTGACGCCGTCGAGCAGTACCGAAAGGACCGCAACCCGCGGGAGAAGCTGTTCGAGTTCGGCCGCTGCATCGTCCACTTCGCGGCGGACGAGCGGGAGGTGCGCTTCTGCACCCACCTGCGGGGCAAGGCGTCCTGGTTCCTGCCGTTCAACCGGGGATGGAACGACGGCGCCGGCAACCCGCCCAACCCGGACGGTCTGGCCGCGGACTACCTGTGGCGCGAGATTCTGACTCGCGAGAGCCTGACGGAGATCATCGAGAACTACGCCCAGATCATCGAGTCGAAGGACGAAAAGACGGGCCGGACGCAGAAGACCCAGATCTGGCCGCGGTACCACCAGCTCGACGTCGTCCGTCGGCTCCTGGCCGACGCGGCCAAGCACGGCGCCGGCAAGCGCTACCTGGTGCAGCACTCGGCCGGCAGCGGCAAGAGCTACTCGATCGCCTGGCTGGCCCACCGGCTGATCGGGCTGGAGAGGCCAGGCGGCGGCCCGGTCTTCGACTCCATCGTCGTCGTCACCGACCGCGTCATCCTCGACCGCCAGATCAAGGACACGATCAAGCAGTACGCCCAAGTCGCGGCAACCGTCGGCCACGCCGACAGCTCGGCGGACCTCCGCCAGTTCCTCGAGGGCGGCAAGAAGATCGTCATCACGACGATCCAGAAGTTCCCCCACGTCCTGGACGCTATCGGCGACGCACAGCGCGGACGCCGGTTCGCGATCGTCATCGACGAGGCCCACTCCAGCCAGGGCGGTCGGACGAGCGCCGCGGTCTCGGGCGCCCTCTCCGAGGCCGGTGCCCGCGGCGAGGAGGAGACGTACGAGGACCGGATCAACCGCCTGATGGAGTCGCGCAAGCTGCCGCCGAACGCCAGTTACTTCGCCTTCACCGCCACTCCCAAGAACAAGACGCTGGAACTCTTCGGGGTTCCCGAACCGCAACCCGACGGCACCGTCAAGCGCCGGGCATTCCACACCTACTCGATGAAGCAGGCGATCGAGGAGGGCTTCATTCTCGACGTGCTGAAGCACTACACGCCGGTCAGGAGCTACTACCGGCTCGCAAAGAGCGTCGAGGACGACCCGGAGTTCGACGTCAAGAAGGCGCAGCGGAAGCTGCGCCGCTTCGTCGAGGGGCACGACCACGCCATCCGGTTGAAGGCCGAGATCATGGTCGACCACTTTCACGACCAGGTCGCCGCGCCGCGGAGGATCGGCGGCGAGGCGCGGGCCATGGTGGTCACGAACGGTGTCCAGCGCGCGATCCAGTACTTCCACGCCATCCGCGACTGCCTGGAGGAGAGGAAGAGCCCGTACCGGGCCATGGTCGCCTTCTCGGGCGAGCACGAGTACGGCGGCGAGAAGGTCACGGAAGCCTCGCTCAACGGCTTCCCGTCCAGGCAGATCGCGACGAAGATCCAGGAACATCCCTACCGGTTCCTGGTCTGCGCGGACAAGTTCCAGACCGGCTACGACGAACCGCTGCTGCACACGATGTACGTCGACAAGACGCTCGCCGGCATCAAGGCGGTGCAGACCCTGTCGCGGCTCAACCGAGCGCATCCCGGCAAGCACGACGTCTTCGTGCTCGACTTCCTGAACGACACGGAGATCATCCGCGACTCGTTCGCGAACTACTACCGCGGCACGATCCTCGCCGACGAGACGGACCCTGACCGGCTGCACGACCTGCAGGCCGACCTCGACGCGGCGCAGGTCTACTCGGCGGAGCGGATCGAAATGTTCGTCGAGCGCTATCTGGACGGCGCCGAGCGCGACCGGCTCGACCCGATCCTCGACCAGTGCGTCGCGGTCTACCTGAGCGAACTCGACGAGGACGGACAGGTCGACTTCAAGGGCAAGGCGAAGGCGTTCGTGCGCGCCTACGGCTTCCTCTCCTCCATCCTCCCGTTCTCGAACGCCGCCTGGGAGAAGCGGTCGATCTTCCTGAATTTCCTGATCCCGAAGCTTCCGGCGCCGAGAGAGGAGGACTTGGCGCGGGGCATCCTCGACGCGGTCGACATGGACAGCTACCGGGCCGAGAAGCGGGCGATGCAGAGGATCCTTCTGCCCGACGAAGACGCCGAGGTCGATCCGGCGCCCCCGGCCAGCGGCGGCCACCGGCCGGAATCCGACCTGGACCACCTCTCGAACATCATCAAGGCCTTCAACGACCACTTCGGCGGCATTGAATGGGCGGACGAAGATCGCGTGCAGCGGATGATCGCGTTCGACATCCCCGCCAAGGTCGCCTCGGACACGGCCTTCCGGAACGCGCGCCAGAACTCCGATCGCGAGAACACCCGCATCGAGCACGACAGAGCGCTGCTCCGCGTGATGCAGAACGTGATGAAGGACGACACAGAACTGTTCAAGCAGTTCATGGACGACGACGGCTTCAAGCGGTGGATGTCGGAGGTGGTGTTCAGGCGGGCGTACGATCAGGCTGAGGCGCCGTGAGAAGGTTGGTCACGCTACAAGTCAACGCCCCCCTGGAGCCGGATCGGTCGAAACGTCTCAGTGCCTCGGTGGGGTTGGCGACATTGCTCGGTGCCTGCCTCGGTACCGGAGTCGGCGCTGCAGGGCAGCCGTCCGATGGCTGGCCGCACTACGGCGGTTCGCTCGCGGGCGACCGCTACGCCGCCCCTTCCGCGATCACTCCCGAGAGCATCGATCGTCTCTCCGTCGCCTGGGTGTACCGAACCGGCGACACGACAGACGGCAACGGTTTCGGCGGGAATCCGTCGAGGTTCCAGGCAACCCCGATTCTCGTCGGCGGCAAGCTGATCGCCTCCACGGGCTTCAACCGGGCGTTCGCCCTGGATCCGGCCACGGGCACGGAGATCTGGACGTTCGACCCCAAGGTGGACTTCTCGAAGTCGTACAGCGAGCCGTTCGCGTCGCGAGGCGTCTCGGCCTGGCAGGATGCGGCTCCGGGTCAGGGACCGTGCCGCACCCGGGTGTTTCTGGGCACGCTCGACGCCCGGCTCTTCGCGCTCGATGCCGACGCGGGCGTTCCGTGCGCCGACTTCGCCAAGGACGGCGAAGTCGACCTTTCGGTGGGCATCCCGCGGTTCCGCAAGCGCGACTATTCCGTCACGTCGCCACCCACGGTGGTCGGCGACCTCGTCATCGTGGGCTCCGCCATCGGCGACAACGGCGCGACCGAGGTCGAGCCAGGCGTTGTCCGCGCCTACGACGTGCGCGATGGCGGGCTCGTTTGGACCTGGGATCCCCTGCCTCGCTCGGACGTTCATCCGGGCGCGGAGAGCTGGACGAACGTCCGGGACAACCGGACCGGCGGAGCGAACGTGTGGGGCGTGATGTCCGCCGACCCCGGGCGGGACCTGGTCTTCCTGCCCACGACGTCGCCTTCGCCGGACTTCTACGGCGGCGAGCGCCTGGGCGACAACGCCTTCGCGAACTCGGTGGTTGCCCTGAGGGCATCCAGCGGCGAGTTCGTGTGGGGTTACCAGATGGTCCGGCATGACCTGTGGGACTACGACCTCGCCTGCCAGCCGCTCCTGTTCGAGTACACCTCGGCGGACGGAATGCGACGCCCTGCCGTCGCCCAGGCAACCAAGACGGGTTTCGTCTTCGTGCTGGACCGCGCGAGCGGCGAACCGCTTCACCCGGTGGAGGAGCGCGCCGTGCCGAGAAGCGACGTTCCGGGGGAGCAGGCGGCCCCGACGCAACGGCTCCCGAAACTGCGCTTGCACGCAACCGATGCGCGACCGCTACGGTTCTGGGACTTCTCGGAGGAACACCGCGCGGCGTGCCGGAGACTCATGGCCGGCGTGCGCTACGAGGGCATCTTTACGCCGCCGAGCCTTGAGGGCACGATGCTCTATCCGGGCAATCCGGGCGGCACGAATTGGGGTTCGATGGCCTACGATCGCGGTTCTCGCATCGGCTACGTGGTCGTGACCCGGTGGCCAACCGTCGTCAAGCTGATCCCGCGCCAGCAGTTCCGTGCAGCCGAGCGCGAAGGCACGCTGAACGGGGTACGGGCGGAGCACACCGCACAGGCTGGCACGCCCTACGGGATGGCACGCACGGACCTGGTCTACGACCATCTGCCATGCCTCGAAGGCCCTTGGGCGACGCTCGTGGCGCTCGATCTGGATGCGGGCGAGGTCCTGTGGGAACGCCCGGCGGGTACGCCGCCCTGGGAGCTGCGCGAGCCCGCTTCGGATTGGGGATACATCAGAAACGGCGGCCCGATGGTCACCGAGGGCGGTGTCGTGTTTCTCGCCTCGGCCGACAAGACGCTGCGCGCCTACGAGGGTGCCGGGGGCGACGAGCTATGGATCGGGACGCTGCCCGCCGCTGCGCAGTCGACCCCCATGGGCTACCGGCACGATGGCAGGGACTACGTAGTCGTGACTGCGGGCGGCAGTCTGGCTGCTGGCGAAGGACGGGGCGACCACGTGGTGGCCTTCCGGCTGGACCGTCAGGCCGGGTCCCCGTGAGAGCGTGAACACACGCGCCATTCTCATCGGGCTGGCGCTCGGCCTGGGCCTCGGCATCGCTGCCTCGGCGACCGGTTCGCCCGCGCTGCTCTGGGCCGCCGAGGCCGTCGAGCCGCTCGGTCAGGTCTTCCTGCGCGCGATCCAGATGGTCGTCATCCCACTGGTGGCGGCGGTCGTCTTCGTCGGCGTGGGACGGATCGGCGACCTGCGGAAGCTCGGACGGCTGGGGGGACTGGCCGTAGGCTTCTTCTGGGCGACGACGCTGCCGGCGATCCTGATCGGGATGGGAGTCATGGGCTTCGCCCTGACGTTCGCGGCGCCCGTGGCGCCGCCTACGCCCGTAGAGAACCTGGAGGCCGCCGGTGTTGGCATCGTTGACTTTCTGGTCAACCTAGTACCCCGGAATCCGGTCCAGGTCGCCGCCGACGGGGCGTTGCTCTCCCTCCTCATCTTCGTCGTCCTCCTGGCCGCGGCGACGACCACCCTGCCGGGCGAGAAGCAGCGGACGCTGACGTCCTTCGCGGAGGCCCTCGGCGACGCTCTGACAAAGCTGATGGGCTGGATTCTGTGGACGGCGCCGGTCGGCGTCTTCGGTCTCGCGGCGCCGGTCATCGCGAAGACGGGGGCGGCGATGCTGCAGAACCTCGCCGTCTTCATCGTCGCCGTCGTGGCGGGCCTCTTCATCCTGAAGGGTCTCGTTCTCCTGCCCGCGGTCTGGTTCCTGGGCGGTGTACCGCCCGGACGCTTCATCCGGGCGACCGTAGGCACCTACACCGTGGGCTTCACCACGACGACGTCCATGGGCACGCTGCCCATGATGCTGCAGGAGGCGAAGAAGCTCGGCCTTTCCGAGCGCAAGTACACGCTGATCCTGCCGCTGGCGGCGTCGATCAACCGGCCCGGCAGCGCGCTGTTCCAGAGCGCGTCACTCGTCTTCCTGGCGAAGATCTACGGCGTGCCGCTCGACGCCGGGCTGATCGCCGCGGCGGTGCTGGCCATCTTCCTCGCCGCGATGACGGTCGCGCCGGTGCCCAGCGCCAGCATCGTGTCGCTGGCGCCGGCCCTGGACGTAGTGGGTGTGCCACTGGCGGGACTCGGCATCCTGCTCGGGATCGACCGCGTGCCCGACGTCTTCCGCTCCGCGGCCAACGTCGTCTGCCACATGGGCGCCGCGACCACGGTCGACGCGATGACGCGCGGCGACGGCGAGACCTGACGCGACTCGCCCGTTCAGGGCCCGGGTTCAGAAGCCCGAACCGGACGACTCTCCGACCGCCGCTTCCAGGCGTTCCAGGTACGGCATCGCCGAGTCCAGGTTCCCGACGAAGGGATCCCGGCCCGCGTCCTCGTTCCACTCGTACTCGGTGGCCTGGGCCAGCATCCTCGCGGCGTCCTGACCGAAGAAGCGGGCGACGACCGCCAGACTCATGTCGATGCCGGCGGAAACGCCGGAGGAAGTCATCACGTGGCCGGCATCGACCCAGCGGGCTTCCTCCACCCACTCGGTCTCGGGACCGAAGCCGGCGATGTAGCTGAAGAAGGCCTTGTTC
>JAPOXA010000166.1 GCA_026707325.1 Acidobacteriota bacterium | reverse complement strand
TTTCGATGGCGCTCGGAGCGAGGTCGTGGCGGTCCTGGATCGCCGTTTCGCCGGCCAGGATCAGGAGGTCGACGTCCGGGGCGAGTTCGGCCGCTGCCGACGCGAGCTCCCCGGTTTCCTGTTCCCGTTCGATCGGCACGAAGCGCACCTGGGTGAGTTCGGCGCCGAGGGTGCCGAGCCGCTGCCGGAAGGCCTTCTCGAAGCCGGCGACCAGCCGTTCGCGGCCCGCGGAGCGCCCCGCGGCGACGGTCCCGGAGACGATCAGCCCCGCGGTGCTCGCCGGCAGCGGGTCGATCCGGATCAGCGGGTTCGCGGCCACGCTCTCGGCCGCTGTCACCGTCTCTTCGGAAAGGGCGTAGGGCAGGATCTTCGTCGTCCCGACCATCTTGCCGGCGCGGGCCACGCTGTGGTTGGGCAGGGTGGCGAGGGTGACGCCGTCGCAGTCGTTGATGCGGTCGAGGCCCGCGGCGTCGACGCGTAGCACGCCCAACTCCTGCGCGTGCAGGTTGACGCGGCCGGTCGTCGGCCCGCGCAGGTCGAGACCGGTTCCGGCAACGGCTTCGCTGACCCTCCAGGCGGCCTCGTTCTCGTCGATGTCGCCGGGTTCGAGCCTTGCCGCGAAGACCTGGTCGCGGCCGAGACCGGCCAGCAGCTCCAGTTCCGCGTCGCCGAGCGCGCGGCCCTTGCGCAGCACGCGCCGGCCGTCGTTGTCGTAGACGTTGTGGCCGAGGATGGCGCCCTGAGCCTTGCTGAGCGGCGTCGCTTCGAACTTCATCGCTGGGCGTGAAACTACACCGCCAGCACCGGGTGCGCCGGAGCCCTCGCCGCGGCGATAAACTCCACCGCCCATGGCTTCCGACAACTACGGCCGCATCGACGGCTGGCGCGACGAGTTGACCGAATGGCGGCGTGATTTTCACCGCCATCCGGAACTCGCCTTCGAGGAGGAGCGGACATCGCAGATCGTGACGGAACGGCTGCGGTCGTTCGGCATCGAGGAGGTCCATCACGGCATCGCAAAGACCGGAGTCGTCGCCACGATCAGTGCCGGCAGTTCGGATCGCTCGGTGGCGCTGCGAGCCGACATGGACGCGCTGCCGATCCACGAACAGAACCAGTTCGGCCACTGCTCGACCGCGCCCGGAAAGATGCATGCCTGCGGACACGACGGGCACACGGCGATGCTGCTGGGCGCAGCCCGTTACCTCGCGGAGACCCGGAACTTCGACGGCACGGTCCAATGCATCTTCCAGCCCGCGGAGGAGAAGGACGGCGGCGCCGGGGTCATGGTGCGGGAAGGGCTGTTCGAGCGTTTCCCGGCCGACAAGGTCTTCGGCCTGCACAACTTCCCCGGCGTGCCGACCGGCGCCTTCGCGACGAACAGCGGTCCCTTCATGGCCGCGATCGACCAGTTCGAGATCGAGATCCGGGGCCGGGGAACACACGGCGCCTGGCCGCACAGCGGCATCGACCCCATCGTTGCCGCGTCCCAGGTCGTGCTGGGGCTCCAGACCCTGGTGTCCCGCAACGTCGATCCCCGGCGACGGGCCGTTGTGTCCGTGACGATGAGCCATGCCGGCGAGGCCTTCAACGTGATCCCCGAGACGGCGTATCTTGCCGGCGGCGTGCGCTCCTTCATGCGCGACGTGCAGGACACCCTCGAACTGGGGCTGGAACGGGTCGTCCACGGCGTCTGCGCCGCCCACGGCGCCTCGGCCAAGGTGGACTACGAGCGCTACTACCCGGCGACGATCAACGCGCCGCGCGAGACGGAGGAGATGGCCGCCGCGGCGCTCAGCATGGGCTGGCGGGTCGACACGGAGATGGAGCCGCTGATGGGCTCCGACGACTTCGCGTTCCTGGCCGAGGAGCGGCCGGGATCCTTCATGATGATCGGCAACGGCGACAGCGAGATGCTGCACACGCCGCGCTACGACTTCAACGACGACCTGTTGACGATCGGCGCCAAGTACTGGGCGCGGCTGGCCGAGAGTCAACTTTCCTAGCGGCGCGCGGAAACAAAGCCGGCAGCCGGGGCGTATTCCCTGTTGAAGGCGGGCGGCGGCCGGCAGTCAGTTCGGCCCCCCGGGTCAGTTCGGCCCCCGTTCAACGGGTACTCCCTCCAAGAGTGACGAGCATTCCCTCGAAGTACGCCGACCGCCGCCTGCCGAGCCCCACAACGGCCCCAATGACGACAAGCGGATTCCAACCGATGAACATGAGTTCGATTCACCCGACGAAGGCTCCCCTGGGGGCGTCTGCGTCTTTCCTTCTTCTTGCCGGCGTCCTGCCGCTCCTGGCGGGTTGCGCCGTGGGCAGCGGCATGGCGGGCGAACCGCCCGCCGCCGGCGATGCGGCGTCGGCCGCCGACGATGCGATTCCGGTCGCGGCGCTCCCCCTCTTCCGCGGCCGGATCGAGTCCGTGCTCCGGTTCTCGACCAACCTCGAAGCCGAGAACGTCGTCGACGTGCTGGCCGAGGCCGAGCGCCACGTGACCGATCTCCTGGTCGAGGAGGGCGACACCGTCCGCGCCGGTCAGACCATGCTGCTGCTCGAGGACGAGGCCCAGCGCACGGCGCTCAGGCGGGTCGAGAGTCAGCTCGAGCGCTCCCGCCTGGAGTACGAGCGCCAGAGGCGTCTCTTCGAGCAGGACCTGATCAGCGAGCAGGCCTACAACCAGGCGCGCTACGACATGGAGCAGCTCGAGCTCGCGCTCGAGGACGCCGAGCGGGAACTGGGCTACGCGACGGTCCAGGCGCCTATCTCCGGCGTCGTCACGGAGCGGCTCGTCAACGTGGGCAACCACGTCGAGACCCACGCCAGGCTGTTCCAGATCGTCGACTTCGACTCGATCGTTGCCCGGGTGTTCGTGCCCGAGCGGCAGTTGTCGGGTCTGTTCGTCGGCCAGCCGGCTCGCGTGCTGGCCCAGTCGCTCACGGGTTCGCGGGAGGCCGCGATCGAGCGCATCTCGCCCGTCGTCGATCCCCAGAGCGGTACGGTCAAGGTCACGCTCGGCATCCCCGGCAACCAGGGCCTGACTCCCGGCATGTACGTCGAAGTCGACCTGGTGGCCGCCGCCCTGGAGGACACGCTGCTGGCGCCGAAGCGGGCGCTGGTCTACGACCAGGAGCAGATCTTCGTGTTCCGGGTCGCGCAGGACGACGACGGTCCACGCGCCGAGCGGTTGCTGGTCCGGGTTCTCATCGAGAGCGAGGACGTCGTCCACCTCGAGGGCGACCTGACGGACGGCGAGCGTCTGATCGTGGCCGGGCAGGCGGGACTGAAGGACGGCGCCCGGATCCGTCTGCTCGACCCGACGGAAGCCCTCGGCTCAGTGGCGGAACTGGGCGCGGCGTCGGCCCCGACCTACCAGCCCGCGAGCTGACCGCTAACACGCAGAGAGACGGGAGCGCCGCATGAAGGCTGCGAAGTCGTTCCTTACCCATCGCCCGGTCGCGGTGTCGATGGTCTTCCTGGCGGCGGTCGTGTTCGGCCTGCTGTCCTACCAGGGCCTGCCGGTGACCCTGATGCCCGAGCTGTCCTACCCGACGCTCACGGTGCGCACCGAGTACCCGGGCGCGGCGCCGGAAGAGGTCGAGAACGACGTCTCGCGGCGGATCGAAGAGCAGCTCGGGGTGGTCGGCGGCCTGCGCCGGATGAGCAGCATCAGCCGCGCCGGCGTTTCCGACGTCGTGCTGGAGTTCGCCTGGGACACGCCGATGTCCGACGCGGTGCAGGAGACGCTGGAGAAGCTCGATCTCGTCTTACTGCCCGACTCGGCGGAACGTCCGCTCATCCTGCGCTTCGACCCGGGCCTCGACCCGGTGCTCGAGCTTTCCCTGTCGGGCGAGGACGAGCGCTTTGGGGGCGAGGAGGGCCTGCGCCGCCTGCGCCGGCTGGCGGAGCTCCAGGTCAAGCGGGCGCTTGAGCCGGTCGACGGCGTCGCCGCGGTTCGCGTCCGCGGCGGCCTGGAGGAGGAGATTCATGTTCTCCTCGACGCTCAAGCGCTGCAGCGCTCGAGGCTGTCCGTCCAGCAGGTGATCGACCGCCTGGGCCAGGAGAACATCAACGTCGCCGGCGGCACGCTCAAGGAGGGGCGCACCGAGTACATGGTGCGCACGGTCAACGAGTACGTGAACCTGGACCAGATCCGGGACACGGTCGTGGCCAGCGTGGAGGGGCGCGAGGTTCGCGTCGGCGATCTGGCCGAGGTCCGCAGGTCGCACCGGGACCGGGAAATCCTGACCCGCACCGACGGCGCCGAGAGCGTTCAGCTCGACGTCTACAAGGAGGCCGACGCGAACATGGTCGCACTGGCCGACCGCGTGCGGGCGCGGGTCGGCGAGCTGGACCTCGAGCTGGAGCGGGCCAGGGCGCGCGGCGAGACGGTGGAGCGGCCCCGGAACCTGCTGCAACGGCTGACGGGCAGTGGCGGCGGCAGCGGCCGGCGTGGTCCCTCGCTAGGCGGAGCGACTCTCTCGGCCGATCTCTACCGTTCGGAGGGAGCCGTGCTGACGGTCGTCTCCGACCGCTCCGAGTTCATCGAGGGCAGCATCGCCGAGGTTCGCAACACGGCCATCCTGGGCGGCATCCTGGCCGTCATCGTCCTCTACCTGTTCCTGCGCAACCTGGTCACGACGCTGTTCGTCGCGGTGTCCATCCCCATCTCGCTGCTGATCACCTTCGCGCCGCTCTCGGCCGCCTCCGTGTCGCTCAACATCATGTCCCTGGGCGGCCTGGCCCTGGGCATCGGCATGCTCGTCGACTCCTCGATCGTCGTGCTGGAGTCCATCTTCCGGTGCCGGGAGGAGGGGGACGACCTGGTCGCGTCGGCGATCCGCGGCGCGAAGGAGGTCCGTTCGGCGGTGATCGCCTCGATCCTGACCTCGATCGCCGTCTTCCTGCCGATGGTGTTCGTCGAGGGAATCGCCGGCCAGGCGTTCGGCGACCTGGGCCTTGCCGTCGTCATCTCGCTGCTGGCGTCGATGGCCGTTGCCCTGGCCTTCATCCCGATGCTCGCCAGCCGCCGCGGCTGGACGCTGCCGGAGCGTGGCGGCACAGCCTCCCGGTTGCGACGCTACGCGGCGTGGGAGGCGTTCCGCCGGGATGCGGCGGCGCTTCTTGATTGGGCGCGATCGCGGAGTCCTCTGATCGGCTGGCCCGGTCTGGCGCTCGCGATCCTGTTCGTCAGCGTCCGGCTGGTCGTCGGCAGTGTGCTCGAACTCATCGCCAAGGCGGTTCTGCTGTTGCTGGCCGGGCTGGCGTTCCTGGTCGTACGCCTGATCGGGCCGGTCCTGGTCAAGGCGTTCACCTGGCTGAGCCGGGGGCCGCTGATCGTGGTTCGGCGCCTGCTCGACTGGCTCAGCGGCGTCTATCCGGCGCTTCTCGATCGCTCCCTGCGGTTCCCCGTTGCGGTCGTGGCGGTGGTGGCCGTCACACTGTGGAGTTCCTGGTGGCTTCTGGGGCGCCTCGACAGCGAGCTGCTGCCCGAGGTGCGCCAGGGCGAGTTCACGATCGAGGTTTCGTTGCCGGTGGGTACGCCCCTGGCCGAAACCGAGCGCACGCTGGCCGCGGTCGAGAGCGCGATCCTCGAGGAGGAGCGCCACATCGAGCGGTTGCTCGTGACGTACGGCTACGACGTGACGAACACCCAGCGTTCGGACGAGGGCGAGCACAGCGCGCGGTTCAAAGTGTTGCTCGAACCGGTTCAGGCGGCCGCGGAGGACGAGATCGTGGAGCGGCTGCGGCGCCGCTTCGAGTCGGTTCCGGACGCTTCCTCGCGCGTCTCCCGCCCGGTCCTGTTCAGCTTCAAGACGCCGATCGAGGTCGAGGTCCACGGTGAGGATCTCGACCGCCTCCAGGAATACGGCGATCGCGTGCGTGACCTGATGGCGGCGATGCCCGAGCTCGCCGACGTCGAGACGACGTTGAAGCGCGGCGCGCCCGAAGTGCAGATCGTCTACGACAGGGCCATCCTCAACCGCTACGACCTCCAGACCTCGGTCGTCGCCCAGATGGTGCGCAACCAGATCGAGGGCTTCGAGGCGACCCTCTACAACCTGAGGGACCGGCGGATTCCGATCGTGGTCCGCCTCGCCGAGGAGGACCGCCGCTCGACGGACCAGTTGAACGGCCTGGTCGTGAACCCGGGCGGCGAGCGCCCGATTCCGCTCCACGCGGTCGCCGACGTCGCCGTGGGCGAAGGGCCGTCGGAAGTGCGGCGGATCGACGGCAAGCGGGTTGCCGTGGTCGAGGCCAACCTGGGCGCCGCTTCGCTCGGGCGCGCCGTGGAGCGGATCGAGGAGGTGCTGGCGAGCGGAATCGAGTGGCCGGCGGACATGAGCTTCCTGGTCGGCGGCCAGAGCCAGGAGTGGCAGCGCTCGAGCGCCAGTCTCTGGCTGGCCCTGGGCCTGTCCGTGTTCCTGGTCTACGTGATCATGGCGGCCCAGTTCGAGTCCCTGCTGCACCCGCTGGTCATCATGTTCTCGATTCCGCTGGCGTTCTTCGGCACCCTCGTCACCCTCTACCTGCTGGACGTCAACCTCTCGATCGTCGTCTTCCTCGGCATGATCATGCTGGCGGGGATCGTCGTGAACAACGCGATCGTCCTCGTCGACTACATCAACCGCCTGCGCGCGCGCGGCCTGCCTCGCCGGCGGGCGATCGTCGGTGCCGGCCTGGTGCGGCTGCGGCCGATCCTGATGACCACGGCGACGACCACGCTCGGCCTGCTGCCGATGGCGCTGGGCCTTGGCCAGGGCGCCGAGATCCGCACGCCGATGGCGCTGGCCGTGATCGGCGGCCTGGTCGCCTCGACGGCTCTGACCCTGATCGTCGTGCCGACGATCTACGAGATCTTCGAGCGGCTGCGGGAGGCGCTGTCGTTTTCGCGTACTCGCGTCGCCCGCCCGGCGCCCGCCACCGCCTCGACCGAGGCAGCCGGACCGGCTGGAGCGGTGGCGCCGCAGGTGAGCCGCCCATGATCCCCGGCGGAATGATCCCAGGCGGATTGGGCAGGTCCCTGCCCCGGCTCTCCCTGGAGCGCCGCATCGGCGTCCTCGTGGTGGTCGGCGCGGTCTTGGTCATGGGGCTGGTCGCGGCCCTGTCGCTGCCGATCGAGCTGATTCCCTCCGGCTACAGCTCGCCCTTCCTGCGGGTGACCGTCCCGTGGCGCGACGCGCCGCCTCAGGAGGTCCTGGACAAGGTCACGATCCCGCTGGAAGAGGAACTGGCGACGATCCGCGGCCTCGAAAACCAGTACTCGTTCTGCGCCGTCGGCTTCAGCCAGGTCTTCCTGAGCTTCGCGCACGGGACGGACATGGACGTCGCCTACCGCGAGGTCCGGGACCGGATCGAACGCGCCCGGGCACGTCTGCCGGAGGATGTCCAGCAGGTCTTCATCCGCAAGGACGACGACACGCAGATGCCGGTGGCGATGGTCGGCGTCCTCGTCGACGAGGGGACGGCCGACACGTACAACCTGATCCAGAACGAGGTCATCCTGAAGCTGGAGCGGTTGCCCGGCGTGGCCTCGGTCGACGCCCAGGGCCTGCTGGAGCGGGAAGTGCTGATCGAACTCGACCGGCAGCGGGTAGAGGCGGCGGGCCTCAACATCTTCGAGATCGCCCAGGATCTGCAGTCCGACTACTTCACCCTGGCGTCGGGCAACGTCCGCGCCGGCGACCGCAAGCTGCTCCTGCGGTCGGTGGCGAGGTATCCGGCGCCCCAGAACGTCCGGGACATGTTGATCACCGACACGGTGCGGCTGGGCGACATTGCCTCCGTGCGCTACGACGTGCCCGACGACGAGTTCCGGGTGCGGGTGAACGGCCTGCCCGCGTACGCGATCAGGGTGCAGAAGGAAGGCGAGGCGAACGCGCTCGACGTGGCCCGCGAGGTCGAACGCGTGGTCGAGGAACTGGCGGCGAATCCGCGCCTTGGGGCAATCGAGGCGGACGTGATCATGAGTTCGGGCGAGATCATCCGCGACTCCATGGGAGTGCTCCTGTCGAGCGGCCGGATCGGGGCGATCTTCGCGGTGATCGTGCTCTTCTTCTTCCTCCGCCGGCTGCGGATGAGTCTGATCATCGCCTTCTCGATCCCGCTCTCCATGGTCGTGGCGGTGGTCGCGATGTACTTCTTCGGCGAGACCTTCAACGTGATCTCGCTGCTCGGGCTCATGATCTCGGTCGGGCTCCTGGTCGACAACTCGGTCGTGGTGGCCGAGAACATTCACCGCCTGCACCAGAGCGGCGTGGCGCGCCGTCAGGCGGCGCTTCAGGGGGCCGGGGAGATCGCGCTGGCGATCACCACCGCCACCCTGACCACCGTGATCGTCTTCCTGCCGGTTTCGCTTGTGGACGGCCAGGGCCAGTTCATGCTGCTTCGGCTCGTGATCCCGATCACGGTCTCTCTGCTCGCTTCCCTGGTGGTGGCGCTGGTCGTCGTTCCGCTGGCGGTCTACGTCACGTTGCCGTCGCGGTCGCCCGGAGAGACGGGACCGTTGCGCCATGCCCGGAACGCGTCGAACGTCGTCCTGCGAGGGGCCTACGAGGCGAGCTTCGGCTTCCTGAATCGCCTCTACAGGGCGATGCTGGCCTACGGGCTGCGACGGCGACTCGACGTCGTCCTCCTCCTCGTGGCGGCGATGGCGCTCACCCAGGTCGCCGCCAGCGGCCGGCTCGAGGTCGTTCCCATGTCGGAGGACGACCAGGCGTTCTTCAACGTCGAGGTCCGGCTGCCGCGCAACATGTCGTTCGACGAGACGATCGAGTACTTCGCGCGCGCCGAGGAGAAGATCGACGGCTTGCGCGAGGAACTCGATCTCGAGTACCTCGTCTTCTTCCATGAGCGCACCTGGGGCCAGATCCAGGGGATCATGGGGACCGGCGCCGACCTGAAGATGCGCGAGGTCACCGAGCGGGTGGTCGACCTGATGCCCGAGATGCCGGGCGTGCGCTTCCACACCGGTTTCGCCTCGGAGCAGGAGACGACCGACAAAGCGCTCGAGACGCTGACCCTGTTCGGCGAGGACGCCGAGGTCCTGGAAGACGTGGCGACCGGCGTCGAGGATCGGCTGGCGCGCGTCCCGGGAGTGCTGGCCGTCAAGAAGTCGGCCGACGAGGCCCCGAACGAGCTCGCACTGGTCCTGGACAGGGACCTGGCGATGCGCCAGCAGGTCAACCCGCAAACACTGGCGGTGATGGTCGGCTATGCGCTGCGCGGCCAGGCGCTGCCGCGGATCTACTACGGAGGCCGCGACATCCCCGTACGCATCCGTTTCGAGGAGGAGGACCGCCAGAGTCTCGCCGAACTCCGTGACTTCTCGGTGCCGGCCGAAAGCGGCGAGGCGCTCGCCATCGGCACCCTCGTCGACGTGCGCCAGCAGCCGTCCGCGACCCGGATCTCGCGCCGCGACAAGCAGACCGCGCGGCGGATCACGGTCGAGCTCGAAGAGGGCCGGGAGAGCGAAGCGCGGCGGGCGGTGCGCGCGGTCGCCGCGCAGACCGACCTGCCCGAAGGCGTGGCCTGGGCGCGGCTGGTGCGCAACGTCGCCGCCGAGGAGACCCGGAATCTGATGATCGCGGCGCTCATGTCGATCGCCTTCGTCTACCTGCTGATGGGCTTCCTGTTCGAGAGCTTCGTGCTGCCCGTGGCGATCCTGGTCACGATTCCGCTCGCCAGCATGGGCGTTACCTGGATCCACCTGCTCGCCGGCCGCGACCTCGACTTCCTGGGCCTGGTGGGGCTCATCATCCTGATCGGGGTCGTCGTCAACAACGGGATCGTGCTCCTCGACTCGGTCAACCGGCTACGGGCCGCGGGCATGGAACGCACCGAGGCCCTGCTGGAAGCCGCCAACCGTCGCTTCCGGCCGATCATGATGACCGCGCTGACGACGATCGGCGGCATGGTGCCGCTGCTCTTCGGCCAGCCGACCCAGATGGGCCTGAGCTACAAGAGCTTCGCGCTGACCCTGATCGGCGGCATGGCCGCGGCGACCCTGCTGACACTGCTGGCTGTGCCCGTCTTCTACACCCTGATCGAGGACGGCCGGGCCTGGGTGGGGCGGACGCTTGCCGGAGCCCTGGCGCCTGGGAAGAAGGCGCCCGTCGCTTCGCCCGTCGCCTAGCCGACCGACCGCTGGGTGCGAGGGTCTGTCAGCCCGCTGCCGCCGAAAGCGTGTGACCACGGGTCTTCGGACCCATGGAGGACAGGGTGCCGGCCGTCAGGCCGGCTCCGCTTTGGAGAGGCTGGTTGTGAGCGGCCACAGATCCAATCGATTGGACGATTCAGTGGCGATTGGACCTCTTTGGGCCCGAATCTGCAACGCTGTTATAGTCCGTTCCCGCAAAAGACAGGTAGCTCTCTCCGGTCAGGGCAGCCGGGGTTCGGACGGTCCCGAAGGGCATCCGAAGCTCTTTGTTCATTCCGATTCCTCCGGCTTGGCCGCCCCGGGGAGTCGGATGGACCCTCACCCTTAGTGGCTGACTAGCCAGTAAGGAAAAGGAGGATCGGCTCATGAAACGTACTCTGGCTCTGCTTGGAACCCTCGTTCTCTTCGGCCTGGCGCCGCCTTCTGTTGCAGACAGTCCCGAAACCGGGATCGTTCTTGGCAGGACGGTGGACACGAACGGAGACCCCATGCCAGGGGTCACGGTGACGATCGCCGGCGACCGCGGCGAGAAGGTCGCGATCACCGGCGCCGAGGGCGGCTACCGTTTCGCCCTGCTGACGCCGGGGAGCTACACCGTCCGAGGGACGCTCGACAACTACGGCTCGGCCGAGACGAGTGTCAACGTGACTCCGGGCGGTCGTTCAGAGATCGTGCTGACCATGGCTCTCCAGGCGGCGGGCGAGATCACGGTCACGGCCGAGACGCCGCTGATCAACAAGTTCGAGGTCACCTCCGCCGGCTCCATCTCGTCGAATGTCGCGTCGAACGTCGTTGGCGTCAACTCGAACTACTTCTCCAACCTCCAGTTGATGCCGGGTGTCGTCTCGGACGGCGACCTGGCCGACGAGTACCCGGGCGTCAACGGTTCCCGGTGGCAGGAGGGCGCCGTTTTCGTGGACGGCGTGGACACGACCTACACCCGCCGCGGCGGGTCGCGGATGTACCTGCCTCAGGTCGGGGTCAATGAAACCTCGTTGCAGTCGACCACGGGCAGCGCCGAGTACGGTCGGGCCACCGGCGGAGTCGTCAACGTGATCACGAAATCGGGCACGAACATCATTCATGGTGAAGGCATGGTTTTCCGGCAGCAAGGGAGCTGGGTATCCGAGTACGCGAGTCACGCCGAACTGGCGGAGCGCCAGGGCTGCAGGTACCGCGCCGTGGTCAATCCACAGAACGTCCCGTTCGCTCCTTCCTGCCAGCCGGACTTCTTCAAGCGTGACGAGATGGAGAAGGACAACGCCGCCACCAACGTCCAGGCCTTCTTCGGCGGCCCGCTGGTGCGGAACAAGCTGTGGTTCGCGGCGTCGATCGCGGAAACGAACAGCTTCCAGACCCAGGAGTTGTTCAGCGGCGACATCGTGGACAACAGCGTCTACGTCCGGGGCCGTCTGTTGAAGCTCGACTACCAGCCCAACGCGTCGAACAGCCTGCAGTTGAACTACAACGCCTCTCCGCTTGACGTCACTTTCGTACTGGGCGACTTTCCGGCGGATCGCTACAGCGCTACGCCGCACGAGTTCGGCGGTGAACTGATCACCGGAAGCTGGAACTGGAGCGCGAGCCAGGACGTCTTCATGGAGTTCAAGCTCTCCGCCCACGACTCCAGTGAGCACAAGCGTCTGAATGCCGGCACGGGCTTCGACTTCGAATCCGCTCTGGCGGAGAAACAGCAGGACCCGAGGTATCCGGCGAACAACCTGGGCCCCCACAGTCCGGGCAACAACGTCCATGGTTACATCGGCTACCGGGGAGGCGAGTGGCATCTGTTCAATGGCTGGCTCCTGGACAACGGTTTCGGTCTGAACGACTATCCGCGGGATCAGGCCAACGTCAGGATGACGTGGTTCGCGAGCGAGAGCCACGAGGCGCTGTTCGGCCTCGACTGGCAGGAGGTGGGTTGGGAACAGGACCTGCAGCGGAACAACGTGTACTTCGGACGGGAGTTCAACCCCGCCACTCACACCGGCTTCGACGACTGCGGACTGATCAACTGGCCGACTCGGACCTACTACTGTCACTACGAGGACTACAACCCGCCGGATCTGGTCGGAACGGAGCGCCTGCGGGGCACCCGTTCCTCCAACTTCGCCGCCTTCGCGCGTGACCGGTTCACGGCCGGAGACCACTGGAGTTTCAACCTCGGTCTGCGGTGGGAGAATCAGATCCACAAGAACGACGTGCGGCGAACGGTCGTCGACTCGCAGAGCCTCTCGCCGCGCCTGCTCGCGTCCTACGACATCAAGCGCGACGGCAGGATGGTGGTCCACTTCAACCTGGCCCGCGCCTACCAGCACCTGAACCAGGAGCTCGTCAACAACTACCTCCTGGAGGGCTGGAACGGCACGAACGCCTACGACCGCATCGTCTACTGCGCGCCGGTCGACGCGGTCTGGATCCAGGTCTGCAACGGTCCCGGATACACCGGCTTGCTCGGAAGCCTGCGGCCGGGAGAGATGTACCGTCAGATCGATGCCGGCGCGATCCCGGCGGTGGACATCGAGCCGTACTACAAGGACGAGATGAACGTCAGTTACAGTTGGAACCTGGGAGCGCGGAGGCAGTGGTTCTTCCAGGCTGCGGCGATCCACTGGGAGTACAAGAACTCGATCGGGACCACCGAGCAGCGGTTGCCGAACGGCGACTACTTCCGGTTCACCGAGAACTACAAGGACTATGAGCGCGTGCTGGGCGCCCTGGGTGTGGTCGACCCGGGAGTCATGGCCAACTTCGAGGAAGGCAAGCGGACCTACCAGTCACTGCAACTCCAGTTGAACAAGGTGTTCCGGAACGGCTGGGCGTTGGGCAACAACTTCACCTACGCGGATGCCAAGGGGCACTACTGGGGCGGTCTCTTCGACAACACGAACTCGGACTACGGCCGCAACCTGGATGTCGTCCTGAACGAGGGACACATCAGGAGCTGCGAAGGCCAGCAATTGATCCGCAACGGCGGACAGCCTGTGATCGGCGCCGATGGCCAGGAGCTGGTGCGCAAGTACCCGGTCGACTGCCAGGCGGCGCTCGGAGGGTTCCTGGGCCAGCCCCTGTCGACGATCAACCGCTATGGAACGGTGCACGAGAACAACAAGTACATCTGGAACACGTGGGGCTTCAAGAACTGGCAGATCGGACAGAGCGGCCACAGCTTCGTTCTTGGCGGGTCCTTCCAGTGGCGGTCCGGCAAGCCGTGGCAGCGGGTCGAGGGAGCGTCCCTCGGTGACCCCTGCGACTTGGATTTCTGGGAGCCGGGGTTCGAGCTGACCTGCGACCCCTCCCAGTTCCTGGTTGACAGCGGCACGGGCCTGTATCTCGAACCGCGCGGCTCGCGCGACGCGTTCAACTCGACGTGGAGCGCGAACATGACCGTGATGTACAACTTCCCGCTCGGGTGGAGGGACGACTTCAACGGCTACGTGCGGGTCGACGCCACGAACATCACGGACAACCAGGAGCTGCTCCGAATCAACAACGGCGGCGAGGTCAGCGCCTCCCGCTACATCGGCTGGCAGCGCCCGCGTCGCTTCGTGGCGACGGTCGGTCTCCGGTTCTAGGTCGATGACAGGCGTCCGGTCGCGGCGCTGAGAGCCGCGCCCGGCAGCACTCTCGGGGCGCCCGGCTGCGGCCGGGCGCCTCTTTCCTTTCGGGGAACCCTCGCCGTTACCTGGGGCCGACCGTTCCGCCCCTGGCCAGAATCTCGCCGGTCAGCGGGTCGTAGAGCGCTGCCAGGAAGCGGTGCATGCCTTTGCGGATAGGCAGTTCCGTTTCGTAGACGAAGGTCTCTCCCGGAGGCGGCGCCTCCGAGTAGCGAATCGGGATCCTGCTGCCGAGACTCTTCGAGTGGTCGCCGTATCTGTCGACCACGGAGATCCGGAACTCCACGTCGTTCGTCCACTGCCCGTCGACGGGCAGTAGCGTCAGGTCGTCGACGGGAATCGTGACCCACGTCGACACGAGGAACTTCCTGAACCCGGCTTTCCGCGGCGTGCCGAAGTGCACTTCCAGGACGTCCTTGCCGGGCAGGCCGCCGAACATCAGCGAACCCTCGACGAGCAAGGTGAACTCGGTGCTCCTCGACATGTCCCGGTAGTGCTGGCGGGAGCGGACTCGCAGGTCCCCGTGGCGAGGGAGGCGAACCTCGATGTCGTGGAGCGCGTCGTCGTCGCCGCCCGACGGGTTGAAGCCAAGCCAGTAGAAGGAGCGCGTATCGACCGCCGTCTCCGCGAGCGCGACCTTCCGGTAGAAGTTGATCATCGGCTTCCCGCCGGTCTCATGGGCGAGGAACCAGAGCGCTGCCTCCTGCGCTATCTCCGGGTTGTCCGGCATGAGCCCGCCTGTGGCCGGGTCGATACCGAAGGTGGGGCGCAGGCCGGCCATGTCCACCGGGTAGATCGTGTAGCCGACGCGATTCGCGGCCGTCACGAGTGGCTGATACATGCTGCCGGCGTCCTTCCTGCAGGTTCCGTCCTCCCAGAACGATGAGAACTGCCAGGAACGGCTCGGCGAGCAGAAGGTCTCTACCAGCAGCAGCATCGCCTTGCGGCCCGGAACGTCGGCGAGGCTGCGGATGCTGGCGGTGGCGGCCATGACGGTCCGCCGGATCTGATCCGTGCGATCGCCCAGGTCGAGCATGCGCATCAGGCCGAGGGCCTTGCGCTCCCGCGCCCGCTGAATGGCGTCCTCGATCTCGTCCCGCGAGTTCGTCCAGTCGGTCAGGCGGGTGACGGTGTATCCGTCGAAGGCGACGATGGCGACCTGGTCGGACGGGTTGAGCAGCGTCAGGTCCCTCTGGAGCCGATTCAGAAAACCGTCCCGCTGGCGGCGAATGGCGAAGAGTTCGTCGATGAACACGAGGAAATTCGTGCCCACGGGCTCATCCGGCGTCAGCGAGGGTACGTTCCCGACACCGTCGCCGTGCCTGGCGACCGCGCGGCCCTCGTCGACCTCCGTGAAGTAGTCGATCGGCACTGGCTTGCCGTCGACCAGGAGTTCGAAGTCGCTCGCGTCGAGCCCGCGAATCCGGTCTCCCTGACGGTCGGTGACGACGACCTCGACGTTGACGACGCGGACGTCCAGCACGTCCGCGAAGAGGTCGGGCAGGGGCTCTTCCTGCCCAGTCGCGGGCAGAACGGTCAGGAGCAAGATGGCGATGGGAAAGGCGTAACGCTTCATTTGACCTCCTCGTTCTCGTCGCCCAACCCTATCTGGGGCCGACCGTGCCGCTCGCGGACAGGACGGCGCCCGTCAGCGGGTCGTAGATCGAGGCGACGTAGCGGTGCTTGTCGGAGCGGATCAGCAGCGTCGTCTCGTAGACGAAGACGACCCCGGGTGGCGGCTCGGTCGCGCCGGAGATCCGGATCTTCTCGACCGGTGTCTCGGAGCGCTCGCCGGCCTCGTTGATCACGGTGACGCGGAACTCCAGCTCGTTCGTGAAACGGCCGCCCATCGGGAGGAGTTCCACGTCGTCGAGCGGTATGGCGATCTCCATCGGCACCAGGATCTTCCGGCCCCGTGCCCGCTTGGGCGGGCCGAAGCGTACCGCCAGCGTCTCCTTGCCCGGCGCGCCGCCGAACAGCACGGATCCCTCGACCATCATGGTCAGTTCGGCGCTCCTCGACAGGTCGAAGTAGCTTTGCCGCGACCTGACCTGAAGATCGGGGTGCCCGGCAAGCCGGATCTCGATGTCGTGGAGTTCATCGTCCTGGTTGCGGGGCGGCTCGAAGCCGAGCCAGTAGTAGTGGCGCGTGTCGGTCGCGGCTTCCGCGAGCGCGATGTCGCGGAAGGCGTTGATCATCGGCAGGCCACCGGTCTCGTGGGCCAGATAGCCGAACGCGGCGTCCTGGGACCATTCCAGGTTCAGACCTTGCGGTGCCGCGAAGGGAGAGGGCTGCGCGGCCGCGGAACCCGCACCGGCGCCGGCGTTGTAGCCGACGGACACGTCGCCGATCCCGAACGGACTGTTGGCGAACCGGGGGTTCAGGCCGGCAAGGTCGACGGGATACAGGGTGTATCCCAGTCGGTTCGCGGCGTGCACGAGCGGTCCGTAGATGCTCTCGATGCTGGGCGGAGGCGGTCCGAACGGGTCGGGATTGTTGAACCCGGGCACCTCCCAGCCGTCCGTCAGCACGAGCATCGCCTTGCGGCCCGGCGGATCGGCAAAGCTGCGGACCGTCGCGGTGGCGGCCAGCACGGATCGCTGGATCTCGCGTTCGCGCTTGCTCAGGTTCAGTGCCGTCGCCGTTCGCCGAACGCTGTTGAGCGCGGGAGCGCTCTCGACTCCGTCGAGGGTGTTCTGCGCTAGCGGACCCGAAGCAGCCGCCCCTGGCGGATCAGGCGCGGTCGCCGCCGGATCGATGTCGGCTCTTCTCATGATCCCCAGCGCCTCGCGCTTGCGCGCCTCGCGGAAGGCGTCCCGGAGTTCGTCCCGCGCGCCGGTCCAGTCGGTCAGCCGGGCGACGTTGCGGCCGTCGAACGCGACGACGGCCATGCGGTCGTGCGCGCCCAACTGCGCCAGATCCCGCTCCAGCCGCTTGAGCACCCGGTCGCGATCTCGCCTGATCGCGAAGAACTCGTCGATGAAGAGCAGGTAGTTGGTGCGTACCGGCTCATCCGGCACGAGTGATGGCACTGCCTGGAGGCCGCCATCCTCCGCCTTGTCGGCGTCGGCCCGCGCGGCGCGGGCGACTCCCTCGTCGATCTCCGTGAAGTAGCCGATCGGAACCGGCTCGCCGTCCACCAGGAGCTCGAAGTCGCCGACCTGGAGTCCCTGAACCCGGTTGCCGTCCCGGTCGGTGACGACGACTTCGACGTTGACCACCCGGACGTCGATCGTGTCGGAGAACAGGTCCGGCAGCGGGAGGTCCTGGCCTGCGCCCGGGCTCGCGGCCAGACCCAGGACGGCGAACGGGACGGTGAGGAATCTCAAGGGGGCCCGTGAGGTATTGCCGAAAGTTGTGGATTGGCGAGTTGATCAGGCGGCGTTCCTGACCT
>JAPOXA010000068.1 GCA_026707325.1 Acidobacteriota bacterium | reverse complement strand
GCGACGTTCCAACTCCCCAACGCACCACGCACCACCGTGAACCGCCAACAACCCTATTCTTCAGCAAGCCCCTAGCCGAGGTCGTCGCTCGGCTTGCGGACCAGCCCGATCACGAGGATTGGGATCTGGTCCGAAGTGCCTTTCTGAACTACCAGGACGTGCCACCATCCGCCGTAGACCTGCTCACGGCCGTCGCCCGTTCACCTCGCGCCGCCGCCACGGCGCTCTTGCAGGCCGGCGACGAGGAGTTCGACGCGATCTGGTCAGCCGTTGATCAACTACCTCATCCTTGGTGGTCGGTGCCCGTCGGGGTGTGGGCGGACGTTTCGCGAGTCCTTCATCGACAGTACGTAACGGAGTACGGAGAGGAGTTGGCAAGCTTGGCCTTCGATGTGTTCGAGCGTCGAGCCACTGACCGCGGCGGCTACATGAAGGTGGTCCTCGCGATCGTGCAGGCGGCGGCGCTGGGCCGCGGCGAGACTGTGACCAAGGAACGGTGCAGCCCGGAGGCGAGAAGGACAATCTTCGGAGCGCGAGGTCAGGCATGGCAGGAACTCCAGCACCGGCGGAGCGATGATCGCTGGCCCTACGCCGCTGTTGTCAGCGAATGGCAAGACGACCACTTCGGCAATCTCTCGCCCGAGCAGCGGGCGGTTTGGCCCCCAGCGCAGGGCGTAGCCGGATACCGCCGGGCCGTGTACTGTGCACCGGCAGTGGCGGCCCTGAACTCCGTTCTTGGGCTTCCGATGTCGCAGTCGCTGGTGTTGGGGCTCCGTAGTCTGGGAGCCTTCGATTCGGACTGGTTCGACACGGGGTTGTCTACGACGATGGCCCTTGCGATTCCGTGGCAGGAGTACTCGGGCTGAAGACGGAACAACTCAGCTTTCTCGCCCTCAGCCGGGATCTCCGGACCCGCGCCGCGAGAGCGACGCTGGACCAGCTTGGGCTGGCGCCGGGGCCCTTGCGGAATCACCTCGGCTCAATCCTGGATCGGCCGGCGGGTCGCGATGGGAGCTTCTTGGCCGAGCCTGTCTTCGAGGCGACCTTCCCTTGGCGGACGGTTGAAGAGACCATGTCCAACCTTGCAGGTGAACTCCTCGAGCCGGACCTAGTGCGGTCGATGGACGCACCGCCGGCGGAGTTCAGGAAGGAGTATCGGTTCCCGAAGACCCGCCGTCCGTACGTTCACCAGGTCGAGACATGGCGGACCCTGCTCGCTCCTGGGCCGCGCTCGGTCGTGGTGACGAGCGGCACGGGTTCGGGAAAGACGGAGTGCTTCCTTGTCCCCATCTTGAACGATCTGGCGAGCTCGGACCGGGCGCGTCCGTTCGACCCTGGCGTGAGGGCGCTGTTCCTCTACCCGCTGAACGCGCTGATCAACAGCCAGCGGCAACGGCTCGCGGCCTGGACGGCGGGTTTGAGAGGAAAGGCGAGGTTCTGCCTCTACAACGGGAACACACCTGAGGAGGCGCCATCCCGGAAGCAGGCGCAGGCGCCTCAGCAGGTTCTGTCCCGAAAGCTGCTCCGCAAGAGTCCGCCCCCCATTCTCGTGACGAACGCGTCGATGCTGGAGTACATGCTGGTTCGTTCCGTCGACCAGCCGATCCTCCAGGCGTCGCAAGGAAAGCTCCGCTGGGTGGTTCTCGACGAGATCCACACCTACCTGGGGACGCAGGCTGCAGAGCTGGCTCTCCTTCTGCGCCGGGTTCTCCTGGCGTTCGGCGTCGACCCGCGCAGCGTTCGTTTTGTCGCAACCTCAGCAACGGTTGGTGTCGACGACTCGAACACGCGGCAGGCACTGCGCGACTTCTTCGGCGACCTAACTGGCGGGAGCGCGGGTGGGGTTCGGGTGATCGGAGGGGTGAGGGCCCCCGCGCCCTTGGCGACGCCGGCCAACGGCCTTGATCTCGACTCGCTTCTTGACGCTGTTCGTGCGCGGGAGGAGATCGCGTATGGCACTCTGGCATCGGTTCGGGAGCTTCGCAGCCTCCGCGACTTGCTGGTTGCCGACGGGATGAGCCTGCGCGATGTCCGCAAGCACCTCGGGATGGCGGAGTCCGTACCCGCCGAAGACCTGCTCGGCCTGCTTGACGCGGGTGCCCGCGCTCGGCGTGGAGAGGAGTCGTTCCTGCCGCTCCGGGGCCACTTCCTCCACCGTACGCAACCCGGGATGTGGGCTTGCGCCAACTCGCGCTGCAAGGGGCGGGCAGGCGACCTGGCGGATGAGACGTGGCCCTTCGGCACGGTGTTCCTAGAACGTCGGACGCACTGCAAGCATTGCGACTCGGTCGTCTTCGAGATCGCAAACTGTCGGGACTGCGGAGTGCCGGCGCTGACGTGCGAGGAGTCGCGGTCCGCGGATGGCGCCTGGACGCTCCGCGCGTCTCGGTTCGATGACGACGACGCCGATGACGACGATGAACTCGAATCATTGGAAGGGGATGAAGAACCTCTCGATGCTGCCGATCGTGCGCGCGAACAGCCGGTGTTCAGGAGGCTGATCGTTGGGTCTGTTGCCAAGGCCTCCGACATCCGCGATGTCGGAAACTCCGCCAGCCATGTCCAGTCGGCTGCGGTCAACCTGGAAACCGGTCAACTCCTGGAGGAAGGGGAAGCCTCGACCATCGGCCTGGTGCAGCCCGACGAGAAGGGCAGACTCCGCTGCCCCCGTTGTGGCGCTGGGCCGAGAGCGGGCCGCGAGGCGTTTCGCCCGCTACGCCTGGGGATGCCCTTCTACCTGAACATTGCCGCGCCGACTCTCCTGGACAACACGCCGGGATTGGAACAGGGCCGTTCGCTTCCGCACCGGGGGCGGCGGCTCATGACCTTCAGCGACAGCCGACAGGGGACCGCTAGGTTCGCTGTAAGCGCGCAACTTAGCGCCGAGCGGAACGCGGTGCGCAGTGTGCTCTATCACCAGTTGGCTGCTGGCCGGACGAGCGGGGAGGACCGGCTTTCCCCTGAGCAACGAGAGCAACTCGATGCACTGGACGTCGAGGCAAGGGAGAGACGGTTGCCCCCGGCGCTGGAAGGCCTCAGGAGGAGCCTTCGGGAGCGGAGTAGCGATGCCGGACCCAGCACGCTTGGGTGGGAGGAAGCTCGCCAGAGATTGGCGTCCGCCAAGGACATGAACCCGTGGATGCGCGACCGGTGGAGGGACCTGATGGTGAGCAGGGCAAGCGACGCCGACATCGCGGAGTTCTGCCTCTATCGCGAGTTCCTGCGTCGGCCGCGACGAGCGAACTCGCTTGAGACGCTCGGTCTTGCGGCTCTCGACTACAAGAAGATCGAGAGGTTGGGCGACCGGGACCGGCCTGCGCTGTGGCGCGCCCGGAAGCTTCCTGCCGCCGACTGGAGGACGTTTCTGGCCGTCGCCTTGGATCACGTGGTGCGGGCCAATGGCGCCGTCTCAATGCCGGATGGCTACTGGAGATGGCTGGGCGTTCCCTGGCGCGAGCGCTACATCCAAGGACCCCACGCGGACGTTACGGCGGACCGTCGAGTCGTCCGGTGGCCGCAAGTCAGAAAGGGCCCTTCGCGGTCGCGGCTGGTCTGGTTGCTGACGACGTACCTCGGCTTGAGCCAGAGTACTCAGGCGGACGCCGACACGATCAACGAGGTCCTGCTGGCGGTCTGGCGGCAGATCAGGGGGCTTCTGGTGGAGTCGGAACTTGGCTTCCAGTTGGACTTGAAGCGGGCCGCCGTTCTGCGCGATGTCCGCGAGGGTTGGCGATGTCCGGTCACCCGACGCGTCCTGCCGCGTGCCCTGGACGGCATCACGCCCTACCTGCTCGGCGCCGAGGGCGGCGCGTCGAGTCGGTGCGAGCGGGTGACGATGCCTCGGTTGCCCTGCGGCTTCTGGCGCGATGGCGACGGCCGGGAGTGGTCGGAAGCCGAGATCGACGCTTGGCTACGGGAGGACGACTTGGTGCGGGAAGCGCGGCGGCAGGGCGTGTGGGGCGACATGAACGACCGGATCGCGCGACGCGCTCCCTACTTCGTTGTCGTGGAGCACTCCGCTCAGCTCTCCAGCGAACGCCTGCAGGAGTACGAGGAGGGGTTCAAGGAAGGGAAGGTGAACCTCCTCAGCTCGTCGACGACGATGGAGATGGGCGTGGATGTCGGCGGTCTGACCGCGGTGTGCATGAACAACGCACCGCCGAGCCCTTCCAACTTCGTTCAGCGCGCCGGCCGTGCCGGTCGCCGTGGCGAGAGCGCTGCCGCGAGCCTGACCGTCTGTCCGGCGACGCCCCACGGCGAGGCGGTGTTTCGGGATCCTATGTGGCCGTTCAGAGCCTCGGTCGCTTCGCCCCGAGTGGCCCTGGACAGTGAGCGGATTGTCGGCAGGCACGTGAACTCGCTCTTGCTGGGGCGTTTCCTCTCTGGCCAGGACGCGCACAGGTTGACGAGCGGCTGGTTCTTCGAAGTCCCTTCGGGCGAGACCCGCAGCCCGGCCGGGCGCTTTGCGACTTGGTTGCGCCGTGGCGCCAGGGACGAGGTGACCCAGGCGGTGCGCAGTCTGACTCAGCGAACTGTCTTGGCTGGCCGTACGGCGCGGCGATTGCTCGATGCCGCGAGGGTCCAGATCGAAACGATCCTTGACCATTGGACCGCTGAGTTGCGTGCGTTGCAGGAACAGCAGCGCGAGGACGCCGATCGAGGGCGCAACGACCGTTCTGTCGTCCAACTGGCGATCGAGCGGCAAATCGAACGTCTCCGCGACGAGTACCTGCTTGCGGAGCTTATTGCCCGGCGCTTTCTTCCGGCCTACGGCTTTCCCACGGGAGTCGTCCCGTTCGTGACGACCACACGGCACTCGGTCAAGCAATCCGCGTCTGAGAGAGCACGAACCGAGGGCCGCTTCGGTGGCAGCCGCGGCTACCCCTCCCGGCAACTCGGCATCGCGGTCAGGGAGTACTCCCCGGGTGCTGGCATCGTGCTTGACGGGCGAGTCTACGAGTCTGGCGGCGTGACCTTGAACTGGCACATACCGGCGGGAGAAGCGGACATTCGAGAAACGCAGGCCTTCAGGCGCTTCTGGCGCTGCGGACGCTGCGGCGAGGTCGGCGCCGCCGGCCATCCGGTCCATCATTGTCCTTCCTGCGGCTCCGACAATCTGCGGCACTGGGAATACCTCGAACCCGCCGGCTTCGCCGTGGATCTCAACTACAAGCCGCACAACGACCTGACCAAGTTGCCGTACGTGCCGGTGGAAGGGCCCCTGATTTCGGCAGCCGGTGCGGAATGGGTGGACCTTCCCGCAGGTTTGGGGCGCTATCGCCACGGTCCGGAGGGCCGGGTCTTCCACAGAAACCGGGGCAGGCGCCAGCGTGGTTTCGCCGTCTGCCTTCGTTGTGGGCGAACAGCCGAGGAGACATCGGCAGACGCGAGGGAGTTGCCTTCCGAACTGAAGGCCCATCGCCGGCTGAGGGGTTCGTCCGGAGGAGAACCTCTCTGCCAAGGAAACGATTCGGACTGGGCGATCAAGCGGCGGGTGTGGCTTGGCGGCGAGGAGCGGACCGATGTCTTCGAGCTGCGCTTGGAAGAGGTGGAGACGGGTCTGCCGATCAACGATGAAGTCGAGGCTTACACCATCGCGGTGGCGCTACGTTCGGCTCTTGCCGAGTCCTTGGGCGTCGATGCGCGGGAACTCGGTTGTGCCACGCAGCGAGTTCGCAATCGGGAGGGCTCGACGGGCCGCGCGATCTTCCTCTACGACACCGCGAGCGGCGGTGCCGGTTACGCCGCCGCGGCTGCCCGGCAGATCGTCGATCTCCTCAAGGCGGCCCGCCGCAAGCTCGAGTGCCCGCGCCAGTGTGACTCAGCCTGCCACGGCTGTCTGCTGAGTTTCGACACCCAGTATCGAGCGGACCAGTTGGACCGACATCGGGCTGCGGGCGTGCTTTCCGAGTCCGCCCTCAGGCGGCTGGACCTGCCGGACCAAATGAAGAGGTTCGGGGCTCGCACGAGGCTCGAGACGCGGAGTCTTCCCAGCGCGATCAGAGAGGAGCTAGCCCGTCCTGGCATGGAGTGGCTACGAATCCACCTAGGCGGACGACTTGAAGACTGGGACGTAGAGGATTGGCGCCTGGCGCCGGACCTCGTTCGTTGGCGGGCGGACGACGTCGACGTCGAGTTGTTGATCCCGGAAGAAGCGTTGGAGGGACTTGATCTCGCTGTCGCCAGTTCGTTGGCGAGCCTGGTCGAGGTTTCCGGTGCGAGGCTCCTCGTGGGGCGGTTTGAACCGTCGGCAAGGGGGCCCGCCGTCGAGGTCGGGGGCACACCGGGCTCGGTGAGGTGGGCCGTGATTGACGAGACCGGACGAGCGCCCGGCCCCGATTGGGGAAGAGGAGAAAGTAGCGGCGTTTGCGTCAAGGTCGTTTCGTCCAGGGCGCTGGCGGAATCCGGCGCTACGGTCGAGTTCCGCGCGGCCCACCTCAGGCGGACGCCCGAAGGCACCGTGGAGGAAGTGCGGATCGCGTCGGAACTGGACGGTTCCGCGGGTGGATTCGGCAACCGATTTTGGGATCTGGTCAAGGGCAGGGCGCCGGGACTTCGCCGCCAGATTGAGGCGGGAGGACCGGTTTCCGAGATCCGGTACGCCGACCGTTACGTGAGGCATCCGCTCACTCTTCGCCTGTTCCTCGAGATCGCAGCAGCCTTGATGCCAGAGGGGGGGAGGGGAACTCGGCTGGCCGTCAGCTCGGCCGGCTACGACGCGGGCCATGCGTGGGCTCATCGGATCAACCACGCGTGGCCGCTCGCTTCGGACCGGGACGGGGTCGGTGACGCTCTGGCGCGCCTCAAAGGCTTCGAGCCGAGCTTCCAGACGGTTGCGCTCCGTCATCTTCCGCACGCCCGCGAGTTCGAGATCGTATGGGCTTCGGGCCGCTCGGCGGTGCTGCGCCTCGATCATGGTTTGGGCTACTGGGATGCGAGCGCGGCCTTCGAGTTCGCGGCGATTCCCGCGCGGCAGGCCCGGACGCTCAACCGGATGGCCCTTGAGGTCAAGGCTCGCCATCCGGCTCACCCGACGATCGTCTACGTCACGGCGATTCGCGGTCCCGGTTGAACCGGGCCGATTTCAGAGTAGTGCTCTATGGCCTGTCGATACCGGCCATCGCGCACACGAGCCGCCACTCCCGTTCGGTCACCGGCTGGACAGAGAGTCGCTGCCCCCGCCGGAGCAGGGCCATTCCCTCCAGGTCAGGCCGCTGCCTCAACTCGGCCAGCGTCACGGGCTCGTCGAACTTGCACTCGAACTCGATGTCGACGAGGTACCACCGCGGGTTCTCCGGGTCCGACTTCGGATCGTAGTGAGAGTCGTCCGGGTCGAACTGGGTCGGATCCGGGTACGACTCGCTGCACACCCGGGCCAGTCCGACGACCGCGGTCGGCTTGGCGTTCGAGTGGTAGTAGAGGACGCCGTCGCCGATCCGCATCCGGTCCCGCATGAGGTTGCGGGCCTGGTAGTTGCGCACGCCGTCCCAGTAGGTCTTGCCGTCTCGTGCCAGATCGTCGATCGAGTACTCGCCGGGCTCGCTCTTCATCAGCCAGTACTGGCGTGGTTCGTCGGTCATGGGGGTCTCCTGGTTGTTGCGCCCGCTACAGGATGCTGCGGCCGAAGAGGGAACTCAGCAGGCCGAGGGCGAGCTTCGCGGTCTGATTCCGGGTGTCGAGAATGGGGTTGACTTCGACGACGTCGACGGAGCCCAGACCGCCGTGCTCGGCGATCAGTTCCATCAGCAGGTGCCCCTCGCGGTAGCTCAGGCCGCCGGGCGCCTGGGTGCCTACGCCCGGCGCCTCCCGGGGATCGATCGAGTCCATGTCCAGGCTGACGTGAAGCCGGTCCATGTGGCCCAGTCGTTCGAGAGCTTCGTGGGCCAGGGGAGCCAGGCCCCGCTCGTCGATCTGGCGCATCGTGTAGACGGTGACCCCGGTCCGGTGGATCAGCGCCTGTTCGCCCGGGTCCAGGTCGCGGACTCCGAACAGAACCACGTCTTCGGGTCGGAGCTTGGCGCCGGGACGACCGGCATCGACCAGCGCCGGCGCGCCGTGCCCGCACAGGGCGGCCAGGGGCATGCCATGGAGGTTGCCGGTCGGTGAGGTGTCCGGCGTGTTGAAGTCGCCGTGGGCATCAATCCAGAGGACGCCGGTGCGGTGCTCGTGCGAGACCCCTCCCACCGTTCCGACGGCGATCGAGTGGTCGCCGCCCAGCACCAGCGGCAAGGCGTCTTCGGCCACCGCCTGCCTGCTTGCCTCGTAGATGCGCTCGCAGGCGTCGACGACCGGCCGGAGGAAGCCCAGGCCGGGCTCTTCGGGCAGCGAGTCGCGCTCGACGGTCTCGATGTTGCCCCGGTCCTCGACCCGGTAGCCGAGCCGGGTCAGTTCCGACTTGAGTCCGGCGTAGCGCAACGCCGTCGGCCCCAGGTCGACGCCGCGTCGCAACTGGCCCAGGTCGAGCGGGGCGCCGACGATGCGGATCGTGGTCTGGTCAACCGGAGCCGGTGCGGGCATGGTGCGACGCTAGCAACTTGCGGAACGGGGTGGTTGTTCCGGCGTCCGCCTTCGGCGGATGCCGGCGAGGGCGCCGGCGCAATAGGATGCGGTTCGTCATGTCGGTCCGCAACTTCTGCATCATCGCCCACATCGACCACGGCAAGTCGACGCTGGCCGATCGCCTGATCCAGCACTGCGGCGCGGTCGAGGACCGGGAGTTCCGCGACCAGATCCTCGACTCGATGGACATCGAGCGGGAGCGCGGGATCACGATCAAGAGCAACACGGTGACGCTTCGCCATCAGGACGCGGAGGGTCGGACCTGTCGCCTCAACCTGATCGACACGCCGGGCCACGTCGACTTCTCGCACGAGGTCCGCCGGTCGCTCATGTCCTGCGAGGGAGCGCTGCTGCTGATCGACGCGTCGCAGGGCGTGGAGGCGCAGACGGTCGCGAACCTCTACCTGGCGCTCGAGTACGACCTGACGATCATCCCGGTGATCAACAAGATCGACCTGCCGTCCGCCGATGTCGATCGAGTGCGGGAGGAGATCGAGAGCGACCTGGGCCTCGACCCGTTCGAGGCGGTGCTCTGCTCCGCGAAGACCGGCGAGGGAGTCGAGGACGTGCTCGACGCGATCGTGGAGCGGCTGCCGCCGCCGGAAGGCGATGGATCGGCGCCGCTCCAGGCGCTGGTGTTCGACGCCCAGTACGACCCGTACCGTGGCGTCGTCATGCTGGTCCGGGTGCGCCAGGGCACTCTCCGGCCGAAGCAGAAGATCCGCCTGATGCACACCGGCAGCGAGCACGAAGTGGAGGAGATCGGGACCCTGCTGCTCAAGCGGAGACAGCGCGAGGAGCTGGAAGCCGGCGCCGTGGGCTACGTCATCGCCGGGATCCGGAAGATCTCCGAGATCGACATCGGCGACACGATCACGAGCGCTCCGGATGGGGCCGCGGAGCCCATTCCGGGCTACCGTGAGGCGAAGCCGGTCGTCTTCTCCTCGATCTATCCCGTCTCGAGTCACGACTACGAGGATCTGACGCGCGCGCTCGAGAAGTTGGCGCTTAACGATGCCTCGCTGACCTACGAGAAGGACTCATCTTCGGCGCTCGGCTTCGGTTTCCGCTGCGGGTTCCTCGGCCTGCTGCACCTGGATGTGGTGCAGGAGCGTCTGGAGCGGGAGTACGGCCTGTCGCTCGTGCTGTCCGCACCGTCGGTGCGGTACGAAGTGACGATGTCGGACGGCGCGGAGCGGCAGATCGACAACCCTGCCGCCTACCCGGATCCGTCCGAGATCGAGGGTGTCTCCGAGCCCTACATCAAGGCCTCGATCATGCTGCCGGAGCGCTATCTCGGCTCGGTGATGGAACTCTGCCTGGAGCGCCGCGGCGGCAAGACGAACATTCACTACCTGGCCGTGGGGCGGGTCGAGCTGACCTGCGAACTGCCGCTGGCCGAGGTCCTCTTCGACTTCTACGACAAGCTGAAGACGGTGACCCAGGGCTACGGCTCGTTCGACTACGAGCTGATCGGACTGCGGCCGACCGACCTGGTCAAGGTCGACATCCTGGTCAACGGCGAACGGGTCGATGCCCTCTCCCAACTCGTCCATCGGGACAAGGCCCGGCGGCGGGCGCTCCGCTACTGCGAGCGGCTGAAGGACACGATCCCGCGCCAGCAGTTCAAGATCGCGATCCAGGGCGCGATCGGCGGCCAGATCATCGCCCGTACGACGATCACCGCGTTCCGCAAGGACGTCACGGCCAAGTGCTACGGCGGCGACATCACCCGGAAGCGCAAGCTGCTCGAGAAGCAGCGCGAAGGCAAGAAGCGGATGAAGCGTGTCGGCTCCGTCGACATTCCGCAGGAGGCGTTCGTCTCCGTGTTGCGCAGCGACGGATAGTGCCCGTCCGTTCCGGGGCTGCGGGGGGTGGGGTCCCAGGCGGGCGTTCGCGCTCCGGAGGACGGTGAGATGTCGGCGCTCACTTTACTCCGCTCGCTTCGGTAGGTTGTCGGTTTCCGGGCTGGCGTTGGAAGTCGCTCGCTCCGAGCCCGCTGGGACCCCACCCCCCGCAGCCCCGGACGGGCTGGACGGCGTCGGTTGGCGGAGACGGGTGCCGGCAAAGGCGGATTGCCGGGTGCGTTGGCCGGTTAGGCGGCCTCGCCGATGTAGAAGGCGGTCGTGCGGTCGGCGGCGGCCGAGGGTGATCGAGCAGGTTGGATGGTTTCCCGACCGCGGACTATACGGGGCCGGGATTCGTTTCTTGGGGCTACTCCGGCGTGTACCAGATCGGCGAGGACCAGGCGCGTTCCTGGATCGTCGGCGAGACGTCGTAGCGGGGCTCGACACCCTCGCGCAGGGCGTCCCAGGTCGACCAGCGGCAGGTCGGGTTCTCGAGCGCCCGGACGTAGTAGAAGGCGCGCTTCGAGGCGTCGAAGTCGGGGTCCGTCCAGACCGCCTGCAGGGTGTCCGCCCCGGAGTCGTCGCTGATCTGGCAGGTGGAGAGGTCGACCGTCGCTCCGTTGTCGGGGCAACGGTGCGTGGCCGGGTCGACCGCGGCGCCGTCCGAGCAGGCCACGTCGTAGACCATCTCGGCGCCCTCGCCGTCGCTGGACCATCCCTTGATCACCTGCACGCGGTCGAGCGGCGCGGCCATCGAGTCCCTCATCGCCATGACCGCGAAGGTCGGCGCTTCGCCGACATCCGCGGCCAGCAGGTCGCCGCCCATCGGCACGCCTTCGGCGTAGGCCCTGGTCAGGAACTCGGCATCGTCGAGGTCATCGTCCGTGAAGTCGCCGGCGAAGAAGCGGACCATCATGCGCGGTCCGGACGTGCCGAATGTCTCCTTCCGCCGCATGGCGTCGAAGAGCGCCTCGCGGGTGTTCTCTTCCGCCCAGACGCCGGCCAGGCCGGAGGCGCCCCAGGTGTAGTAGTAGGTGTCGCGGAAGGTCCTGCCCGAGCCGTCCTCGGTGCGGATCGACGAGTCCGACTGCTGGTCCGGATCGCCCGTGCTCTGGTTGGCGCCGGTGCCGGGCACCGAACCCCGAAGCTGCGGTGTGGCGTCGAGGACCCCGACCTTGGACCAGTAGTCGTCCTCCCGGAAGGCGCCGCCGGAGACGTGGGTGTCGCTGGCGCCGATGATGCCCAGCTTGTACGGATTCGTCAGGCCACCGTCGGCGAGCCGGATGCCGCGGAGCAGCGCGTTACGGACGTAGCTGCCTTCCGGTTGGCTGATGATGTTCGTCGCGATCTTGTACGGCATGATCTCGAAGTCGGCCCACTCGTCGTTGGGAGACAGCGCCGGATGGGTGTCCGACGTGCCCTTGACCTGGGTGATCTCGACGAGCGGCTCGTTGCGCGTCCGGACGTCGACGTAGCCCTCGTCGAGAGGATCGCCGTAGAACTGCTCCATCTCGAACATGCGGCCGCCGGAGCCGTTCGGGTTGTGCGGAATGGCGAGCGCGTCCATGCCGAGGTCCCGCCAGCCGTCCATTGCGGCCCAGAGATCCTCGGGGTTCTGGGAGTCGATCCGGCTGAACGGAGCGTCAGGGGCTTCGGAACCGCGGAAGATCACGTTGCGGTGCAGGTTGTCCCGCTCGTAGCCGGACGACGTGAACTCGTAGGCGATGAAGGCCGTGAAGTTCCCCGGATCGTTGTGCGCCTCGGCGGCCGCGACGATCTTTGACCAGGCGTCCCGGACGACGTCCATGCTGAGATGCTCGTCCTCGCCCTGCCGGGCGCCCAGGTAGGGCCGCATGCCGACGAAGATGCCGCGGCGCTCGTCGGCCTGCTCGGCCGCGCGCATGTCGGCCGCGACCGGGTGTCCGTAGGCGGGCGAACCTTCTTCCGTCATCGCCGGCAGCATGCCCAGGTACATGCCGTGGTCGGTCACGCCCTGGAAGTCGAGCGGCCGGTCGAGCTTCATGTCGAAGCCGGCGGGGTGCTTGATCGTCCCGCCCTTGGCGAACTCGTAGGCGTCGTTCGGATCCGTCGTCGTGCCGAAGATGAAGGCGTCGAACGAGTAGCGGGTGTGGACGTGGAGATCGCCGAAGTAGGCGTTCTTCGTGGGGTTCGGGCTGGGGCTTTCAGCCGTGCCGCCGGGCTCCTCGCCGCCGTCGGCGGGGTCGTCGCTCGGCGCGCAGGCGGTGATCAGGAACACGGAGAACGCGGCCACTGCAGCGACCGTCGTCAGCTTCTTCATCGGCTTCTCCTTGAGAGCGTGTCGAGGCAGTCTACTATTGTAGTCCTGCTATCGCTGTTTGAAATTTCTTGCTCCGGATCTCGAAGGGAGGTCTCGTTGTGCGGAAACTGACGGGCGGACTGGTCCTTGTGGTGGGAATTTGGGTGGCGGTGTCGCCGGCCTCGAGTGCCGAGCTGGACCCCGATCTCAGGGCCCGCGTCGATGCGTTGATCGCGGAGGTCGCCGGGTCCCCGACGACCGTCTCGAACGTCGCCGAGCGCACTCCGGTTCTGTGGGAGTGGGCGAATGCCGTTTCCATGCAGGGCGGCTTCGTGCCCAAGAACCTCCCGCTCGTCGCGTTCTACGGACCGTTTCCCCGGCCTGGATCGGAACCGGCGCCGTTCCAGTTGGCGTCGATGGACGACTACGTGCGGCAGCTTGCCTGGCTGGAAGAGGACGAGGAGGCTCTCGGCACCGTGACGCGAACCGGGTCCGAGACGTTCGAGGCGCGCAGTTGGGTGACCCTCGAAGTCGTCTACACGGTCGGTTCGCTCGGCATGGAGGAGGACGGCGGCATCGTCATCTCGACGCAGGGCGCCGGCGGCTACGGCCTGCTGCAGACCACGGATCCAGCGGGCGATCACTACGTCTCCGCCCGGGTGAGCCGGGAAGGCATCAGCCTGGAGCAGGACACGCACCCGATCTGGGGCCCGTACGGCGGCTTCCGCGGTCCGGCCGGTTTCCCGACACTTCGGGTCCGCGGCGGGGATCTCGTGCCGGGCGACACGATCACGTTGACCTACGGAGACAGGAGCGGTGGCGGCCGCGGTCTCGGCATCGGCGAGTTCAGCAACGACCGGATCTCCCTGCCGATTCACGTCGACCCGGGCGACGGCAGGGTCTACGAGATGCCGCCCGCGACGTACGAGGTCGTGGGCGGCGCCGCGGAGCGGGTCCACGGTTTCGCCCCGTCGATCGTCGGCACGGGCGAACCGTTCGTCATCTCGGTGCGGGCGGAGGACTGGGCCTACAATCGGGCCACCCGGGACATCCCCGGCCTGCAGGTGCTGCTCGACGGCGAGCAGGTGGCCGAGCTGCCGGCCGGACAGGCGATTCACCTGGTGGAGCTCGTGGCCGACGCGGAGGGTGTCCTACGCTACACGTTCCGCAGCCCGGACGGCGGGGTGACGGGCGCCGCCAATCCGGTGTGGGTGCAGGCGGACCCGGAACACCGTCTCTACTGGGGCGAGACCCACGGCCACTCCGGCTTCGCGGAGGGACAGGGCACGCCGGAGGGCTACTTCTCCTTCGCCCGCGACGATGCCCGCCTCGACTTCATCACGATGAGCGAGCACGACATCTGGCTGACGGACGGCCTGTGGGAGGAGCTGAACGAAGCGGTCCGGAAGTTCCACCGGGAGGGCGAACTGCTGGTCTTCGCCGGCTACGAGTGGACGTCGCCGCGGCAACGGGGCGGCCACCACAACGTGTTCTTCCGGAACGTCGGAATGCAGCGGGTCGGCGTGCAGGCGGCGCCGAACCTCTCCCAGCTCTACCGGGGACTGCGCGCCGAGTACGACACGGACGACGTGCTGATCATCCCCCACGCCCACCAGAACGGGGACTGGCGGCAGAGCGACTTCCAGATGGAGAACCTGATCGAGATCATGTCCGGCCACGGCACGTTCGAGTGGTTCGGCAGCCGCTACCTCGAGCAGGGTTTCCGGGTCGGCTTCGTGTCGGCGTCCGACGACCATCGCGGTCACCCCGGCTACTCGCCCGGTCATCAGGCGGGCGCCTCCGGGCGGCGATCGAACATCTTCCAGTTCGGCGGCCTGGCGGCGGCCTGGGCGCCCGCGCGCACGACGGAGTCGGTGTTCGGCGCTCTCAAGTCCCGTCACGCCTACGCGACGACCGGCGCGCAGCGGATCGTGCTCGACGCCCGGCTGAACGGCACGCCGATGGGCAGCGAACTGGACCAAACGGATCGCCGCGTGCTCGAGGGGCGGGCGATCGGCACCGGGCCGATTCACCGCGTCGATCTGATCCGCAATGGCGAAGTCGTGGCGACCTTCGACACCCGCGGCGCGGGCGGCTCGGCGCTGCCGGAGGGCCAGTTCGAGGCACTGGTGAGCTTCTTCTCGGAGACCTGGGTCGACATCCGGGACAACCCGCGCGGTCAGCGGCCGTGGCGGGGCACGGTAACGGTGGAAGGCGCGAAGCTGGTCGGCGGTCGTCTGACCGGGACGCCGCTGGTGGCGGACCGCTTCGGAGTCGACGGGAACGCGGCCAGCTTCGACTTCACGACCCGCGGTTCGCGGCGCTCCTTCGCGCTGGTGCTGGAGGGCGATCCGGCGGCGGTGCGCCTCGACCTGGAGATCGCGGCCGCCGTCGAGTACGGCACGGCGCCCACCCAGGTGCGAACTCCCCAGCAGTTCGCCGCGGCGGAGTTCACACTCGCGCTGCCGGCCGCGCCGGGCACGTCCGCAGGCGCCCGCGGCGGCAACGAGCACGTCTTCCACGAAGGCGACTATCGGGACAGCGTCCGCGTGGGCTTCCTCGAGGGGCTCCGCGACGACGTCACCTTCCGCTTCACCGACTTCGGTACCGAGGAGGACTGGTACTACCTGCGCGTCGAGCAGATCGACGGCAACCTCGCCTGGTCGAGCCCCTGGTGGGTCGGCGGCGAGAAGCCGCGCTAGCGCCGGAGATTGCACCCGCCGGTGCGGGGCCTGAGGGGAGGGTCCCGTGCGGCCGTTCGCGTTCTCTGGATGAGGGGGACGGCTGCGCTCACTCCACTGCGCTCGCTTCGCTGCGTCGTCCTTTCCTGGAGGGTCGTCGGAAGTCGCTCGCTCCGAGTCCGCTGGGACCCTCCCCTCAGGCCCCACACCGGCTGGACGTCGTCGCCCGGCTGAATCGACTTCGCCTAGCCAGTGTGGCGCTACACGGGACCGTTCCTGATGGTCGGTGCCGAGGATGTCTCTGCCGATCGTGTACAGGGACTCAGAGAATCCGGCGGCTGTAGGGTTCATGTGTGGCTGGCGGGAATGGCGTGACGGACACTGCGGGCCTCTACGTCCACATCCCTTTCTGTTCGGCGGTCTGCCCGTACTGTGACTTCGCGGTGGCGCGTGGTGGCGAGGCGGATAGGGAGCGGTTCGTCGAGGCCCTGGTTGGGGAGATCGACCTCTTCGGTTGCGGGGGGCGAGAGCGGGGTTGGACTGGTGAGGTTGAGAGCTTCGGGACCAGCGGGTTCGACACGGTGTACTTCGGGGGCGGTACGCCGTCGGCGTTGAACCTGGAGCGGCTTGGGGCGATTCGGCGGCGGTTGGTTACGACGTTCTCGATCGATCGGGAGGCCGAGTGGACGATTGAGGTGAACCCGGAGGATGCCTCGGCTGAGTCGTTGGCGGGGTGGCGCGAGCTTGGTTTCGACCGGATCAGCCTTGGGCTGCAGGCTCTGGACGACCGGGCGTTGCGTTTTCTCGGCCGGCGGCACGATGCGGCGGAGGCGCGTGCGAGCGTCGAGAGGGCGCGGGAGGCGGGCTTCCGGTCGGTGTCGATCGACCTGATCTACTCGCTTCCCGGATTCGATCGTGGTTGGTGGCTCAGGACGCTGGACGCCGCAGCTACGCTCGGGCCGGATCACATCTCCTGCTACGAACTGACGATCCACGGCGGCACGCCGTTCGGCCGGCGGCGGGACGCGGGCAGGCTGCGCGAAACCGGCGAAGACGAGAGGGCCGCGAACTTCGTGGTCACTCACCGTCGCCTCGCGGAGCATGGCTACGAGGGGTACGAGGTCTCGAACTTTGCTCGCGGCGAGGTGGATCGGAGCCGGCACAACCGGAAGTACTGGCGGCATCAGCCCTATCTCGGTCTCGGACCTTCGTCGCACTCCTTCGCGGGTCGCAGCCGGTGGTGGAACGTTGCTCCATGGAAGCACTGGAGCGCCGCGGTGGCGAGCGGCGACTCGCCGGTGGCCGGTCGCGAGGAGCTCAGCGATCACCAGTTGTTGCTGGAGGCCGTGATGATGGGACTCCGCCAGCGATCCGGCATCGACTGCGCTGCACTGGAGCGGCGCTTCGGCAGCGATCCGGCTGAGGGCGCCACCGGGCAGATCGAGGCATGGGAGAAGGCGGGGTGGCTCCGGGTGCGCGGTCGTTGCCTGGAGCCGACCCTCGAGGGCATGGCCCGGGCCGACCGCCTGGCGGGGGAGTGGTTCGCCCAGCCGGAGGGGCAGTGAACCACGATGGATGGCCTGAAGTGTAGGAGGATGTAGAGTCGCATCGCCTGTTCGAGGACTCACACTTCATGGAAGGAGCCGAGCGTGAAACAACTCCTCGTCGTTGTCTGTTTGGTGGTTTCTGTCTGACGGCTGTCGCGGGTCTAGCGGCGGACGGACCAGAGCCGCCGCCGCGTGGTGGGCCGGGCGAACTGCCTTGCCCTCCCTGCGGTCCGCGGTCAGAGTCGGGCGAACCGTGTCGACCTGACCTTGGAGTTGCCCCGGTTTCGTGGACGGTTTGTGTTTAGGGATTCAAGCAGCCTCTC
>JAPOXA010000087.1 GCA_026707325.1 Acidobacteriota bacterium | reverse complement strand
CACAGCGACGACCGCCGGCGATTACGCCACTTGCAGAATGGTGGGGAGTCCCAGTGTGTTCCGGCGTCGCCCGGTGTTGCGTCGTCACTCGGTGTGTTGGACGCCGTCCTGGCGGCTGCCGTACCTCTTGGATATGGCAGACGGTCCCGCGAAGATCCTCCACCCGAAGACACCCCTCGGTTGGCACTCCCGCGGCTACCATCCGCACTTCGACAGTCCGTTGGCGCTCCAGAGCATCGGCTTCCGTCTCGCCGACAGCGTGCCGGCGTCGCTGCTTAGGCGATGGCGCGACGAACTGGACGAGCCGACCGACGGAGAAGAGCCGGCCGCCGGCCCGAACAAGCTGCGGGCCGCCCGATTCGCGCGCCTCGTCAGCCGCTTCGAGGACGCCGGGCATGGCGCCTGCCACCTGAGGCGGCCGGAGGTCGCGGAACTCGTGCAGGCCGCGTTGCTCTACGGCGACGGCGACCGCTATCGGCTGATCGACTGGTGCGTCATGCCGAATCACGTGCATGTGGTAGTCGAACCGTTGCGAAGTTCGCTACCTGAGATCGTGCAGGGCTGGAAGTCGGTGACCGCGAGGCGTGCGAACCGGCTGCTGGGCAGAACCGGGCCCTTCTGGATGCGGGACTACTACGACCGCTACATCCGGGACTCCCGCCACCTGTACAGAGTGCGCCGGTACATCTGGCTGAATCCGGTCGCCGCCGGGTTGTGCCGGGAGCCGACCGAGTGGCCGTGGTCGTCGGCGCGGCTGCGAAGCGAGGAGGAGTTGCTCGGATGAGTCGCGCTGGGTTGGCACGAGTCCACACACTGGGTGCGCCGGCGTCCCCGCCGGCTGCCGCCGCAGGCGGCCGGAGAAACGTGCGAGGCGTCAGCCTCGCTCCTTGAAGGAGAGGCCTTCGGCCTCGCGACTCAACTTCGGTCGCCACCGCTCCGCGGCGTCGCCCGAAGGCCGGCGGGGACGCCGGCGTACCCAGTGTGGTTAGGCCTCGCCGACGGGGCAGGCCAACTGGCAGCTCTGGCAGCCGGTGTACGCCCCCTGCCGTTGCACGGTGAGGTTGTAGAAGATCCGCTGCGTCACCGGGCTTTCGGCGATCTCGACCGCCTCGGCGGCGGACTTCGAGGCGAACAGGTCCTCGAGGTGCTCGACCATGCGATCCGGACCGAACGGCTGGCAGGCCCGGGCGCAGGCCTCGGCGTCCAGGCCGCGGACCTCGGCCAGCGGCGTGTCCGGCGGCGCGGAGTTCGGGATCGCCGCGACGGGGCAGACTTCGGCGCAGCGGCCGCACTCGTCGAGGCCGGGGCAGAGTTCGTCTTCGAGGGGCTGCCCGCAGTCGACCGCGGCATCGGTGAGGACCCCCGCCAGGAACACGCGCGGGCCGTACTCCGGCGTCAGGATCATCTCGTTCAGACCGAGCGTGCCCAGGCCTGCCGCGGCCGCGGCCTGCCGCAGGAGCAGCGAGCCCTGGCCGCCCGGTCCGGCGTAGGCCATCGGCTGGCGCCGCAGGTCGGGGATCGCCGCCGAAAGGATGCAGGCGATCGCGTCGCGCTCCTCCAGCCAGTACGCGAGCCCTCCCGCGGCCTCCTCGAGATGGCGCGCCACGCGGCCGACGGCGTACTGGCGGAACGCGGCGTCGGGCGAGCGGGCGACGCCGGTCGGGTAACGCTTGGCGAGAACGATCAGCCGCGTGAGATAGGTCGAGAGCTGAGACGGCTTGTCGTAGTCCGGGGCTTCCGCCTCGAGGTCCTGCCAGGAACAGAAGCCGACCAGGTCGATTCCCAGGGTCCTCGCCTGCGTTCTGATTGCCTCGGCGTCGATAGCCGGACCAGCGCCGTTGCCGCCCGCCGGAGCGCTCATCCGCCGATGTGGACGAGGTGGTCGAAGTCGCGGTCGCGGATGTACTCCGGGTCGCGCTCGCCCGGCGGCCCGCGGAAGACGAGTTCGTGTTCCTCGTCGCCGCGGATATGCACGACGCTGCCGGGCGGCAGGTCCTGCCGTCGGTAGGGGATGCGCATGATCCTGCGGATGTCTCGCGACCCGACCGGGCAGATGTACATGCACTCGAAGCAGGCGGCGAATGCACCGCGCTTGCTGTTCGTGGCGAGGAAGAAGTCGCGCCAGTAGCGGTTGTCGAGCACTTGGGAGACGTCGAGATCGACCTGGGCGCCCAGCAGCTTGCGCAGCACGACGTAGAGCGATCGGATGCTGATCCGCATCGCCGCCTGCGAGCAGCCTCGCTGGTCGAGGTCGCGGATGTCGTTGACGCTCTCTTCCGTCGACGCCTTGAGCGGAATCGCTCTTGGCGGGCAGATCACGGCGCAGCGGCCGCAGCGAAGCCCGGGGCAGAGGTCGCGGTCGAGCGGCGCGTCCGGCTCGAGTTCGGCGTCGGTGATCAGCGCGCCCAGGTACACCCGGGAGCCGTACTCCGGAGTCAGGAAGTTCAGGTTGAGGCCGACGTGGCCGAGCCCCGCGAACTCGGCCGTCCACTTGAGGTCGAGCAGGCCTGCTCCGGTCCACTTGAGGTCGAGGTCGGCGTACTCGCCGGAGACGGGCAGCGCGCAGTGGCCTCGATCCTCGAGCCACTCGGCGATCTCCCAGGCGGTCTCCTCGGCCGAGTCGAGCGCCAGGTGCGAGTTCGTCGACTGGGTCGCCACGTCCTGCAGCGCCATCGCACCCGTCAGCAGGTGCTTGGTGACGACGACGATGCTCTTCATTCCCTCGCAGAGGTAGTCCGGCACCTGGCCGCTCTCGACAACGGCGGTGTAGGCCGCGACGTCGGCGACGCCGACCGAGTCGGCGCCCCGTTCGAAGGCGAAGCGGGCGAGGTCCTGCTTCAGACTCGGGGGGCTCACCGGCGCTCCTGCTCCCAGGTCGTGCGACGGCGGATCTGCGGTCCGAGATTCTCGATCTCGACGAAGCCGCCGGTCTCGCGGCGCGGCAGACGGTCTGGCAGGTCATGGCGGCGATGGGTGGACGCGCTCAGGCGCTCGTAGTCGCGGCCGACGGGGCAGACCTGGACGCACTCGCTGCAGCCGGTGAGCGCGGCCTCCTTCATCATCGCCATCTCGGACCAGATCTCGCCCGACTTGCGGCCGCGCATTCTTTGCCACATCTCGTCGCCCGTGCGGGCCTCGAAGATCGACGCGAGGTGGTCGCTGAAGGCGTCGAAACCGAAGGGCTGGCAGCTCCGGGCGCAGGCGCCCTCGTCGAGGCCGCGGATCGCCGTGAGCCGGGCGCCTCGGGGAGCACGCCTCGGGATCGCGTCGGCGGGGCAGATCGCGGCGCAGCGGCCGCACTCCTCGAGGCCGAGGCAGAGTTCCTCGTCGAGTGCGCCGCCCGGCGCGATCTCGGCCGAGGTCAGGACGCCGGCGAAGAACGCCCGCGGCCCGTACTCCGGCGTCAGCACCATCCGGTTCAGGCCGAGCGTGCCGAGTCCGGCGAGCACCGCGCCTTCGCGGAGCAGCGGCGAGCCCTGGCCGGCGGGAAGCAGGTCGCCCGGCGTCCTCTTCTCGAAGTCGAGCGATGCCGGCGAGACGGGCAGCGCGAGAGCGCCCCGGCGTTCGAGGTCGAAGGCGATCCGCTCGGCGGCGAACTCCAGGGCCCGCAGGGTGCGGCCGCCAGCGAGCTGCTTGCTGGGCAGGTGTTTCGCCCAGAGCACGCCGCGGAGCGTGCGCTTGCCGAGCACGATGAGGGTGCGGGCCTCCGGGCTGAGGGTGGAGGGCCGGTGGCGGGTGTCGAGGCGCTGCTCCAGATCGGACGTCGAGGCGTAGCCGACCAGGTCGATGGCGAGATCCGTTGCCGTCGCTTCGACCTCGGCCGACACGTGCTCGTCGCCGTTCGTGGTGCCTTCGCTCAAGCGCACTCGGCGTCTACGGTAGCGGCATCTGCTCGCTTTCGACCTCGCGGGCCTGGTCGAAGGCGGAGACGGGTTCGTAGCTGCGTACCTGCTCGAGCCAATAGACGCCGTCGAACTCGGCTGTGTTGCCCCGGGTCCCGGCGAAGTCGATGTCGCCGTCGCCGTCCAGGTCGCTGGCGACGAAGCTGTCGAACATGCCGCGTTTGCGACGCGAGATGTCGTGCCGGGTCCACTGGCCGTCGATGTCGCCCGGGTTCTCGAACCAGGCGAGCCGCCCGAGCGGCGTGTCGGGCTCGACCTCGCCGTCCTCCGCCCGGCCGCTGCGGCTGTAGGCGCCGGACATGGCGTCGAGGTCGCCGTCGCCGTCGATGTCGGCGAAGGCGAAGCCGACGAGGTTGTCGGGCGTCAGTCGGCCGATCGGCCGCAGCCGCCAGGAGGCGGCAGGGTCGGCGGGTCGCTCCAGCCAGACCAGCACGCCGCCGAACTCGACGGTCGCCAGGTCCAGGAGGCCGTCCCCGGAGAGATCGACGAAGGCCATGTTGAAGCCGTTGAGCAGGGCGCCGGTCGACGGGGCGTTCGGCGGCCGCGCGGTGTCGGCGGTGGTTGTCGTGCCCTCGATCCGGATCGGATGCTTCACCAGGTCGACGTCGCCGTCCCCCGCGCTGCGGTTCTCGAACCAGAAGATCCGCCCTTCGCCGGTCGAGCCGCCGACGATGTCGGTGTCGCCGTCTCCGTCGAGATCGACGGTCTGGGAGTTGATCGGCCAGATCACCCGGACGATCTCGTGCTCGGCCCAGTCGCCTGAGATCGGGTCGGCGGTCGTGTCGAACCAGGAGATGGCGTGTTTCTCCGTGGTCTGCCGGTCCGGATTCTGCGCGCCCTTGTTGGGGGCGACGACTTCCGGTCGGCCGTCGCCGTCGAGGTCGCCGGCGAACACCCGGATGTAGGAGCCGCGGTCCTTCGTTGCGCCGGGGATGACTCGCGGCCAGGCGCCGCTGCGCAGCGCGGCGGTCGCCTCTTCGGTGGCCGTACCGGGGTTCTCGAAGTAGATGAGGTGGGCCAGCTCGCAGGCGGCGACGACGTCGAGATCGCCGTCGCCGTCGAAGTCGGCGATCGCGACGTCCTCGGCGGCGGCGGCTTCGTCGCCCTCGGCGAGGGTTGCGAGATGCCAGGTGGCCGGGTCGGGGCCGCCGAAAGCCAGGCGGACGTGGCCCTGGCCGACGTTGCCGTACTCGGTGTCCGACTCGTGGACCGAGACGATGTCGAGGTGGCCGTCGCCGTCCAGGTCCGCCATCTCGAGTCCGTCGCCGCCGCGGATGGGCACGCCGGAGATGGCGACATCGTCGATGATGTGCTCGCGCCACGAGATCCACTGGCCGTCGGCGGCCTGGGCGCGAGTGGGTGTGTCGGCGACGAGGTTCGAGATCGCAGGCTCGGTGGCGGACTGGCAGGCTGGCAGCGCCAGGGCAAGGGCAACGATGAGAGAGGCCGATCTCATGGCTGGTACCAGATCGGCGACGACCAGGCGCGTTCCTGGATCGTTGGCGGCAGGCCGGGCCGTGGCTCGACGCCGGCGCGGATCGCGTCCCAGGTCGACCAGCGGCAGGTCGGGTTCTCGAGCACCCGCAGGTAGTAGACCGCCCGCTGGGCGGGATCGAACCCCGGGTCCTCGAACACGGCGTGGAGCTCGGCGGCGCCGAGGTCCTCGGAAATGCTGCAGTCGGACAGGTCGACGGTGGCGCCGTTGTCGGGGCAGCGCGCCGGGTCGCCCGACGGCGTGCCGCCGTCGGAGCAGGCGACGTCGATGACGGTTTCGTGCGCCTCGCCGCCGTCGACCCAGCCCTTGACGACCTGGAGCCGCTGCAGGCCGGCGCCCTCCGGGTCGCCCGCGGCCCACAACAGCAGTTTCGGCGCTCGCTTGCCGTCCGCCAGCAGCTCGCCGCCCATCGCGACGCCCTGCTCGTAGGCCCTGGCGATCAGGTCGGGGTCGTCGGCGAGTCCCGCGTCGAAGTCGTAGCCGCCGAAGAACCGCACCTGGATCCGCGGCCCGGTCGTCGCGAACGTCTCCTTGCGCCGGAACGCGTCGTAGATCGAGTCGCGCGTGTTCTGCTCGGCCCAGACTCCGGTCAGGCCGGAGGCGCCCCACATCTGGAAGTAGGTCTGGGCGTAGGCGGGGGAGCCGTCCGGGTTCGGTTCGTCGAGCGGCACGGAGCCGCGAAGCTGCGGCGTGCCGTCCCGCCTGCCGACCTTGCTGTGGTAGTTGTCTTCGTCCGGCGTGCCGCCGGCGTTGTGGCTGTCCGTCGCGCCGACCAGGCCGAATCGGAAGGGGTTGAAGCCCAGGGTCTCCTCGAGCAGCAGCCCGTCGAGGTAGGCGGTGCGCACGTAGCTCCCCTGGGGTTCGCTCGGAAGGTTGCTGCTCACCCGGTAGGGCATGATCTCGAAGGCGGCCCACTCGTCGTTCGGCGACAGCATCGGATGGACCTCCGATGTGCCCTTGACCTGGGTCACCTCGACGATCGGCTCGTTGCGCATCCGCGTCTCGGCGTACTCCGCGTCGAGCCGCTCGCCGCCGAACGTCAACAGGCTGAACATGTTGCCGTTGCTGCCGTTCGAGTTGTGGGGAATGGCGAGCGCTTCGACGCCGTTGTCGCGGAGGTTGTCGAGCCAGACCCACAGATCCTCCGGGTTGTCCGAGTCCATCGCCGAGAACGGCACCTCCGGCGCCTCGCTGCCGCGGAAGATCACGTTGCGGTGGAGGTTGCCCGTGTCGGCGGCGGTGGTGGTGTATTCGTAGCCGATGAAGGTAGTGAAGGCGCCCGGGTCGTTGTGGCGCTCGGCGGACTCAACGATCCTCCGCCAGGCGGTACGGTTCGCCGTGCGCCCGTCGATCTTGTGGAACTCGCCGTCGCGGTAGGCCTGGAGCCCGCGCTGGAAGCCCTCGGAGGGCCCCAGTTCGCGGAGTTCCCTGGCCAGCGGCACCTGGTACAGCGGGTCGTTGGGGTCGTCCATCGCCGGCAGCACGCCGAGCAGGATGCCGTGGTCCGTGACCGCCTGGAAGTCCAGGGGTCGGCGGAGCTGCATCGTGTGGCCGGCGGGGTGAACGAGCGGCGCGCCACGGGCGAAGCGGTAGGCGTCGTCCGGTGTGGCCCGCACGTCGAAGATGTACGCGTCCATCGAGAAGCGGGTGTGGACGTGCAAGTCGCCGAAGTAGGCATCGCGCAGCGGATTGGGCTGCGGCGCGACTGCCGTGTCCTGGGTGTCCGGTCCGCCGTCTGTGTCGTTGGCTGGGCTCCCGCAGCCGATGAAGAGGGCGGAGAGGAGCACGGCGGGGGCCGCAGGGCGGTTCCATCTCATGAAGGGATCTCTCGAACGTGGTTGGGAGTAGGATGCAGAGTGTACTCCTCAGGCAGAAACGAGAACGATGAGCGGAAACCGGGGCAACAAGGTGATCTGTCTCGTACCGCCGGGTCCGCGTGACCGGATCGCCCGGTTTCCGGACCACTGGGAGGCCTGCTTCGTCCACCGGAACGACGACCTGACCGCCGAGCTGACGGAAGGCGCTCGCGCCCTGCTGACCACCCATCCGTACCTGGTGGGACGGGCCGAACTGGAACTCCTGAACGGCGTGGAGCTCGTCCAGCAGGTCGGAGTCGGGGTCGACAACATCGACGTCGACGCGGCCCAGGAACTCGGGGTGCCGGTGTGCAACGTGCCCCAGGCGAACGCCGTGTCGGTGGCCGAATACGTGATCATGGCGTGCATCTTTCTCTTGCGGCGCATGGTGGACGCGACGGCGGCCCTCCGCCGGTTCGAGAACCCCTACCCGGCACTGTTCGCCCGGGGCAGCCACGAGGTGCGCGGCAAGAAGCTGGGGCTCGTCGGATACGGGGCGATTGCGCACGAAGTGGCGAAGCGGGCACTGGCGCTCGAGATGGAGTCGCTCTCCGCAAGCGCTCCGCAACGCGAACGCGAGCGCGGATTGGAACCGGGCGCCGGCGAGCGCGAGCTCGGTGTCGTGCGGTTGCCGTTCGAGCAGTTGTTGCGGGAGGCCGACGTGGTCAGCGTCCACGTGCCGCTTACCGGCGCGACGCGAGATTTGATCGGCGCTTCGGAGCTCGCTCTGATGAAGCCGTCAGCGTTCCTGATCAACACGTCGCGCGGAGGGATCGTCAACGAGGCAGACCTCGCCGACGCGCTGGCGCAGGGCCGGATCGCCGGGGCCGCGGTCGACGTCTTCAGCGTCGAGCCAATCCGGCCTGACAACCCGCTGCTCGGCGCGCCGAACGCCTTTCTTTCTCCCCACAGCGGCGGCAGCACGAACGAGTGCGTGATAGACGCGATCCGGGAGAGCATCACCAACGTCGACCGCGTCCTGCGCGGGGAGGAGCCGCATCATCGTGTCTGCTGACGGCGCATCGGGCCACTTGATCGAGGCGAAGGAGGTGCCGCGTCCCGATGCCCAGCGCGGCTACATCGAGATCTTCGAGCAGCTCTGCAAGGGCTGCGACCTCTGCATTCCGGCCTGCCCGGTGCGCATCATCGAGCCGGGACGGGGCGCCAACATGATGGGCTGGCGGCCGGTGATCGTCGAGCCGGATCTGATGAAGTACTGCATCGGCTGCAACCTCTGCGCGATGGTCTGTCCCGACCAGGCGATCGAGGTGTTCCGCTTCGACCAGCCGGTCCCGCACGAGGAACTGCCATGAGCGCGCAACCCTTCGCGCCGCCGATCGGCAAGCCGACGATGGGCGCCCACGCGATGGGGATCGGCGCGATGGTCGCCGGTCTCGACTACTTCGCCGGCTATCCGATCACTCCGCAGACCGAACTGCTCGAGTACGTCGCCGAGGCCCTGCCCGAGCACGGCGGCGTCTTCCAGCAGCTCGGCGACGAGATCTCGAGCGTGATGGCGGTGTTTGGTGCCGCCGCCTGCGGCAAGCGGGCGATGACCGCGTCGGTCGGCCCTGGGCTGACGCTCATGATCGACGGCCTGACGAACGCCGCCGGGGCCGAGACGCCGATGGTGCTGGGGGCGCTCACCCGCGCCCACGTGGGCGTCTCGGGCGGTCTCTATCCGGCGCAGTCCGACATCCGCATGCTCCGGGGACTTGGGAACGGCGACTACCAGTTGCCTTTGTTCGCGCCGTCGACGATCACGGAGACGGTGCAGCTCACGGCCGAGGCGTTCGACGTCGCCGACCTCTACAGCATCCCGGCCGTGGTCTGCATCGACGGCAAGATGGCGAACATGATCGAGACGCTGCAGCCGTTCGAGGTGCCGGAACGCGACCTGCCGGACAAGACCTGGGCGCTCGACCGTTCCCTGCGCGAGAAGCGCCGCGTGGTCGGCGCCGCCCGCACGCCCGAACTCGACACGATGGTCTGCTACGAGATCCAGCACAAGCTGGAGCGGATGCGAGTGGAGGAGACCCGCTGGGACAGCTTCCGTTGCGACGACGCGGAGTTCGTCGTCGTGGCGTACGGGATCATGGCCCGGATCGCGAAGGAGGCCGTCAGGAGCGCCCGCGAGGAAGGAATCAAGGTCGGGTTGTTCCGGCCGGTCACCCTGTTCCCGTTCCCGGAGGCGCCGCTCGGGGAGCTCGCCTCCCAGGTCCGCGAGGTCTTGACCGTCGAGATCAACTTCGGCCAGGTCCTCACCGATGTGCGCCTGGCGGTCGCCGGGCGGTGCCCCGTCCAGTTCTTTGGACAGCCGGCCCTGGCGATTCCGGCCCGGGCCCTGCTCGAGGCGATCCGTCAGATGGCCGCCGGGCAGCCGGTGGAGCCCAGGGGCTTCCACGATGTCCATCCGACCGCCTTCCACCTCGCCGACACCCATCCGCCGGCGCGGAAACAGATGCTCGACCAACTCGCCGCCCGGCGCGGACAGGAGGGCGCCCAGGCCATGCTCGACAACCTGCTCGGTATCCGCAAGAACACCGTGATCCCGGAGGTGGGACGTGACTGAACCAGCCGCCCGCGTTCCTGAGCGCTACACGCCGCCCGAGGGCGTCGAGGCGCGCAAGATCTCCCCCCAGCTCGACGTCCACACGGGTCTGCCCTCGTCCTGGTGTCCGGGATGCGGCCACGGCTCGGTGAGCCAGATCCTCTGCGACCTGGTGACCGAACTCGATCTGGCGGAGAAGACGATCCTGGCGCTGGGCGTCGGCTGCGGCTCGACGATCGCGGCGCAGATGGAGGTGAACACGGTCCTCTCGCCGCACGGCCGCGCCAGCGACACGGCGACCGGCGTCTCGCGCATGGCGCCGGACCGGATCGTGGTCCAGTACTCCGGCGACGGCGACGCCTGCGGCATCGGCCTTGCGGGCCTGATGCACGCCTGCAACCGGCGCGAGAACTTCATCGTCGTCATCTACAACAACAACGCCTACGGCATGACGGGCGGCCAGATGGGGCCCACGACGACGAAGGAGGTGCCGACGACCACCTTCCAGGGCGGCCGCGACGAGGAGGTCATGGGGTATCCCATGGACATCATCAAGACGCTGGCGCACTTCCCCGGCGTCGTCTACGCGGGGCGCTGCGCGCTGACCTCGGGCGTTCGCTACCGCGAAGCGAGCCGGATGATCCGGCGTGCGTTCGAGATCCACCTCGCGGGGATCAAGGGAATGAAGGTGATCGACTGCCTCGGCAACTGCAACGTGAACTGGAAGGGCGGCGGAGTCACCTTCACGCCGGAGAGCTCGAACCAGTTCATCGAAGACCAGATCATGAAGTACTTCGAGATGGGCGAGGCGACGGTGCCGGACGGCTACCCGCCGATCCGCGTGCGATGAGCGCGGCCGCTGACAACGGGAGCGTGGTCGAGCGTGTCGGTGGCGCCGGCACCGGCGGCGCGGGTCTCCTGACCTGCCTCAAGACCCTCGGCTACGCGGCAGCCGCCAAGGGCTGGCACATGGCCTACACCTCGGACTACAACCCGGAGACGCGCGGCGGCCTGGTCGAGGGTACGGTCGTCCTTTCGAGCCACGAGCCGATCGACAACCCGGTGATCGAGTCCTACACGGCCGTGCTGGCGTTCGACCACGCCGGTTACCTGTCGTACGGCCCGGGTGTAGAACCCGGCGGACTGATCCTCTGGGACAGCTCGCGGGTGAGAAACCCGCCGGTGCTCGAAGGCGTCCGTTCGTACGGCGTTCCCGTCTTCCAGTTGGCCCGCGACGGCGGTGCGCCCGGCCTGGCCAACATGGGCATGCTCGGGCTCTACAACCTGATCGCCGGCCACTTCACCATCGACGAGCTGCTCACCGGCATGGAGGACTACCTGCCGGTGTGGCGCCACAAGCTGCTGCCGGGCAACCGGGCGGTGCTCGAGGCCGTGTCGCAGATCCATCCGGAGGAATACCGTGTTGCGTAAGCACTTCGTACTGGCGGCGGTCCTCGTCGCCGCACTCGGCTGCGCCGCGGACCCGGCCGTCGAACAGGCAAGCCGCCCGCCCAACGTCGTCTTCATCCTCGCCGACGACCTCGGCTACGGCGACGTCGGCATCTACGGCAGCGAGATCATCGACACCCCGAACATCGACGAACTGGCCCGCGGCGGCGTCCGGTTCGAGGCCGGCTACGTCACCGCGGCGGTCTGCAGCCCGTCCCGGGCCGGTCTGATGACGGGACGCTACCCGCAGCGGCAGGGCTACGAGTTCAACCCGTCGGGCCGGGACTACGGTCTGAACCCGGACGAGACGACCCTGGCCGAGGTCATGCGCTCCGCCGGTTACGCGACCGGCGCCGTCGGCAAGTGGCAACTGGGCTGGGGCGACGGCAAGCACCCCCTTGACCGTGGCTTCGACGAGTTCTTCGGCATGCAGAGCGGCACGATCTACATCGAGCCGTCGACCGAAGGCGTGGAGAACTGGAGTCCGCTGCCGCTCGCCGAGGTGCGGGAGCGACCCATCTTCCGCGGCCGGGAGGTCGTCGAGGAGACCGAGTACCTGACGGAGGTCCTCACCCGCGAGGCGCTCGACTTCATCGACCGGCACCACGACCGGCCGTTCTTCCTCTACCTCGCCCACTACGCGCCGCACACCCCGCTGCAGGCGACCGCGAAGTACCTCGATCGCTACCGGCACATCGAGGACCCGAGGGTGCGCATCTTCGCGGCCATGGTCTCGGCGGTCGACGACAGCGTCGGCGAGGTCAGGGCCCGGCTGCGGGAGCACGGCGTCGAGGACGACACCCTGATCGTCTTCCTCTCCGACAACGGCTGCGCCTTCTACCTCCAGGGCGGGTGCACCAACGGTCCGCTCAGCGGCGGCAAGCGCTGGTTCTTCGAGGGCGGCATCCGCGTGCCCTTCCTGCTGAACTGGCCGGCCAGGGCGGAGCCGGGCCAGGTCTACCGGCCGGCGGTGTCGTCGCTCGACCTGCTGCCAACGTTTGCCGCCGCTGCCGGTGCATCGCTTCCCGAGAAGCCGCTCGACGGCGTCGACCTCCTTCCCTACCTGCGCGGCGAGGTCGACGGCGTTCCCCACGAGACCCTGTTCTGGCGGGCCGGCCCGAACCGCGCCGTCCGCCGCGGCGACTGGAAGCTCTGGCAGGTCAACCGCGCCTCGGAGGAACAGGTCGCTTCGCTCCAGCTGCTCGGCGCCCTGTTCCCGGACTGGGAAGCGCCCCACGGGTCGCCGCTTGGCCAGTTGAACCGGCTGCACGACCTGGCGAACGACGTCGGCGAGCGGATCCCGCTAGCCGACGACGAGCAGGTCGTCCTCGACGAACTCCGGCGCGCCCTCGACGCCTGGGAGAGCGAACTCGTCGAGCCGCGATGGTGGAGCAACCGGGGGACCGCCGGCACGGTCGACGACGAGGCGATCGAGCTCGTTTTCTGAGCTCTCCGCGGCGGTTCAAACGATGAGAGGCCTTTGGCCTCGCTAGTCAACTTCGGTCGCCACCGCTCCGCGGCGCCGCCCGAGAGCCGGCGGGGACGCCGGCGTACCCAGTGTGCGGGCGCTCTGCCGGGGACGCCAGCGTGCCCAGTATGGTCGACGGAGTTACACACCGGGTGCGCCGGCGTCCCCGCCGGCTGCCGCCGTAGGCGGCTAGGAAACGCGCGAGGCGTCAGCCTCGCTCCGTTGCCCTCCGCTCGACCGGCACTGGCCGATCGAGGTCGATCCGCTTCAGGTCGACCCAACGTACGTACTCGGCGCTCTCGCTGGCGTCGGTGAAGATCAGCATGCCGGCGTTCCCTTCGCCGAGGTCGCCTGCGCACTCGAGTTTCAGGGTCTCGCCGCTGTGGAGCGTCACGCCGGCATGCCGGCCGTCGCCGCACCCCTCGTGGCCCGGAAGCGCGATGGACGTAACCAGGCCGAAGGGGATCGTGTAGTCGACATCGCCCGCCGGCGCGTCCAGGGTCTCGGTCGTTTCGCTTTCGTCCAGGTCGAAGACCAGCCGGCCGGCGAGGCGACTGCCCGCTCGCGTCGTGACGGTGCCTGAGAGCGGCTGCCCGGCCGGGAAGTCGCCGTAGGCGGGGCCGCTCTCTCCGACCGCGTCGCTGAAGTCGATCCGCTCGAAAGCCTCCCACGAGACGAGCACGCGGCCGTAGCGCCGGTCGTCGACGTAGACACCGCGATTGCCGCGGCCGACGTCGCGCGTGCCGGCGAGGACGAACGCGCCGCCGTCGCGCAGCGTCACCTGCGCGCTGTCATCCGAGTCGCGCGCGATCGTGCGAATGGCGTCGAAGCGCAGGCTGAGCTCCCCGTCGGCGTTCCGGCCCTGAAGCTCGTCGGAGCCGACGCTGGACTGCCGGTCCCACTGGACGAAGCCGGTGAAGCTACCGTGCTGCGTGCGCACGGTGCCGTGCAGCCGGTTCGGGGCGGCTTTCAGGTCGGCGGTCGGGAGGAACTCGATGGCGCGGATCCGGCGTTCGCCGAGGTCCACGACGCCGTGCTCGTCGTCCCACACGCGCACGCCGTCGGCGAAGTCGTCGGCATCGAAGCGGTTGAGGACGAACTCGGCACCGCTCTTGAGCGTCACCAGGAGCTCGCGGCCGCTCGGCTCGATCCGTCTGATGTCGCCGAAGCGCGCCATGAACGGCCGGCCCAGGTTCAGCCGCCTCGTCCGCCGAGTGATCTCGACGCCGAGGACGGTGACGGGCCGGCTCTCCGTCAGCCGCTCGGCCGGCACGTCCGCGGCCCAGGGGTTCTCCTCCTTGAAGCCGTTGAAGTAGTCGCCCCAGAACGCTTCCTCGTCGCCGCCGAAGCGCAGCCGCCCTTCGTAGACCGTGCCGCTCTTGGTGGTGACGCGGCCGTAGAGGAAGCCCCTGTGGGCCGCCGACGTCGCGGGTGAGCGGGGAACCGGCGGCGGGGCCACGCCGTCAGCGTCGATGTCCAGGTCTCGTAGCAGCGGGACCGCGACGAGGCCGAGAGCCACGACGAGGGCGAACAGCAGGAGCGCGGCCACGCCCCCGGCGATTCCGGCTCTCGTCATTGGCTGTACATTGCTCTTCGAACTGACGGAAACGCCTTGCTCCGGCCGCCTCGTCCTCCGAACCGCGCATGAACCTCGACCAGGCCAACGCCCTCCGGTGGACTGCCGCCGCCCGCGGCTGTTACGAGGTCTACTACCTGACCCTCAACGACCTGGCGAGCGAGACGGGCTACTGGATTCGATACGTCGTCCAGGCGCCTGAGATTACAGAGCGCCCCGCCGAGCTGGAACTCTGGTTCGCCTTCTTCGATCGCAGGAAGCCTGAGCGCAGCTTTGGCCTGTTCGAGCATCGTCCGCTCGGGACGCTCGAGTCCAAGGCGACGCCCTTTCGTCTCGGCTTTGGCGGCGGCCCCGTCGGCTGCCACCGCTTTGAGCCGGCGGAACTGCGCAACGGGCTGGCCCGGGGCGGGATCGGTCGAGGCACTCGCCGGGTCCGCTGGCATCTGGAGTGGCCGGCCGACTCCAAACTGATCCTGCCGTTCCCCGAGGCGCTCTACAGCTCGGGTGATCTCCCCGGAGCGATGCTCTATCCGTATCCGGCGACGCGGTTCATCGGGACGATCGAGATCGGGGACCGCCGGCTCGTGATCGAGGACGCGCCGGGCGAGCAGAGCCACATCTGGGGCAGGAAGCATCCGCCGCACTGGCTCTGGGCTCATTGCAACCGCTTCGACGACGATCCGGCCGGCTACCTGGAGGTTTCCTGCATCCCGGCCTCCGCGGACGGGCCGTCGGCAATCCACATGCTGATCGCCCGCATTCGTGGCCGCGAGGTGCGGCTGATCTCGCCCCTGGACGGCTCCGCGGCCACGAGCGAATCGGTTCCGGGACGGTGGTCCTTCGCGGCCGAATCGGAACGCGAACGGATCGAGCTGGAGGTGAACTGTCCCCCGGAGCTGATCCTCGAAGCGCCGTACACGGACCCGGACGGGTCTGGTTGCTTCTGCCTGCACAGCGATCTGGCGAGTTGCCGGCTGAGGCTCTTCGAACGTGTTGCCGCGGGAAGAGCCGGCCGAGAGCCGGAGTGGGAGAATGTCGGGGAAGTGAGCAGCGAGGGCTGTTGCCACGTGGAGTGGGGAGACTGGCATGAGCATCCCGAGGTCGAGGGACGGATCGAGCGAGTGGAAGCGGGCTGAGGCCGGCCCGGCCGGCGGGATCCTCGGCTTCCTGGTGGCGCCACTGGTCTTTCTCGCCGCCTGCAGCCCCGCCGGCACGGGGCCGGCCGATCGTGCGGCTTCGGACATGCCGCTCACGGTCGCCGAGACGCTCTCCACGGCACAGTCCGCTGGCGGCCAGTTCATCTCCTGGCGCGAGCATCGGATCGACGACGAAGAACTCTCCGGCGGCGTCCCGATGCGCGGCGCCGACGGCCTGAAGATGGCCGACCTCGACGGCGATGGTCACCTGGACATCGTGACCGTCCACGAGGACAGCGACCACGTCCGGCTCCACTTCGGCAGCGGCGATCCGAACCGCTGGACCAGTGTCACCCTGGCGGAAGGCAGGGAGGCTGCCGCGGCCGAGGACATAGCCATCGGCGACGTGAACGGCGACGGCCTCCTCGACGTGCTGGTCGCGTGCGAGCTCGACCACCTGACCTACTTCCAGAATCCGGGTCCTGAAGTTCGGGAAGGCCGTTGGCCGCGGCTGATTCCCTCCGTGACGGCGGGCCGCGGATCATGGATCCGGGTCTACCTGGCTGATCTCGACCAGGACGGCCGGCTCGAAGCGATCGCGCCGAACAAGGGCGCGCAGCAGCCGGAAGGCGAGCCGGTGCCGGACACCTTCCCGCTCGAGGAGGTCTCCCTGTTCGAGATCGAAGGGGATCCGCTGGTCGATTCGAGCTGGACCGAGACGGTTCTGGCCACCGTCACCGTGCCGATGAACTCGCGGCCGGTCGACCTGGACGGCGACGGCGACCTGGACATCCTCGCCGGCAGCCGGTCGGAAGCGAGGATCTTCTGGTTGGAGAACCTGCTCGAAACCGGATCGGGACTCGCGTTCGAGGAACATCCGATCGAGGTCACGGGCAGGACGGTGCCGTGGGAGCGCGGCCCGCGCCGGCTTACCGGCATGAACGTCGAGTTCGCGGACCTGAACCACGACGGCCGGCTCGACATGGTCCTGCAGGAGACGCCCGTCCTCAACGTGTGGCTCGAGCAGCCGGCCGATCCGGTCGCGCAACCATGGACGATTCATCCGATCGGCGATACGGCGCCGGACAATCCGACTGGCCTGGCGCTGTTCGACATCGACGGCGACGGCGACCTCGACCTCTGGAGCGGCGGCTACAGCTCGCGGCCACGTGACCGCGACGGCGAGGACAAGACCGCCGCGAGCGTGGCCGGCCGGCTGGGATGGTTCGAGAACCCGGGAAATCCGACCGGGGCGTGGATTCGGCACGACGTCTCGCGGCGCGTGCGCGGCATGTTCGACGAATTCGTCGTCCGCGACATGGACCGTGACGGCGATGACGACCTGGTGGCCACCCGTGGCAACAGCGGCCACTACGACGGCGTCTTCTGGCTCGAACAGGTCCGCACCGCCGAGCCGCAACGCGCCTTCTTCCCGGCCCGCGAGTCCGAGAGCCGGCACCTGCCGCTGCCGCCGGGCGACTGACGACCGACGAAGGGCGCCCCGCGGCGGACTGGCGCGGCAGAAGGTCCAGAAGCCGTCGCTTCGCGCCGGCAGCCGGCGGGGACGCCGGCGCACCTGTACCTTTCCGGTGTTGATTCCGGTCACCGTCTTGTACCGATCCGCCGTAGCCGCCGAGGCTGCGGTAGCTGTGGGAAACCGGTTCGCCGGTTTTCCAAGGTCCGGCGGGAAACGGCTTGCCGTTTTCCGCTGGACCGGCAGCTTCCGCGGCCGGCGCCGCGGCGGGCGCTTCCGCGCCGCTGATCGGAGTTTCGAGGAGTCGGCGGGCAGCCAGGAGCACCAACGGCGCACT
>JAPOXA010000018.1 GCA_026707325.1 Acidobacteriota bacterium | reverse complement strand
AAGACGACGCAACGGAGGATACATGGAATCGCCTGTTAGTGTGAACAGGCCCTAGCTAGAGCGGAGCAGTGAGGGGATCGGGAGGGGAGGCTCCCAGCGGCCGCTCGCGCTCTCTTGGTAGAGAGAAAGCTGCGCTCGCTTCGGTCGCCGGCGCTTCGCCAGGACGGCGGTTGCCGTAAGGTCGTCGGAAGTCGCTTGGCTCCAGCCCGCTGGGAGCCTCCCCTCCCGATCCCCTCACTGCGCGAGTCTCTCTGAACAACCCCAGCGCGTATCTCTTCAGGAATGAGCCGGACTCAGGACGCAGCGCGAGTCGCTATCCACGGCGCGCAGCCCGGTCTACTATCAATCATGGCTCCGGAAACCCGGTTTGAGCTCGAAGCAGACGAACTTGGGCCCGACGACGTCGTGGAAGTTCCCATCGGGGATGAGATGGACCTGCATCCGTTTCAGCCGGGGGAAGTGAAGGATGTCGTCGAGAGCTATCTGGATGCTGCGTACGAGAAGGGGTTCCGGGAGGTGCGGATCATCCACGGGCGGGGCATCGGTGTGCAGCGGCAGATCGTGCGCAAGGTGCTGGAACGGGATCCGCGGGTCGTCTCGTTCAGGAGTGGCGGGCCGGGCGGGGGTGGTTGGGGCGCCACCGTGGCGCGGCTGCGGTAGGGCTGGCTAGCCGGATCGGCCGGCCCGGTAGCGCGCCCACAGCATGCCGAGGCCGAACGCGACCAGTGGCGTCGCGATCAGCAGATCGGAGGGGCTCAGCGTGTACACGGGCTCGGCCGCAAGGGCCTCGGTCAGCGTCTGTTCCGGGGACGGAACGTCCGGCGTCTCGCCGCCAAGAACCCGGGTGACCGCCGCGCCCGCCTCGGGGCGCTCGGAGCGCAACTGGTAGGCCAGCCAGCCGCCAAGGGTCACGCCGGCGAGAAGGAACTGCGCGCTGGCCCGTCGCAACCGGGACTCGGCCTCGCGGTGAGCGTGTTCCCGTTCGCCCGACGTGAGGTCGGGCTCTTCCACGAGCTTCCACCGCTCGACGTCGATCTCGGCCCGGCGCCGGGTCGCCGCGATGCCGGACACGAAGCCGATCGCCGCCACCACCACGTGCAGGACCCAGACCAGGCCTGGAATGTCCCGGGGGACGATCTGGACCCCGACGATCGTCAGGATCGCCAGCCCCAGGAAGACCGCCGACCAGACGACGGCGATGCTCTGCAGTCGCCGCAAGTTCATCTAACGCCATATCCTACGCGCCATGAACACGCGCTCCGACGATCTCCCGGTCCAGACCGCCATCGATCTGGGCGCGCCGCCGCCTGACCGGGATCTCGACTGGGGCGATCTCACGGCCGGCGAACTACTTCGGCGGATTCGCAACACCAGCCGCACGGAAGCCGAGAAGGGCCAGTGGTTCGAGAACCTCTTCGCACAGCTTGCCCGCAACGAGCCCGAGTTTGAACTCGAAGGCGTCTGGCGATGGGCGCAGTGGCCCGAACGCAAGCGTCTGACCGGCCTTTCCGCCCAGGACATCGGCGTGGACCTGGTGGCCCGCCACCGGGACGGAACCTGGATCGCCATCCAATGCAAGTGCTACGCCTCCCACCATCGCGTGACGAAGGCTGACATCCAGAGCTTCCTCGCAGGAACGGATGGCACACGGGGAAAGGTCTTCGGCCTCCGCTGGATCGTCACGACCTCCCGTTGGGGTCGAACCGCTGAGAACATCATCTGGGGAACGGGCGTCCGCCGAATCGACTTCCGCAACTACCGGGACCGGCGAGTAGCGGCCCGAGAAGTCGAGCGCCCGGTCCGGGAACCCTGGCGGCTGCAACGGGAGGCGATCGAGGACACCCTGCAGGGGCTCGAACATCACGACCGCGGTCGGCTCGTCATGGCATGCGGCACCGGCAAGACGTTCACCGCCCTGCGCGTCGCGGAGAGCTTCGTGCCGGAGGGCGAAGCCGTCCTGTTCCTCGCCCCGACCATCGCGCTGGTTTCCCAGGCCCGTCGCGAGTGGCTCGTCCACACGACCCGGCCGCTGAGCTCGCTGGTCGTCTGTTCCGACCCGTACGCCGGCGGCCGGAACGAGCAGGAGGACATCGGCATCTCGGAACTCGAGTGCCCGGTCGTCTCGAATCCGGAGGAGATCGCGGCCAAGCTCGACGTCGCCCCACACACGAAGGTCGTCTTCTGCACCTACCAGTCGCTCACGAGGGTCGTCGAGGCACAGCGGCAGCACGCCGCCCCGCCCTTTGCGCTGACGATCGCCGACGAAGCGCACCGGACGACCGGCGTGCTGAACCGGAAAGGCGAGAAGGTGGACTTCCAGCTCGTCCACGACGCGGAACGCCTGCTCTCGGGTAAGCGCCTCTACATGACGGCGACACCGCGCATCTACACCCGAAAATCGAAGCGCCGTCTAGCGAAGCGGGAGATCAAGGTCGTCGACATGAGCGACGAGGCGACCTACGGGCCCCAGTTCCACCGTCTGCGGTTCAAGACGGCCGTGGAAGACGGCAAGCTCTCGGACTATCGGGTCGTGGTGCTCGGCGTGGACCAGTCCCGCGTTACGCCAAAGCTCCGCGCTCGACTGGAGGACCTTCCCGAAACCGACCGGAAGCGACCGCCTACACCGGACGACATCACCCGCGTCCTCGGCGTGTCATTGGCGATCAACGGGCTCAGCCAAGGCTACGAAACCGAGCGGCCGGGACGACTCCCCCGCACCTTGGCCTACGCCAACAAGATCAAGCGCTCGAAGTGGTTCGCCGCTGCGTTGATGGACTCTCAGGTCAAGAGCGCCACGACGAGACGCCTTCGGGGTGAGGAGCGAGCCTGGTCGGTCGAGGCGGAACATCTCGACGCTTCCGCGAGCGCGCTGGACCGCAGCCTGGCGCTTCGCAACCTCAGTTCGGCGGACCGAGACGGCGCCCTCCGTGTTCTCTGCAACGTCAAGCTGTTCACGGAGGCCGTGGACGTTCCCAGCCTCAACGCCGTCGCCTTCTTCGATCCCCGCGACAGCCAGGTGGATGTCGTGCAAGCAGTCGGCCGCGTGATGCGCAGAGCCGACGGCAAGAAGTTCGGCTACATCGTGGTGCCGGTTGTCGTTGAGCCCGGCAAGGACGTGGTGGATGCCCTACGGGACAGCCCGGAGGGCTACCACACTCTGGGCAAGGTGCTCCGGGCCCTTCAGGCGCACGACGAACGGCTCCACGAGGACATCGCCAGCTTCGTGCAGGTTCATCAGGCGAAGCCACGGAAACGGAACGCCCCGGGATCTCCGGGCGACACCCCGGACCTGTTCGAAGGGCCGTTGGCCAACGCCCTCGACCTACCGGCGGACAAGGAGAAGGCCCGGAAAGCGGCCCGCACAATAGCCGCGCTGCTCCTGTGCAACGCCTGCCTGATGCACCGCCGCCTGCGGGACACACCCGAAATGAAGATGCTGCCAGGGCTCGGCCGCGTCGGCGCGACGGACGATCCGGCGAGCGTCCTCGAAGCCACCTGGAGCACGATCCTGGAGTTCGACTACAAGCCCGTGTTCGAACCCGCGCTCGCTGCCCTCCGGGCGCTGCCCGGCACGCCGGGAATCCGCTCTGCGCTGCGCGGCCTCTCCGAGTGCGCCGACAGCCTGAACGACCTCGGCTACGACCACGCCGGGCCGCTCTACCACCGGATTCTGGGCTCGGCGACGAGCGACGGCGCTGGACACGGACGAAGCCCAGCTCGCGGAATGGCGCGGAAAGCTCGCCAGGGAACCAACCGTGAGCAACCAACCGGCGCCGAGTTAAGGACCCTCCCGCGCGGACCAATCGCTCGTCAGGCCGCGACGGCGTCAGCGAGCCGGGTCGCGGAACCGAACAACTCCACGCTCCAGCACGCGCCGCCGTTCAGTGGCCGGCGGAGCCGCACGACGCCATCCGACTCCCGGTCCGCCCGAACTACTGCGCCGGACTCTCGAAGAGTCCGCTCTACTTCACGGATTCCCTTCCACTTGCCCCCCGAACGCGGAGGCGCAGTGATGTAACCGTGCCTGGTGTGGCCGAGGATTCGGTGGATGTCCTTCTCCGTGGGCAAGACGCGCCCACCTCGCGTCCAAGGCGCAACGAGCGTCATCGGACTCGGAGCCAGCAGTTTCTCCCACACCGCCGGGTCGTCGGCGCCTTCGGAGCCATCGTGAGGCACCTTGTAGGCCGATGCCATTCCCTCCGGTCTCGCCTTTCCTGCCAGGATACGAGCCCAGCCGGCCCGCTCAAGGTCCGCCCCCAGAAGGACGACGACGTCGCCACCAGCCAGCCAGAGCACGACTGAGACCTCGTTCGGCGAAGGCTCCGAGAGCCTCCGTTTGGCTTGGCCACTCTCGGGCGTCAGGCTGGCGAGCACCTGCAGGAACCTCTCGAACGTCGAATCGTCTGGTGACAGAGCCCACACTTCAGCCGTTGGCCATCGGTGAACTCGCCTATCGGCTAGGGCCCAAAGCGGCTGCCTCGAGCGGTCAAGGCGACTGAACACGCCGTGCATCTCCCTGACTCCGGAGCCCAGTTGAGACTGACGCCGGCCTTCCAGCGTTCTTGCCGCCGCCAGGAACTCCCCCGTCCGCAGAGCGGCCGAGCAACAGAAACGGGCCCGGCCGCACCGCGCCACGACTTCCTCCATTCCACGAATGTGGTCGTCATGCCAGTGAGTCGCGACCACCAGACCGACGGACTCCGCCGGGTTGACGCCAATTTGCTCAAGGTACCGAAGTGGGCGAGGTTCACCCGTCGAGTCGACGCACGAATCAACGATCATCCACGCACTTCGCCCGAGTGAACGACGACGCTCTCGCCGTAGCCCGGTCCGATCAGCGTGACTTCGAGTTCGTTCGGGTCCGGCGCGCCGCCGAGACCTGCATTCACAACTCGAACTTCTCCATGGTCTCTCGGGCCCACTCGCGACCAGCGCGAAGGTCGCTCTCCGTAACGACCGGGAGGTCCCGAACGTGGATCCGCGACACCCGCTGCGTCGTGCCGCCTGGCGTCCGTTCGTAGCCGATGACCCAGCGGAAGATGCTGCCGACTTCCAATCGATCCCGGCCGTGAGAAATCTCGTTCAACGGAATCGAAGCGCTCTCCGTGTCGTAGAGGGCGCCGGCAGTCACATCGAGGAGACGCGCCTCAAACGTCTCTTCACCGATCTCGACGACGCAGCCCTCCCACTCCTGGAGAGCGCAAAGCGTCGCCTGCGAGCTAGCTGTGTCGGCTCTGGCTGCGGGTACCCCTGCAAAGTCCACAGTCGTCACCCTTGCAGACGACGTGTCCAGGGAATCCTGCTCCGACTCAGCGCCTGTGCTCCCCGCGAGGTCTAGAGACGAGGAGTCCTCGACAAGACGCATGATGGGCTCATGACGCAGGCTAGCGCCGAGACCACCCGGGGCGTTCCCGTCAACCGACCTCGATCCCAAAGGCAGCCGCTCCACGGCACTGGAAGCCGACATCAGCGTTCCGCCTCCGCGAGGGACATGACCTGGTCGATCAAGGCTTCGCTCCGCCTTGTCGACTCCTCAAAGTCTCGTTCGAGCCTATCGACAAGAGCAGCGCCCCCTCCTGGCCGTGCTCACCAGCGGTGTAGTGGTCGTTGACGCGCACATAGACTCCCCAGTGCTGGAGGCGTTCGGAAGGCTCCACTGTCACGTTGATCTGATCGTCTGAAGGACGATCGTCCGGTCGGTGCTGCCTCATGGTGAGAGAGATCATTCCCCCAATGGTCCCCGTCCGGCTCCAATGAACTACCCCACTCGCCCCAAGGCGCGGTCGGCGCCAGCTTCCGGCCGATGCGGTCCCGCTCGGCCAGGCTCTGCACCCGAAAGTGGACTTCCCGGTTCATCCCGAGCGCCTTGATCGGCGTATGGGGCAGCTTCTCCCGGAACGTCCGCACGACGAGGTCACTCACTCGGATCGTTGGCGCCTGCGAGGTCTCGACGACGAACTTGTCGGGCCGAACGCGCAGCTTCAACCATTCGGCATCGAACTGGGTGACGTTGGGGTGCGCCACGCCAAGCTCGGCACTCTCCACGGTTGTTCTGGGAAGGAGTCCCTCCAGGCCGAACCAGGCGGGAGTGAAGATCGCCGGATTGAAGGAGCCAAGCAGCACAACGCTTACCGTGCTGATGTCCGGCTCGATTCGCACGATGCTGTCTCCGTCAGTGGTTCGGCCCGAGAACGAAGGGCTGCCTACGGCATCAAGTAGCTCGGGGACGATACACGACCTCGCCCTCTGGATGCCGAACGAGACGAAGTCTGCGCCCCAACCGCACCGCCCTTCGCCTACCTTCTTCCCAGCAGGTCGAGCAGGCCCAGGGTGAGCCCCGGAACATACGTGATCAGCAGGACGCCGAAGCCGAGGATGACCAGCGCCGGCACGGCGGCCCGATAGACCGCCAGCAGCGGTCGCTCGAAACGGTAGGACGCCAGGAAGAGGTTGAGGCCCACCGGCGGCGTCAGGTAGCCGAGCTCCAGGTTGGCGACGAAGATGATCCCGAGGTGGATCGGGTCGACGCCGAAGGCCAGGCCGAGCGGGATGATCAGCGGCACGACGACGACGGTGGCCGAGAAGATGTCCATCAGGCAGCCGACCAGCAGCAGGAAGACGTTGAGCGCGAGCAGGAAGACGATCTTCGACTCGATGTTGTTCTGCACCAGCTCGACGAGAGCCTGAGCCGCCTGGGCGTCGACCAGCCAGCTCGTCAGGCCCATGGCCGCGACCAGAATGATCAGCACGCCACCTACCAGCACGGCGCACTGCCGGAAGACGGCCAGAAGAGGCTTGCCCAGCTTTACGTCGCGATGCACCAGGCACTGGACGACGAAGGCGTAGAGGGCCGCCAGGGCCGCCGTTTCGACCAGGGTCGCGTAGCCGCTGAAGAACGAACCAACGACGACGATAGGTAGCAGCAGCTCCCACTTGCCGCCCCAAAGCGCACGCACGAACTCGCTGCACAGGAAGCGCTTCACTACCGGCGGCAACCGCTCCCAGACGACCGGCAGGAGCCGGCGAGCCACGGATGGGAACCGCTCCCAATTGACATCCCCGATCCCGCGGTCGTCCACCCCTGCCGAAGTACGGGCCTTGCCGATTCCGCCGCGCAGGGCCTCCCTGACGCCCCAAAGCGCGATCAACGCGATCAGGAGGAGCCCTGGGACGATCCCGCCGATGAACAGGTCCTCGATCGGCACTTCGGCGACGATGCCGAAGAGGATGAGCGGCAGGGCCGGCGGCAGCAGCAGACCGAGCGAACCGGACGAGGTCAGCAGGCCCAGCGAGAAGCGCTCACGGTAGCCATCCGCCGAAAGCGCGGTGAAGAGCACGCCGCCCAGAGCCAGGATGGTGACGCCCGAACCGCCCGTGAAGACGGTGAAGAACGCGCAGACGACGGCGCACACCACGGCGGTGCTGCCCGGCACCCAGCCGAACAGGGCGCGAAACACCCTGAGCAGCCTCTCCGATGCCCCGCCCTCGGCGAGCAGGAATCCGGTCAGCGTGAACAGGGGGATCGCCGCCAGGGTCGGCGACACCGCGAGCCGGTAGCTCTCCGCGGGGACTGCGGCGAGCGGCACCCAGTCCGTCAGGAACAGGAAGACCGCCGCCCCGCCCAGGGCGGCGAAGATCGGTCCGCCGAGGAGCGTCGAGGCCAGGATCAGGACAAGCCAGGGCGTGACGGCACGATCGGCGAAGGTGTCCGCGTTCGCGCCGATCCACAAACCGAGCAGGATGCCGAACCCGGCTATGGCCCGACCCGCCCACAGGTCCGACGACTTCCAGGCCAGGCGCAGGGCAAGGACCGCGAAGCCGACCGGCATGACCGCCTGCCCCACCCAGACCGGCACGCCGGCTGCCATCTCGATGCCGCCCTCCCGCTCGATCCGGACCAGATCCAGGCTGGCCGTGCCGAGCAGGGTCGCGACCATGGCGCTGATGCCGCCGGTGAACACGGCGGCGACGGCCCGGAACCTGCCTTCCGGCAGGAAGTTGCCGGTAGCCAGGGCGAGCAGGCGCCCCTCTCTCGCCGCCAGGGCCGCTCCCAGGAACGCGACCCACAGGGTCAGGTGCTGCTCGAACGGAAGCGCGCCCGGAATGCCGGTGCCGAGCTGGCGGGCGACGATCTCCGCCAGGGGCAGGAGCACCATCGCGCCGAGCAGGACGATCGAAACACCGTCCTCCAGCCGGTGGAGGAAGCGCACCGGGACCCTGGACGGGGCCGCGGCGGCGCCTTCAGTCAACCGATGACTGCCGGCGGTAGGCGTCCCGAACCGCCTCCGCCCGGTCGAAGATCGCCTCGGGAACCGTCCTTCCGCGCATGCTGGCCGCGAAGTCGTTGGCGATCTCGACCCAGTTGTCCTCGACCTCGCTGCCGACGATCGGCACGACTTCCAGGCCCTGACCGCCCATCAGCCGGATCGCCGTCTGCTCGAGGGTGGGGATCGTCTCGAAGATGCTCTTCTCGGCCCGCTGACCGGCCGCGATCATCACGTCCCGGTCCTCCTCGGAGATCCGGTTCCATGCCCGCTTGGTAACCACGATGGCGCCCATCATCGGAATCAGAGGAATGTCGGCGAAGTACCTGGCCTGCTTGAAGAACTGGACCTGCATGGCGTAGATCGGCGGCACCGCGAGCGCGTCGATCATGCCCGTCTGGAGCCCGGTCACGATGTCGGTGGCCGCGAGCGCCACCGGCTTGAAGCCGCCCTCGCGCCACCAGCTCGTCATCGCCTCGTCGCCGGCCCAGGTGAAGATCTTGAGCCGCTGCATCTCTTCGACCGTGCGGGCCAGTTCGTTCGTGAAGAAGTGGACCTGGCCGACGTAGCCCCAGCCGAGAAGAACGAAGCCCTCTTCGTCCAATTCCTCGCGCAGACCGGGGGTCAGTTCCCGCAGCACATGGAACATTTCCTGCTCGTCGTGAAAGAACAGGGGGATCTCGAAGACCGTGAAGTCCTTCGAGATGTCGGCCAGACCGGCGACCGAGAGCGCTGCCGCGTGGTACTGGCCGATCTTCATCTTGCGCAGGATGTCCGGCTCGTCGCCCGCGACGCCGCCCGGGTAGATCGTGAGGGTGACCCGGCCGTCGGTACCGGCCTCCCAGTCCCTGCCCATCGTCTCGAAGAAGCCGTCCCAGGGCGAGCCGTCGGGCGAGAGGGTCGCCATCTTGACCGCGAAGCCGGCGCCGGCGACGGGCTGCGCGGCAAGCGTCACGAACGCCGCGATCAGGATCAGCGGCAGGAACCGAAGCAATGGCCTGGTAGCGTTCACCAATTGGCACTGTATCAACGGGCGATCTCGCGTTTCCTCACTACGCGGCGCTCGACGCCCCACGCCCGCCAACTGGCTTCCGGCGGCGTTACCGCAGGGGCGTCATCCGGGTCATCGTCCCTGTCATCTTCAGCAACCAGAAGGAGACGCAACCGGTGGAGCAGCCCGGCTGCCTTGCGATCCCGTCCCCTGCTCCGCTCCACGACCGCCGCGGCAAGCGTCCGCTCCTGCCCCGCATCCACCAGCATCGCCGTCGGCCGACACCACAGGACGGAGCCGGCCAGGGCGCGGCGGCTCGGCTCGAGCGCCAGCACCGCCAGATTCACGCAGCACCAGTCGAGCCACAACCGCGCGAGACGGTCCGCCGACGTCGGCGCCGTCGCTTCCGCGGGCGGCGTGACGACGACGATCTCCCGTGGCGAAGCATCGCAGGCGAGCAGACGGTCGAACGCGGCGAGCGCCTCCCTGGAATCACCGGCCGACGCCGCAAGATGGCAGCACAGCGCCTCCGGCGAGGATTCGGGCGCGGGCGCGGCGCCGTCGGCAGGGCCCTCGCCGCGCTCCAGAACGGCCCGCCAGCGCTCGACCTCGGTCCAACCGCGCTCGAACGACCACCATCGCCATCGGCCGTCCCGCGGGTAGAACAGCCACGGCTCATGGCCGCGGCGGCTACGGGCCGCCGCCGCTAGCGCCTCCCGCGCTTGTGACGCCGCCACGGGGGTATCCTATGGCGTTGCGGAACCCGGGTGGCGCGTTTCGCGCTGCACGCGAACCCGTCCGAGCGCCCGTCACCGGGAGTTCGGATGGAATCCGCCAGACCCCGCGGCCGTTGGTCCCTCCATGAAGGAACACGAATCGTCCCGAACCGGAAGTGTCTCCCGACCCGGAAGGGTGGCGCGGTCCGCCATCGCCGTCTCGCTGACCCTCGCGCTGACCGCGCCGCACGCGGCGCCGGCCGTCCAGATCGCGAATCCGGCCCTGTTCGAGAAGAGCGTCGCCGCGGCGGCCGAGGCGGTAAAGCAATACGGGCTCGTGGACGATCCGGAAGTGCAGGAGCGGGTCAACCGGATCGGCTACGAAGTGGCATACCACGCGGACTTCGACAGCTACCCCTTCACGTTCGCCGTCGTCGACACACCGATCCCCAACGCCTTCGCCCTCCCGGCCGGCCAGATCTTCGTGACCAGGGGCATGCTCGATCTGGGGCTGTCCGACGACATGCTCGCCGGTCTGCTCGGCCACGAGATCGCGCACGTCACGTCCGAGCACTTCCTCAAGCAGAAGAAGCGCGCGACAAGACTGAACCTGCTGAGTTCCCTGCTCGGCGTGGGGCTGATGGCTGCCAGCGCCTCCGACCGGGACGACGGCTACGTCGGCCCCTACGGCTACACGCGGGACCAGAGTCCAACCGAGGCGGCGGCCCAGGCCGCGCTGGTCGGCGGCATGGCCATCACCGAGCTCGTCATGCGCAGCTACTCGCGCGAGCACGAGGACGAAAGCGACGAAGAGGGACAGCGCTTCGCGGCGGCCGCCGGCTACGATCCGAACGCCCTCGGCCTGCTGATGGCCAAGATGGGCGAACGCATTCCGCAGTCGAAGGCGTACGGCTACTGGCAGACGCATCCCTTCTTCGACTCGCGAGTCCAGGCCGCCAGGGCCCGGGGCCGCTACCTCGCGACGCTCGAGGCGGCGCCGGGCCAGGAGATCGACGCCTACCGCCGGGCAACGCAGGAGAGCCTGCTGGAGTTCGCGGCGAACCCGTCGAAGCGCCTCGCCCGAACCGGCCCCAGAGAGTCGGCCGCCGTGCCGCCGGCGCTCCGGTTCCTGAAGACGATGGCCCTCAACGCCTGGCCCAGCGGAACGGCAGCCGAGTCGATTCGGTTGGACAGGCTGCATGAGTTGCGGGCCCGGGAACTCGACCGGCTGGCGACGTCGAGGGACTACGGTCGGATAACCGCCGCCTACCGCCACGAGATGGAGACCGTCCGTGCCCTGACCCCCGACTCGCCCTTCCTCGCCGTCCTCAGCCAGGAGCTCGCTGATCTCCGGCGCCAGAGCGAGGAGCTCTACGCCCAGTCGATCGACATCCTCGACCGCGGCGTGTTCGAAACTCCCTTCCTCGAGGCCTTCCTCTCGAACTACCCAGATTCTCCGCGCGCGCCCAGGGTGGCGCTTCTGCTCGGCACCGCCTACAGCCGGCTGGGCCGCGAGACCCAGGCCGTGGAGAGCTTCCTCAAGGCGTGGGAGTCGGAGCCGGCCGGGGAGATCGCCGAAGACGGCAACAGTCCCGCCGCCGCGGCGCAGCGGGGGCTCCACAACCTGACGCCGGTGCTCACTCGCCTCGGCTCCCTGCAGCACCTGGCCCTCCAGGAACGCGACCCGGAACTCGGAGACCGAGCCGAGGATCGCCTGCGCAAGCTGGCCGGCAGCTACGACGACATCACGAGCGGTTCGGAGTATCTCGAGCGCTTCCCTGAAGGACCCCACGCCGAAGAGGTCGAGGAGCGACTGAACCAGCTGGCGGACCTGCTCTACAAGGAGATGGTGATCTACCAGGATCTGGGCGACGCGGCGAAGGCGATTGCGCGCGCCAGTCAGATCCTCACCCACGCCCCCCTCTCGCCAACCGCCCGACGGCTCAGTGACGAGCGGCTCGAAGAAGAACTCGACGCGTAGGAGCTTGCGCCGAGGCATGCAGCGAAGCAAGTGCCCGGCGCAAGCTCCTACGCGAGGACGGGATGGGCCGAAACACCGAGTCCGCGAGGGGTTTCGGGGCGCTAGCCGCTTCGGGGCGGGGACCTTCGTCGGCCTGACCCTGTTCGCGGCGGTCCTGCCGGCGCAGGACGAAGCGGCGGAACGGGAAGCCGCCGCACTCGTCGAAACCGCCCTGGCCGCCGCCCGCGACGCGGCCAGCATCGACGATCTCGCGCTGGCGCGGGAGCGGTTCCTGGAAGTCCCGCGGCGCTTCCCGCGGAGCCAGCATCCCCGGCTCCAGCTCCGCGGCCGGGCGCTGGTGGAAGCCGCCGCGCTCGGACGCCGGACCGGCGTCGAAAGGAAAGCCGGCGGCGAGCTCCTGCGGGTGCTGGAGCGCGAGGCCGGGAGCGAGTGGACCCCGCGGGCTCACTTCGAGCTCGGCGACCTGCTGCTGATGCGAGGCGACTGGCAGGACGCCGCCCGGCACCTGCGGCTGGCCCGGGAAGGCGCTATCGCCGCGACCGGCGGGAACGGCAACGTGGCCAGCGACTCGCTCGAACGGATGACCCTGATCCATCGGCTGATCCTGCGGCCCCTCGCCGGCCAGGAGCGCTGGCTCGGCTCCCGCGGCTACCTTCCTGCCCAGGCCGGCATCGAGAGGCCGCGCGGCGTCGCCGCAGGGGCCGACGGTCGACTCGTCGTCACGGAGACGAATCGGGCCGCGATCCTCGACGCCGACGGAGCACCCGCGTCCGCCCGCGACCTCCGCGGCATCGTCCGGCCGAGCCACGCAGCGGCGGATTCCCCAGGCGTCATCACCGCCGACGGCGTGACCGGGATCGAGGATCCCCGCACCGTCTCCTTCAGCCGGGTCGGCGGCGGCGAGCTGGACCGCATCGTCGCCGCGCACCGCGACGGCTTCGGCAACTGGACCGTGCTCTCGCGCCGCTCCGCCGAAGTGCTGCGCTACGACGCGCAGGGGCGGCCGATCGAGACGCTGCGCGTCCCCGCGCTGACGCAGCCCATCGACCTGGCGGTGGGAAGGGACGGCGCCATTCACGTACTCGACGCGGGCGCTCGCTCCACGCCGCCCTCGGTGTTGCGATTCGCCGCCGATGGGCGCTTCGAGGAGGCCTTCCGGGTCGACTGGAGACGTCCCGTCGCGCTCGACGTCGACGCGTTCGGCAACCGCTACGTGCTCGACGCCGGCACGCTGCAGGTCCTTGTCTACGATGCCGTAGCCACGCCGCTGGCGGCCCTCGGGCCCGTCCTGCCGGGCGGCCAGGAACTCCGCACTCCCGAGGACGTCGCCGTCGACGGCCAGGCGCGGATCTTCGTCGCCGACAGCCGCCTCGGCCAGGTCGTGGTCCTGGAGTAGATGAGGATGTCCAGGAACCTGCTCGTCCTCGCGGCCGTTCCGGCGGTCCTGGCCGGCCTCTGCGGCGCGGCTTCCGCGCAACGGATCGGCGTTCAGGAGATCGGCCGAAGCGACCTCGATATCGAGCGGTCGACCCGGCTGCCTCCCCGGACGGCGGCCGCCCTGAGCGAGGCAGGCGACATCTACGCCGGCGGCGACTCGGAAGGCGCCGTTCCGCTGCTGCAGGAGGTGATCGACACTCTCGAACCGCTGGCCGCCGACGCCGGAGGCGGACGGAACCTCGCCGCCGGCGACCCACGGCTCTTCGAGACCCTGCGCACCGCCTGGCTCTACCTGGCGGCCGCCCGCTGGACGCTGGATGACCGAGAAGGCGCCGACCAGGCGCTCGATCGGATCATCCGGCTCGACCCGGTGTTTGAACTCGACGCGGAAACCGCCGGCAGGCAACTGACGGATCGGCTGCAGAGCCGGAAGGAGGAACTCGTCGGCCGGGTTTCCTTCGTGGTCGCGCCTCTGGATGCGGAGATTCGCGTCGGCGACCTGGCGTTCGAGAACGCCGCGCCGCCGCCGGAGCCGCCGCCCACCGGGGAGGACGCGACGGAAGACGCGGCCGCGGACGAAAGCGCGGAGGGGGAGCCGGCGGGCGAAGCCGGCGACTCCGCCACGTCCGGGGACGCCGCCTCCGAGGAGGAGGCCGAGCCCGAACCCTTCGTTCCGCCGGAGCCCACCGCGATGTTGGCGGGCGACTACCTGGCCCAGGTGTCCCGCCCCGGCTACCTGCCGACCACCGCCGCCTTCGCCCTCGACGGCGGACGGGATCTCGAGGTGACGGTCGAACTGGAGCGCGACAGCGCGGTCGTCCGGCTGCGCACCGCCCCGACCGGCGCCGCCGTGCTGGTCGACGGCATCGAACAAGGATTGACCGAGGGCCAGGCCGAGCCCTGGTTCCGGCCGGAGGGGGCAGCCGTGGATCACCCGCCCGAGGACTTCTCGCGCGAACTGTGGCTCGACGATCTGCCAGCCGGCCGCTACCGGATCGAAATCGAGAAGGACGGCTTCCGGAGCTTCCGCACCAGTCTTCAGCTCCCCGACCTCGTGGACTACGACCTGCCGCCGATCGTCCTGGAGCGCGAGGAGGCGGTGATCGGCCTGGTCGGCCTGACCGAAGGCGCGAGCGTCCTGGGCAACGGTCGTGTTCTCCGGCCCGACTGGTCGAGGTCGCCGCCCCAGGTTCGCCTGCCGCCGGGAGCGTACGACCTGTCGGTGACCCACGGCACGCTCGGCTACTTCGAAACTTCGGTGGTCGCCGAGGACCAGCGCCGGCTCGACATCGATGTCCAGCTCCGGCCGGCGCTGGTCTACGTCGGTGTGCTCGGCGACGATCCCGCCGGCGTCCGCGCGGTCGAGTTCGCGCTCGATGCACTCCGCGGCGCCGGCACGTACACCGTCCTCGATCGCAGCGCCGAGGGCACGGAATTGCTCGCCGAACTGGGCATCGACGCGAACACCCTGCGCTCCCGGACCACGGCTCGACGGGAGCTGGACTGGGCAGCGATCCAGGAGCAGGTCCAGGCGAGGTTGCCGGCCGCGCTCTACGTCGCCGCCGTCCTGAACGACGACCTGGTCGCCGACGCGGTCGACCTGTGGTGGTGGGCGGCCGTCCCGGGAACGCCGGCGCCCGACGTACGGAGGCTGCGGATCGAGAACCGCCGGCTCGAGGAGGGCGCGCTGCAGCGACTGGCAGCGGCCCTCGATCCGGACCTCGGGCGACGGACGCCCCGGTTCGGCGCCGTGCTCATCGACTCCCGAGCTGGCATCGACTCCCGGGCCGGCGGCGTGCCGATCGTGGCGGCGGTCGATCCGGGCGGCCCGGCCGCGGCGGCGGGGCTCGTCCCCGGCATGGAAGTCATCACGATCGCCGGCGAGCCGGCGTCTTCCACGATCCAGTTGACGAACGCCATCGAGAGCGCCGAGCCCGGAGATGAGATCGAACTCGCCACCCGCGGCGAGGGCGGCGTCACGGTCCGCCGCGTCGAACCGGCATGGGGTTGGGCGCTGCTCGACGCGTTCGATCCCGACCTGCTGCCTTCGGCCGTCACGGCCCGGCTGCACCAGGAGCTGGAACGCACCGGAGACATCCCGCGGTGGCTTCTGGAACTCGATCTGGCCAACCTGCTGCTGGCCGGCGGCGACCCGGCGGAGGCGGTCCGCCAGATCCGGACGATCGAGGCCCCCGGCCGCAGCGGACTCGGCCGCGACACGGTCCAGTACCTGCTGGGCCTGGCCCTGACCATCCTCGCGGAGGAGGGACGGGACGAGTACCGATCGCGGGCCCGCACGGTCTTCGAGGCACTCGCCTCCAGCGAACGCGGTCGGCTCCGGTCCGACGCCGGGCCGGAGATCGCGCCGCGGGCCCGGTGGCACGCGGAAGCGCTGGCCGACAACTGATGGCGCGGCGGGCTGCCTCGGGCTCGGGACCGCGTCCCGATGTCCTCGTCGTCGGCGGCGGCCTGATCGGGCTGCTGACCGCTCGCGAGCTCGCCCTCGCGGGCGCCCGGGTCGAGGCCATCGACGACCGGCAGGAGGGCGCGGCGTCGCCCAACGCGGCCGGGATGATCGCGCCGGTCGCCGAGAGCATCACCGACCAGGCATTCGCCAGGATGTCCATTCGGTCGCGCGACCTCTGGCGCGATCTGGCGCCCGCGCTCGAACGGGAGAGCGGGATGTCGATCGACTACGACGACTCCGGCTCGCTCCTGCCGGTGCTCGATCCTGAAGGCCGCAAGGTGCTCGATGGGATCAGAGCGCGGGCTCTCGACCTCGGCGAAGCGGCCCGGGATCTCGACAGAGGCGAGCTGGCCGAGCTGGTACCCGATCTGCGCCCCGGGATCGAGGAAGCGCTTCTGCTGCCGGGTGAGCATCGCGTCGACAACCGCCTGGCGGCGACCGCGGCGGCGGCGGCGATGCGCCACCGGAACGTCGTCCTCCACCGCGCCACGGTGGAACGTGTCGCCGAGGCGTCCGAGGAGGTCGTCGTTTCAGGTAATGGCTTCGAACGTGCCGCTGGCGCCGTCGTGGTCTGCGCCGGCGCCTGGACTCCACAGGTCCACGGGTTGCCGGCCCTGCCGATCGTCCCCGTCAAGGGCCAGATGATCGCCTTCGACCGGATCGACTGGCCGTTCACCGGCGCCATCCGCACGCCGGCCTTCTATGCCGTGCGGCGGGCGGGAGGGCGCCTGCTGATCGGCGCCTCCGTCGAACACGCCGGCTTCGATCTCAGCCTGAGCGACGAGGTCGGCGCGGATCTGGCGACGGGGGCCGCCGCGCTGCTGCCGACCCTGAAGGACCGTGAGCCGGTCGAGCACTGGGCCGGCCTGCGGCCGGGTACCCCCGACCCCTGGCCGATCGTCGGCCGGTTGAGCGAGCGGCTGCACGTCGCTGCCGGCCACTTCCGCAACGGCATCCTGCTGGCTCCACTCACCGCGAGGATGATCGCGCCGCTGGTGCTCGACCAGCAGCCCGTCGACCACCGGCTGGCCATCCCTGAAGCCATGCTCCCGGGCCGCTTTGCCGGCTCGCAGCGTCTTTCCTCCTGAGGGCGACTCTGTTACTGTCTGCCGCGTTTCAAGGCTGCCCCGACAAGAGCCCGGGGTGGTGTGCGGCCCGCGAGGAAGAGTCCGATGACCCACATCATCTTCGAACCCTGTATCGGCGTGAAGGACACATCGTGCGTCGATGTCTGCCCCGTCGACTGCATCTACGACGACGACGACTGGGAACTGCTCTTGATTCACCCGGAGGAGTGCATCGACTGCGGCCTCTGCGTCGATGCCTGCCCGGTGCAGGCGATCCTGCCGCTGGAGGAAGTTCCCGAGGGCCAGGAGAAGTACATCGCGCTGAACTACACGGCGTTCGGCTTCGACCCGCCGTGACGGGCTGAACCGGTCCACGCGAGTTCCGAAGGGCGCGACGCAGGTCGCGCCCTTCGTGCGTGTAGCCGCGGGTCGGTGCGCGCGTCTGACATCCGACCGCCCGAGGACGGGCGCTCGGACTGTGACGCGGCTGGCGCGGGGACGCGCCAGCCGGGTGCTGACCCGCGGAAGACAGAGAGCCCGGCCGCAAGGCCGGCACCAATCCGTCTTCCAAAGTTGAGTGAGTTGGACTAGGGCCTGTTCACACTAACAGGCGATTTCATGTATCCTCCGTTGCGTCGTCTTG
>JAPOXA010000047.1 GCA_026707325.1 Acidobacteriota bacterium | reverse complement strand
CCGCCCTGCCGGACGGCTACCGGACGAACCTCGGCACCGTGACCAGCAAGCTGTCAGTCGGGCAGAAGCAGCGCATCGCGATCGCCCGGGGGATTCTCCGGGACGCGCGCATCCTGATCCTGGACGAGCCGACCTCGGCGCTCGACCCGGAGACGGAGGCCTACCTGGTCGACGCCCTGCACGAAGCGGCGAAGGACAGGCTCGTCATCATCATCGCCCACCGCCTGTCGACGATCGCCAACGCGGACCGGATCTTCTTCCTGGAGAACGGCGAGGTCCGGGAGTCCGGATCGCACGAGGAACTGATGGCGACGCCCGATGGGCGCTACCGCGAGTATGTGTCGCTTCAGGCTGGTTCACAGGCTTGAGGGTCATACCGGGAGGGTCGAGGCCCTCGCGGTGACGCCGGATGGCCGGCGCGTCGTCTCCGCGTCGGCGGATGCGACGTTGCGTGTCTGGGACCTCGAATCGGGGCGCGCCCTCCACGCACTTGAGGGCCACGGCGCCGGCGTTTGGTGTGTCGCCGTAACGCCGGACGGCAAGCGAGCCGTATCCGGTTCCTTCGACGCTACGTTGCGGGTCTGGGATCTCGACTCGGGCCGCACGCTGCGGGTCCTCAGGGGACACAAGACGGAGGTCTACTCCGTCGCTGCGACGCCGGACGGCAGCCGCGCCGTTTCGTCGTCCGCGGACGCCACATTGAGGGTGTGGGACCTCCAAACAGGCCGCTGCCTACACACCCTCGGCGGTCACAGGAATGACGTCAAGTCCTTTGCCCTTACTGCGGACGGTCGGAGAGCCCTTTCCGCCTCCTGGGACCGGACGGTTCGGGTCTGGGACCTCGAATCCGGAGACGTGCTGCACAGGCTCTCAGGACACACCGACGCGGTCCATGCCGTCGCCGTCGCCCCGGACGGTATGCGAGCGATCTCGGCGTCCGGCGACCGGACGCTGGGGGTCTGGAATCTCGACTCGGGCCGCGCGTTGCATACGCTCGAAGGACACACGGCGGAGGTCTATGGCGTGGCAGTGGCACAGGGCGGCGCGACGGCTGTCTCCGCGTCGGAGGACCGGACGCTGCGGGTGTGGGACCTTCCGACTGGCGACATGCTGAGTCTGCTGGAGGGGCACACGAAGCCGGTCTTCGGCGTGACTGTGACCCGAGAAGGAACCCGCGCCGTCTCGACGTCACCGGACCGGTCGCTGCGGCTTTGGGACCTGGAATCTGGGTACCGTTTGGCCAAGTACGAGTGTGACGACCGCGTCCGTTCGTGCGCTGTCTCGCCTGACGGCCGTACCGTCGTCGCCGGCGACGCGGGCGGCGTGGTCTACGTCGTTAGCGCCGGGACAGTTCGTCGATACGCTCGGTCAGCGACCGCACGATTCTGAGCAGCTCCACGATCGCAGTCTCTGGAGATGTGACTACAGGCCCCGTTCCGGCTCCGAGCCTGTCCTCGATCCGGGCGAGTTGTTCGACGAGCATGCGTAGTTCGGGGTCGTGGAACTTCATCACATACGTCCTTAGTAGGGATTCGAAGGCGTGATCTTCCAGGCCTTTAGGGAGTGCACGCGGGCGTCGCCGCCGGCGGAGTAGACCCTCACGCCGATGCTGTCCCGGCGAGATGGATAGATGCGCCGGGCGATGGCCTGACGACTGTTGGCGAAGACCTCGACGACCGACTTGTCGACGAAGACGCGCAGCTTCAATCGCTCGCCGGGCGTCAACTCGAACGGAGCCGCCTCGACGGCCTTCGGCGTGTCGTCAGGACCAGATCTGCGCGTGTCGACCTTCAGCAGCTCGTCTTCGGCGTCGTAGAAGACGGCAGTCTCCTCCTGGCCGTCGGGGGACGCGCAGACCTTGATGCCGAAGTACGACGCCTCGGCGCTGTCCATCTCGACCTGCAGTTCGAGGCTGTTGCCGGCGAATCGGTCCATAGGCACCTCCTCGTCACCTGGCACGACGAACGGCTCTTCCCGCACCTCCGCGTAGCGGAGCGCTTCGATCTCCTCCGGCACATCCATGCGGAGCAGTCCGTCATCTCCGAGCGACAGCACCCGGGGCAGGCTTAGGGTGCCGGACCAGCCATGCCTCGTGCGCGCGCCGAAGAGAGGCTCGTCGAGGATCCAGGCCCACATGATCCGGCGGCCCCGGTCGTCGACCAGGCTCTCCGGAGCGAAGAACGAGTTGTCGACCCAGCTCATCCGGGCGTGGGACTCGGGATGAAACTGTTCGTCCCTCCATTCCCCGACGTAGTAGCGGCAGCCCAGCCGGTGACTGATGCAGAGGAGCACGTGCTTGGCGCCGAGTTCGAAGAGATCGGGACAGGACACGTCCTCGTTGATCGCCACGCCTTCGACGCCGTGGGCGAAGAGGTCGCCGGCGTAGTTCCATTCGCCGTCGAGTTCCGGCGACTTCGCGACCGCCGGGCGTTTGCCGCCGAAGATCGCGTAATAGGTCTCGCCTTGACGCCATCCGAAGGGGTCCCACGAGCGGTACTTTCCGTGGTGCTCGTCTCCCTCCCGGGTTTGCGGCGTGATCGGGTTCGAGTCGAGCTTCTTCCAGTCGTTCAGGTCGTCGTCGAGCGCCACCGCCATCGCGTTGCCCAGGCCGTGCTGGTGGTAGCAGATCGTCGGCACGCCGTCCTCGTTCAGGAAGCCGTTGCCGCTGTACATGCCGTCGAGCAGACCGGTGGGATGATGGCGCCAATGGAACAGGTCCGTGCTCGACACGTGGCCCCAGTGGTCGGACTTCTTGCCCAGCCGCGTGTCCTGGAAGATGTAGAAGAGGTGGTAGCGGCCCTTCCAGTAGATCGCCCCGTTCGGGTCGAACGGCATCGCCACGCCTTCCGGAATCACGAAATGGTAGCCAGGCCGTGCCGGGTCGCTCAGGATGCGTTCGCGTAGTTCGCGAGCGTTCTCGGCGAGTCGATCCGCCCTCCTGGACCCGGCAACCGACACGCAGCGCCAGGCGCCGTCCGATTCCCTCGTCATCCTGAACTCGAAGAAGCCGCCGCCAGTCGGGGAGCGGAGCGCGACCGGGTCGATGGTGGCAATGTCTCCGTCGAACACCACTTCGGCGTCGTCGAGGACGAAGCGCTTTTCCCGATCGGTCGGTCCGTCGACCTGCTTCCGCAGATACTCCCGGAGATCGGCCTTGGTCGTGCCGGAGCTGCTTCGCCAGGAGTCGGCGAAGAAGTCGACTTGTCCGTCGACGTCTCCCGCCCTCGTCGCCGCGTCGTAGGCGCGCAGCGCGGCCAGTACCGCGTCCTCGACCCTCGCACTCGACATATCGATCTCGCGTTCAGTCATCCCTGCGCTCCGGCCTGCAGCGTGGCGTACCTCCGGTATCGCCCGTCGGGCACCGCCATCAGCTCCTCGTGCGTTCCATGCTCCCGGATCTGACCGTCCTCCAGGAAATAGATCCGGTCGGCGTTGGCGATCGTCGACAGGCGGTGGGCGATGATGATGACCAGTTTGTCCTTCGCCGCTTCGTGCAGGGCGTCGACCAGGGAGGCCTCGGTTTCCGGGTCGAGCGCGGAGGTCGGTTCGTCCAGGATCAGGATGCGCGCGTCGCGCAGGAGGCCCCGGGCGATCGCGATGCGCTGCTTCTGGCCGACGGACAGCTTGCTGGTGACGGTGCCGAGGTTGGTCCGGTAGCCGTCCGGCAGGGCGGCGATGAAGTCGTGCGCGCCGGCGACGCGAGCGGCACGCTCGACTTGCGCCTCGGTCGCGTCCGTGTTCCCGTAGCGGATGTTCTCGAGGATCGAGTCGGAGAAGAGCTGCGTTTCCTGGAAGACGTAGGAGACCTGACCCCGGAGGCTGTCCACCGACACGTCCTTCAGGTCGATGCCGTCGACCTTTACCGTGCCTTCCGTCGCCTGAACGAAGGCCGGAACCATGTAGGCGAGGCTCGTCTTTCCCGCGCCGGTCGGGCCGACGAACGCCACGATCTCGCCCAGGCGGGCATCCAGGTTGATGCCGCGCAACGCCTGGCGCCCGTCGGGATATGTCAGCCCGACGCCCTTCATCTCGACGCCGCCGGTGATCCGGGGCAGCTCGACGCCTTCTCTCGTCTTCTCCGATGGCAGGTCCATCAGGAAGAACACCCGGCGCAGTCCGGCGATGTTGTCCTGCAGAACCGGGTAGATGAAGCCCATCCCGCTGAACGTCGCGCTAAGGACGAAGAAGTAGTAGTTGAGGACGAAGTAGTCGCCGGCCGTGAACGTGCCGTCGATCACGCGTCCGGCGATAACGACGAAGAACAGGACCTGGCTCAGCAGGAATGCCAGGCTGCCGAATTGCTGGTAGGTCAGCTTGAGCAGCGACTCGATGCGGAAGCGCCTGAAGGACTCCTCGCTGGCCTTCCTGAATCGCTGGCCTTCCCGCTCGTTTCCACCGAGGCTCTGCACGGCGAGCACGTTGCTCATGCCCTCCTCGATGTTCGCTGTCGTCGCGGCGCCCGAGGCGCGGCTGGCCTGGCTTCTGCGCCGTGCCATCCGCGCGAATGGACCGACGAAAATGAGCATGATCGGCAGCGACAGGGCGGCCAGCAGGATGACCTCTGGAGCGTCGCCGAAGTACGTGTACATCATCATCGCGCTGATCGTGATGCCGAGCGCGTGGGAGTAGAACTCGAGACCCACCTCGTAGAGAACGCGGCTGACGCTCGTCGTGTCGTAGAGGACGCGGTAGATGCTGTCGCCGATCCGCTGGTCGTCCAAGGTCGTCATCGGCAGGCGCTTGATCCGCCCGGCGAGTTTCGTCCTGAGCAGGTGGTTCATCGACTGCGTCAGGCGCAGGTGCACCCGGAAGTCGAGGAGTCCGAGAATGCCTCCCATCAGGCCGGAGCCCCGGTTGGCCTCGTTCTCGGTCCGGGTCGCGGTGTCGTGCCCCTGGGCCAGGGTGCCGTGCCCCTGCTGGAGGAGGACGGTGGCGCCGCCCGACGAGGCCGCGGATGCTCCGGTGGGCATCCCGGTCGCGGACCTGACGGTGCCCCGGTTCGTCGTGAACCCGAACACGGTCACCATGAAGACGCCGAGGACGAGTACCCACGCCATGATCTCCAGCGGGCCCCTGCCGGCCAGGAGCAGCACGAACGGGGCCAGGTAGGAGGGGAACCCGGCCGCGTCCACGATGGGCATGCCGAGGATGACGTGATCGACGACGATCTTGCCCGGCCAGGGCGCGACGAGCAGCCGGAACGCCATCTCCGCCGTCAGCAACCCGAACTTGGCGGCGACCCGCGCCTTGAAGAGGCGCATGTAGGCGAGGGCGCGCCCGAAGATGCGCAGGACCTCGCGGAACGGGATGTCGGTCCGAATGTCGAGCGCGCTCGCCGAGCGATCGAGCGCTTGTTCTCGCTCTCGCAGCCGTGCCCGCCACGATGGGCGGCGGCCCGGGAGTCGCGAAGCGGCTGCCGGCTGTGTCAGATCGACTCCGGCAGCGCCGCCCGCCAGCCCGCGCGAAGGCGGCGGGACAGTTCCTCGATCTGCTCACGGCGACCTGGATCGGAAGCCAGGTTCTCGTACTCGAAGGGATCTTCCTCGAGATCGTAGAGTTCGCGCTCCGTCTCGCCGCCGGCCGCTCTCAGCGGCGTCCACTCCGTGTAGCGGTAGCGCTGGGTGCGCAGAGTGCGGCCGTGGAACTGCCCGCGCTTCGATTCCGAGAAGGCCGCCGACTTCCACGGGCGGGCCGGATCATCGAGCAGCGGCCGGAAGCTCGTGCCTTCGAGTTCGTGGGCCGGGGCCGGCAGGTTGCACAGCTCGGCGAGGGTCGGGTAGAGATCGACGAGTTCCACGAGTCCGCCCGCGACCTCACCGGCCTGCCGGCCGTCCGGGAGCCGGACGAGGAGCGGCACTCGGGTCGACTCCTCGAACTGGTACGTCTTGCGCCACAGGCCGCCGTGCTCGTTCAACTGAAAGCCGTGGTCGCTGGTGAAGACGACGATCGTGGAGTCGGCGAGGTCGAGCAGCTCGAGGGCGTCCAGCAACTGGCCGACGTAGAAGTCGGTCATCGTGACCATCGCGTGGTACGCGGCGATCGCCTGCTTGCGCTGCCTCTCCGTGTGGGCGGCGTCGTCCGGCAGGATTCGGAAAGCCGCGGCTGGCAGGTCGGCGGTGTCGTCCGGCGGCGTCTGCGGCAGCTGAATCTCATCGACCGGGTGCTGGTCGAAGAACTCCACGGGCCCGACCCACGGCTGGTGGGGCTTGTGAAAGCCGGCGGCGACGAAGAAGGGCCTGTTCCGGTTCCGGGCCATCAACTGGACGATCCGCGTCGCCGTGGTTCCGTCCGGCGTCATGCGCGGCGATTCACGGGTCGCGCGCCACGACAGGGGCAGACCTGCCGGACGCCCCAGGGTTCTGAGGACGTCGGCGCGTGACATTCCTTGCTCGGAGCCGTCCACCCAGGTGTTGTCGCGTTCGGCGGAGAAGTCGACGCCGGGCAGGTAGCCCGGCAGGTGAAGGCGCTGTTCGGGCTCTCGCGACAGGGCGAAGGCCGACACGTCCCAGGACACCGCGTGCTCGAAGATGTTGTGCGCGATCTTGCCCACCCGGGCCGTGAAGTAGCCGTGGTCGTGGAAGTGCTCCGGCAGCATGCGCAGATCGTCACCGATCTTCGTGCGGGGAGGCGTCTGCCCGTTGTGGATGTCCGTCGTGGACGGCCGCAGTCCGCTCAGGAACGAGGTCCGCGAGGGGTTGCAGAGCGGGTTCTGCACGTAGGCGCGGTCGAAGCGGATGCCCTCGGTGGCCAGCCGGTCCAGGTTCGGGGTCTTCGCGCCGGCGTACTGCGGAGAAGGCGCCGAGTCGAGATAGGCGCCGAGCGCGACGTTCAGGTCGTCGGCGACGATGAACAGGACGTTGGGACGTTCCTGGAGCCCCGTTTCCCGATTCGGCGCCGCGGCCGCCAGCAGGAGCTGGTCCGACCGGTCGCCGGGCTGCGCGGCGCAGGGCACCGAGAGCAGTGCGCCGAGCAAGAGGAGTGCGGTTTGCAGTCTCATGGTGTGCGTCCCCCGAGTCATTAGAGTTGCACGATTCCGAGATGTCTGTTGTTTCGCTGCCGTCGTCGTCGAGGTTGAGCGTATCCGCGCCGCTGCTTCTACTCGCAGGGCCACTGAGCCTGCTGGTTGCCTGCGCGCCCGAGAGTCGCGCCGAGCGGCTGGAGTCGGCCGCCCTGAAGCCGCGGCCACCCGCCGTCGGCGGACCGCGCTACGGCGGCCACCTGCGAGTTGGCCACTCGCTCGAGCCCACGTCGCTCGACGCGATCCTGGGCCGGTCAGGCGCCGATGCCTACTTCTGGCGGCAGATCTTCGATCAACTGGTCGACGCGGACCAGCAGCTCCATCCGCGGCCGGAGACCTCGCTCGCCACCTCCTGGGAGATCGCGACGGATCCCGACTCGATCACGTTCCACCTGCGGGAGGGCGTCGTCTTCCATGACGGCACTCCCTTCAATGCCCATGCGGTGAAGACCAACATCGAGCGGATTCTGGATCCCGCGACCGTCGCCACGCCGCGCGCATCGCTGGCGGTGATCGAGGGGGTCGAAGTGATCGACGAGTACACGGTGCGCTTCGATCTGGCCGGGCCGTGGGGCGCGGGTTTCGGCATGCTGGCCGACCGTGGCGGCGTGATGAGCTCGCCGGCCGCGATCGAGTCGCTCGGCGCCGACTACGGCTGGAGCCCCTCGGGAACCGGGCCGTTCAGGGTGAAGGAAGTGATCACCGGCACTCTCGTGCATTTCGTGCGCAACGAGGACTACTGGGGCCGCGATGAGCACGGCAATCAGCTGCCGTATCTCGACGAGGTCACGGTCCGGGTGATCCGCGACGAGACGGTCCGCGCCGCGGCCCTGCGCACGGGCGAGATCGACGTCACCTACCTTCCCTACAAGGACGTTGCGACCTTCGAACGGGACGAGCGGGTCCGGATCGAGACGATGCCGGGAGGGGGCATCGCGCTGACGCTGGTGTTCAACGTCGACAAGCCGCCGCTCGACGACGTGAACGTCCGGCTGGCGATCGCCCACGCCGTCGACCCGACCGTGATCAACCGGGCGATCTTCTTCGGCCGGGCGATCGAGGCCGACGCGGGCATGTGGCCGGTTGGTGCCTGGGTCCACGAGCCGGACGCCGAACGTCCCTACTACGACGTCGACAAGGCGCGCCGCTACCTCCAGAAGGCCGGGCGCGAGAGCGGCCTGGAGTTCACGGCGGTCACCCACCACAACCCCCTGCTCGTTTCCAGCGCCGAGGTCGTGCGGGCGATGCTGAAGAAGATCGGCATCCACATGGACATCGACGTGCTGTCCAGCGGACCGGCGACCGAGCGGTTCAACCACGGCCAGGAGTACCCGATGTTCATCACCTCCTGGAGCCGCTATCCCGAGCCGGACTGGATGGCGTCGCTGGCCTACAAGAGCGACGGCTACTACAACCCGGGCAACATGTTGCGGCCGGACGTCGACGAGCTGGTGGAGCTGGGCGCCTCGCTCTACGACAACGAGGCCCGCAAGCAGGTCTACATCGAACTCAACCGGACCGTGCTCGGCGAGGCCTGGTTCACGCCGCTGCTCTACGGCGTGACCTTCGCGGCGGCGCCCGGCCGGGTGCGCAACCTCGACCAGTTGATGGGCTGGGACGGCAAGATGAACTTCGCCACGATCTGGCTGGAGGAGTAGCACCAGCCACATGCGCAGCTACCTCGCGCGCCGCCTGTTGCAGGCGGTGCCCGTCCTCCTCCTGGTCACGTTCCTGGTGTTCGCGCTGATGCTCGCGATTCCGGGCGACCCGGCGCGGGCGTTCATCGGGCCCGGCGAGGCGCTCGACGAAGAGCAGTTGCAGCTCATCCGCGAACGTCACCACCTGGACGAACCGGTGATCGTCCAGTACCTGATCTGGCTCGGCAACGTGCTGCAGGGCGACTTCGGGCGTTCGACCCAGAACATGCGGCCTGTCGCGGAGGAACTCGGCGGCCGGGCTCTGGTGACCCTTCAGTTCGGCCTCGCGGCCTGGATTCTCGCGGTGCTGGTCGGCGTGCCGGCCGGCATTGCATCGGCGGTCTATCGCGGCAAACCGATCGACTACGCCGCGACGGTCGTCTCGATCGGCGGGGTCGCCATCCCGAACTTCTGGCTCGGCATCATGGCGATCCTGCTCTTCGGCGTGGGGCTTGGCTGGCTCCCGAGCCAGGGCTACGTGAGCCTCTTCGACGACCCGCTGCAGAGCCTGCGCCACATGATCCTGCCGGCCTTCGCCCTTGGCGTGACGAGCTGCGCGCTGATCATGCGGCAGAGCCGATCGGCGATGCTCGAGGTGCTCGCCCAGGACTACCTGCGCACCTCGCGCGCCCGGGGCTCGAGGGAGCGCACCGTGATCTGGTCGCATGCCCTGCGCAACGCGCTGCTGCCGGTGATCACGATCCTCGGTCTGCAGACCGGCAGGATCTTCGCCGGCGCGATCGTCATCGAGACGCTGTTCGGCATCCCCGGCACCGGCCAGCACATCGTGCAGGCGATCTTCGCCCGCGACTTCCTGGTCGTGCAGGCGGCGGTGCTGCTGATGGCGGTTGCCGTGCTCGCCGCCAACCTGGTCACCGACCTCGCCTGCGCCTGGCTCGATCCGAGGATCAAGTTCGGTGACTAGGAACGGGCGCCGCCAGACCGGGTACGCCGCCGCCCCGGCCAACCGGGTGCCGTCGACTGGGTGCGCCGGCGTCCCCGCCGGCATCCGGCGCGAAGCGCCGGCCTCTGGAGGCTCCGCAGCCCGCAGCCATCCGACCCTCGAGCTGCTGCGCAAGCTCGCCTCCGTGCCGCAGGCGCTGGCCGGGCTCGTCGTGCTGGCGCTGATCGGCGCGGCGGCGGTGCTGTCGCCCTGGATCGTGCCCGTCGACGCCGAGGAGATGGACTTCGACAACCTGCTCTCGGGCCCGAGCGCGGCGCACTGGCTCGGCTCCGACCAGATGGGCCGCGACACTCTGGCCCGGCTGATCGTCGGCGCGCGGATCGCGCTCTCCGTCAGCCTCGGTGCCGTTGGATTGGGCGTGTTGCTGGGAGTGCCTCTCGGCCTGCTGTCCGTCTACTTCCGCGGCCGCGTCGACGATGTGCTCATGCGGCTCATGGACGCGCTGGTCACCTTTCCCAGCCTGCTGATCGCGGTTGGTCTGGCCGCCGCTCTCGGTGGTTCGCTCCGCACCGTGATCATCGCCATTGGCATCGCCAACGTCCCGTGGATGGCGAGGATCGTCCGCAGCCAGGGGCTCTCCATCCGCGAGCGCGACTTCGTCAAGGCCGCCGAGTCGCTGGGCCTGAGTCACCCGCGCATCATCGTGCGCCACATCCTGCCCAACTGCATCGCCCCGGTGATCGTCCAGAGCACCCTCAGCATGGGCTACGCGGTGCTGACCGAAGCCGCCCTCGGCTTCGTCGGCGTCGGCATCCAGCCGCCCACGCCTACCTGGGGCAACATGCTCCAGCAGGCCTTCCCGATGCTCGAGCAGCAGCCGCTGCTGTCGATCGTCCCGGGCGTGGCGATCTTCCTGCTGGTGCTGTCGTTCAACTGCGTGGGGGACGCGCTGCGGGATCTGCTGGATCCGCGGCTGCGGGGGGTGATTCACTGATGCCACCCACTGGGTGCGTCGGCGTCACATCCGCGTAGCTGGCGCTGCTGATCAGGCCAGGAACGGATTCCGCAGCGTCAGAGACTCCACGACGTAGCCGTCCTGCATGTCTTCGGTATGCAACGTCGTACAGGCTCCGTTGAGCGCCGCTCGGACGACAAGAGCGTCCCAGATGGACACTCGATGCAGGCGATGCAGATCGACCGCCGCGATCAGGTCGACCGTGTCGAGTGTCACCACGTCGAAGCGCGAGTACTGGACGGTGCGGCTTCGGGCCTTCTCGCTGCTCATGTTCAGTTTGCGCGTGGCGGCCGCGAAGAACTCCTGCAGGACCTGTAGCGAGAGCACGCCTCGTCCTTCGCGCATGAGGCGGCGGATCAGCTCCCGGGCACACTCGCGCTTCTGCGGGTCGCGCGCGTCGTCAGCGTAGATCAGAACGTTTGTGTCGAGGAACTCACGACCGTTCATGCAGTTCCTCGCGCGTCCAGGAACGCTCGGAACCGTAGCTTTCCTCGGCCCAGAGCGCGTCTAGCCGTGCGACCACGGCTTCGGAGTCGTCCGTGCGGGTGAGTTCGTGGAGGTAGTCCCGCACGAGCTGGTTCAGGCTGGTTCCCCGGAGGGCGGCGATTCGCCGGGCCTCGGCAACGACCCGATCGTCGATGGAGAGCGTGACGTTCATGTCCACAGAATAGGTGTACACGGGATCCGTGTCAACCAAGAGAGCCAGAGCCGGCGCTAGCGCGCCGGATGCCGGCGGGGACGCCGGCGCACCCAGTCTGGACCGTCGAGGTTCTCCGGCGCAGGTTCCTAGCTGTCGCGGCCGGACGGCAGCACCCTGCCCTCCGGGTAGTCGGCGCCAGTGACACTCTTGTCGACGGACCGGCTCCAGGCATCCAGTTCCGCCCGCATGCGGGCGGCGAGTTCGGGCTGCTGCTCGATCAGGTTGTCCTCTTCCCCGGGATCGTCGATCACGTTGTAGAGCTCGAAGGGATCGGTCGGGTCGGAGAAGTAGTTCCGCACCAGCTTGACGTCGTTGTCGAGCCAGGCGAGGCCGCCGCTGGCGCGGAAGCCGATGGGCTGCTCCCGTCGGGCGGGCTCGCCGTCGAACACGCCGGCGATGGAGATGCCGTCGTGGACCTCGTTGATCGACGACGGGTCGAGCCCGGCGACCTCGATCAGGGTGGGGAAGATGTCCATCGTGCTGGCTGGGAAGCTGGAGATCCTCGGGGCGATGCCGCCTGGCCATTCGATGATCGTCGGCACGCGCAGGCCGCCCTCGTAGAAGTCCTTCTTGAAGCCGCGCAGGTGGCCGGTGGTGTCGGGGCGTACGCCGGGATGCTCGGGGCCGTAGGAGATGTCGGGCAGGCCGCCGTTGTCGCTGGTGAACCAGACCAGGGTGTTGTCGGCGATGCCGAGTTCGCGCAGGCCCTCGCGGAGGGCGCCGATGGAACGGTCCATGGCGATGATCTCGGCGTGGTGGGTCTTCGAGGCGTCGTCCAGCGACGCGAAGGGCTCTTCGTCCTCCGGGAAGGCGCCGAAGGGCCGGTGCGGTGAGGCGTACCAGATCACGGCGAACACCGGCTTCCCGTTCTCCCGCTGCTCCGAGATGTAGCGGAGTGCTTCGGCGACCAGGATCTCCGACGAATCGCCCTCGAACTGCTTCGGCACTCCGTTCTGACTGAGGACGGGGTCCAGGTTGAACTGGTTCGTGTGGCTCAGCCAGTAGCCGAAGCCGAGTTCGCCGGGATTGTGGGGGTCGTCTCCGGGGAGCGGATTGTCGCCGCTCGGGTGGACCTGGTTCAGGTGCCACTTGCCAAAGTGAGCCGTTGCGTAACCGGCCTGCCGGAAGGCCGCGGCGAGCGTTTTCTCCTGTTTGTTGATCGAGTCGCCGACGCGGAAGGCCCCTGTGCGATCGTTCGTGCGCCCGGTCAACACCGTCGCCCGTGTCGGGGTGCAACTGGGCGCGCCGGCGTAGAACCGGTCCATGCGCAGCCCGGCGCCGGCCATCGCGTCGAGATGGGGCGTCTGGAGCAGTGGATGGCCGTAGTAGCCAGTCTGCGCCCAGCCCATGTCGTCGGCCATGAGGAGGACGACGTTGGGCGGCTCGTTCTCGGCTGCGGGCTGGCAGGCGAGGACCGCGACGAACAGCGCGGCGACAAGAGAAGCGAACTGTTTCAGCATTTCCGTCTATCCTACGGTCGCGAGCGAACAGAACACTCTCTAGCTGGAGGACGACATGCACAAGTACCGAGCAACGATTCCCCTGATCTTCGCGGCCCTCCTGGTCACGGCTCTTCCCGCCATGGCGCAGCGCGCTGACGATGCCGACAGGGCGAGCAAGAACGGGATGGTGAAGGGGAAGATCGACGGCGTCTCCATCACGGTGGAGTACGGACGGCCCAAGGTGAAGGGCCGGTCGATCTGGGGCGGCCTGGTTCCCTACGGCCAGGTCTGGCGCACCGGCGCCGACGAGGCGACCACGATCACCTTCAGCGCCGACGTCGAGATCAGCGGGCAGAAGCTGGCCGCCGGCACCTACGGCCTCTTCACCGAGCCGGGTGAGAACGAGTGGACCGTCATCTTCAACAAGGTCTCGCAGCAGTGGGGCGCCTTCCGGTACGACGCCGGTCAGGACGCGCTGCGCGTGTCCGCCACTCCGAAAGCCATCGGGGAGCACGTGGAAGAGATGGAGTTCGTCATCGTCGACTCCTGGGTCGCGCTGCAGTGGGAGCGGCTCGCCGTGCCCTTCGAGGTGAAGAAGTCGGGCTGACCTTCTTGCTCGATCGGAACCGGGCGCTCAAGTCCCGGGGTGAGCGGGTGCTCCCGGGTGGCATGTACGGTCACATGTCCACCTACCGGCTCCTGCCGCCCCGGTACCCGCAGTACTTCGAGCGGGCGGAGGGCTGCCGGCTCTGGGACGCCGACGGCAACGAGTACATCGACTTCATGTGCTCGTTCGGTCCGATGATCGCCGGTTACGGCAATCGACGCATTCGCGCCGCCGCGGACGCGCAGCGCGACCGGCTCGACATCGCGAACGGGCCTCCGCCGCTCATCATCGATCTGGCCGAGCGTCTCGTGCGGCGGGTCAGCCACGCCGAGTGGGCCATATTCGCGAAGAACGGGAACGACGCGACGACCGTCTGCAACATGGTGGCTCGTGCGCGGAGCGAGAAGCGGAAGATCCTCGTTGCCAAGGGCGCGTACCACGGTGCGGCGCCTTGGGCCAACCACATCTCCCGCGGCACGCCGACGGAGGATCACGTTCACTTCCCGACCTACCGCTACAACGATGTAGCCAGCCTGGACGCGGCCGCCGACGCGGCGAGCGGCGACCTTGCCGGCATCGTCGTCTCCGCGTTCAAGCACGACGCGGGCCACGACCAGGAGTTGCCCGACATCGCCTTCGCGCGCCGCGTTCGCGAGATCTGTGACGCCGAGGGCGCGGCCCTCATCCTGGACGACGTGCGGGCCGGGCTGCGCCTGTCGCTCGACGCGAGCTGGTCCGCGCTTGGCGTTCAGCCGGACCTGTCGGCCTGGGGCAAGGCGATCGGCAACGGTGAACCCGTGGCCGCCGTTCTCGGCAACGAGGCGTACCGCGAGGCCGCGACGCGCGTCTTCGTCACCGGCTCGTTCTGGTACCAGGCCGCGCCCTTCGCCGCGGCGATCGAGACCCTCGACCTGCTGGCCGAAGTCGACGCGCCGGCCGTCGTGGAGCGTCTGGGACAGCAGTTCAGGGACGGCCTTGAGGAGCAGGCGCGTCGCTCCGGTCACCCGATCCGCCAGACCGGACCGCCGCAGATGCCGGCGGTCCTGTTCGAAGACGACGACAGGAGGGAGAAGGGCTTCGCCTTCTGCAGCGCCGCCCTCGACCACGGCGTCTACCTGCACCCCTGGCACAACATGTTCCTGTCGGTCGCGCACACGGAGTCCGACATCGAGCAGGCGCTCGCCGGAACCGAGAAGGCGTTTCAGGCGCTCGGCTGAGCGAATCCCGTGTCGTTCAGCCGCTTGAGGTGGCGATGACGTACAGGCGGTCGGAGATGTCGCGGACCGTCGCTTCCATCTCCGGGTAGAACTCGCCGCGGGTCGTCATGAGCCCCTGGTGTTGAGCCTGCTCCTTGCCGGGCATGGTGTTCGCGGTATCGATCATCCCGCACATGTGCCAGCCGACGAAGTCGGGACGGGCGGTCGCGTTCTCCATGAACTCCCGGGTCCAGAGGGCGCGCTCCGCCATGTCGCGCGCATGCTGGCCATGGGGATTGGGCATCGTCTTGGTCGGCGTGGTGTAGGCGGCGTCGCCGTTCAGGAAAGGCTGCCCCACCGTGTCGGTCAGCCGGTCCATCGTTTCGCGCTGACCCTCCCAGCGGGCGTAGTGCTGGGTGTTCACCAGGTCGGTGAACCGGCTCGTCACGGCCGCGACCGAGTGGAGCCCGTCCGTGTCACCGTTGATCTTGTCGCCCAGGAAGAGGTGGTTCGGGTCGGCGCGGCGCAGGGCGGCCCTGGCGACGGAGTAGTAGCGCTCGACGCAGAGCAGCAGGAACGCGGCGCTGTCACGGCGCTCCGCCTCGTTCGCGGGGGCTTGATCGGGCCGCCAGTTCCTCGCGTTGCGCAGATCCGGCCACGCGTCGAAGCGGGTGCCGTAGGTCGCGTTGAAGCCGGACACGTCGCCGTATCGCTCGCGCATGAAGTCGACGTAGGCCCGCTTGCCGGGCGCCTCGGCCGCGAAGTTGCGTAGCCGGCGGGGCCACGTGGTGCTGCCGTTCCACTCCGCCTCGTTGTCGGTCAGGGGCGGACAGTCGGCCATGCAGTAGCCCAGCACCATGGGATCGTCGCGGTAGGGCGCGGCGACTTGCCGGGCCGTACGCGCGCATAGCGCCCGTCGTGCTCGGTGCGAAAGAAGCCCGTGGCGTCGAACTTCAGCCCGGTCCAGCCACCGAAGCGGTCTCGGTCACCGGTCGTTTGAGCGGCCCAGGACGGCAGTCCAAGGCAGGCACCGAACCCGATGAGAGCCGACTTGAGCAAGTCGCGTCGAGGAATGGAGAGAGGCACGGCTTCGTCCTTTCGGCCCCACCGATCGCTCAGCGTACGCGGGCGGCAGCCGCCTACAGGAAAGCCAGGCGAACCAGCGCCACCGTGGCCGGCGCCATCATGGCGATCATGGCGCCGAGGAACCACTTGATCGTCGTCAGTTGACTGCCGAGGCCGTCCATCCTGCCGGTCAGGCCGCCTTCCAGCGCGGTCATCCGGCCGGTTACACCAGCTTCCAACGCGGCCATCCGGCCGGTTACACCAGCTTCCAACGTGGCCATCCGGCCGGTTACACCAGCTTCCAACGCGGTCATCCGGCCGGTTACATCACCTTCCAACGCCGTCATCCGGCCGTTCAACTCGCTGCTGAACGCTTCCAGACGCGCGCCTACGCTGACGTCCAGGGCGTCGATTCGAGCGTTGAGCTCCTTCCTCAGGCTCTCGTGGCGGTCTCGTACTTCGCGCCTTAGGGCGTCGACGACAGCCGTGAGGCCATCCAGACGGCCCTCGATCGAGGCCATTCCGACCTTCAGATCGGCGACATCGTCCTTGAGTAGAGCGACGTCGTGCTTGAGTACGGCGACATCGCCCCTAAGGACGGCTACGTCGTCCCTCGTTGCCAGTTGTTGCTCGCGGCTGCTCACCATCTCGACCAGCGCCTCAGCCTGACTCGGGTCGAACCCGACTTCCTCAAGCTTGCGTCGTGCTTCCCGCCATTCTACTGCTGTGCTCTGCATCGCTTTTCCCGCCCTTCATAGGGCTAGGACGGATCTTGAGTCCGCCTCTTGGACTGTCGGGTTCGGGGAGCTCGGGCAGCGGATTCGCGGGAACTGAGTCCGTCCTGGTCGTATGGGGGCTTCACTCCGCGAACAGCCTGAACTCCTGATTGACGAAAGGTTGCGGTTGACATATGGTTGCGGCCACAGGGAAGTAGGACATGCCCACGGAAACGGCGATTCAGAAGTTGCGACCCGAAGAGGCGGCGGAACGGGTCTTCAAGGCTCGCAGGCAGGACAGCGCGTGGCTCGACCGATTCACCGAGTGCCTCGTCGGCTACCGCCAGGGTCCGGCTGGAGGAACAGGCCTGACTGCCGGGCAGTCCGCTTCGGACCTGATGCGCACGCTCGGAGTGTGGCAACTCAGCCAGGCGAAGACGGCCGGTCTGTTCGGTGTGAGCCGCCAGGCGTTCGCCAAGTGGCTGCAGCGCGGCGTGCCGGCCGATCACGCCGTAGCCGTGGCAGATCTGAGGGCAGCCACCGATCTGTTGGAGCGCTACCTCAAGCGCGACCGGATACCCGCCGTGGTGCGTCGACCGATCCCGAAGCTCGACTGTGTTTCGCTACTGGATCTGCTGGGCGGGGGCGACACGAACCGGCTGCTGTCCGCATGCCGAGACATGTTCGACTTCGAGCGGGCGCACGGGTGACGGAGGACCTGGTCGTCGAGAGACTCCCCGACGATCACTCATGGTGGCGGATCGCCGATCCGACTTGGGCCGACCCGCTCGATCCGGGCTACGCCCAACGGCGCGGGGGCAGGTGGAATCCGCCGAACAGCTTCCGGACGCTCTATCTGAACGAGGACAAGGTCACGGCACGCCTGAATCTGCGCGCTTTCATTGCGGGCTGGCCGTACGAACCGGAGGAACTGCGGGAGGACGCGGGCCCGGTGCTCGTCGAGTGCAGGTTGCCACACCGCCAGGACGTCTGCGACGTGCACACGCCGGAAGGGCTCCGCGCTGCCGGCCTGCCCGCGACCTACCCGCTCGACGGCGTCGCCGAGGCGATGGGACACGACCGATGCCAGGTCATCGGAAAGCGGGCGAAGGAGCAGGGTCTACGAGGTGTCCGCGCACGTTCGGCCCAATCCCGGGACGGCGCGGGAAGGGAACTGGCGTGGTTCCCGGCGTCCATCCGAAGCATCGCTCATCGGGTCGGAACGCTGGCGTTTGCCCTCTGGTTCTGGGGGTAGGTGCCGCCGCCACTCCCTTTTTCAGCAAGCCCCTAGCACAGGGCGACGTGAGAGGTGACTACGATTTTTCGAAGATTTCGGTAGTGGTTGACATGATCTTTTCAGCGTGTGGGGCGATGAGGGAAGTGGCCCGGCTCGCGGAACTGGATCCGTTCTGAGGGGTCGTCGGGTGGAACGCGATCGAGCGCCTCGACGGTCGCGCAAGGAAGTGGAGTGCGGTGGGATGCCCGGTGGAGTTGTGGTTTAGCTTGCTACCGCACCAGAACGTACATCATCACCAGAGCAACGGCCAGCAACCCCGCCAGCAGCCGCGGGTCGCGGACACCCGTGATCTCGGACCGGGCCAGGAACGCGTAGGGCTTGTCCCAGGTCAGGCCGTCGATCTGCTCGGGCTTCGGCGGCGGGGTCGCCAGGCTGACGGCCGCGTAGATGACGCTCAGGATGCAGAAGTACCACCATGCCTGGAGCAGGAAGGGGATCCCCAGGCCGTTCACCGGGTCGGAGACGTACTGGACGCCGCCGAGGAATCCGAAGCCCATGTCGAACAGGAAGATGATGAAGCCGGCCACGAAGCCGAAGAGCA
>JAPOXA010000127.1 GCA_026707325.1 Acidobacteriota bacterium | reverse complement strand
TCGACCACCCCGAGATCAACAACGGCTACAAGAGCGAGCTGATGATCGGCATCACCTCACCCGAGGCGCCCGAGGCATTCCGCCGCGAGGTGGGCTGGTGCTACAGCCAGGGCGCGCCGCGGGTGTTCCGGGGCGATCTCTTCTACTGGGGCACCGACCACGACTTGGGCGATCGCGCCTCGGAGATCGACACGTCGCAGACCCGGGTGTTCCTGCTGACCGGCGAGTACGACGCGGCGACGCCCCCCGCGGCGTCCGAGGAGGTCGCGCGGCAGATCAAGGGAGCGACCTACGAGACGATGAAGGGCCTGGGCCACTTCCCGATGTCCGAGGACCCGGAGCGGTTCTACGGGTACATCGAGCCGGTGCTGACGGAGATCGTGGGTGATCAGACGCGGTTGGGATCGCCGGCGTTTTCGCCGGCTGCGGCCGCGGGCAGCTAGCGATGCGCTTCACACTGGGTGCGCCGGCGTCCCCGCCGGCTGCCGCCGAAGGCGGCCAGATGGACGCGCCGGCCTAAGGGGCCGGCGTCCGATACGACCACCAGGGAGAGCATCATGCCGGCCATGTCCCGTTCCGAAGTAGACGAGTTCCTGAGGAAGCCCCGGATCGGCGTCCTCTGCACCAACGAACTCGACGGATCGCCGAACGGCGTGCCCGTCTGGTTCGAGTGGGACGGCGAGCGGATCCGGATGTTCAGCAGTGCCTCGCACAAGAAGATCGACCGGCTGGAGAACGATCCAAGGGCGTCGCTTCTCGTGGCCCGGGAAGTCGGCGAACCGGAGGCGTGGGTCGCCGTCGACGGCGTCGTGTCGATTTCGCAGGAGGGCGTCGTGCCGCTGATGGAGCGGCTCGCCGGGCGCTACTGGGTCGACGAGGATCCGGCGTTGGCGAGGGCGCACGCGGAGACGGTCGAGTCGTGGCGCCAGGCCGCGGCGCAGTTGCGGGTGCTTACGATCGCTCCGGATGAGATCAGGAGCTACTCCGCCTGAGGCGAACGAGGGACTGCGGGCGACGAAGAGCTTCCTGCCCGACCATTCCGGCATCAACAATGGCCCCACGAGCGAGCTGATGACGGGATCGCTCATCTCAGGTGCCCGAGTCCTTCGGCTACGACGTCGGCGGTCACTGCAGCCAGCGTGCGACAGGGAACGGTCCCACTGTCGACCCGTATGCCCGGAAGTAGCTATGCTCGCCGGCTCCGGTGCCAGCCAGGTCTCCACGCCCCTTGCCGGTCGTGAAGTCTCGGTCGGCCGGCCGCTCGGTCGCGGCATCGGAGGCTGTTCAGGCAACTGCCCGGTACGGGCGAAACAGACGAAGGACTCGATAGTGAGATTCGCTCTAGTGAACGGAAGCAAGGCGGCGCCCCAACCTCGCCTTCGAGGTGTCTGCCAACACTGCGGGGAGGAGATGATCGCCAAGTGCGGCGAGTTCGTGAGATGGCACTGGGCGCACAAGAGTAGACAGTCCTGTGATCCGTGGTGGGAGGCAGAAACCGACTGGCACAGGAGTTGGAAGAACGAGTTTCCGGAGGACTGGCAGGAGGTCGTCCACACCGACGGGCAAACCGGTGAACACCACATCGCCGATGTCAAGACGCCTCACGGCTTGGTGATCGAGTTTCAACATTCGGCACTTAGCTCGGAAGAACGGCGGAGTCGAGAGGTTTTCTACAAAGACATGATTTGGATTGTCGACGGCGATCGCGACACGACCGATCCACAGTACTTCCGGATGGGTCGTTCGTCCAAGCCAATCAAGCTCGACCCATTGATGTACGCCTTAGAGTTTCGGGGCCGTAGTAGCCTTCTGGAGAGATGGCAGGAGGACCAAGCGCACGTCTTCTTCGACTTCGGGGACTCCGCGGTGTGGCGCATGCACCAGTACGACGCTGAAGAGAGATGGGGCGCTGTGTACTTGATTCCGAAAGCGTCGCTTATCGAGGCCTGTCTTGAAGGCCGGAGGATCCGTCCGCTGGCCGTTCCCGAGGCGGAAGCGGAGTTGTTCCATCGGAAGTGGGTCCAGATCGACCAGATTGGAGCTAGGGAGAGCGCAGGAGTCTCGACCGGCTTTCAGCCGCTGCCTCTTCCTATGCTCTTCACTGTCCGGAGTCAGCAGCGATGGTCAGCCGCCTAGCTTCCGAAGCGTCTCATCGAGGCGGCGGAGGACAGTTCGCTGCCGAGTCTGATAGCCGGGCGTGCCGTGATCCGCAACATAAGCCTTCCACTCTGGCGAGCCGAGCGTCATGAAGTGTCTGAGATCGGTTCTCTGGGATGAGTCCGCATTGACCGCGTCTCGGACGGCGCGGAGTGCCCGCAGGAGCGCCTCTACTTCCGGGTCGGGAGTTCGGGAGTCGGGTTGCTGGTCGTCCTCGTCTGCCCACTGTCGAAACGGTTCAGGGAGGATGTCCAACAGTGCTTCCGGAGTCATCCCGTAGACGTCGTAGGTCCGCTCAAGTTGATCGAGCACGCGTAGCAGATGGCGGACGCCACCGGGGTTCTGGCTGTATCCGCGCCTGCGACTACCGTTCCGGGTGTAGAGGCGCAGCATCAAGGGCAACACTCCGGGCGAGTTGAACGCGCGGATGCTCCCGAAGGCGCGTTGCGCGAGATCCGACCAGGACGTCAGCGGCTCATCCAGCAGGAACGCGGCCGCCTCACCATGCTGCTCATGGAGACGCCAGGTTCCCCACAGGTAGTGTCGGTAGCGTTGCTGGAGGGCTCTTGAGCTACTGCGGATGACGAACGCGCCGTCGAGCGGGGAGACCCTTGCTTGGTCCGCCACGTTCGTGATGTCGACGAAGTGATACATGCCCAGCCAAGACCAGGCCCGAACGTCGTCAACGATCTCCCTCTTGACCGCCTTGACTCTTGGACCGATGTGCTCGGCGGCGTCGCGTCGCGTGCGGAGGGCCCGCCGTTCCACCGTCACCTCAGGAACGAACGAAGTCGTGTAGGCGGCCCCGAAGAGCAGTTCGTTTGGGGGGCCGTCCGCTGCAACGAGCTCAGCTTCGCGAGCACGCGTCAAGAACTCCAGCGCTGCGTCAACGCCAGCGCGAGTGAATCGGCGCAATCGGGTCAACTCTCACCTCCGCCCACCACGGTGGAGTAGGTCGCCTCCGCGCGAACGGAGCTAGCAGCGAACGCTGACACCAGTTCGTCGATCCAGCTCTGAGCAGCCTGAACGGCATCACCGCTTCCCGTGCTCTCGACGTGCGGCGGCACCTCGGGCAGTAGTGTCCTCGCGAAACGAATCCAGCCTTCCCAGCTACTTTCCTCATCGGTTGGATCCGCCCGCTGTACGAGCAGCATCTGGGTGAACACCGTGCGCAGGACCTGTGGCATCACCAAAGCGCGGAACGCCGGGTCGCTTCGAACAATGGTGCTGATCTCAGGCACTCTCTCGTTTAGCAGGAGTTCGGGTAGATCGCCCTCGTCGCCACAGTCCACACGCCACACTTCGCCCTCCAGTTCGGAGGTTTCTCGAACTGGGATCAAGGACCGGGCAGGGAGCGTCGGTCTGATTCTCGGTGCCGAACCGAGCAACCGTCCTGAGCCGTCACCGGCGACGACCAACAACCGGAACTGCGCAGATTCGGGGACCTCCGTCAGAGTGAGACGGAGTTCCGCGCTTAGAGTCTCTACCGGGCCCAGATCCCAACGCTGGACGGAGCTGCTGCGCCAAGCCTCGAGTCGCGCCTGCGCGTTTGGTGGGAAGCTGTAGCTTTCGAGATCGAGCTCTACATCAAAGCGCTGAGCGTTTCCCTCTTGCTTCTGCAGTAGGGCTACGTGGCAGTCCTTTCGAGTGATCTTCACACGTTCGGTGAAATTGATGCGGCGGATCATCCAATCGCTCCATTCGAGTCGTCTGGCGCGACGTCGGAGTCTCCAGCTTCGCGGACATCAACGATCACATCCCGGTGATCGAAGCCAGTCACCGACAGTTGAAACGCGTTGGAGCGCACCACGAAGCGGAGAGAGTTCTCCGCTGTGATTTCGTAGCTGCATTCGTTCGAGTCGATCACCAGCGCCTCTAGAGAGAAGTCAGGGCAGCCTTGACGCAGGCCGCTGTCGAACTGTCGGAAAGCCCTCGAAGTGCCGCCCCGCAAGACGTCGTAAGCCACCCGGAGGTTCCAGGACGAGTCCGGCTCTGGGGGATTAGCGGCACTACCTCGCAGTACGAAGCCACGCGCCAAGCCACTGACACGGAACTTGCTGCGATCAGGCAGAGGCGGCGGGCCGTCAGGGGGTCCGGGGCCAGGACCAGGTTTGGGGCGAGGAGTTGGACCGCCTCGGGGATCCGGATCCGCCGGAAACAGATCTGCCAGAGCATCGATCTGGGGTTCCTGCGACTGCTGCGTTAGCCGACGCAGGAGAAGACCCGCGGCCCCGCGAACAGCCTGAACCCGCGAGTAGCCTCCTGACCAGCGGTCTTTGAGCCGCTGCGCGTGCGGATCCCAGGTTGCGTGAGCGGGCCCCTCCGCGTCCCGTAGGAGGTGGCCGAGTTCCGTATCGCCATCAACCACGATCAAGGCTCGCGCTTGTCGAAACCTGCCAGTGCTGGCCGCCATCGGAATACGAAGGTGCCCGCGGACAAAGTAGCTGTGGCCAGAGGTCAGTTCATCCGCCCGTTCGAGATAGACGCGGAAGCTGGCCCTTTCCGACCGGGCGGCTTTGCGACGGTTCACATCCATCGTCAGTCGGAATGCTAGGCGCTCGTTAGCCTCGAACCTGCGGCGGAGTTCCTCTACTTCCAGTGCGTCGACCGTCTCGCGGAGCTTTGATACCGGGAACGAGAGTTCCGTGTGGTCCTCTTGGTCGCCCGCCCAACGCGCCAACCGGATTGCCTTGCTCAGAGCCTCGACAGTCTCGTCATCTCGCTGTGCCCGAGCGCTCTCGTCGTCGCTCCCTCCACGCATTCGATGTACGGCGCCTGCCAACGTGGATCTGTCAATGACAGCTTCCCGGTCGGAGCTCGTGATCAGAACCCGTAGATCACCCCGCAGGATCGGTAGGAAGTACTGGGTGACGACTGCCCGTTCCAGCGCTTGGGGAGTTAGGTCTTCGTGCGGGTGCGGAACGACGATGGAGAGCCCCGGTTCGTCCCCGCGTCTCAGGTAGAAGTCGCTCTCGAAGCGCTCAATGAAATCGCTGCCGGTGCCGTTGGGCAGAACCGGCATCGGCAGCCAGTTCTCATCACTGTCGTCTGAGGGGGCTGCAAAGAAGCCATAGGGCGGGTACTTCTGGTCGTTCACATGATGGGTCTTCAGCATTGCCAGGCCCATCAAGAGCTTGGTTTCCTCCTCATAGGACCGGGTCAGGCCGATGTACGCATTCAAACCCGAAGCGTCGGGGAACACCCACCTTCCAAGGCCCCACGACCCAGCGGCGTCCTCCGGCTTTGGAGAGATGCCGACACTACGGAAGAAGCCCCAGAAGTCGTTGCCGCTCTCCATCTCGCCGTTGGCCGCAGGATCCCCGATCAAGCCCGTCGTTCCGAAGTCTTCGACGACGAGGTACTTGAGCGGTCCCTCAAGGAGTTCCCATGCGCGAAACAGGGCTTCCTCCTCCTTCTCATCTCCACCTCCGCCACCGGGTGCCGTCCGGGCGTCGGCTAGCGCGGTCAGGTGTCTCTCGAGACCCTCGACGTAAGGTCTCGCTGCTCCTTTCGGCAGAGTGTGGGCGGCCCCGCCAAAAGCGAAACGGACCTCGACCATCTCCTCGCCACGGCGCGCATCCAGAGAGTTCTGAATCGACTCCCGCACGAGTCGCTCCGGCAAGTCCGCGGCTGCAGTGAAGAACTCGCCCTGCACCGGATCTTGGTTGATCTGCGACGGCGACATCCGCCCGAAACGCCAGACCGGTCGTCTACGCTGCATAGTGATCGCTGGCCTCCTGAGGGTGGCTCGCCGAGGCGCTCATCGCCCTACTCCCATGAGAAGCGGCGCATGCTAGCAGGGGGGAAGACACATGCGTCGATGCGCCCATGCTGTTCGTCCGACTTGAACACGGCTTCGGTCACGAGGACGAGGATCTGTACAGGGGGACACGGATGCTCGTAACGTAGCGGGCGACGGTCTCAGCTTGAATCGAACCGCGTAGCGGCATACGTATCGGCGTCCCTCTCGGCGAGACGAACCGTGCCAGGCCCGCTGCGAACGTAGAGATCGCCTTCTTTGGTCTTCTCTAGACCCTTCCAGCGGAGGTAGACGGGCTCGGGACTCCGCTGGCAGCTCACTAGGCAGACAGTCTTGCCCTCCACAATCTGCGTCTCAGGATCGATGCAAGTGGCGGCACGATCTCCGAGGCCGTTGCGCACCACCTGGGCCAGGTGCCGCATGAACTTGTCGTCGTTCTCGAGCCGATCGTGGTCGATACCAAGCACCTTCCGGTCGTCGCCGACGCCGATCAGAAGGTCGCCGCCTTCGGTGTTGAGGAAGGCGGCGATCGTCTTGAGCGCGGCGTGCGTCACGTGCCGATCGTCCTTGCGGTCCTCCTTCAGGCTCCAGCGAAGGCTGGACTTGAACTCCAGCGTCTTTGACTCCTGGAGCTTGAGCAACTCCTCGGCCCGCCGGTGTCGCCGGATGTAATCCTCGAACAGGACGTCCTTGAGCGCCTGGCCGAACTCGGGGTCGTCGGTGATGCGCTTGTAGAGGTCGAAATTGGTCTCGACGATCTCCTGGATCTTGTCCTCGACCTTCGGGTCGAACGTCAGGCGGACGTTCTCGCGGGTGTTGACCCGGGCGCTCGCGGTGAGTCCTGTGTCCTTGTCAAGGGCGGACCGGATCCGTTCGAGCGTGACGCGGTGCTCGTCGCTGAGGTTGAGGCCGAACCGCTCGTTCAGGCCCTCGATGATCCGGGACAGGGCTTCCAACTGTTCGCCGCCGGCGCCTCTTTCCGTCTTGCTTCCGGCCGGCTCCAGTGGCCGGACGTGCCGTTCGAGTGGGATTCGGCCGCGGCTCGTTTGCTGGATACGGAAGGACTCCATGTCGATGTTCTGCTGCACCTCGAGGGGCAGTGCCTCTCGGCCGACGGACAGCAGCCGGCGGAGGTGTCTGGCGAACTGGTAGAGCTTCTCCAGGTCGGTGTCGGCGAACGTCAGGACCTGGGAGAGAAACGCGTAGAGGCGGACGTAGTCGGTGAGTTGGCCGAGGAAGTCTCGCCCTTCCTCGTCGACGAGTTCGGCGAAGCGCTGCCTCGCGGGCTCGAGTGCGGCGTAGAGCCGGTCCTGCGTCGGGTTCCGACCGAAGTAGGCCCGCGCGAAGGTCCCGATGTCGGCAGTCGCGAACACGCCGAAGTCGAGCAGCCGGCCCTGAACCTCGTAGAGAAGGTTGGGGTCGGTCTCTTCTGACAGCACGGTGGTCTCGTAGTACGGCTCGAACGCCTGCCGTATGTTGTCGGGCTCGTTGCTGAAGTCGAGGACCATCGTGCCGCCCTTGTCGGGGTGGGTGCGGTTCAGGCGGGACAGTGTCTGGACTGCGTTCACGCCGCCGAGTTTCTTGTCCACGTACATGGTGTGGAGCAGCGGCTGGTCGAAGCCGGTCTGGAACTTGTTGGCGACCACCAGGAAGCGATACCCGGGCTTGTCGAATTCAGCGGCCGTCTGTCTTTCGCCGATCACCCGGTCCTGTCCGACCGAGTTCATGCCGGACTCCGTGTAGGACTCGCCGCCGTCCTTGACCGTTCCGGAGAAGGCGACGAGCGCCTTCCAGGGATGGCCCTTCTCGTCGAGGTAGCGATCCAGGGCGAGCTTGGTGCGCACAGCGTGCAGACGGGAGCGGGTGACGATCATCGCCTTGGCGAGGCCACGGACCTCCTGCGCGACGAGTTCGGCGAAGTGCTCCACGCAGATGGCGATCTTCTCGCGAATGGCGTGCGGGTGGAGTTGGACGAAGGACTTGAGCAGGTGCTCTGCTTTCGACTTGTCGTACCGAGGGTCGTCCTCGATCTTCTTCTTCAGGCGCCAGTAGGCCTTGTAGGTGGTGTAGCTCGCGAGAACGTCGAGAATGAAACCCTCCTCGATCGCCTGGCGCATGCTGTAGAGGTGGAAGGGCTTGAACTTGCCGTCCGGCTGCTTCTCGCCGAAGAGCTCGAGCGTCTTGGGCTTCGGGGTCGCTGTGAAGGCGAACGTCGAGAGGTTCGGAAGGGGGCCGCGTTGCCGGATCTCCTCGTGGACGCGATCCTCGATCTCTTCCTCGTGAGTCGGTGCGGCCGCTTCCTCCTGCTCGGCCGCCTCCAGGCTTTCCGCGTCGAGGACCGCCTTGAGGCTCTTCGTGCTCTCGCCCGACTGGGAGGAGTGCGCTTCGTCCGCGATCACGGCGAAGCGCTTTCCGGGGAGCTGGCCTATCTCGTCAGCGATGACCGGGAACTTCTGGAGCGTGGTGACGATGATCGTTCGGCCCGCTTCCAGAGCCTCGCGGAGTTGGCGGGAGGTCTGGTCGATGTTCTCGACCACGCCGAGGGTCTGCTCGAATTGCCGGACGGTCTGCTGAAGCTGGCGGTCGAGCACGCGCCGGTCAGTTACGACGACGACTGAGTCGAACACGCGCCGGTCGTCGAGGTCATGCAGCACCGAGAGTTGGTGGGCGAGCCAGGCGATCGTGTAGCTCTTGCCGCTGCCGGCCGAATGCTGGATCAGGTAGCGCTCGCCGGGTCCGTGGTTGCGGGCGTGTCTGACGAGCCGGCGCACGCAGTCGAGCTGCTGGTAGCGGGGGAAGATCAGGAAGCGCTTGCCCGTCCTGCGGTTGCGATCGTCTTCCTCCTCGACTTCCTGGATGAACTGCCGAATGAGGTCGAGGATGCTGTCCCGGGCCCAGATCCGCTCCCAGAGGTAGTCGGTCGCGCAGCCCTCACGGGTGGGCGGGACGGGCGGATTGCCGGCGCCGCCGAAGCGTCCCTGGTTGAACGGCAGGAAGCGGGTCTTCGGTCCGAGGAGGTGCGTGGTCACGAACACCTGTTCGGGGTCCACGGCGAAGTGGGCTAGGCAGCGGCCGTAGGCGAAGAGCGGCTCTCGCGTGTCGCGGTCCTTGTACTGCCGGATCGCGTCCTCGACGGTTTGCCCCTTGAGCGGGTTCTTCAGTTCGGCCGTGAAGATGGGGACGCCGTTCAGGAAGAGCCCGAGGTCGACGCTCTGGCTGGCAGTCCGTTCGCTGAAGTGGAGTTGGCGAGTAACCGCGAAGAGGTTGGCCCCGTGCAGGCGCTGGAGTTCCTCGTTCAGTCCGCTCGCCGGCTGGAAGTACGCGAGACGAAACTTGCAGCCCGAGTCCCTGATTCCGTTTCGCAGCACGTCGAGCGCGCCCCGCCGGGCAATCTCGCGCGAGAGCCGGCCGAGAAAGCGCGGCTTCACGTCCGCACCGTAGTGTTGCTGGAGCTTGGCCCATTCCGTCGGCTGCGTGGCAAGGAGGAAGTCGAGCACGTCGGCCGGGATCAGGTAGAGGTCGCGGTCGTAGTCGTCGTGGCGGCGCTTGTGGTAGCCGCCGGGCAGAGGGTCGTCGCCGAAGGAGACGGCGGGCTCGCGCACTTCGCCGGCGTCCTCCGGGTAGGCGTCGGGGCCGCCGCGCAGGAGAGCGCGTTCAATGGTCTCCTCGAAGGCTCGTTCGGTGGTGTCGGGTGTCATTCCGGTCCCGTTCTTGAGCGGTTGTCCTGGCTTGGCGTCGCGGGCGGAACGACGCGGGCAGGTCGCGGCTCGATGTCAAAGTGCGGTGTCACAGCTTGTCGCAGCTCCGTGTCACAGTTCGTCATAGCGCGGCTCATCCGGCGGACGGGCCCTCGGAGAGCGTCGCGCGTCCAGAAAGCCGCTCGCTCGGTCCGCCTCAGATCGGCGGTGATCTGGTTTGAGACGGTGAACTCTGGCTCGGAGCTCATTTCGATGCTGCTTCCCGTGCGTCGATCTTGCCGGTGACTGCGGCCGAGACTAGGGCGGTGCGGAGTTCGTGGAGGTGGTCTATGGCATCCCGGATCTTCGCGACAAGACAGTCGATCTCCTGAGTGACCTCGTCGAGCTGCGTTACGAGGCGGCTCTGCTCATCTAATGGAATCTTCGGGACCACTAGGCGTGCCAGCGTTGACGTGTTGTAGTGGGCTTGGATGGCACCTACAGACTGCTCCGCAGCTTGCGAGATCGCAGCTTGGGAGTTGAGGTAGTAGTACACGAACTTCGGAAGGACCAACTCCGAACGTCGCACAATGAGCAGATCGATGCAGTTGGCCCCATCGAGTGACTCAGGAACTACGGCCGCCGTGCCGGCTTGACCCGTGCGAACCACCACTACGTCGCCTGCGAAGATCTTCGACTTTCGGTGGAGTTCGTTCGCTTCGTTGCTGATGAACACGAGGTTCTCGGTGTCGACGGCACCACGGGACACGTTGAGTGAACGGAGACAAGGGACGCCGTCATCGACGTAGTACCTTGACGGCGTAACGACAATGCCAACGGTAGTTCCTGGCGTCAGGTGCTTGAGCCTTTTGACCTCCCAGTGTGCCGGTAGCTGCCCTAGCCACTCGACGCCGGAGCCCCTCATGGGGGCGTCGGGGTCGAGTCCCCGTGTCACGGCGCGGGTGATGAGGGCGGTGCGTTTCTCCTGAAGCAGTTCGATCAGTCGCTCCTTCCTCTCTACTAGAGCGTTCAGTTTCGCCGTCTCATCGTCGAGGAAACGGACGATGGCCCGTTGTTCGCCCTGCGGTGGAACGGGAAGGCTGTTCGTGCTGACGTGATCGGTACTGACGCGTGGCATTCTGGCCCCGTAGGTCAGCGAATGGAGCCAGTGGACGTGAGAGACGTTCAGCAGGCAGTACATCAGGTAGCTCTGGAGGTAGCCAGGAGTTGGCCGAAGAGCGAGGATCTCACTGGTGCAGACGCCATCGAAGTCCGGACGAGCGGCCTTCGCAAGGTAGGGCCGGAGCTTTCCGAGTAGAACATCCCCTGCCGCGAAAGGGGACACCACGCTGTCTATCTTTTCGGGTTGGTCCTCCAGCAGCAGCCGGCCGGTCCACGGTTCCACATGCTCGAGGCCAACATAGACAGCATCGTGGGGCTTGGTGTTCAGCTTGCCGGTGCGTGTTGGCGCGACGAACTTGATCCGCTTCGTTCTCCAGTGCGCCGGTATCTCGCCGAGCCACTCGACGCCGGAGTCCTTGTACTTGCAGTATCGCGGAAGCCGTGCGGGCTGGGCTTCCTCGTTTCGATCAGGCGCTTCGTTCATGGCTCTCCATAGGCGGGCCCGCTACGGCCTGGGGCTTACTCGCGGGTGTCATTCCCACAGGATCTCTAGAACGGGACCGATGAGCGACTTCGCTCGGCAGACTTCTGCGGCGCGCCAGATTTGATCCACGGTTGCCTTCCGGTCGCGCAGTGCGTCGCGTAGCGCCTCGATCGCAACGTCTCTCCCGACCAGTCTGCGGAAGCGAAAACAGTCCACGACCGTGCGGGCCGGGCTCGTGATTCGTGCAGGAACGCCCTGGAAGGTCGCTCGCTCGACGCCGTAGCGCAGCGAGGCGGCGGAGAACCGAACTACGTGCACGGGAAGTTCGGGGAGTTTGGGTGTGCGCGCCTTGTGCGGGATGGCGATCCACACCTGCCACGGAAGCTGGGTGCCGAGTTCGTGGACGCTCAGGGCGGTCAGGAGGCAGACGATGGCGTTGGGAACGCGTGCGCACACCGCGCCGACGGTGTAATGCTCAGTGAGTTCGGCCTCCGTGATGCGATAGAGGCCACGCGCCTCGCGTTCGACCGAACCGTCCTCCAGCAGGCGTCGCAGTCCACGGGAGCTGATGCCCAACTCGGCCGCGTCGCGCGAACGGAAGAACGTCCTGGTGCCGAGACCCTGCAGGCCCCGGCCAGGTGGTCTTAGTCGGCGAGTGGAATTGTCGGCAGCCATGATCGATTGTCGGCGTTTTGATCGGCCGAAGGCGCATAGCCTAGCTGGCAGTTGACGCCCGAATCAAGTTGCCACGGACCTGCGCTCCGTCGACACGAGGTCGCGGAGTCCGAGCCCGTCGCGGAGAGAACAGCAGGAGATAGGTGGAACCGTTCGATCCCCGTAGACGCGCACAATCAGGCGACTTGCGGACACCGACGGGCCCTGCCACACGCCGAACGACGCAGGACCCCGAAGGTGAGGCTGCTAGTGTCCGCGCCACGCCGGAAGCCGTCCAACCGGCGCTCTGGCGGCTGCTATGGACGCTATCGCATCAACTCCACTCGCGCCGGAGTGGAAGGAACTGCTGAATCTCTCCCTCCGCCGTGCGCCGGACTTCTACGAGAAGTCGGCCGAGATTGGGGACGTGTCCCATGCAGGTGCGCTTCGTACGACTCTCGACGGCTTGGGGGCGTCTGCGGTCTTCTGTGTCCAGGACGTCCCGACTGCCGTCGTCGTTTCGGTCGACCAGTACGTTCCCGAAGACGCCGCCAAGCTCCAGGCGGCGCTCTGGAATCAGGGGCTCGCAAGTTTGCTCCTCTTCGTTTCCGAGGACACTGTCCGGGTGTTTTCTCTGGCCCGGACCCCTCGCCGATGCACGGACGACGAGTTCCACTCCCATTGCCTAGTCCAGACGTTGAACGCTGCGACCGACGCGCTGGCGCTTGGGAACCTGCTTTACAGCGCCGAGTCCGGCCGGTATTGGGAGGCATATGCCCAGTACTTCAGGCCAGAAGAGCGAGTGGATCGAGTTCTCCTGAACAACTTGACGGAGTCGGACAGACTTCTTCGGCAGGAGGGCTTGCCCGGAGACGCGTCGCAGGCGCTGCTGCTCCAGGCGATGTTCGTCGCCTATCTTGAGGACCGGGAGATCATCGGCGAGGAGTACATCCGGGCTGCTACGAACGAAGGGACGACCGACTTCAACACACCGCTGTCCACCGGGGACGTTGGATCACTTGAGAGGCTCTTCGCGGCTCTGCGGCGCGACTTCAACGGTGACCTGTTCATTGCCCCGTGCTCCTTCGACGCGAACGACCCCGGTCCGAGTCTAGAGGCATCGCACTTGGAGATTCTCGCCCGCTTTCGTTCTGGCCGGGAGGAGATGCATGGGTCGGGTGGGCAGTACCGCCTTTGGCCATACAACTTCAAGTACATACCGGTCGAACTGATCAGCGCTGTTCACGACCGATTCCTGAGTGAGCGCGGAGATGCTGACCGGCGTCTTCGTGGTGCCTACTACACTCCGATGCTCCTCGCCGACGTAGTGGTGTCTCACATGTGGGAGAGGCTGCCGGCCGAAGCAAAGGAAGGTGGGACTTTCCTGGACCCGGCTTGTGGGTCCGGCATCTTCCTGGTGCGACTGTTCCAGCGTTTGTGTGAGTGCCGTCGGGCCAGCCGACCCGAAGGGAGGATTCCTTGGAGTGCCCTGCTCGACATTCTGATGAGGTTGCGCGGTTGGGACCTGGACGGCGGTGCAGTGCGGGTAGCGGTTTTCTCCTTGTACGTGGCTCTCCTTGAGGAAGTTACTCCCCCCGACATTCGTAGGTTGATGAAGCGTGGTCGGGTGCTCCCCGAGCTTCATGGGCAGACGCTGCGGTGCGCGGACTTCTTCTCGGTTGCGCCGGAAGCCGTAGAAGTCGACGTAGTAGTTGGCAATCCTCCTTGGTCGAGTCGCCACGGCGAGGGTCATCCCGCTTTCGAGTGGTGCCGCCAGGCGAGGCTTCCGATGCCAAGTGGTGAGCAGGCTTGGTCGTTTCTTTGGAAGTCGTTGCGACATCTGCGTAAAGATGGCTTGGTGGCTTTGCTTCTGCCGGCAATGGGCTTCCTGCACAATCACGCCAGAAGCGCAGTAACGGCGCGCAGGCGCTTGATGCGCGAGGCGCGGGTCTTTAGCGTTGTGAACTTTGCGGACATGCGGTTTCAGTTGTTCGACCGCGCGTCAAGGCCGACCTCGCTCTTTTTGCTGGGCCGGTCGGCCCCTGGCGATACGGATTACCGATTCGACTACTTGACACCGAGGGCCGACCCAAACCTGAAGGCGCGACGCCTGATCACCGTGAGCAGCGTGGACCGATGTCGGCTTGAGTCTCGCGTGGTTGAGACCGACCCGTCTGTCTTCAAGAAACGTCTGTGGATGAGTGAGCCCGAAGCGCGACTGTTCGACTACTTGTCGCGGCTTCCCAGCGTGGGCGATGTTGTTGGCCAGTACGGGACGCTGTTACGACGGAAGCGGCCCACGGAGGGTGGTTGGGTAATCGGACAGGGCTTCAAACCTGCCAAGACCGAGAGAGGAACGGATCCCGCCTATGAACAGGAGCAGAGCGCCATCGTCGCTGCGACCCCCTACCTTCCCATCAACAAGTTCTGCGTCTTGATCGAGACCGGAGCAGGTCTACAGCCGTGGCCGGATGGCATGGTACATCGGCGGGGCTTTCAGCGAGGATTCAAGGGGCCACGCATACTGATTCCGCGGGGCGTCGCGGTTGGCGAGGGAGGGCTGCGACTGCGGGCCGCCTATGTAGAGACACCATTGACGTTTCAGCACATCATACAGGCCATCGCGGTCCCTCCGGGGGAGGAGAACCAGGGCATGCTGCTGACGGCCCTGCTCAACAGCAAGCTGATGCTGTGGTTCGCGTTTCATGGGACTTCATCGTTCGGTGCGGACCGGCCGGAAGTGCAACAGGCGGAGCTACTGCGCCTACCGTTTCCCTCGCCAGACGACATGCCCGATCAGGAGCGGTCGCGGTCGGCCGCCGAGGCGCTGGTGGGCAAGATGAAGGGGAGGCTCCAAGCGGCCGCAGCAACTGGAAGGACCGATGCCGGGCAATCTGGCGTCCTTGAAGAGGTCGACCGCCTGGCTCTCGAGTACTTCTGTCTTTCCGAGGAGGACCGAATCGTCGTCGACGACACGGTGGATCATGTGATCCCGGCTGTTCAACCTAGCAGGGGCAGCTTCCCTGCTTTGTGGCGACCGTCGACCGAATCCGACCGTAGTGAGTACGCCCGTATCTTGGTCGGCAGCTTGGCAGAGTACTTCGAAGGCGGCCACTCCATCGGAGCGCGTTTGGTAGCACGCAGTGAGGACTTGGCCGTTCTACGCCTGTCGCTGCGAGATACTACGGTTGCGTTCGACTACAGCGAAGACGAGAATGCCTCGGTGGCGGCCGCCGTGTCGGGTCTTGCAGAGGCTGTTCGGCAGCGCCTACCGGCGAACTTCCAGACGGCTCCAGATTTCAGGGTCTTTGTGGGCCGCGAGCTGTTTCTCGTAAAGCCGGTCGGAAGGCGGTTCTGGCTGCGGTCGCGGGCGCTGGCCGACGTCAGAGCAATCGCGCTTGATCTTCACATGGCCTCTGGCCGTGACGCGCCGTTCTGAGCCGAACTCCATGGCACCTGGCGATCCCACCGCTTGGTTGGGACAGTTCAGGTCGTTGGACAGTCTCTTCTTGGAGCGCGTCGTTGCGTTGTGGCCAACGTGTCTCGAGCGCCTCCCTCCTGACGCCGATGAAGATACAATTACGATCAACTTGGTGAATCTCCTTTGGCTTGATGCAGGTGCCCGGCGTTGGTTCAACCGAGTCGAATTCCACTTCGAGCCGTTCGGATACACGCAGGACGGAACGGCGTACAGCTTGGGAGAGATCGATCTCGCCGTGATCCTTGGTCAGGATCGCGACGTGTATCTTGCGTACGAGTGCAAGCGCTTGAACGTTCTCCGGCGCGACGGTAGAAGGTCTCTCGCGACGGAGTACGTAAGGGAGGGGCTGGCTCGTTTCGTTCGGAGCCAGTACTCGGAGAACTTGCCAGTAGGGTGCATGCTTGGCTATGTTGGTGACGGCGATGTTGAGTACGCTGCCGGGAAGGTCCGAGAGAGAATCGTGGCGCTTCGCGGTGAGATCGCGCTCACTGAGGGGCCGGAATCGGATGTGGCGATCGGGCTAGCGACCCGGTTCTACAGCCGACACCACCGCGAATTGGATGGCAGCGAGATAGAGATCCGGCACGCGTTGTTGCCGATGTGACGTTTGGAACGTCATTGTGGAGCCCGTTCCCGGGGACGGTCAAGTACCCATCTCCCCCAACATCTCCACGATCTCCTTCTCCACCCGCCGAATGTCCGCCTCAATCTCCTCCAGCGGACGCGGCGGCCGGTACTCGTAGAAGTACCGGTTGAAGTTGATCTCGTAGCCCACCAGACCGACTTCGCCGTCCTGCGGGTCCCGGCGGTTCTCGTCTACCCAGGCGTCGGAGACGTGGGGCGTCACTTCGCGCTGGAAGAAGGCGTTGACGCTCTCGGCGAGGGGCACGTTTTCCGTGTCGCGGAGTTGCGGGTCGGCTTCGGGGCGACCCTTCCGATCCCGGCAGATTTCGGCCTCGGCGTTGCGCTGCGACAGGGCGGTGAGGATGGCCTTCCTCAGCGGCGCGGCCAGCTTGAGTTCGGCCCGCTGCCGCGCGGCGTCGAGTTCGGCCTCGAACTTAGCCCGGTCCAGGAAGAGGCGGTCGGGCAGGTCCCGCAGCGCACCACGGACCGCCTCCTGCTTCTGCCGGCCCGTCGCCTCGTCCTTGTCCTTGGCTTCGGGGTCCCGTTTGCGGGAAATGGCTAGGTTGACGAAGGCGCGTATCTCGTCAAGCCGGGCGATGCGTTCGGGGCTGGCCTGGAAGTCGAGCCGGAGCGGCCGTTCGACGGTGATCTTCCGGAAGCCGAAGTGCGTGGTCGGGTAGATTCGGCTGACCACGGCCTCCCGCTTCTCGCCGTCCTCGACGACGGTGCGGGTCGCGCCGTCCTCGTAGTCCCGGAGCAGCCGCAGGATGTCCTCCTTTCGCTCGAACGGGATCTCCCGGCGCTTGGCGCCGAGGCTCTTGCGCAGCAGGACCCAGAACGACGTGGCGTCGATGAGCTGAACCTTGCCGCGGCGCTCGGGGCGCTTCCGGTTCGTGAGCACCCAGACGTAGGTGGCGATGCCCGTGTTGTAGAAGAGCTGCTCGGGCAGGGCGATCAGCGCTTCGAGCAGGTCGTTCTCCAGGATCCACCGCCGGATCTCGCTCTCGCCGCTGCCGGCGTCGCCGGTGAAGAGGGGCGAGCCGTTCATGATGATCGCGATCCGCGACCCGCCCTGGGCCTGCTCCTTCATGTGGCCGAGCATGTGCAGCAGGAACAGGAGTTGACCATCGCTGATCCGTGGAAGGCCCGGGGCGAAGCGGCCGGAGGCACCCCGGTCGTGCTCGGTCCGTACCTCGGCCTGATCACGCTTCCAGTCCTTACCGTAGGGCGGATTGGCGATCATGTAGTCGAAGCCGGTTCCTGCGTGCCGATCGTTCGAGAGGGTGCTCCCGAACAGGATGTTGTTCGCGTCGCTGCCGTCCTTCGACTTCATGAAGAGGTCCGACTTGCAGACGGCGAAGGTCTCCGGATTCACTTCCTGGCCGAACAGGTGGATGTGAGCCTCCGGGTTCACGGGCTCTCCCAGGAAATCGCCTTCCCGAATCTCGCCGAGAGTCGTGTGCTCCTTGGTGATGGTGAGCATGCCGCCCGAGCCGCAACAGGGGTCGTACACGCTCCGGGCAACGCCGGTGGTCCGCAGCTCCTCCTCATCGCCGGCCAGCATCAGGTCGACCATGAGATGAACCACGTCACGGGGAGTGAAGTGCTCGCCGGGGTTCTCGTTCAGCGCTTCGTTGAACTTCCGGATGAGCTCCTCGAAGATCGTGCCCATCGTGAAGTTGTCGACCTCGTCCGGGTGGAGGTTCACCTTCGGATCGCCGAACCGCTGCAGGACCTGGAAGAGCAATCCGGCTTCGTCGAGCTTCGAGATAGTGTTGTCGAAGTCGAACTTCTCCAGCACCTCGCGCATGTTGGGGCTGAAGCCGGCGATGTAGGCGCGCAGGTTCTTCGCGAGATCGGGAGCGTCGGCGAGAAGCTTCCCGAAGTCGTAGCGGGACGTGTTGTAGAACGCGAAACCTGAAGCGCCCCGAAGGAGTCCGTCCAGATTCCCGAGTTGGTCCTTGTACCTGGCCTCGACCTCAAGCACCTTCTGCTTGGTGGGCGCCAGTACGCAATCGAGCCGCCGGAGCACGGTGAGGGGCAGGATCACGTCCTGGTACTTACTGCGCTTGAAGGTGTCGCGGATCAGGTCCGCGACGCCCCAGAGGAAGCTGACGATCTGGCTGTGATTCATGGCGGGGCCGGTCGGAATGTAGCGGATCGGTGTGCGTCGGTCACGCCCGCCATTGCGCTCCGCTGCCCGTCGCCATAGCGAGGTCGCGGGCTGCGGAGGCCGGCGGCCGCTCGATCGGCTGGCCCCTCCGGGCTTGCCAGCGCTGTCGTCAGTCGGTCTGGTATCGCTTCCGGAGCCGTGCGAACACATCGGCCGCCGGCTGGACCTGACCGGCTTCGATCTGACGGTCGCCTAGCTTCAGTATCTTGAGCAGAGCCAGCGTTTCGGCTGTCTGAGCTTGCCCCGGTTTCGTGGACACTTCATCCTTGTAGGAGGAGGTACCCACGATGCCAAGATCAAGACCTCGGTACCCGGCAGAGTACCG
>JAPOXA010000112.1 GCA_026707325.1 Acidobacteriota bacterium | reverse complement strand
CGTCGCCGTCGGCGCTCTGCTCGCGCTCGCCGCCGCCCTGGGCTACCGCACGGGCCTGCTCGGGCTCGGGATGTCCTTCACCGTTCTCCGTTGGGGCGCTCTCATCTCGGCAGGCGCGGCGGGCATCGCCTTGATCGGGACGGTTTGGGCCACGTTCCGGCGCCTGCACTGGCAGAACGTCGCGGCCGGCCTGGTGGCTGCCGCATTCGGCGCGGTTTGCTACATGGTCCCGGCAGGGCAGCAGGCTCTTGCCCGATCGGTTCCACCGATCCATGACATCACGACCGACACCGACGATCCGCCGGCCTTCGTCGCGATTCTCCCCCTCCGGGCCGACGCCCCGAATCCTCCGGAGTACGACCCCGCAGTTGCCGCGCAGCAGCGTGAGGGCTAGCCGGATCTCCGTTCGGTGATGCTGGACGTACCGCCCGCCGAAGCGTTCTCCCAGGCGCTGGCCGCAGCCGGGGCAATGGGGTGGGAACTGGTGGCTGACGACGCCGCGGCGGGACGCATAGAAGCAACCGACACGACCTTCTGGTACGGCTTCAAGGACGACGTCGTCATTCGCGTGCGCGGAGATGGGCGCCGGCAGCCGCATTGACGTCCGATCCAAGTCGAGAGTGGGCCGCAGCGATGTCGGCGCGAATGCAGAGCGCATCCGTGACTACACTGCCCGTCTCACGGGCAACTGATCTCGGTCATGAACGGGTGCGTCCAGGGTGCGCCGGCCCCGTGCACGAGGCCGCCCAGTAGAAGTACGTGATCGCCTGGCGCGGCCGCTCGCTACGGTTCGCCTCCGACCAGTGCACGGTGCGGGAGTTGTGGATCGTTGCGTCGCCCGCGTCGACCTCGACCGCCACCGCCCCCTCGGACTCCGCGCCGAAGCCTTCCAGGCCAACGACACTCGGCAGGTCCTGCCGGTGGGTGCCCTTCACGTAGAAGAGACAGCCGTTCTCCCGGTCGGCACGGTCCAAGGCGATCCACGCCGTCGCGCCCCTGCGCCGTCGGCCGATGGCATCGATATGGGGCCTGATCCCCGAGCTCTCGCCGGGAATCCTTTCGAAGCAGCCGGCGCTGGCCGGCTCCAGGTCGGCCTCCAGCAATGCCGAGATCAGCTCGGCCTGTTTGCCTCGCTGGAGCTGATCCTCGAACCACGGATCGATCCCGTTCAGGTTCTTGACGACGCCCGGGTACTCCTCGCTTCTCCTGGCTTCGCTGAGACATCCCGCGGCGCGGACACGCAGCTCTTCGAGTTCGTCCCGCGAAAGAAAGCCGCGCAGAACGACGTAGCCGTCCCGGTCGAAGTCCCGCTTGAGCTGCTCCAGGCTCATCCGCCGCCCACTCCCGCCGCACGCGCCGCGCGTCGCGCCTCCAGCACGGTCAGGATCTCCTCATGCCTGCCGGCGTTCAGGCGATACATCGTCATGAACAGGATGCCGACGCCGTAGATCAGGAGGCAGAGCGGTCCGCTCATCACCAGCAGGCCGGTGAGGGTCCCCGCCGACACTCCTTCCGCCTCGGCGTTCTGCGGGAACCGGATCAGTTCCAGCCCGAAGCCCCCGATCAGCCCGCCGAAGCCCTCCGTCGCCTTCATCGCGAACTCCCGAACCGAGAAGATCGTGCCCTCGGCCCGGCTTCCGGTCCGGAGTTCGTGGTCGTCCGCGATGTCGACCAACTGGGAGTCGACCACGATGGCCATTACCGTCACCAGGGCATAGCCGACGAACAACGGTCCGAACAGCAGGGGCAGCAGCAGCGCCGAGTCGTTCCCCGGAAACAGACCCGCCAGGCGCAGGACATGCGGAAAGGCCACCAGGACGGCCGACACCGCGCTGGTGAAGATGACCGTCGGCTTCTTGTCGAAGCGACGCGTCATCCAGGCGGCGAGCGGAAGGGCCACGAAGATCCCTGGAATCTTCGCGAAGGCCAGGACCGAGAACTGTTCCGTCGACAGGTCGTAGACCCAGATCCAGGTGAAGATATTGACCATGTCCAGCACACCCTGGGCCGCGGCGATGGTCAGCCAGGAGGCAGTCACCGACACGAAGGATCTGTTCGCGAGCAGTTGCCGCAGCTCTCCGTAGTGGTCGCGGAAGTTGAAGCGCCGGCGCGTGGTCGCGTGCAGGTGGGGAATCTGGTCGGCCGTGCCGAAGGTACAGACGAGAACGGCCGCCAGCACCACGACTGCGCCGAACCCGGCCAGAATGACGTACCGGCTCGGGTCGAGGAGCCCGTTGCTGAACGCCGGCGTGGACGGAAAGACAGCGTTCAGGACCAGCAGGCTCAACCCGACCGCGGCGCCCGTGGCAACGACGTTGTACCAACCGAAGACCGAGGTCCTTTCGTGATAGTCGTCGGTGAGCTCCGCGCCGAGCGCGTCGCGCGGGATGTTGTGGAAGGACGTCGCGATGCGGAGCAGGACCAGGAAGCACACCTGCCACGCGAAGAGGGCGCCCTCGCTCAGGCCCGAGACGGGCTGATACAGGAAGTAGAACGAGATTGCGATCGGCAGGGCCGACATCAGCATCAGCGGGTGGCGACGCCCCCATCGGCTCCGGAAGCGATCGGAGATCGCTCCGACCATCGGATCGGAGACCGCGTCGACGATGCTCGCGATCAGGTAGGCGACGCCGCAGAGCGCCGCCGAAACGCCGAGCACCTGGTTGTAGAAGATCAGAGTGGTGATCCGGCCGGCGACCACCATCCCCTCCTGAAAGCCGCCGGAGGAGAAGGCGAGCTTTGTGCGCAGCGGCACTCTTCGCCGACGATCGGGGAGCCCGCGGCCGGGCGAGTTGGCGGCCGTCAGAGGCTGAGTGTCGTCTGTCATCGCCGCGCGTCACAAACTTGGAACAGCGTACCACTTGGAGTAACTTACGCCCCATGGAGTTTGGCGCCCAGCTCAGCAGCTACCGCGTGCCGTGGTCGGAGACCGAGGCCACGGTCCAGGCGATCGAGAACGGCACCTGGAGCAGCCTGTGGTTCTCGGACCACTTCCTGCCGCCGGCCGCTCCCAACGACGAACACCTGTCGGCCCTCGAGGTTTGGACCCTGGTCACGGCGGCGGCGGTCGTGACCGAGCGCGTACGGCTCGGTACGCTCGCCTGCGGCGTCACCTACCGCAATCCGGCCCTGCTGGCGAAGATCTGCGCCAGCGTCGACCACATCAGCGGCGGACGGATGGAGTTGGGGATCGGCGCCGCCTGGTTCGAGCGCGAACACCAGGCCTACGGCTGGGAGTTCCCCACCCTGCGCGAGCGCTCCGACCGCCTGGAGGAAGCGACCCAGCTCATCCGCCTGCTGTTCACCGCGGAAGAAGGCGAGAAGGTCTCCTTTGAGGGGAGCCACTACAGGCTGGACGAGGCGCCCCTGGTACCGGGTTCGACCCGGCCGCGTTCAACCCGGACGGACCACATCCCCATCCTGATCGGCGGCAACGGCGAGAAGCGGACGCTCCGCACCTGCGCCCGTTACGGCGACATCAGCAACCTGGACTTCTGGCATCCCGCCGGGGTCGACGTCTTCAGGCGCAAGCAGGAGGTCCTCGACCGCCACTGCGAGGACGCCGGACGCGATCCCGCGGAGATCAAGCGAACGGTCGGCCTGCCATTCCGGCTCTTCGCGAACGACGAGGAAGCCGCGAAGTCACCCGGACAACCCTGGTACTGCTGGGGCACTGCTTCGCACGTTCAGGACCTTCTGCACGAGTACGTCGAAGCCGGCGCCGAGGAGATCGTCCTCTGCGGCATCGGCAACCGGCCGGAAGCCTGGCAGCAGATCGACGAGGAGATTCTCTCGGCGTTCCGTTGAGAACGCTCGCACTCACACTGGGTGCGCCGGCGTCCCCGCCGGCATCCGACGCAAAGCGCCGGTCTCCGGTGCCCATGCCGCTAGACTCGCCCAAGCCACGGTGGCCTACCCGCCCAAGGAGAACCCCATGAAGTCCCGCTCTCCCTTCCTCGTTACCGGCCTCGCGCTAGTCGCGACCGCCGCAGTCGCCGCGCCGCCAGCCAACAACGCGGCGGACTCGTCGTCAGTGACCTGGGCGGAGCACATCGCACCCATCCTCCATGAGAACTGCGCGAGCTGCCATCGACCAGGGCAGACGGCGCCGATGTCGCTGCTGACGTACGACGAGACGCGGCCCTGGGCGAAGTCGATCCGCCGGGTCACCACCGAGCGCATGATGCCGCCGTGGTTCGCCAACCCGGAGCACGGCGAGTTCGTGGAGGACCCGAGCCTCACCGACGCCGAGATCGAGACGCTGAACAACTGGGTCGCCGCGGGTGCACCGGCCGGCGACCTCTCGCAGGCTCCGGAGCCGCCCACGTTCGATTCCGACTGGAAGCTGGGTGAGCCGGACGTCATCTACACGGCGCCGGAGTTCCACGTCTCAGACGACATCGAGGATCACTACGAGTGGCTCCAGGTGGACAACCCGGTCGACGAGGAGCGCTGGATCCGTGCGATCGAGATCCACCCCGGATTCGTCGAAGCTGTACATCACCAACTGACGTACCTGGCGCCGCCCGACGCCACCATCGCGGGCGTGCGGAGCACGACCGGAACCCTGGACCTCACCTTCGTCGGCGGTTGGGGTCCGGGCGTCGCGCCGCTCCAGTTCGCGGAAGGGCACGGAATGCGCATGCCGCCGAACAGCACGCTCTTCTTCCAGATGCACTACCACAAGATCCCGGGCCCGGGCACCGGCGGCACCGACCAGACGACGATGGGCCTCTACTTCCACGACGAGAAGCCCGAGAACGTGGTGGAGACGCTGTGGCTGGTCGACCCGACGCTGAACATTCCGGCGGGCGAAAGCGACTACCACTCCTGGTCGTCGTTCACCACCGAGCACGAGGCGGTCCTCTTCGACTTCACGCCCCACATGCACCTGCGGGGCAAGTCGATGACGTTCACGGCCGAATACCCGGACGGCCGCAAGGAAGTCCTGCTCGACGTGCCGAACTACGACTTCAACTGGCAGCTCACCTACACGCCGACGGCGCCCAGAGTGATCCCGGCCGGCACGACGATCCGCGTCGACGCGAAGTTCGACAACTCGACGGACAACCTGGCGAACCCCGATCCGACGTCCAACGTGACCTGGGGCGAGGCAACGACCGACGAGATGATGGTCGGCTTCATCCACTACACCTTCAGCGACAAGACGCAGCAGACGAACATGCCCACCTTCATCGTGCCCGAGCAGCTCAGGCAGCAGATGGAGCAGATCCGGGAGTTCCGGCGCAAGCAGCGGGAAGCCGCGGCGGCCGCCGAAACCGGCGAGTGATCTAGCGACCCAACACGGCGTACGTCCCGTCCAGCACCAGCCGCACCGCCACGTACAGCCCGAACATCGGGACGACGACCCAGATCGTGTTGGGCGCCCACACCCACACGAGCCGGTCCAGCCGGCCGATCGCCCGGTGCCCTCCGGAAACGTAGAAGCTCACCATGTAGAGCGAGCTGACGTAGACCCACTGCCAGAACAGCGCGACGCCGAGGATCCCCGCGACGACGGCCGGCAGGAAACCCGTCGTCATCGACAGAAGCAGGACCATCGACGGGATCGGCGTGGCGAAGCCGTTGCCCACGTCGCAGTTGAAGCCGAAGGTCCGCCGGTCCGTGTAGGCGTCGTCGTACACGCAGTATGCTGCCCAGACATCCGCCCATGCCGTCGGCGACAGGATGCTCCCGACCGGGATCCCGGAGAACAGGAACAGGATGGCCGCCGGCCGGCCGGTCTCCGCGCCGCGTTCGCGCCAGTACTCCGCCCGCTGCGCGATGTAGTCGCGCCGCAGGTACAGGCAGGCCTCCCAGTAGCAGATCAGCAGGTTGATCGACAGGAACAGGCTGAGCACGAAGTAGGTCGGATCGACGCCGCCGTGCAGCCGGTGGCTCGCCACGTTCCAGGCCGCCGTCTGGAGAGCGACGACGATGACGACGAAGACCGCGACCGGGATCTTCGGCCCCTTCGTGCTCCCTTGTTCACTCCCCGCCGTCCCGGCGGTCTCACGCACATCCATCCCCGACTAGCCGGTGCTCTCGCCGGTCTCCTCGACTGCCTCGTCTTCTTCCGACCCCGGAGCCGTCTCCCACTCGTACTCGATCCCCCGGACGTGGCGCTCGAACCAGTCGATCTCCACGTTCACCTTGAACAGCTCGTGGCGGAGCTCCCGCCAGCCGTGAGGCTCGCGCGGAGCGATGTAGAGATGAGTCTCCACCCCGTTCGTCTTGAGCGCCCGGTAGAGCTCCACCGACTGGGGCGGCGGCACGCGCACGTCGTTCTCGCCGACCAGGACGAGCGTCGGCGTCGTCACCTTGTAGATGTCCCTGAGCGGCGAGTTCTCCCAGTAGACCCCGATCGGGGCGTCCTCCTGCCACGGAGTGCCCCCGAACCAGGGGGTGCGGTAGGTCCGTACGTCGCTCTGGCCGTACATCGAGATCCAGTTCACCGCGCCGGCGCCTGAGGACGCCGCCTTGAAGCGGTCGGTGTGGGTGATGATCTTGTTCGTCATGTGACCGCCGCCGCTCCAGCCCATCTTGGCCATGCGGTCGCCGTCGACGAGTCCGAGTTCGATCAGGTGGTCGACTCCGGTCATCACGTCGAGGTGCGCCTGGTGGAAGTAGTGGCCGACCATGTCGCGCAGAAACGGGTCCCCGTAGCCGGTGCTCCCCCGGTAGTTCGGCTTGAAGACGAAGTAGCCCCGGGCGGCCAGTACCTGGACATAGTTGGACCAGCGGCCGAACCCGAACTTGTCCGAGGCCGCGGGTCCGCCGTGTGTCTGGACGACCAGGGGGTACCGGTTTCCCTCCTCGTAGTCGAGCGGGTAGTAGAGGAGGCCCTCCACCTCGACGCCGTCCTCCCCCGGCCAGCGGATCGCTTCCTGCCGGGGCAGCAGAAAGGTCTCATCCAGGTAGTCGTAGACCGACGTCACCTTGGTGGGAGTCCCTCCGCCCGCCGGCATCACGTGGATGTCGCCAGCGTTCTCGCGGCGGTTGATGCCGAAGGCGTGCAGTCCCGCTTCCCGGGAGTAGTGCCACGAGCCCAGCGAGTGATCGCCTTCTGTCAGGGCACGCGGCGTCGCGGCGTCGACTGCGGCGTGGAAGAGCTGGCTTCGCACCCCCGTGTTCGCCGTGAAGTAGATCGAGCCGTCCTCGGCCCACCGGGCGCCGTTGACCTCGTGGGGCATGTCCTCGTAGAGCAAACGGTGCGGGCCGCCGCTGGCGGGGACGACGAAGACGTTCGTGTTGAAGTAGGTCTCCAGGTCGGCGCTGGAGTTGGTCAGGAACATGACGTGCCGCCCATCGGGGGACAGCTCGGCTCCCGACTCGCTCACCGTGTTGTCGGTGAGCTGCAGGGCGTTGCTACCGTCCGCGTCCATGATCCAGATCTCGCCCTCGTCCCGGTTGTCGAAGAGCGGCGAGGGTGCCCGGTGGTGGGCGATCCGCGTCCCGTCCGACGAGATGCGGAAGCCGACGACCGAGAAGTCGCCCTCGGTGATCCGTTCGACGCCGCCCCGCTCGTCGCCGGTCCAGGCGACCCGGAACAGGTGGCGCTGCTTGTAGTCCTCGTCGAAGGCGAAGACGTCGTCCTTCAGTTCGTCCTTCTTCTTCTCCTCCGGAGTTTCCGGATCGGGAGCCACGAAGTAGATGTGCTCGCCGTCCGGGGAGAACTCGAAGCTCTGAACGGAACTCTCGTGGCTGGTCAGCGGCGAAGCTTCCCCGCCTCCGTTCGGCAGGAGATGGATCTGGGAGAACTCGTCCTCGCCACGGGTCGCGAGAAAGGCCACGTAGTCCCCGTCCGGTGACCAGAGCGGGCTACGCTCCCCCTTCTCGCCGTACGTCAACCGGACGTCTCCCGTGCCGTCCGTTCCGATCCGGCGGATGTGGGTCGTGCGGCCGTTCTTCTTCCAGTCCGTGTCGCTGCGCGTGTACAGGAGCTGGGCGCCGTCCGGGGAGATGCGCGGACTGCCGACGCCGGGCACGTCGATCAGCTCGACGATCGTGATCGCCCGCTTGTCCCCGGCAAAGCTCGGCGCCACGGCCGCAGCAAGGACAAGAGCAAGGGCAAGGGCCGCGGCCGGGAGAACAGGCTGGCGCAAGCCGCGGGCCTGCAGCGTCAAGGCGGGTGTCATCGAATCTCCTCGCTGTCGTCCGGGGATAGGGTTCGGCCGATCATCGTATCTCGCTGAAAGGCCGTACCAGGAATGACCAGAGCCCATCTCCACCGCATCCCGATCGGCCACGCGCTCCTGGGCCTGATGCTGGCCGCGAGCGCGCCGGCTCAGGACGCCGGGCTGACACCGGAAGCAGCGGCGCAGGTCGACGCGGTCTTCAAGTCCTGGGACCGGGAAACCACGGCCGGCTGCGCCGTCTCCGTCGCCAAAGCCGGCGAGACCATCTACGCCCGCGGCTTCGGCATGGCGCACCTCGAGCAGCCGGCGCCCATCGCGCCGGAGACGATCTTCGAAGCCGGCTCGGTCTCCAAGCAGTTCACGGCCGCGGCGATCGTGCTCCTCGCGCTCGACGGCAAGCTCTCGCTCGATGACCCGGTACGCGAGTACCTTCCTGAGCTGCCGGACTTCGGCGCGCCGATCACGATCCGCCACCTTCTGACCCACACCAGCGGGCTCCGGACGTTCCGTCCGCTGGTCGCTCTGCGGGGGCGGCCCGACGGCTTCGCCGTGCACACCAACGCCGAGATCCTGGCCCTCATGGCCCGGCAACGGGATCTCAACTTTCCACCAGGCGAGGAGTACCTGTACAGCAACGCCCCCTACATCCTCAGCGTGCTGCTCGCCGAGCGCGTTTCCGGGCAGTCGTTCAACGAGTTCACGACCCAGCGAATCTTCGGCCCGCTGGGCATGACGAGCACGCTCTGGCGGGACGACTTCACGCAGATCGTCAAGGGTCGCGCCACCGCCTACGGAACCGGCAGGAGCGGCGGGCTCCACACGAACATGTCGAACACCGAGGTCTTCGGCAACGGGGGCCTGCTGACGACGGTGGGCGATCTCCAGCGCTGGAACCAGGAACTCGACGAGCCCAAGGTCCTCGGGCAGCGATTCGTCGCCATGCTGGAGACGCCCGGGCGGTTCAACGACGGCACGGAGAGCGACTACGCGCTCGGGCTCGCCATCGGCGAGTACCGCGACGAACGCGAGATTGCTCACAGCGGCGGCACCGCGGGCTACCGCGCCTGGCTCGCCCGCTATCCCGACCGCGACCGCCTGTCGCTCGCCCTCCTGTGCAATCACGGCGACATCAATCCCGTCGCGGTCGGTCACCGGGTGGTCGACGTCTTCCTCGGCCCGGCCGACGAAGCCGCGGACGCCGAGAGTCCGAAGCCGAGTGTCGACGTCGCGCTCGAAGAGCTGGAACGATGGGCGGACCCCTATCTCCACACCCGCACCGACTCGATCGTCCGGATCACGGTCAGCGACGGCGCGCTCTCGTTCGGAAAAGTGAGAGCAAGGCCCCTGGGCGAAGACCGGTTCGCGGTCGGCATCTCCGGACTCGTCGTCGCGTTCCGCATGGAAGAGGACGGCACGAGGACGGCGACCCTGGGGGACGATCCGGAGCGCCGCTACCGGGCGATGCCCGCGGTCACGCCGACGCCCGAGGAGCTGGCGGAGTACGTCGGCTCGTACAAGAGCGCCGAACTCGACGTGACGTACTCGGTCGAGTTCCAGGACGGCAAGCTGCTGTTTCGCCGTCCGCTCGAGAAGCCGCGCGCGCTCCAGCCCCTGTTCCAGGACGCTTTCGAACTCAGCGATCCGTTGCTGGAGAGGTTTCCTGCCCGTGCGCTGTTCGCTACTACCGTGGCCTGGCCGGCGCGCTTCGAGCGGGACAGCAGCGGGCGGGTGACCGCTCTGTACATCAGCGATTCGTCGCGGGTGCGGCGGTTGCGGTTCGACCGGCGGTAGCGCGACACACACTGGGTGACGTCGTTGCTCTGGGTGCGCGGGTCTTCTGACCCGCTGCCGCCGCAGGCGGCTACAAGTCGCCGGTGTTGCCCGCCATCAGCCGGATCGCCGCCTTGCGCGGCAGAAGACGCGTCAGCAGCACGGCGACCAACCAGTTGACGAGTCCAGGCACAAACCGCGGCCCCTTGCCGAGAGCATCCAGCGTTCGCCGCGCCACCGTGTCGGGGTCGAGCATGCCCGGCACCCGGCCCTTGCCCGAGCGCTTGTAACCCGGCGTTGGAATGGCGCCGGCGCAGCAGGCAACCACATCGATGCCCTGCTCGCCGAGCTCCTGCCACAGGCCCTCGCCAAGGACGGTGTTGAATGCCTTTGTGGCGGCGTAGGCAGCCACCCGCGCCGTCCCCTGCAGGCCCGCCAGCGAGGACATCAGGATCACCGCGCCACGGCCGCGGCCCTGAAGATCCGGCAGCAGCGTGTGCAGCATGACGACCGGCGCCCGGACGTTGACGTCGACGGCGCGCTCGAGTTCCTCGGCGTCGGCGTCGACAAAGCGCCCCACCGGCACGAAGGCGGCGTTGTAGACGAGCACGCCCAGGTCGAGGCCCTCCGTGGCGGCGGCGAGGGCGGCGCCCAGCCCGGGACTGCCGAGGTCCATCGCCAGCGGTCGCGGAACGAGTTCACGCCGCCACCGGGTCCGCGAACGCCTCCGCTACGCTGCGGTTCCGACGCTCGCTATCCGAAGGACTCACCATGGAGACTCGATCGTGAGGCTAGCAACGTCTCTTCCCGGTGCTCTGCTGTTCGCGCTAGGGGCGACCGCGTTCGCGCAGCCACCCAACGTCGTCATCGTGATGACGGACGATCAGGGCTACGGCGAACTGTCCGCCCACGGAAACCCCGTGCTCGAGACTCCGCATCTCGACCGGCTACGCGGCGAGAGCGTGCGCCTGGACGACTTCCACGTGGCGCCGATGTGCACACCGACCCGCGGGCAACTGCTGACCGGCATGGACGCCGCCCGCAACGGCGCGATCAACGTCAGCAGCGGTCGAGCGCTCCTGCGGCCGGAGATTCCGACGATGGCCAACATCTTCGCCGACGCGGGCTACCGGACCGGGGTGTTCGGCAAGTGGCACCTCGGCGACAACTACCCCTTCCGGCCGGAGGACCGCGGCTTCCACGAAACGGTGTGGTTCCCCTCCTCCCACATCGGCTCGGTACCCGACTTCTGGGGCAACGACTACTTCGACGACACCTACATCCGCAACGGCAGGCGGGAGGCGTTCAAGGGCTACTGCACGGACATCTTCTTCGACGAAGCGTTCGACCACATGAAGCGCTCCGCGGAGGCCGGGACGCCCTTTCTGACCTACATCGCCCCGAACACCCCACACGGCCCGCTGATCGCCAAGGAGGAGGACGAAGCCGCGCTCGCGGCCGCGCTCTCCCGGCCCGAGTTCGCCGACATGGGTTCGGCGCTGAAGACCCGGCTGAGCAGCTACCTGGGAATGGTCCGGAACATCGACACGAACATGGGCAGGCTTCTCGACTTCCTCGAGGACGAAGGGCTGAGAGAGAACACGATCGTGATCTTCATGACGGACAACGGCAGCACGCACGGCCCGCTTTACTTCAACGCCGGCATGCGCGGGATGAAGACCGAGCTGTGGGAAGGGGGCCATCGCGTCCCGTTCTTCATCAGTTGGCCGAACGGCAACCTGGCGAACCCGCAGGACGTGACGGGCCTGACCCAGGTCCAGGACGTCCTGCCGACGCTCCTCGAGCTCACCGGAATCGAGACGGCGGCAGCGGCGAACTTCAACGGCACGAGCCTCGCCCCTGTCCTGCGCGGAGAGACGAGCGTTCCGGAAGACCGCATGCTGATCATCAACTACAGCCGCATGCCGTCCGGCTTCAACTACCCCTCCCCGTACACGCAGTCGATCCTCACGAGGAGTCACGCGGGTGTCCTCTGGAAGCACTGGCGCCTGCTCGAAGACCGCGAGCTCTACGATCTGGAGTCCGATCCGCTGCAAACCACCAACGTGATCGAGGAGCACCCTGAAGTGGTCGCCAGGATGCGGGACCATCTGTACGAGTGGTGGGACGAAGTGGCCCCAACCGCCAACGAGCCCCAGCGGATCGTCCTCGGCGACGACATCGAGAACCCCATGATGCTGACCGGCTGCGAGTGGCTCGACGTCTTCGTCGATCAGCAGGCGCAGGTTCGACGCGGCACCCGGAAGACCGGGTACTGGCTGCTCGACGTGGCCCAAGCGGGCGAGTACGAGTTCGCACTGCGGCGCTGGCCCAGGGAGATCGACGTGCCGCTCGCGGCTGCGCCCGAGGGCGGCATCGCGCTGCCGATCACCTCCGCCCGCCTGTTCATCAGCGACCACCACCACCTGGACATCGGCGACAAGAGGCCCTACGGCTTCGAGGGACTGACGACGCGAGTCGGCGCCGACGACACGGAGGCCACCTTCACGGTGACCCTGCCTGAAGGACCCATGGCCCTGCACACCTGGTTCGAAGAAGGGCGCGAGGTCGTCGCGAGCGCCTACTACGTGTACGTGACGAGGAAGTAGGGGCGGAGCGAAGCGGAGCCGGCGGGGACGCCGGCCCACCCAGTGTGGACCCGCTGCTTGGTAAACTGCGCCGTTCAATCCAGAGTCCTCAATGATCCGCGCTGCGCCCTTCCTACTAGCCTGGCTGGCGGCGGTCGGAACGGTCGCCGGCGCGTCGGAGATCGATCCCGCCGACCTCGAGTTCTTCGAATCGAAGATCCGGCCGGTCCTGGTCGAGCGCTGCTACCAGTGTCACGGCGGCGATCCCGCGAAGATCCGCGGCGGGCTGATCCTGCTCGACGCGGAAGGCGTGCGCGCCGGCGGCGACAGCGGCGCGGTGATCGTCCCGGGCTCGCCCCAGGACAGCCTGATGATCGAGGCGCTCCACTACGAGGGCCTCACCCAGATGCCGCCGGACGGCAAGCTGCCGGCGCACGTCATCGCCGACTTCGAACAGTGGATCCGCCGCGGCGCGCCCGACCCGCGCACCGGCGCCGAGCAGACGGTGGTCGCCACGAGAACGGCCGAGACGTTCGACTACGGCCCCGGCCGCGAGCACTGGGCCTTCCGCCGGGTCGAAGACCCGGCCCTGCCCGAAGTCGAGGACGAGGCCTGGGGCAGCCATGACCTCGACCGCTTCATCCTCTCGCGCCTCGAGGAACGCGGCCTCGCGCCGGTGGCGCCAGCCGACAAGCGCACGCTGCTGCGACGCGCCACCTTCGATCTGATCGGCCTGGCCCCGTCGGAAGCGGAGATCGAGGACTTCCTCGCCGACGAGAGCCCCGACGCCTTCGCGAAGGTCGTCGACCGGCTTCTCGCCTCGCCCCACTACGGCGAACGCTGGGGCCGCCACTGGCTCGATGTCGCCCGCTACGCCGACTCGAACGGCCTGGACGAGAACATCGCCTTCCCCAACGCCTTCCGCTACCGCGACTACGTCGTCGACTCCCTGAACCGGGACAAGCCCTTCAACCGCTTCGTCCGCGAGCAGATCGCCGGCGACCTGATGTCGGCCGATACCGACGCGCAGCGCTTCGAGCAGATCACCGCCACCGGCTTTCTCATGCTGGGCCCCAAGGTGCTCGCCGAGCAGGACACGGACAAGATGCTGATCGACATCGTCGACGAGCAGGTCAACACCCTGGGCCGCGCCTTTCTCGCCCTGCCGGTCGGCTGCGCCCGCTGCCACGACCACAAGTTCGACCCGATTCCCACGGCCGACTACTACGCGATGGCCGGCATCCTGCGCTCGACCGAGACGATGAGCGACGCCGCCGGCATGCGCTGGCTGGAGCGGCCACTGGCCCCGGAAGACGAGATCGCCGAGTACGAGGCGGCGCAGAAGCTGGTCGCCGAGGCGCAGGAGAAGGTCGACGAGGTTGTCCGCGAACAGAACGACGTCCTGCGTGGCCCGCGCCGCGCGGCCCTCGCCGACTACCTGCTCGCCGCGGAAGAGGCCTACCCGAGCTGGAGCGACGACGAGGAGAAGCAGGAGGCTGCCCGCGAAACGATCGGCCGAGTCGCCGGAAGCCGGGGGCTGGAGCCGCCGGTCCTCGAACGATGGGTCAGGGCGTTCCACCGGTACCGGGAGGGTCCGCCGGTCGAGGGGGACGCGCCGAGCCCCAGCACCGTCTTCGTGATCTGGAACGCCTACGCCGCCGCCTCACCCGATCGCTTCGAGCAGGTGACCGAGGACCTGCGGGCAATCATCGCCTCGGAGAAGGTGCTGACGGCGCCACTCACCCGGAGCCTCGTCCGCGGACCAGCGCCGAAGACGCTCGAGGAAGTCGCCTGGCGCTACGCGAGCCTGTTCGCGACGATCGAGATCGCCTGGGAAGAGCACCTCATGCGACTCGGGCTCAAGGACGAGGACGAACTCCGGCCCTCGGACTTCAGGCTGCCGCGCGAGCAGGAGGAGCTGCGATGGCTGGTCTACGACGGCTACTTCTGCATTCTCTGCCTCGACCAGGAAGAGGAGGAGAAGCTCTACCCGCAGGAAGCGCTGGAGCAGCTCGCCAGGCTGCGCGCCGAGGTCGAACGCCGGGAGGAAGCGTCCCCGCCCACGCTGCCGTACGCCATGGCGGTGGACGAGACCGCGACGGTCGACCTGCCGGTGCACATCCGGGGCAGCCACCTGAACCTGGCCGAAGAACCGGAGCGGCGCGGCTACCTGAAGGTCACGGACCACCTGGTGCCGCCGCCGCCAGTCGCCGATGACACGAGCGGCCGGCTCGAGCTGGCGCGCTGGATCACCCACCCCGAACACCCGCTCACCGCCCGGGTCATCGTCAACCGCGTCTGGCACTGGCACTTCGGCCGCGGCATCGTCGACACGCCGAGCAACTTCGGCGCGATCGGCAGCACGCCCAGCCATCCTGATCTCCTCGACTGGCTGGCGCGCCGCTTCGTCGAGGGCGGCTGGTCGCTCAAGAACCTGCACCGCGACATCATGCTGTCGAGCACCTATCGGTTGTCCACCGACTACGACGCCGCCAACGCCGCCGTCGACGAGGAGAACCGCCTCCTCTGGCGCATGAACCGGAGACGCCTCGAGGTCGAGCCGATCCGCGACGCCCTGCTGCAGCTCGCCGGCCGGCTCGACCTGACGATCGGTGGACGGGTGGAGGAGTACAAGGCCCGGGGATACGTCTTCGGCGAGTACGGCCCACTCGACCGGGTCGACCTGTACGACGCGCCGCGGCGCTCGATCTACATGCCCGTGGTGCGCACCGCGGTCTATCCGATCTTCGGCGGCTTCGACTTCGGCGACGCCAGCGACTCGGTCGGCGATCGATCCGAGACGGTCGTGCCGCGGCAGGCGCTGCTGATGATGAACAGCCCCTTCGTCGAAGAGGCGGCGCTCGGCTTCGCACAGCAACTACTGGAGATCGAGGACGCCGACGCCGCGGATCGCATCGACACCGCCTTCGTCCGCGCCTACGGGCGCCCGGCCGACGCGACCGAGATCGCCGACAGCCTCGCCTTCCTCGATGAGATGCGAAGCTGCGCGTCGGACACCGGGTGCGCCCGTGGAAGCGGCCGCACACTGGGTGCGCCGGCGTCCTCGCCGGCTTCTGCGTCCGCAGACGCCGAACTCTACGCCTGGACCCGGCTCTCCCATGTCATCCTCGCGGCGAGCGAGTTCATCTACATCAACTAGGGCAACCCGGTCACCGACGATGCGCTACCCCCACTACCAGCCGCCACCCCTGACCCGCCGCCAGATGCTGAAGACCTGCGGCTGCGGCTTCGGCGGCCTGGCGCTCTCGTCCCTGCTGCAGCGCGACCTCCTGGCCACGACGTCCACGAACCCGCTGGCGCCCCGCGTGCCGCACTTCGCGCCGAAGGCGAAGCGGATCATCTTCCTGCACATGCACGGCGGGCCGTCGCAGCATGACCTGTTCGAGTACAAGCCGCTGCTGATCCGCGACGACAACAAGCCGCTGCCCTTCGCCAAGCCCCGGGTGCAGTTCAACGAGACCGGCAACCTGTTCAAGAGCCCCTGGGAGTTCAGGCAGCACGGACAGTCCGGCGCCTGGGTGAGCGAACTGCTGCCCAACATCGCCTCCGTCGTCGACGATCTCTGCTTCATCCGCTCGATGTGGGGGACAAACGCCGCCCACGGCGGCGCCATTCTCGCGATGAACACGGGCAGCGACCGCTTCGTGCGGCCGTCGATGGGCTCGTGGATCGCCTACGGACTCGGCACCGAGAACGAGAACCTGCCCGGCTTCATCACGATCTGCCCCTCGTACCAGCACGGCGGCGTCCAGAACTACTCGTCGGCCTTCCTGCCCGCCGCCTACAACGGCACGGCGATCGGCACCACCCGGATGAAGACCGAGGACGCGACGATCGACTTCCTTGACAACGAAGCCGTATCGCCGGAGGTCCAGCGCAGCGAACTCGACCTGCTGCAGCGCTGGCAGCGCCGCCAGCTCGAGGTGACCGGCCCCGACCAGGCGCTCGAGGGCCGCATCGAGTCCTTCGAGCTCGCCTTCCGCATGCAGACCGAGGCGCCCGAACTGATGAGCATCGAGGGCGAGTCCGAGGCCACCCGGCGGCTCTACGGACTCGACGACCCGGTGGCCCGGAACTTCGGCCTCCGCTGCCTGCTGGCCCGGCGCTTCTCGGAGTCGGGCGTGCGCTTCGTGCAGGCGACCCACGGCCCGGACACGAAGTGGGACCACCACTCGGGCCTGATCACCGGCCTGCCGCAGAGCTGCGCCGAGGTCGACCGCCCGGTGGCCGGCCTGATCAAGGACCTCAAGTCACGAGGACTGCTGGACGAGACCCTGGTGCTCTGGGGTGGCGAGTTCGGACGGACTCCCGGCGCCGAGGCCGGCGCCCGCAACGGCCGGGACCACAACCCCCACGGCTACACGATGTTCATGGCCGGCGGCGGCGTGAAGCCAGGCCACAGCCACGGCCGCACCGACGAGTACGGCTACTACGCGATCGAGGACAAGGTCCACATCCACGACCTGCACGCCACGATCCTGCATCTGCTGGGTCTCGACCACGAACGGTTGACGTACCGCTCGCAGGGGCGCGACTTCCGCCTGACCGACGTCGAGGGGATCGTCGTAGACGACATCATCGTCTGACTCCATGACCATCGCGCCCGTCGATCTCTTCATCATCGTCGTCTACCTGCTGGGCATCCTGTTCGTCGGCCTGTGGTCGGTGCGCAAGATCAAGCGGCAGACCAGCGAGTCGTACTTCCTGGCGAGCCGCAACCTGAAGTGGCCCGTGGTAGGGGCCGCGCTCTTCGCCTCGAACATCTCGACGATTCACCTGGTCGGGCTGGCGGAGAGCGGCTTCGGCGTCGGCATGGTCGTCGGCAACTACGAGTGGATGGCGTCGTTCACGATCATCCTTCTCAGCCTCGTCTTCGTGCCGATCTACTTCAGGAGCCGGATCACGACGCTGCCCGAGTTCATGGAGCGGCGCTACAGCCCGGCCGCGCGGACCACGCTGTCCTTCATGTTCATCATGTCGGCGATGCTGATCCACATCGGCATCAGCCTGTACGCCGGCGCCGCCGTGTTCGAGCGGTTCTTCGGCATCCCGGCGCTCATGTCGATCGCGATGATCTCGATCATCACGGTGATCTACACCGTGGTCGGGGGCCTGCGGGCGGTCGTCGTCACCGAAACGATCCAGACCGTCATCCTGCTCGGCGGCGCCATCCTGATCACGGTCATCGCGATGACCAGGTTGCCCGGCGTGGGAATCGATTCGTACGGCGATCTCCTCGAAGCGACCAAGCCGAACCAACTCAGCATGATTCACCTCCCCGGGGAAGAGGGATTCGACCCCGGCTCGATCTGGTACGGCTTCCTGCTGGGCTTCCCCATCCTCGGCCTCTGGTACTGGTGTACGGACCAGACGATCGTTCAGCGGGTTCTGGGCGCCGGAACCCTGCGCGACGCGCAGCACGGCGCGCTCTTCGCCTCCCTGCTCAAGTTCCTGCCGCCGCTCTTCATGGTCCTGCCGGGCGTGTTCGCCTACGTGCTGTTCAAGGACATCATCACCGAGCCGACGGACGCCCTGCCGACGCTGATCACCGAGCTGCTGCCGACCGGGCTCATCGGCATCATGGCGGCGGCGCTGCTCGCGGCGCTGATGAGCACGATCGCGGCCGCGGTGAACAGCACGGGGACGCTCGTCGCCGTCGACATCGCCAAGCACTTCCGGCCCGGCCTGTCGGAAACGTCGCAGGTGCGCATCGGGCGCGTCAGCTCGGTCGTCGTTATGAGCGTCGCGATCGCCTGGTCCACCCAGGGCGAGCGGTTCGGCTCCATCTTCGAGGCGATCAACAAGCTGCCGGCGCAGTTCATTGCGCCTCCGATCGCGACGGTGCTCCTATGGGGCGTCTTCTGGCGGCGCAGAACGCGTCAAGCCGGCACGTTCACCCTGCTCTTCGGCTTCGTGGCCGGCTTCATCATCTTCCTGTTCGACATGGGCTTCGG
>JAPOXA010000096.1 GCA_026707325.1 Acidobacteriota bacterium | reverse complement strand
TACGCGGACCCCGCACGAAGACTCAGTGCCTGAATCCAAGTTACAGTCCACTAGGTGCCGCCATCGTCGCCACGAACGTGGGCACTCCTCGGAAGATCGCCTGATCGAGCGGCGAGGACGCGAACTCCGAGGGAGCGACCGTCCGCCCTCCTGGTCCGGCTCAATCGGCTTCGAGTCCGAGTTCGCGCCGCACGACCGAGAAGTCGAACGACGGTCCGGGAGCGAGCTCTTCCATGTACTCCATGTCCTTGAGCAGTCGGTCGACGTCGGCCCGCCCGGTCTCGGTCTCCATGCAACCCCGCGGCGTCCGGCCGCCCAGCGCCGGCAGCGGATGGTCCGCCCAGTCGGCGTAATGCCGCGTCTTCACACTGGCCGCCAACTCGGCTTCTTCGGGTGAGGGCACTTCCGGTGGACGGGCGTTCGCTTCCCGCGCCAGGGCCAGCGGGTCGGTGTGCTCGCGGATGCGATGACGGACCAGCGGCCCGCAGGCGGCCTCGATCCGCTCGCGCAGGGCGTCGGCGCGGTTCACGGAGTTCGTTTCGGCCCGCATGGCGTCGTCGCCGACTTCGACGCGGCCGATCAGCGTGGCTCTGCCCGAGGGCTGGTCGGGGTCGTCCGGCCGCAGGATCGCCCACGACGGGACCTCTCCAGAGGGATCGGTACGCGCCCCCTCCAGGGCGTCGACCCGGCGCCGCGCCTCGGCCGCTTCCCTTGGCTCGACGTCGAAGCGGTCCACGGTGAACAGCAAGGCATCGTCGTCCGTGTTGCGAAGGCCCTCCGGCCACCGGTCCGCGGGGCTGCCGCCTTGGCCGTCGTCGGGCGCCGAGGATGCCTCTTCGACGATCTCTTCCCAGCGACGGATGAGGTAGCGGCCGATCCTCGGGTCCCGCAGGCGTTCCACGGGCGCCGCGCTCTTGCGGCGGAGTCGGCGCCGTGTTCTCTCCACGACCTCGTCGGCAGCTCGGGGCGAAAGGGTCACGGGGTGAGGTCCGCACATGAGCGAGAGGCCCTCGTGGTCCACGACGCGGGCCAGCAGAGCCTGGCGCTTCACGACGTGCCGCGAGCCGTGTACCTCCCGGACCGTCCGGCGCTCTCCCGAGAGCAGGTCGACCAGCGCGATGGCACTTCCGGGTTCCACGGCCTCGACTTCCCACACCGACATCCAGGCCGACCGTTGGGCGTCCATCCAGCGATGTTCGGCTTTGGAGCAGCGGTCCGGGTGGGCGTCGCGGTAGATCTCGGCAACCGTACTGCCTCGTACTTCAAAGCCGTAGACCGCCCAGGGCCAGGCGAATTGGGTCTCACTGGCCTCGGTCAGTCGGGCGAAGTCGTTCTGGAAGATGCGCCACTCCTTCTCGAACCGGGACAGAGCGAACTTGATGAGACGGCGGATCAGAGCGTTGTCGAGGACATGCATCGCGGTGGCGCGGGCGACCTCGGCGTGCTCTTCTTCGTCCGGCCGGAGGTGACACTTCTTGTACTTGCGGCCGCTTCCGCAGGGGCAGGGCGCGTTGCGCGCGGCGCGCGGCCGGAAGGGCGCCGCCGTCGGTATCGGCGGGGCGAACTCGTCGAACGGTTCGTCCTCCAGTTCGGCGCCGAGCACCGGATGCGGAACCGTGACCTCGACGCGGTGTCCCGCCTCGTCGCGGTAGCTCCTGGTGAACCGGGGGAGTCCTTGCGATTCGAAGAGATCCCAGTGCCGGTTGAAGATCTCCGCGATGGCGTGCGCCGTCGCGGCGATGACGGCTATGTCCCGTTCCGTCGCCTCGCGTGGAAAGCCCTCCTCGTCGAGGCACGATACGAGGGGGTAGACGTCCGTCCCCGCCAAAGGCCAGCCGTGTTCGCGCACCTCGGCCAGCATGGAGGACGGTACGTCCGCTTCGGGATGGAATCCGACCAGGATCATCTCCACGAACATCCCGGCGTTGGGCCGCCGTTCGTCGAAGTCCAGCGCCGCCTCGTAGTGACGATCGAATTCGTCGTACGAGGGAAGGACCATGAGACCCTTGATGTCGCTGCTGGCCCCGCAGATGGAAACGCACGCGCCCTCGACGTTGAGCGACGGGATGTCGACCTGAAGCACTTCGACGTCGTCCACGATCGACCACGGCTCGGCGGTGAACAGTTCGCTCGTCGTTCTGAAGAGCCTCTCGAACGATTCCGCGGACACTCCGCCGTCGAAGTGGCTGGGCGCGTGGTCGCCGAGTTCCTCCAGTTCATTGCGCAGGCGTTCCTCGAAGTCCTCGATCTCGGGAGTCGCGCCGGTCACGACCGGGATCTCGCCGGTGAGCGCGAATCGGACCGCATCGGCCATCCGGTCGTCCGCGACGCGAAGCGCGTCCGGTCGTCTCGGCGGACCGGCCAGGGGCTCGGTCAGCGCCGCGCGCAGCGCGTCGATGAGCGCGTCGCCCTCGGTCGATTCGACCTCGGTGCCGACAACGAGGCCCTCGGGGAGTTCCAGCCAAATCGCCACTCTGGGCGGGTTCAGGTAGTCCGCGGCCTCCCAGGGGAAAGAGATGAAGCCGCCGACCCACTCGTTGCGTGGACGGGGCGTACGGAAGAGTTGAAACTGGCCCCGGCCGCGCGGGGGCGGGCTCAGGGTCTTGTCCGGTGCGGAACCGTGTTTCTCGTCTGTGCCCATTGGCGCGGAGAATCCTAGCGCCCCCGCGGTGGGCAAGCCTCAGTCGGCCAGCACGTAGTCGCTCGCGGTCCGGATGGCGATGCCGCGAAACGGGTTCAACTCCAGGAGATCCGCGTCTCCCGTCAGAATCAGGGCCGCGTCCCCGCTCAGGGCCAACTCAAGAAACCTGTCGTCGCCGGCATCCCGGCAGGCTCGCACGACGTGCCGGATCGTCACCATCTCGACGGTCCCCAGGAGCCGGCGAACGTACTTCCGGCGTTGGTCGACGCTGACGTAGCGGTCGAGTTTCGGTCGGCTCAGAACGTCCGACAGCTCGTCGAGTGTTGCTCGGGAAGCGAGGACCACTCCTTCCCGCTGCGCCCTCCGCACGGCCTGGCTCGGAACCGAGTCGGGGAGCAGCAGCCGGCTGACGAGGAGGTTCGTGTCAACGACGATCCGTTTCGTTGTCGCCATCGTCCAGGATCTCGGCGAGTTTCTCTTCGGTCAGCCCTCGCTCGGCAGCCTGGGCTCCGATGCGCTGGCAATACTCGTCGAGCTCCCGCAGGTTCAGCGCCCGCAGCCGCTCGTAGTCTCGCGGGGACAGAACCACGGCCACTTCGCGCTTCTGCCGCCGAACCATGATGGGCTCATGCTGAGCGGCGTCGAGGATCGCCGCGAATCTCTGCTTTGCTTCGGTTGCGCTGACGGTTCGCACGGTGACACCTCCTTCGCGATACCGAGACTAGTACGAAATAGACGGTTTGTCCAAAATGATCGGTTCCGGTGAAGCGTTGGTTCGACGACGTCATCGCGCAGCTCGGTCGCCGGTGCGCCGGCCTGTCATCTGTGCGCCCGCTGACGGGCGCACAGACTGGGACCCTGGTGGCGCGGGGACGCGCCAACAGGGTGCTGGCCGGCAACCCGCGCGAAGCGCGGTTCCGGAGCGTGCCTATGCGCTGTCGTTGCCCGATTCCCGAGCGGATCGCGACTCGACCGCGGGGCTTGGCGATCGTCGTCGACGCAACGACTGGCCGGTGGGAACCGCGGCCGCTGCAATCACCAGAACCCATGGCAGAACGCCCTGAGGGACGGTATCCAGCAGCGGCGCCAGGGGGCGGTACTGCAGGAGGTCGGAACCCCGGTCGCCGGTCCAGTGCCAGGCGGTGTGGACGATCAGGGCGGAGATGAGGATGGTTCCGAGTCGTTCGTTGGGGAGGCGGCGGAAGACTAGGTCGAGCAGCGGAATCAGGAGCAGCAGGACGAGGAGCTGGCCGAGCTCCACGCCGACGTTGAAGGCGAGCAGGGAGGTGACGAGATGCGAGCCCGCGAACTGGAGCGATTCGCTCAGCGCGAACGAGAAGCCGAAGCCGTGGACGAGGCCGAAGCCGAAGGCGGCGGTCCAGCGGCGGTCCTGGCCGACTCCGAGGATGTTCTCGAACGCCATGTAGACGATCGAGAGCGCGATCAGGACCTCGACCAGGGTGGGGAACCACAGCGCGCGCGGCGCGAGTCCTGCGGCGGAGGCGATCAGGGTGATCGAATGGGCCACCGTGAACGAGGTGACGACGAGCACGAGCTGGCGCAGGCGGCGTAGCGGCGTCACCAGGCAGACCAGGAAGAGCAGGTGATCGAGGCCGCTCAGGATGTGTTCGAAGCCCATCGCGATGAAGTGGATCGAGGCCTGCGCCCAGTTCGGGTCGAGGCGGACCCTGCCGGGTTCAGCGGCGAGCTGAAGCGCTCGCGCATCGCCGTCGGACGACTCGTAGCGAATGACCGTGAGCACCTGCAGGCCCAGGCGACCGAAACGGGGGTCGATCGAGAACCGGGGTCGTTCGCTGGCGCCATGAGCGCCGAGCCACGTTTCCAGGTGGACGTCGAGCAGCGCCTGTCGCCAGACGAGCTGCGTTGTCGCCGGCAGGGGTGGCCCGCGGATGTGGGCCAGGGCGCGGTCGAAGTCGGCGAAGGAGCGATCGGACGGGATCGACAGCCGGACCGCCTGAACGGTCGTCGGCGGCAACTGGTCGCGGCCGGCGTACAGGTCGAGGTTGGGCGTGATCCAGCGGTTGGCGGCTTCCGCGAGCAGGACGCTGGCGCGTAGCTCCTCGAGGTCCAGGATGCCCCGGTAGTCGACCGGGAACTGCATCTCCTGCATCGCTTCGAGCGGCGTGCGCACGAGCACCTGGAGCCGGTCGTCCTGCTGCTTGACCAGCACCTGGACCGTGACGCTGCCGGGCACCTCGTGGGCGGCCGCGGGCTCGCCGGCGAGGAGCAGTGGGGCCGCGGCGAGGAGGGCGCCGCCGAAGTGAAGTGGGAGACGCGCGTTGGTACGGAGGCGGTTCAGGCGGCGAATGCTAACCGCCGCGCCGCCCAGAGTGCCGGCGGGAACCCGGGTGACGCGGCCCGCGTCACCCGCGAACCAGTCCGTGCGTCCGTCATCGGATGCACGGATGGCACGCCGGCGCCCCCAGTGAGCCCGTTGTACACTGACCTTTCCGCCTTGGCAGCGAGCAGACTCGCGGCAGAACCGCGGAAGATGACGGACTAACCACGAGGAAGGCCGCCGATGAAACTGAACCGTTCGACCTGTGTTCTGACTTGCGCGGCGGCCTCCCTGTTTCTGCTCGCCGCCTGCGACGGGGGCGGCTACGACGGCGGCGACGAGGCGGCCGGCGACGGAGCGATGGCGCCACGCTTCGAGGTCGATCCCTTCTGGCCGCAGCCGCTGCCGAACCACTGGATCCTGGGCCCGGCGATCGGCGTTACGGTCGACTCCCGCGACCACGTCTGGATCGTTCATCGGAACACGCCGGGCGCCTTCGGTGCGAACAACGAGATCGGCGCCGCGCAGGATCCGCCGCTCTCCGAGTGCTGCGTCCCGGCGCCGCCGGTGCTGGAATTCGATCCGGGCGGCAACCTGGTCGGACACTGGGGAGGTCCCAGCGAGAACGGCGAGTTCGAGTGGCCGGCATCGAACCACGGCATTCTTGTCGACCACATGGACAACGTGTGGATCGGCGGCAACGGCGGCGGCGATTCCCACGTGGTCAAGTTCACCCGGGACGGCCAGTTCCTGATGCAGGTGGGGAAGGCGAACGCCCGCATCAACGAAGATGCCGGCGAGGACGAACCGCGGCGGGTGCGCAACAGCCACGACATGGAGAACTTCGGCAGCGTGGCGAAGCTGTCGGTCGACCCGGAGGCGAACGAGATCTACGTCGCCGACGGCTACTTCAACCGCCGGGTCGTCGTGATCGATGCCGACACCGGCGAGTTCAAGCGCTACTGGGGCGCCTACGGCGAGGCGCCGGACGACGAGCTGGACCTGGGCCAGTACGCGCCCGGGGATCCGCCTGCGCCCCAGTTCCGCGGTCCGGTCCACTGCGCCGACATCTCCGCCGACGGCCTGCTCTACGTCTGCGACCGCGCCGCCGACCGCATCCAGGTCTTCCAGGCCGACGGCACCTTCGTGAACGAGGCGTTCATCGCACCCGAAACGCTCTCCCAGGGCTCGACCTGGGACGTTGCCTTCTCGCCCGACGAGGAGCAGAAGTTCCTCTACCTCGCCGACGGCCAGAACATGAAGGTCTACGTGATCGAGCGCGCCAGCATGGAGGTGCTCTACGCCTTCGGCGACGGCGGCCGCCAACCCGGCCAGTTCTTCGCCGTCCACAGCATCGCGACCGACTCCAAGGGCAACATCTACACGACCGAGACCTACGAGGGGAAGCGGCTGCAGAAGTTCGTCAACCTGGGGATGCGGCCGGTGCCGGAGGAGGACCTGGGGACCCCCTGGCCGGCTGAGTAGTTACGAGATCGTTGTCGGCGCACCGGCATTCGGCAGTCGGACTACCCGGGCAACCGGTACGCGATCAGTTCGAACGGCTCTCCGCGGCCGCCGATGGAGACGACGAGGTACTGCACACCACGGTGCAGGTAGGTGATCGGGCTGCCGTCGGAGTGGGCCGGCAATTCGACCTCGGCGATCAGCTCGCCGGTCGCCTTGTCGAAGGCGCGGACAGCCGGCACGGTGTAGCGCCAGTCTTCGCGCGCCGCCGACCGCGGATTGGTCCAGGCGAGGCCGCCGGTGACGTCCTCGGGCTGTTCGTTCCACTCCCGCTCCGCCTGCGCCTCCTGGAGGCGGAACGAGCGCGAGTGGCCTGAGCTGACGATCAGGAGCGTCTTCGTGACGAGGGCGTGGCCGCGGACGCCCGAGCCCAGGAGCGGCAGGTCGAGGGCGGCCAGTTTCGGGTGGCGACGCGGCCCGTCGCCGAGCGGAGTCTGCCAGGCGATGTCGCCGCGGCTCATGTCGTAGGCGGTGACTCGCGAGTAAGGCGGCTTCGAGATCGGCAGGTCGAACGGGCCGTGAAACGCCGACACTCTCGCCACGAAGTCGAAGGACGAGCGGTTCGGGTCGGGCCGCCGCAGCGTGATCAGGATCGGCGCCGTGAAGGACGGCACGTAGAGCGTGCCGGTGTCCGGGTCGAAGGCGCCGCCGGGCCAGCTCGCGCCGCCCTCGAAGCCGGGCATGGCGACGGTGCCGCGCTCGCTGGGCGGCGTGTACATCGGCCCGTACTGGTGCGAGGTCAGGATGCGTTCCGCCTCGGCGCGGACCTCGGGCGTGAAGTCGATCACGTCGGCGAGCTGCATGCCCTGGCGGTCGAACGGCGGCGGTTTCGTGGGGAAGGGCTGGGTTGCCGAGGTCTGCTCGCCGGGGATGCCCGTCTGGGGGACCTGCCGTTCCTCGATCGGCCAGACGGGTTCCCCGGTCTCCCGGTCGAAGACGTAGAGGAAGGCCTGCTTGCTGGGCAGCATCGCTGCCTTGACGGTGCGACCGTCGACGACGAGGTCGCCCAGCACGGCCGGTGCGGCGAAGTCGTAGTCCCAGAGGCCGTGGTGGATGGCCTGGAAGTGCCAGCGGCGCTCGCCCGTCTCGCAGTCGACCGCGACCAGGCTCTCGGCGTACAGGTTGTCGCCGCGACGGTGGCCGCCGTACCAGTCGTTGGTCGGCGTGCTGGTCGGCAGGTAGGCGAGGCCGAGCTCCTCGTCGGCGCTCATCAGGCCCCAGACGTTCGCGCCGCCGGTGATCCGCCACGACTCGTCCTCCCAGGTGTCCGTCCCGTGCTCGCCCTCCTGGGGCACGGTATGGAAGGTCCAGAGTTGCCGCCCCGTGCGCACGTCGAAGCCGCGCACGTCGCCCGGTGGCCCGTCGTCCGGCCCGAGCGGTCCGTCCGAGATGGACGAACCGCCGATCGCGACATCGCGGCAGATGGTCACCGGCGAGCTGACCGTGTACTTGCGGCGTTCGACCGCCCGGTGCAGGCCGGTCACAAGATCGACGCCGCCGTGGTTTCCGAAGGAGCGCACCGGCGTGCCCTCGTCGGCGTATACGGCGCGCAGGATGGCGTCCGTGCTGGCGTAGATCAGACGGCCGGGAGCGTCCGGGCGCTCCGGGTCGCGCCAGAAGCTGGGCCCCTTGTGGGTGAAGCCGTGGTTCGTCGGCCGGCCGTGGCCATAGCTCTGCGGATCGTGCTGCCAGACGGTGACGCCCGTGGCCGGGTCGACGGCGGCGGCGATGCCGTAACCCGTGACGACGTAGAGCCGGCCGCCGACCTTGATCGGCGTCGTCACGTGCGAGCGCTGCTTCATCGACGCGTCTTCGAAACGCGGATCGTTCGCCATCAGGTCGTTGTCCGGCAGCCGCCAGCGCCAGACCGGTTCGAGCCTTGCGAAGTTCGAGGCGTCGATCTGGTCGAGCGCGGCGTAGCGGCGGGCGTCGTTGCCGCCGGTGATCGTCGGCCAGTCCGTGTCGCGGTTTTGAGCCGACAGGACCCCGGGCAGAGCGAGCCCAGCGGCCATGAGGGCGGCCGCGGGCGCCGCCATTGCCGACTGAGCCCTGCCGGACATCCGCCTCAGTCGAAGGCGGGAATGATCTCTTCCGCGACCATCTGGTAGTGGTCGAGCTTCTGGGTCGGGATGCCGCCGATCATGATCTCGTGGGCGCCGGCGTCGATCATCTCGCCGATCCGGTCGATGACGTAGCTCTTCGAGCCGGCCGCGGTGCCTTCGCCCAGGCTGCGCGCCTCGACGAAACGCCTGGCGGCCGCTTCGTCGTCCGTCACGAAGGTCGGCATCAGCACCGTGTGGCGGATCTCGCTCGGGTCGCGGCCGGCTTCCTCGCAGTGCCGGTTGACGACGGAGACCTTGTGCTGGAAGTACTCCCGGGTCATCGGACCGCGGGCCCAGCCGTCGAGGTTCATCACGTCGCCATGGCGGGCCAGCGTACGCAGCGTCCGCTTCTCACCGGTGCCGCCGATCAGGATGGGGATCGGGTCTCCATAACAACCGGGGGAGAGAGGCGCGGAGTCGAGGTCGTAGTACTCGCCCCTGAAATCGACCGGTTCGTTCGAGCGGAACAGGGCCCGGATCAGCTCGACCGCCTCCTCGAAGCGGTCCTGCCGCTCCTTCATCGACGGGAACGTCCAGCCGTATGCCTCGTGCTCGCGCTTGAACCAGGCGGCGCCGATGCCGAGCACGAAGCGGCCGTGGGAGATGTGGTCCAGGGTGCCGGCCATCTTCGCGACCAGGCCGGGATTCCGGTACGTGTTGCCGAGCACCAGGTGGCCGATCTTCAGGTTCTTCGTGATGCTCGCGGTGGCGGCGGCGACGGTGAAGGCCTCCTGTGCCGTCAGGTGCTCCTCTTCCTTGACTCCAGGCGGCGGCAGGTAGTGATCCGCGTACCAGATGCTGTCCCAGGGGCCCTGGTCGAGCAGCTCGGCCACCTCCCGAACGCTGTCCCAGGTGTTGCGATAGACGGTGACCTGTGCGCCGAACTTCATTCCCGACCTCCTCTAGGAGCGTTGCATGACCATCTTGCCGATGATCTTGCGGTCCATCATGTCCCGTAGCGCCTGCGGCACCTCTTCCAGCGGATAGCGGCGCGAGATCCAAGGCTGGATCTTGCCCTCGGCGGCGAGCGCCTCCGTCTCGACCCTCGTCGCCTCGAAGATCTCCGGCTCGCGCATCCTGGAAGCGCCCCAGAACACGCCGACGATGTCGCAGCCCTTGAGCAGGGTGAGGTTGAGCGGCATGCGCGGTATCCCGGCGGTGAAGCCGATGACGAGGAACCGGCCGCGCCAGTTCGTGGCGCGGAGCGCGGCCTCGGCGTAGTCACCGCCGACGGCGTCGTAGACGAGGTCGACGCCCTTGCCTTCCGTCAGCTCCTTGGCGCGGTTCTTCAGGTCCTCCGCGGCGTAGTTGATCGTCTCGTCGGCGCCTCGTTCGCGGCAGAGCGCCAGCTTCTCCTCGCTCGAAGCGGCGGCGATCACGCGGGCACCCATCACCTTGCCCAGCTCCAGGGCGGCGAGGCCGACGCCGCCGGCGGCGCCCAGCACGAGGAGCGTCTCGCCCGGCTTGAGATTGCCCCGGTACTTCAGGGCGTAGTGGCCCGTGCCGTAGGCGTAGCCGTATCCCGTGGCCTCCGCGTGGCCGAGCCCCGGCGGCAGCTTGCGCACCTGAGACGCCTTGAGCAGCACCTGCTCGGCGAAGCCGCCCGTTCCGCCGCCGCCGACCACGTCGTCCCCGACCGCAAGATCATCGACGTCCGGGCCGACCGCGGCGACCTTGCCGCCCACTTCACCGCCGACGACGAAGGGCGGCTCTCCCCGGAACTGGTACCGGTTCTCGATGATCAGCGTGTCGGGCCAGGTGATCGCCGCCGCGCGGATGTCGACGACGACCTCGCCCGGTCCCGGGGCCGGATCGGGAAGCTCCTCGATCGTCAGGTTCTCCGGGGGGCCGAACGCGCTGCATACAACTGCTTTCATGGTTGCCTCGGGATGTAGTTTGGGTAAGCCCGGCTCTCAGATCTGCCGCTCGCGGCCCTTCCAGTACGGCGCCCGGACCAGGCCGCGCTGGATCTTGCCGGTGGGCATGCGCGGAAGGTCGGTCGCGAAGTCGATCGAGCGGGGGCGCTTGAAGTCGGGAAGGTTCTCCCGGCACCAGGCCAGAAGTTCCTCTGCGAGGTCCTTGCCCGCCTCGAAGCCCTCGTCGACCTCGACGACGGACTTGACGCTCTCGCCCCACTCCTCGTGGGGTACGCCGACGGTGCAGACCTCGTACACCGCGGGGTGCTGTTGCAACACGTCGTCGATCTCCTGGGGATAGATGTTCACGCCGCCGGCGATGATCGTCTCGGCCGACCGGCCGGTGAGGAACAGGTAGCCGTCCTCGTCGACGTAGCCCATGTCGCCCATCGTGAAGAAGTCGTCCCGGTAGGCGGAGGCGGTCTTGTCGGGCGCCTTGAAGTACACGAAGCGGTTCTCGGCGGCCTCGAAGTAGACCGTGCCGGTGGTTCCGCTCGGCACTGGCTCGCCGTCGTCGTCGAGCACCTTGTATTTCGTTCCCTCGACGGTGCGGCCGACGCTGCCGGGCTTCTCGAGCCACTCCTTCGAGTCGACCCAGAACGTGCCGCCTTCGGTGGCGGCGTAGTACTCCCAGACGACCGGGCCGAACCAGTCGATGATCTTGTGCTTGACGTGGACCGGGGTCGGAGCGGCGCCGTGGCAGAGCCAGCGCATGGAGGAGACGTCGTAGCGTTCGCGGATCTCCGGCGGCAGCGCCAGCATGCGGTGAAACATGGTCGCCACCATGTGGGTGTGAGTCACCCGGTGCCTGTCGATCAGGGCGAGCGTTTCCTCGGCGTCCCATCTGTCCATGAGCACGGAGCCGACGCCCGCACCCATGGGCATCGCCAGGTTGAGACCCAGCGGAGCGGCATGGTAGAGCGGCCCGGTGACGAGCGAGCAGTCCGTGTCCGGCTCGAAGTCGCCCGACTCGCGAACCGCCAGCAGGAACGGCGTCGGCGTCGGATCGGCCTTGCGGTAGACGCCCTTGGGGTGGCCGGTGGTGCCGGACGTGTAGAGCATCGGTGCGCCGAGAACCGGGTCCTCGATGTTCGAGCCGTCCTCGGCTGCGAGCGCCGCGTCGTAGGACGCGGCGCCCTCGATCTCGCCGCCGACGGCGAGAGTCAGCTGCAAGTGGCTCGACGCGGTCTGAGCCGCGGCGACGGCCGCCGCGAAGGCCTCATCGGCGATCAACACGACCGCCTCGCAGTTGTCGACGATGTAGGCGACCTCGGGTGGCGAGAGGTGCCAGTTGATCGGCGTCATGCGTCCGCCGGAGCGCTGGCAGGCGACGACCGTTTCGATGAACTCCGGCCGGTTCCGGCACAGCAGGGCGACACCGACGTCGGGACCGACGCCGTGCGCCCGCAGCACCCGGGCCAGGCGATTGGCGTTGGCGTTCAGCTCGCCGAGCGTCCGGCCGCCGAACTTCGACAGGACGGCCATTCGCTCGGGAGCCACCTCCGCGTGCACCGCGACGCCCATGCCGTAGGGAGCGGCGGCCATGAGTCGTTCCTGCAGTGCTGCGTCGGTCGCCATGCGGGCCTCTCCGCGGGCGCCGGAAGAGGCCGGCGCCCTGGTTTCCTCGTTGTTGCCTTGCTCGGGTTTCCTGGAAGGGCGCGAGTGTACCCACAGAGCCGCCAAACCTGTCGCAGGTTCCATGTTTGGCCCCAGCCCCCACCTCACCAGGAACCCGCGCCGCGTCACTCGCTCCGCTGCGTTCTGCGGCGCCGGCTCCTGGTTACACTGACTGCCCATGGCCGCCGCGACCACGCCCGAGACGGTCGAGTTGACCGACCACGACCGGGCCATGCTTGCCGGCGACTGCGGTAAAGCCGCGGCGGTCGCGATGCGCATCCTGATCACGATGGCGGGGGTCTACGGCGCCGAACGTCTGCTGGATATCGAGGGCGCCCACATCGACGGTTGCCTCTACCACGGTGACTCCGGGGTCGACTTCGCGGAACTTCTGGTTGCGGGCGGGGCGCGCGTCAACGTGCCGACGACGTTGAACGTCGGCGGCCTCGACCTGCTGCACCCGGAGGAGTTCGCGGGTACGGCGGAACGCCGGGCGAAGGCGCTGCGGCTGATGGAGTGCTACGAGGAGATGGGCTGCCGGACGATCTGGACATGCGCGCCCTACCAGACGACGCCGCGGCCGGCGTTCGGGCAGCAGGTGGCCTGGGCCGAGAGCAACGCGATCGTGTTCGCGAACTCGGTGCTCGGTGCGCGCACTCACCGCTACGGCGACTTCATCGACATCTGCGCGGCGATCACCGGACGGGCGCCGGCGGTGGGATTGCACCTGGAGGAGAACCGGCGTGGCCAGGTCGTTTTCGACTTCCGTGGGCTGCCTCGATCTCTGACTTCAGCCACCTGGCTGCTGCCCGCGATTGGCTATCTGGTGGGGGAGCGTTGCGGTAGTCGAGTGCCGGTTCTGCTCGGTCTAACGGATGCCGACGAGGACGGACTCAAGGCGCTGGGGGCGGCGGCGGCATCGTCGGGTGCTGTGGCTCTGTTTCACGCCGTGGGCCTGACGCCCGAAGCGCCGACACTCGAGGCGGCGCTGGGAGGTGGAGAGGCGGAGGAGTGGATCGAGGTCACGGTGGACGATCTGCGTGCCGGACTGGACAGCCTGTCCACCGTGGCGGCTACGCAGGAAGGAGCGGGCACCGAGTGTGAGGCGGACGTGCGGATCAACGTCGTTGCGCTTGGCAGCCCCCACTTCTCGCCGCGGGAGTTCGCTGAGCTGCTGCCGCTGGTTGAGCGCAGGCCTCCGGCTTCGAGTGTCGAGTTCGTGGTCTGCACGAACCGTCAGGCGCTCGAATGGCTGGAGGCCAGAGGCGAACTGGAACAGTTGCGCGGTATTGGCGTCCGCGTGGTGGTCGACACCTGCGTTGTCGTGGCGCCGATTCTGCGCACGCCTGCCGGCGGGATCCTGATGACGAACTCCGGCAAGTTCTCGCATTACGCTCCCGGCAACGTCGGCTTCGACGTCGTCTTCGGCAGTCTGTCCGATTGCGTGGATTCGGCTCATGCAGGCCGCCTGAGGCGCGACCGGGAGCTGTGGCCGTGAACGAGGTCGAGATGCGTAGCCTGGTGCTTGTTGCCGGCAACGGCGCGGGATCGGTTCTGCGCCTGGAAGATCCGCTGTCGTTCTGGGGCGGTGTCGATCCGCCGACCGGGCGCATCATTGACCGGCGGCATCCGAACTGCGGCGACAGCGTTTCGGGACGCATCCTCGTGATGCCCTACGGACGCGGCTCGAGCAGTTCCAGCTCGATTCTGCTGGAAGGCGTGCGGCTTGGAGCGGCGCCGGCCGCCATCGTGCTGAGAGAAGTCGACGGCATTCTGGCGCTGGGCGCCGCAGTGGCGCGGGAACTCTACGAGCAGTCGCCGCCCGTGGTCGTGCTCCCGCCCGCGGACTGGAAGGCCGTGCCGGAAGGGGCAGAGGCCTCGGTCGACGTCAGCGGCCGCCTGCGGATCGCAGGCTGACGTTCCAGGACGTCCACACCCAGACCTTGAAGGTGTCGGTGCCGAACCCGTCCGCGTCGTACTGCGCCAGCTTGATGCCGAAGTCCTGGGCCCACGGCGTGTTCCAGACCGCCATCGCGTCGATCTCGGTGCCGTAGTCCATGCTGCCGACCGCGGACCGGAACTGGTGCCAGCGAACCGTCCAGTTCCAGGTGTCCAGGTTGTGATCCAGGCGCAGGTAGACGTCGACCAGGCCGTTCGCGGGCGTTCCGAGGAACTTGTCGGTCCAGCCGTTGAAGCCGTGCAGGGTCGCGAGCGGCGTGCGGAAGCCGTACGTGCCGTCGCCGTCGAGCGCCTCGCGCACCGCGCGCATGCTGATGTCGCCGCGCGTGAAGCCGACCCCGGTCTTCTGGTAGTCGAGGTCGACGCTGCCGGGGTGGTCCGCCCAGTCCGACTGCACGGCGTACTGGAGTTCCCAGAGAACGGAGGCCGCGCCGGCGTCGCGCGAGCCGTTGTAGCTGGCGCCCCAGTTGGATGTCGAGTTGGTCGCGGCGCCGGGCCGCTCGTAGTCGAGCAGGTAGCCGAACAGCGCCAGTGTGCCCGGACCCGCCGGGCCGGACACGTAGAGCACATGGGAGCCCATCGCCTCCTCGGCGCCGGTGATCCGGTGAGCGCGGTCGAGGAAGGCGTAGCGGAGCGTCCAGTCGGCCGCGAGCTCCGCGTCGAGGGCGGCCGCGTCGAAGGCCTGGTGATGCTGGCGCCAGCCGACCGCGCCGACGAAGCGCTGGTCGCCGATCAGGAGTTCCGTCCGGCCGAGCGTGAACGCGACCGGCCCCCGCTCCAGCTTCGCCGCGGCCTGGTTGATCGCGGTCAGCGCCGGGTCGGCTATGACCGGTCGATCGCGTACGCCGTTGTCGAGTCCGCCGTAGCCCAGGTTGCGGTACGTGCTGTCGTTGCCGACCGGCGTCACCTCCTCCGCCTCGAGCAGGAAGGAGAAGCCGCGAAACGCCTTGGTCTGCAGCTTGAGGCTCGTGCGCAGGGTCGAAGCGAGCGCCGCGTCGTCGAAGGCGTCGTCGTCGGATTGCTCGACGCGGTAACGAAGTCCGACCGAGACGTCGGCGTCGCGGATGGCCTGTCCGAGCGTCGCCGGCTCCTGGGGGACGTTCTCCTCGTCGCCTTGCGCAAGCGCGGGCGACATGCCGACGGTCGCGCTCAGCGTGAGCGGAATCAGACACTTGCGCATGATCGGGTCGGGTGCTCGGGGAGAAGAAGCAGGAGGCTCCGGAGGCCGCCGGCAGTATACAGGCCGCCTCTTGAAGGTGACCTCCGACTTCAGTGGCCCGTGCGCCGTTCCCTCGCGATTTCAGTCTGCCACGCGCCTCAGTGCGCCACGCCCGTTCGGGTACACTTACTGGGCACCAAGCAAGGAACCGCGGCGGCAAGCGGGTCCGCGGCCATCGACAGCGGGACGTATCGGTCCGCAGTACCGGGAGCACGAAGCATGAAGGCAGCGACCTCTCGAACCGTCCTCATCCTGATCGCGGCAGCCGTAGCGCTTCCGAGCCTCGCTCTGGCGGCCGATTCGGACACGCCCACCTTCTACGCGGACGTGCTGCCGGTTCTCCAGGAGAACTGCCAGACCTGCCACCGGCCCGAGGGCGAGGGCGAGAACATCGGCGGCATGATCGCGCCGATGCCCCTGATGACGTACCAGCAGACCCGCCCCTGGGCGCGATCCATCGCGCGGGCGGTCGAGAACCGCTCGATGCCGCCCTGGTTCGCCAACGAGGCGACCCGCGGGCACTTCCACAATGAGCGGGTGATGTCGGACGACGAGATCGAGACGGTTGTGGCATGGGTGCGCGGCGGCTCGCCTGCCGGCGATGCGGCCGATGCGCCGGCAGCGAAGAAGTTCGTCGAGGAGGGCTCGGGCGGCTGGTCGCTCGGGCGTCCGGACCTCGTCGTTCAGATGCCGGAGAACTACTGGGTGGCCGACGACATCGCCGACATCAACATCAACTTCGAGACGGAGCTCACGGAAGAGATGCTCCCCGAACCGGTCTGGGTGCGCGGCGTCGAGTTCAAGGTCGGCGGCAGCGACGTCCATCACATGTGCGCCAGCATCCGGCCCCCGGGCGGCGCGACGGCCCTCGGCAAGTTCAGCGACAGCTCGCTGGGCTGCATCGCCCTCGGCGCGGAAAGCCACCTGATGGAGCCCGGCTACGCGATGAAGCTGGAGCCCGGGTCGACGATCGAGTTCTCCATGCACTACAACAAGGAGGCCGGCGAGGGCAGCGGCTTCCACGACCGCTCCGAGATCGGCTTCGTCTTCGCCGACGCGCCGGAGAGCGAGCTGCGCGAGGTCAAGTTCGACTCGATCGGCAACCTGACCTTCGAGATCCCGCCCGGCCACGAGCGCTGGAAGGTCGGCGCGGCGCGGGTGTTCCCGGTGGAGACGGACATCCTGGCCCTGTGGCCCCACGCCCACCTGCGGTCGGTCGCGGTGCGCTACGACGCCTTCTACCCGGACGGCTCGACCGAGGTCCTGCTCGACGTGCCGAACTACGATCAGGAATGGCAGACGACGTACCAGTACAAGAAGCCGAAGACGATCCCCGCCGGTACCCGGGTCGAGGTCTCGATGTGGTTCGAGAACACGCCCGAGCGCGGCGAGGAGCGCGGTTTCGACCCGGCGGACAACGTGATCAACGGCACGGCCACGACCGACGAGATGATGCTTGGCTTCGTCGCCTGGGCGCCCATTGAGCCGGTCGACCCGATCAAGCTGGAGCTCGGCCTCGCGACGGTGCAAGGCACCGGCGGGGAGTAGGAAGGCGGCGATGGTCGGTTCGCGCGGGCGGCGGCTGACTCAGGTCGCCGCCCTCCTGTTGCTTCTCCTGGCCGCGGCCCCGGTGTCGGGCCAGTTCGCCGAAACCGACGAAGTCATCGAGAAGCCCTCGAAGGAGGGTGAGGGTCGCAAGCTGGACGCCTCGGGCTTGACGAACGCCTTCGCGCTGCTGGTCAACGCGACCCGTTCGATCGACCGGGCCGAGATCGGCGGCGGCACCGTCGAGGTCAACGCCGGCAGGGTTCCGCTCCTCGGCGTCGACTGGTTGTCCTTTGTGGAGCACGAACAGGGGTTGCTCGAGTTCGAGACCTTCGCGGCGATCAAGCTGCGCACCGAAGCCGACATTGTCGTCGGCGAACTCGAGGTGCCGGCCGGCAACGTCTCACCGGGCTTCGCGGGTCTCTACAGCCTGTGGCTCCGCCTGGACGACGATGGCCAGTGGACGCTGATCGTGAACCACGAACCCGACATCTGGGGCACGATGCACGACCCGGCGAAGAACCTGGGCTCGACTCCGCTAGAGCACTCCGTCGTCGAGGGCGGAAAGTCGAGCCTGACGATCGATGTCGAGCCGCCCGAGGGCGACTCTCCCGGCTCGCTCAGGCTGACCTGGGGCGAGCACCGCTGGCAGACCACCGTTTCCGCCGACGGCAGGTTCTAGCCGGTGGCCACCGGTGCGATGGGCCGTGCTCCCAGCACGGGCGCACGCAGGCCGAAGGCGACCAGTGCCCCCAGGAGGCAGGTGGCCGCCATGATCCAGAAGGTCAAGGCGTGGGAGCCCGACCAGTCGGAGAGCATCCCCGCCACGGTGGGGGCGGCGGGCGCGATCAGGCCGGTGATCGCGAAGCGGGTACCGATGATCGTGCCGAAGGCGCGCCTCCCGTAGAAGGAGGAGTACACGACCGGGATACAGACGTAGGCGCAGCCGAAACCGAGGCCGACGAGTACGACGGACGCGTAGGCGACGAGCGCCGTGTTCGCATTCACGAGGCCGGCGCAACCGGCTCCCTCGACCAGGAGCACGATGCCGAGCAGGCGTTGGGGCGACATGTAGTCGCCGACGAAGGCGCTCAGCCGTCCCAGCAGGCTGACCGCGACGCGGACGCCGAGGATCGCGCCTACGACGGCGGTCGTAAAGCCCAGGGCCTCCAGGTGCTTGCGACCGTAGACGGTGATGATGCCCCAGGGCACCCCGTAGGCGATCGACAGGGCAATGAGGACATAGAACTGGTGGGTGCGCATGGCCAGCGGCGCGGTCCACTCGCCAAGGCCTGACGGTCCCGACCTCTCCTCTTCGTCTGCTGCTCCGGCCGCCTCGCCCCGTGCAGGGCCGCCATCCGGCTGCTGACCGACCTTTTCCGGGGTGCCGCGAACGAAGAGCACCGCGATCACCGCGACCGCGGCGGAGACTCCGGCGATCACAAGCCAGCCGGCCCGCCAGTCGGCCACCCGCAGGATGCCTGGGGCGAAGTAGGCGTTCACCGGGATGCCGACGACAGCGCCGCCGGCCAGCACCAGTCCGATCGCCCGCGACCGGAAACGCACGAACCAGTTGGAGGCCAGAGTCTGGGCAGGCAGGATCGTCGAAAGACCGATGGCGACGCCGCCCAGGACGCCGTATGCAAGGAGGCAGTCGACAAACGAATCCGCCCGGCTCAACAGCCAGAAGGCCAGCACCGCGACGACGGAGCCGAATCCCATGACCGAGCGGATGCCGTACCTGCCCATCGCCATGCCGACGAGGGGACCGAGCAGATGGTAGAGGTAGTTGAAGACGCTGAACACCAGACCCGACTGGGTGTCGTTCAAGCCGAGGTCCTGCTGCATCTCGGGCAGGAAGAAGCCCCAGCTGTAGTACATCGGCGAGATGCCGAAGCCGTAGCAGACCGAACCGAGCCCGACCATCTGCCATCCGAGGAAGCGGCGGGGCGGGTTGCTCGTCATTCCCGGTCCCGCAGCTTCGTCTGGTTGGTTCGCTCGTCGCCTACTGACCGCGGATCGCTTCCAGCCGGTCGTTGATCTCCCGTTCGAGAGCAGCGCCCGTCTTCA
>JAPOXA010000165.1 GCA_026707325.1 Acidobacteriota bacterium | reverse complement strand
ATACTGCGTGCTCATCGACGGCGAACCGTGGCGATGGGAGGGTCACCACGAGGGCGGCGGCGTGCCCGGGTGGGGGTTCTGGGTCGCCGGCTGGTACACGGAGGGCGGCGGTCTCGTCGGCGCGCTGTCGACTTCCGGCCTGGACGACGCGGCCGCGCTCGCGGCGGCGCTGAACGAGTGCCTGCCGGACGGCACGTTCCTCGGCCGCAAGTTCTGGCCGGGCGTTTCGCCCACCCCACCTCATTGACTCCGAAGGAGGAGAACATGCATGAAGAATCGACTGCTTTTGGCCTTGCACCGGATTCGGACGATGACGGAGCGTGTCGGATGATCGAGCGCCTGGCGGCCACGGAGCGCGACATCGACGAAGTCCGCCCCTGTGCGGGCGATCCGCGAACGATCCCGGCCGCGCGTCGGCCAGCCGGCCAGCAAATACTGCGTGCTCATCGACGGCGAACCGTGGCGATGGGAGGGTCACCACGAGGGCGGCGGCGTGCCGGGGTGGGGGTTCTGGGTCGCCGGCTGGTACACGGAAAGCGGCAGCCTCGTCGGCGGGACTCGGGCATCTCGCCCAAAACCTGATGTCGCGCGCGGTGGCGTTTCCGGATCGCCCGGCGGTCTGGCAGATGCAGGAGGCGCTGAACGCGGTGGCGTCGGCGCTCGGTTCCTGGGGCGAGTACTGCCGGCAGCAGGCGCGTGCGGATCCGGACAACGCGGAATGGTGGGCCGAGGTCGGCGGCTGGGCGTCGGCACCGGCGTCGGACCTGCGGAACGCCGCGCGCGAACTCGGAAACTACGCCGGCGAGGTGGGCGGCAGAGTCGTGGACGTCGGTGCCGGCCGCAATCTCGTCGAGGCGGCGCTGGACACGCTGTGGACCGGCGAGACGCCGACCGGAAACAACGAGTCCCCGGAGCAGTTCCTGCTTGGCGCCCTGCGGCAGGCGGACGGCTGGCTGGGCGGCTCGTGGACGCCCCCTGACCGCGATCCCTGGTTCGGCCGGCGATGCCCGGACGACGACAAGGGGCCGGGTCGGTGACGACGGCATGGCACCTGTTCGGCCCCGGCCCCGACATCGAGCCCCTGGGCGCGAAGGTGGCCGAGGTCGACGGCAGCACGATCCGCTGGCTCGCGGATCCCTCCGACACGCCGCCGTCGACGAAGCTGATCGCGTTGGTGTCGGGCGGGCATCCCTGGGACAGTCCGGCCAAGGTGCCGATCTACTCGAACGTTGGAGAGTTGGTGGGCCAGTACGGTAGTTCGCCTTACTGATCGTGATACAGTGTTCCAAACGGCGTGAGCGGTGCTCACGGAAAGGACTGTTCAAATGAAGAAACTCCTCTGCCTGATGGCGCTTGCGGTCCTTGCCGCGTCTCCGGTTCTTGGCGGCGACGGCAACGGCGACGGCAACGGTGACGAGATCAACGGCTGGCCGCCGGCCGGCGATACCCACCTGAGCATCACCCATCGCCTCGAAGCCGAGTTGTCCCGTCACTGGACGTTTGCCGACGGCTGGACCGTCGCCGGACGCCTCGTCTTCGGCGACGGCAAGGAAACTGAGATCGATTGCACCGTCGGCGACAAGTGCAGCGGGGTGCCGGACGCCGAGGAGGCCGGCGCCATTCTGGTCGAGGCGGCGGAGAACGGCATCAAGTCTCTTGGGGTCAGCCTTGGCCGTACTTGGGAAGTGAGAGATTTCCACGTTGCGCTGTCCGCCGGCGGACGCTGGCATCCGAACGTTACGGCGCATGGCGTGGACCATTTCAGCTACGACGACGTCTCGTTTCTGGTTGAAGTGCGTCTGACCCGTGACGCTCTCGGCGGCTATGTCTCGGTCGAACACGGTGAGCCCAATGCGGGCGGTATCGGTTCTCAGGCAGTCAAGCTTGTGGGCGACACCTGGCAGCTCGGTGATCACACGGCCGTTGTAGCGGCCGCCTTCGTTCGATTCTAGTGTCGTCGAAGGACCAAGTATGGCTTCGCCGCGTCCTTGATGCGGGCTTTCCTCACGAGGTCCGTCTCACGGACGCTCATGGCGGTGGGGAGTCGCTGTTGGACGGCGACAAGCTGAGCCGTTTGGATGGTGACGGAAACCTTGTTCCTGTATTGGTCGAGAGCGATGAGTTCTGGATGGCGCTCGACGGATTCTCGGTTACCGTCAAGGTTCACGAAGGCGGTCGTCAACGATAGGCAGACCATGAAGAGTTCGCGGTCCGGCGGTATGTTCAACGATTGCGGTGGAGACGCCGCGCCGCTTCGGCCGCTCCACGAGATCAGTCCGTGGGACGGACGCCCAGCCAGACTGACCGGCTTCGGCCGCGCTGCTCCGTCCACTCTTTTGGCTGCTAGGATCGTGTCGCCGGGCGGTTGACAGGGCGATCCTTCCATCACCCCGATGGGCGGAGTTGATCGCTCCGGCGACCTCTTATGGCCACCACAGCCGCACAGGTTCTCTCCCTGGCCAACGCCAAACTGGCGGTTGGCCAGAAGGACGACCTCTTCGACGACTTCATCAGCGATCAGGTAAAGGCCGCCATCGGTGTTGTCTCCGAGGATCTTGGAACTCCGCTGGTCGACGAAGAGTTTGCGGTGCGAGTGAGGCGAGCGGCCGTCTCCACAGGCCGGATGCTGTTCAACACTCCGGTGCCCGTCCGATCTCTGGGCCAGATGACCTTGGGCGATACGGTTCTGGTCGCTTCCGAAGCAGAGCCGTTCACGCTGGATAGATTGGGCACCGCGAACTGGCTCATTCCGAGCGCCTTCGGTCGAGAAGAGTGGCCTGAGTTCGATTCGGATCCGGTGTTGACCGTGACCTTCGGCCAGGACCTGTCCGGAGATGGAGACGGGTCGGGCATTCCCGCCAAGTACGTTCAGGCGGTTGTGCTGGTGTTGCGCAACCTGTTTCGAGGCGATGCGGTGGATCGGAGAATCTACAACGCCTTGGTCGGCTTGCCGCCGCCCGAGGATGGCGACGACTGATGTTTCGCGAGTTGGTCGACTTGTTGCAGCCGCTGCTCGAGATGGGTGACCGCGGGCGTCTGGTCGACGGAGCGCCTGTCGTTCACCGGGGCTACTTCTGCAATCGCCGCGAGGTTGGCGGTACGGAGGGAAACGTCGAGGGTGTCGAGGCTTCGCGATCCACGGACGAGTTCGAGGTCATGTCGCCGCCAGCCGATTTCGGCACCAGTTGGCGCATTCGTGAGGACGGCATCCTCTACGACATTCTCTCGGTTCATGACTCGCCGAGGAATCGCTATGCGGTGGTCGTGAGGGGATACCGAAGTCAGCGCACGGGGTCGGCGTTCCTCGGGGTTGTTCCGGGAGAGGGTGACGTGGCTCTCGGCCTTCAAGGAGGCGACAGCGGCTATCTACTCGGGCTGGAGCCGGGTGCCCAAGCTTACTACCTTGGTCTTGAGTCCTCGTGATTGTCGACGTCATCGAGGATGCGTGGTCTGCTGTAGCCGCGCAGTTTGGCGACGGCGAAGTCGACCGTCGCGCCGTCTATCCGCTGGTGCAGCCCGAGATCAAAGGCGTGGCCGGACAGAGTTCAATGTTCGTGTTCCCGGCGGCGGTGTGGTCGGTGACGAGAGAGGGTCCCGCCGAAGACAGTCGCGACTCGTCCGGTCGGGAACGGCAGTTCACCGACATCCAGATGGATTTCCGCATTGACGGCCCGGAACGGAAGCTGACGCTGGGCCAGGAACTGTCCGGCTACCGGGCGGTAGCGATGATGGCGAAGCTGTTCATAGCGGTTCTCGCTTCCCCCGGCGACTACTTCGAGCCGGAGAAGAGCAAGGAGAGTATCGACCGGATCATGAATCATCGTCTGGTCTCCTGGCAGTACCTGCCAGACAACTTCGGCATAGAACTCGTTCTGGCGACGGTCGGCTCCAACTTCCAGGCCCGTCGCGTCCTGGCGCTTACGTTGGCCGGATCAGTCTGCTAGGCTTGGCCCGTGCCGATCAGTATCGACAGCAACGTGTCTGAGCGGGTTTTCGCCCGGTTCGGCGAAACGATAATCGTGCCGGTCGACAACGGCCTGCGGCCGGTCGCCGTCGAAATCGCGGCCGTAGCTCGAAGGACGCGCAGCTTCAAGGATGTCACTCGCAATACCCGAGGGTCGATTGATGTGGATCAGCAGCGTGATCGTCGTGGCCGGTTCGCTTCAGGGTGGCGTGTAGTCGCCGGTTTCGCCACGCTGTACCTCGAGTTTGGAACGATCTTTATGGGCGCGCGGCGGTTCCTGGCCGATGCTCGGGATACGGTGTCGCCGTATGCCGAGGACATCCTTGCCAAGCACATGCGACGCGGCGTGCCCGCGGCTTTTCGTCGGGCAGCAAGAGGATAATGGAGGTGTGAGATGGCGGTAGGTGGACTGAGCATCACGCAGTGTGTCGGGGCGCAGATCTTCTATGGTGGCGACAATCCGGAAACTGTTGCTACGGGAGACGATATTGCCGAACTTGGGAGTGTGGTGAGCTGGTCCGAATCTCCCAATCGCGCCACCGGTGGCGCGAGCCAGAACGATTCGGCAGGCCGCACCAGGAGTCTTCCGGCGACTACTCCCGGCGAACTCGCGTCGCTGGATGCAGTCGTGAACTTCCTTCCGGGCAGCGAGCGATTCCGGGAGATCTACCTGGCTTCGAGGAAGCCGGCCACGGGGAGAGTCTGGCTCGACTTCAGGATGCCGGAGATTCCCAATCTCGTGAACGTGGACTCCACCGCTCGTGTTGCCATTGCGACTACCGGCTTGTGCACGTTCAGCGTAAAGGCAGCTCCTGCTGGATTGGCTCTTGGTCAAAGTCTGCACATTGGCACGAACTTTCACGAGGTCGTCAACATCATCGCCGACACGTCGGACGCCAACGCGATCGGAAAGGTCTATGTTCGAGCCATAGCCAGCCAGGTCGCTGCGACGGCCTTTAGCGTGTCTCAGGCTCCAATGTCCACGAGCATGAACCTGTTTCAGGTGCTGACCGCGCCCTCGATCGGCGACATGACTTCGGACGAGAACGCTGTGTACCGTGGGACTATCAGCGTTCAGCCGGCAGGCGACGACTGGCCGATGATGGTGATTCCGACGCCCAGCTAGAGCCCACAAATCACAACTCCTGAGCGCCCAAGGAGGCATACATGAATCCGCTGTCGCAGCTACTCGTTCCCTACGAGTCCGAGGAAATCCAGGGTCACGAGTTCTTCTTCCGGTACATCTCGGATCCCGAGCAGACCGAACTCGCCGAGTTCATTCACGGGTTGCCGGAGGTCGATGACGACGACCACACGACTCGAGCGAGCCACGCAAAGGCGATCGCTCGCAAGTGTGTCGTTACGTCGGTTCGCCTCAAAGAGGAGAACGCCGATAACGTGAAGCCCGATCTGAGCGAGGACGAGGCCAACATTCTGCTGCTCAGGATGGCGAAACGTGAACGGTGCGGCGTCACTCGAAGCACGTTGGCCGAGATGGCGATGGAAGCCTGCGGCTGGGGTCGCGTTTCGGAAGAAGAAGTCGACGAGGCGAAGGACGGAGCCAAAGATTCCGGCGACGGCTCGGATGAGAAGAAGGGGGTCGAAGACCCTTTGGCCTCAACCGCGCCCAGCGAGAAATCCTCCACTACCTGAGGATCAGGCCAGTGGAGCTGGCCTCCATGCGCGGGTCCGAGATCCAGTCGGTCTTGAAGCAGATCGTCGACAACCCGAATCGCGGGATGCGGGGTGTCCAGGTTCTTCTCGCCACGCTGTGCGTGATCATGACGTCGACCGAGAAGACGCAGACGCATCCTCGGAAGTTCGCGCCCTGGCTGTACGAGGACGAGAAGCCGCTTGAGGGAGTTCCAGAGGGTCTTCGCGATCAGCCGATCGAGGTTCAGAGGTCGTATTTGGCTCGCAATGCAGCCGCCAGGGCACGGATTGAGGCTGAACAGGCCGAGGCCGAAACACGAGCAAAGCTGGAGGACGGTGAGGTCTAGTCCGGTCGGATAGACTGCGCGCATGGTCGCGAGGGCTGGCGAAGTCACGGTTGGAGTCGATGCCGATGTAGGCAAGTTCCAGTCCAAGATGCGCTCGGCGACGACGCGCTTTGAGTCGTTCAACAAAAGCGCCAAAGATGCGGCTGGGTCGTTTCGCGCGACTGAGCGCAGCCTGAATCGGTCTTCGGACGCTCTGGGGAGGTTCGCCGATGACACGCGAGAAGCCGCGGCAGCGACACGGTTGGAAACACGCGCCAGAAACCGCGCTGCAACCTCCTACGGCACTTTCGCCGAGCGAGCGAAAACCGCCAGCACGACTCTCACTCAGGTCAACCGTGTCCAGCAGCGATCGGCGGCTGCGGCCGGCCGATTCGCGGATAACGTCAACGCGTCGAACCGAGCAGTCAAGCGTCAGTCGGGTGCGGCCGAACGATCGGCCGATCTGTTCAATGTACTGAATCGCCGGCTCCGCAGTGTCTCGCTGACACTCGAGCGTTTCCCGCAAGCTACTCAGCAAACAGAAACCGGTCTGCGCAACGTTCGTCAGGAGGCACAGCGCACTGGCGGCGCCCTCAGTCGACTGCCTCGCAGCGTTCGCAATCTCGCCGGCGCCTTCGTCGGCCTACAGGGTATTCAGGTGGGTTTCCGTGTCTTGCGGCAGCTCTCGCAAGCTGCCGTCAAGTACGCCGATATCAACGTCGACGTCAACAACCGGATTCGGCTGGTCACGGAGGGCGAAGAGCGCCTGGCTGAAGTTCGGCAACAGGTAGGCGACATCGCACGGGCCACGAGAAACGACATCGAGGACGTTGCGATCCTGTATTCGCGGTTGAGCTTGGCGTTGCAAGAGACCGCAATTTCCGCCAGCGATATTCCCAGGCTCATCTCGATCATCTCTCAGCAGGCGAAAATCGGTGGCGCTACCGCAACGGAGCTTCGCGGCGGTCTTATCCAGTTGTCGCAGGGCTTTGCGTCCGGTCGTCTCCAGGGAGACGAGTTGAGGTCCGTGTTCGAGAATCTCCAGGGCGTCACCTACGGTCTGACGGATGGATTCCGGCGGCTGGCCGCAGCGGGCGAGATTGACTTTCAGGTACGCGGAGTAGGCGATCTGCGGCGGCTGGCCGAGCAGGGGTTGTTGACTCCAGAGATTCTTGCCAGAGGCTTCCTGGCGTCCGAGGAGTTCACGGCGGAGCGTTTCGAGCAGCGGGCCATTGGAATCCTGGAGTCTTTCACTCTGGTGCGAACGGCTTCGCTGGAGTTGGCGGATGCAGTCGAAACCAGCACCGGAGTGTTTTCCCGCTTCGGCGCGGCCATCCGCGGAATCGCGGACGAGATATCCGTCAGGGCTCAGGTCATCCAGTCGTTTCTGGCGGGTTTGGAAGGTCGTCCTCTGCCATCTCAGTTCTCGATTCGCAGAGAGGACATTCCCCTCAACACGGCCGCTCTCTTTCGAGGCCGCGACCGCGATGAGCAGAGGGTTCTAAGGGCGTTCCTTGAAGGCTTTGAGCGTCGGCGGGTCGACGAGCAACTCGGCCGCGTGGCTCCGGCTCCGTTGACGATACCGGCCGATGCGTTTCGCAGCATCGAGCAAGTCATTGCCACCAGAGCCGAAGACGTCGAATCAGCTATCAGAGAGGGCACCTCCATCGAGGCGGCTTCTCTGCAACGCCTCGAACGGGAACAGGTCGGCCTTCTCGACGCGAGCCGAAGCGAGCTTGCCAGCTTGGGAGAGTCGTTGGCGAACATACCGGCGCTGCGAGGAGAGGACGGACAGCTTGTCGGCCGCTTTGGCTTGTTGTTCGAGCGCTTGTCGTCGGTGCTTGGGACCATCTCCGTTGACGATCTGTCCGGCTCCGACAGGAGACTGACCGAGGAACTCTCCGCTCTCTTGTCCCAGTTTGTCCAGGCCGTCGATCTCGAAGTGCCCGAGATCAATCGTGGGTTCATAGACCCGTTACTCGCTGCCGTGGTCGAGACGGTCGACGCTCTCGGTCCTCTTCCTGTCGAACTCGACAGCTTCCGTTCGGCGTTGCGGGCGGCATACGAGAGTCCTCTGGGTCGCTTTTTCGAGGCCCGCCGTAGAGCAGAGGAAGGTGACGCGACGCGAGCGTCCGCGCAGCGAGAGTTGAATCAGCGGGAGTTCTCCGGTTTTGCCGAACGTTTCGCTCTCCAGCGTGAGTTGATTCTTCGCTTCCAGGGAGACGTTCTGACGGCTGAGGACCACCGAGCGCTCGACGATCTGTCCGCTGCAATCTCGGAAGCGGCAGCGAGGAACGCGGAGTTCCTGGCGTTTCGCGCCACATTCAGGGAGCTTCCAGAAGCAAGACAGGCCGAGTTTCAAGAAGAGTTCGATCAGCGGCGCGCCGTCAACGATCAACAGTTGGCGCAGGCTACGGGCAGGCTTTCCGTGCAGTTCGACAGGCTGGGCCAGGTCGTGGCGGCGGCAGCCGCCGCAGAGGCCGATGCTGCGCGTCGACGTGTCACGGTGACGGCCGAGACCGAGGATTTGCTGAGGCAGTTGGAGTTTCTCGAAATCGACGTGGCCCGCCGTGGCGGCGGCGTCTCCCCGGAGAGAGTTTCGCAACTGGGGGCGTCGCCGGAGTTGCGAGCCGAGTTCCTCCGTATCCCGGAACTCATCGCGGAAGGCATTCGCCGCGGCGAGGAGTTCCGGGTGCTCGAGTCGCGGGTCGCCGATTTGCCGCCCGATCAACGGCGTTTGGTCGAGCCGGCGATCGACCGCATCAGGGAATCCAATCGGGCCGACCTCGAGAGAGTCGTTCCTCTGGTCACTGATGCCTTTGAGCAGTTCCTTGACGCTCTTCGGTCCGATCGAGACGCCATCACCGACGCCAACCGCGAGCGCATCGCCGGTCTTCGGCAGACGGAAGATGAGCAGCGGGCTTACGATATCCGGACCGCTGATCAAGCGGATGCGCGGCGCATTGCGGATCGTAACCGGGCGGAGGCCGAACTTGAGGCAGCTCAGCAGCGGCGGATTCAGCGTCTGTCCTCGGCGTTCAGTCAGTTCTTCTCCCAGGTGTTCACCGACATCGATAACCTTTCGGACGCCTTCCGGGCACTGCTCCAGTCGATCAGCGGAACGCTCATCAATGAGGCAGTGACTTCCATCTTCGCTTCGTTCGGCGGCGGTCGTCAGTTCGGTGGTCCGGTTTACCCATCGGGCTCGTATCTCGTCGGTGAGCGCGGCCCGGAACTTTTCGTGCCGGACACGGCTGGAACGATCGTGCCGAACAGCAGCTTTGGTCCATCGTTCGCTCCGACGTTCCAGGTGACCGTGACCGGAGGCAATGCCGAGGACAACCGAAGGATGCTGATGGACGAGTTCTTGCCTTACGTTCGTGAAGTCGTCCGGCAGGACTGGCTCGACTCGGTTCATCGTCTTGGATCACCTGAGTATCAGGCAGGAGGAGGCTGATGCCGTCGGGTGTTCCGTGGCCGAACGATGCCTGGATCACGAGGTCTCAGTTCGAGGTCATCGTGCCCGAGCAGGTGGTCCGGCGATCGCTCTCGGCCCCTCCCGTGTCACCGCGTCCTCCACGATGGCGGATTGTCACGACCGTTGCCCCGTGGCTCACTGCGGATCTTCGCCGCTTCCTGAACTCTCTGGGTGGAGCACAACAGATCGTGGCGTTGCCGGCCGGCGGAAGGCTTGACGACACCGGCAATCTGATTAGCAGCATGGAAACAGTCCAGAAGCTGGTCGCCACCAAAGATGGCGCAAGGGTCGTGATCGACGATGGCGATCTTGACGGTGGACAGTTGGTGAGGGTGGCCGGCTCGGCAGTTGTGTCGGCTTCTCAGTCTGAAATGGTCAATGTTCCCACCGGTAACTGGACAGTGACGAACTTCAGGCTAGGCGGCCGGTATCTCGAGGTCACGGTGACATCGCGACCTGGTGTTGATCCTCCGCGGGAAGGCTCTCTGCTTCTTCTCGGGGACGGGTCGAGCATGAGACTCTACGAGATGGGCGAGTATACGTCTCCCGGAGCGACAACCTGGTACTTGAATCCTCGGCGACTTCCGGTTCAGGGAGCGAATGTGATGCGGGCTTCCGACACGGTGGATGTTCGCCGGGTTCCGAATCCGTTCGGCAGCGATGCCGGCGTGGCCGAGAATGAGGTCCATCAGGGTGCTACGGTCGAGTGGGTCGAGGCGTGGTAGTGGGGCTTATACCGAAAGGTTGACAGCGGCAGCTGCCAACCTCAACGGCATGTATTGACGGATCACGGAGGTGGCCAGCGCGCGGTCCTGGTGCTTCCAGGCAGCGGACAGGATCTCTGGGAACATGCTTTTGGGCTCCATCTTGAAGTCCTTTCACCGAGACTCGGTGGTGTCCAGCCGGCGTGATCGCCGGTCTGGGGCCGGGCACTGACTTTGCCCGGCCCCGATTCTCTCCCGGCAGGTGGTGCGGCGAATCCCCAAGTGAGAGGGGATTACATCGCAAACTAGCCACGCCTAGCGCGCTGGCTATAAGCTCCCGGTATTCCGCCCCTGGTCCACAGTGCCTCCGCAGCGCTCCGCCGTGCCGAAGTCGAGTCGTCGGCGCGGGTTAGCGAGTGCGCGTTGAGGCCATCCGCAGCCCTTACTCCGGCGACTATCTCCCCGGCGTTTTCCCCTTGACTCTCGCCCTATTTTCTGCAAGAATACTAGCCATGATGGACGAGACAAGAACAGCGCCCGGGAAGGCGTTCCGCGAGGGCCTGAGCATCATCGAGGTCTTCGACATGTTCCCCAACGACCGAGCGGCCGAGAAGTGGTTTGAGGACATCCGGTGGGGCGAGACGGGCCGGTGTTGCCCGCGCTGCGGCTCGGTCGAGACGAGCGAGTGCAAGGACCGGAAGCCGATGCCGTACCGCTGCCGGACGTGCCGCAAGCACTTCAGCGTCCGCATCGGGACAACGATGCAGTCCACGAAGATCGGCTACCGCAAGTGGGCGCTCGCGACCTACCTGCTCGTGACGGGCCTCAAGGGAACCGCCGCCATGAAGGTTCACCGCGAGTTGAAGATGACGCAGCGGAGCGCCTGGTTCCTCATGCACCGCATCCGCGAGGGATTCTTCATGGCGCACCCGCCGAAACTCACGGGCACAGTCGAAGTCGACGAGATGTACGTGGGCGGCAAGCAGGAGAACCGCCACGCGAAGGACCGGAAGCGCTACAGCGCCAGCGACGCCTACGGCAAGAAGCCGGTCGTCGCCGCCGTCCAGCGCGACGGGAAGGTGATCGCGCAGCCGATTCACCGGACGGATGCCAACACCCTGACGCGGTTCGTAGAGGGCAGCGTCAGGCACGGCTCGCGGGTGATCACGGACGATCACGGCGGCTACACCGACCTGATGGAGTCCTACCGTCACCGGACGGTCAAGCACTCGGTCGGGCAGTACGTGAAGGGCGTCGATGTCCACACGAACACCGTGGAATCGCTGTGGTCGATGTTCAAGCGCGGGTTCGTCGGGACGTACCACCGGATGTCCTTCAAGCACCTGCACCGCTACGTGCAGGAGTTCGCGGGCCGGAAGAATCAGCGCGAGCTGGACACCTACGACCAGATGGTCGAACTGGTCCGGGGCTTCGACGGCAGACGGCTCCGCTACCGTGACCTGGTCGGAAGGCGGGCAGCGTGAAGGCGGCTGCGGAGTTCTTCGCAGGCATGGGGTTGATGCGGGCTGCTTTGGAGCGGTGCAACATCGACACTGTCTACGCCAACGACATTGACCACACGAAGGCCCGTCTCTATCGGGAAAACTGGGGAGACGGCGAGTTGGAGGTTGCAGATATTCGGGACGTGTCCGGCGCACACCTGCCCGCCGTAGACGTGGCAACGGCATCTTTCCCGTGTGTAGACCTGTCGCTCGCAGGAAACCGCGCTGGCTTGCAGGGCGAGCGCTCGGGCACAGTGTTCGAGTTCTTCCGTGTCCTGGGCGAAATGAGGAACCTGCCCGAGATTGTCGTTCTCGAGAACGTCGTCGGTTTCCTGTCGGCGAATGACGGGCAGGACTTCGCTACGGTGCTCGCAGCCCTAGAAGCGCTTGGCTACGGCGTTGGGCACATCTGCATCAACGCTGCCGCGTTCGTCCCCCAGAACCGCGTACGCGTGTTCGTCGTAGGCATTCAGGGCGCTACACCGCAGATCCCTCAGCCGCCCACGCCGCAGCCAGATCTGCGCCTCCGGTCGGTGATCGAGGACGATGCCGCGTGGTGGGGGCCGCAACGGCTCGGTAACTTCCTCGTGTCCCTATCTGACGTGCAATCGGCCCGCGTGGAGGCGTACCAGCACGGCGAACCGGGCTGCTACGGTGCCTACCGGCGCACACGCTGCGGTAGCGCGGTTTGGGAAGTTCGGGCCGATGAGTTGGCCGGAACGCTACGGACCACGCAGGGAGGATCGGGGCGGCAAGCCGTACTCAGGGCGGGCGAGGGAGATGTCGCGGCTCGCTGGATGAACGTGCGGGAGTACGCAGCTTTGCAGGGCGCGGAGTCCCTGAGCTACGAATCTGTGTCTGAGAATCAGGCGATGTACGCCCTGGGCGATGCCGTGTGCGTTCCGGCAGTCGAATGGCTGGCTCGCAACTGCCTACTGCCGTCCGCTGCCCATGCCGCCTAGAAGGTCGCCTCCCGATGTCGATGCTCTCTACGAGGGCGTGACGCGGGCGATGGACACGCTGGCTCCGAACGGCCAACCTGTCGGCAACTGCCAGCACGGGATCTACCTGTTCTACGACTACGACGCAGAACCGATCTACGTGGGACAGACGCGGGAAAGCCTACGCACTCGCATACGGCGACACCTGACCAACCAGCGAACCGACGCCGTTGCCATGCGGGTACTCGACCCGTTCGAGGTTGCCGAGATCGAGATGTGGCCGTTCTGGGCGCTCGTAGCTGGCAGCGACGCAGTCAAGGACACGTTGAACCGCGCCGAGTTTGCGGTCTACTGCCAAGCGCTGGAGCGTTCTGAGTTCCGTGCAGTCCTGAATGAGGGCGAGATCAAACAGGCCGACACCATCGACCTGCCACCCTCAGTTCGGGTGCAGCTCCTGACAGGGCAGCGCAGGGCTGACCGCGAACACCCCGACATCCGCCTAGCGCGGCGAGCGCGAACGATCGCCGATCTAGCGCGGATCATCAGCGAGCGGCGCGTCCGTCCAGGTATCCGCCGCACACTCTGGGCTCAAGCACAGCGCCTTGAGAGCTTGGCCCGTAAACGCCTCAAGGAGATGCTGCTGTGACCGAGAAGCAGGAAAAGAAGCCGCGCGGTCGCTCGAAGCGGGTAATGCCGGAGCTACCTGGTCCGACGATGCGGGAGGTGTGGCAGTCGATCTTCGCGGCCGCGAAGCCCCCTGACCCGTCACTACGGAAGACGACCCGCAAGGCCCGCTAGGGCCGCTTGGCTAGTTTCCGATGTAATCCCCAAGTGAGACAGTGCGTGGTAGTCTCCGGCCAAGTTGGCCGGTCAAGGGGGTAGCCGAAATGGCAAGCAAGATTACGAAGGCAGGCAAGAAGGAGATCTTGGACGCCGCGTTCAAGACAGGCGAGATCGACTGGTACGGTGTCCTGCACACGAAGGACGGCAACGCTGATCCGGCGGATGCCGACCGGCTCGAAGCCGCGCCCCAGCGGATCCAGGCCGCGAACTGGGAAACGGAATCAGCGGGTACGAACCCGACCGTGCGCCCAAGCGCGGACGTAGCGTTCACGGCGGTCGCCGCGGATGTCGGCGACGTGCCGCGCAAACTGGCGTTCTGGAACGGCAACGATCCGGCCAGTGCCACGCTCATGGCCTGGATCGACATCTACGCCACGGGGTCCACGCGCCTTGCTGCCGTGGCCGAAGCCGACCAGGGAATCGTCGTCGATCACGATGCGGTCGTGTTGACGTTGAGCTGACCGTAGCGCGATGGCCGAGCACACGGTCAATCTGGGCGCTCCGCAGAGCTTAGGAACCGGCTGGTGTTTCTGGGGAACGCCAAGCAACAACACGATCCCGGCGGTACTGGTCGCTGGATCATCCGCTCGCCGTCTCGTATCGGTTTCGCTGAACCAGGGCACGCTGGAACTCAGTCTCGTCGACGACCGCGGGAACGCGGTTGCCTTCTCTCAGGCTGTCCAGGACAGCCCGCGGGCACTGACGTTCATCGTTGGAACCGACGAGATCGTCGTTCCCGGCCCTGACGCCGGTTCCGAGAGCGGTTCGTTCTCTCAGTACACGCCGCCCAACTCGGTGGCGGTGGCGCTCAACGCTTTCTGCGTGGCTCACCCCGACCCGGCAACCTGGCAGCTCAAGATCTCGGACGTGTCCGGCCCGGTCGATCTCCGGGCCGAAGCCGCTACAGCCCTCGGCGCCTCGATCTCCTTGCCGGCCAACGCTCGCGCCTATGTCGATCCGCAGCGCGCGGATGCGGCTACCGGGCTGGCGTCTTCCATTGCGCTTCCGGCCAGCGCCACGGCCCGAATCAGGCCGGTTCTGCGTGCCGAAGCGGGCACTGGTCTCGTCGCCACGATATCGTTGCCGGTTGCCGCCGAGGGCTCCAGGATTACCGCAGCGACACTGCGTGCCGGAGCGGCTACGCCTCTTGCGGCCGCAACCGACTTCGGCACGTCGGCGACGGCTCATCTGCAACCGCAAATCGCCGATGCCGGTACGCGGCTGGCGGCAACCATCTCGCTCCCGCCATCGGCACGAGGGCATATCGACGCCGCGACACTGCAAGCGCGTTCGGCGTCCGCCTTGGGTCTCCACGCCGCGTTGCCGCCATCGGCGCTGGCAGAATACGAGGCGCAGGCGCTCACGTTCCCAGCCATCGGCGACCGAACATTCATCGTCGGCGAAACCATCGACATCACGTTGCCCAGAGCCAGGGGCGGCATCTTCATCTACGACTACTCGGCCACGCTTCCGTCCTGGCTCAGCCTGATCTCTGAAGGGATTGTTCACAAGATCACAGGCGTAGCGCCGAACATCGGTCAAGACTTGGCAGTCACCGTCACAGTTGAAAGTGGAGGCGCGACTGTTTCGCGCGACTTCAGAATCGTGGTCACGGTCGAGGACACTTCCCCGGCCTTCCCGCCGTTCCGGAACCCGACGTTCGTGGTCGGCGTGGACGTTCACGAAGTGCTGCCGATGGCCAACGGCGGCAACGGCACATTGACGTACTTCCTGATCGGATCGCTGCCTCCAGGTTTGGCGTTTGACCGCGGCAGCAGGGCGCTCACAGGCAACCCAACTCGTGCTGGCGTCTACACTCTCACCTATCGAGTCGGAGACGCTGACGATTACACCCATGAGCAGAAGCTGACGATCACGGTCGCGTCGGCCATGTCCGGCTCGCCTCTCGTGCTGCCGCCGGCAGGCGACCGAATCTTCTTCGTCGGCGACGACATCGACGAGACGCTGCCCGCCCCCTACGGCGGCCGTGGGCCGTTCAGCTATTCGATCACTCCAGCCATCGGCGTTACCGATTCGGAGCGTCTCGGTGAATCGCCGGCCGATGTTGGTGTTCCCCCTGTCCTTGCTTCAATCCGACGTGTCCGGGGCGAGTTCAGGAACGCCGGCAAGACCACCCATGTCATCGTTGTCACGGATGCCGATGGCCTGCGCCGTGAAGAGGACATCACCATCGACGTCAGGCGCCTCGATCGCGATACTGGCCGGCCAGCACAGGGTCGACAGTTCATCGAGGCCCGCATCGCCTTCTTCGTTCCTGAAGCTGGTGAACGCAGAGGTTTCGCATACGTCTCTGACGAACTGCGATCCAACTACCAAGATGCCGATGGCGTGGTCTCGACCAATGCGGAAGGCAAGATCGTAGTCGATGGCCAGGCTTACGAAATCGGAGAAGTGGTCGGCCTTGGTCGATACGAGATTGAGTTGTCGTCGTCAAGGCCGCTGCCAGTGGAACTGGAAGGCAGCGACCCGGTATTCAGGGCGTGGCTCGAGTACGGCGGTTCTACTCGTGACGTCGAGGTTCGTTTTCTGTTGAAGCTTCCTCCAGAGGGTGGAGGAAATCCCAGATGGGAGGTCGCTTTCAAGATCGTCGGCCGGGTCGGCCGCGTAGTCGAGTCAGGCGAGAACTATCTCCTGGATGTCGATAGTGAGGTCTACATTCCGAGCCAGCAGGGCGTATCCAGATGGAGCGACGAAGATCAGCAAGAAACTTTCCCCGGAGATCGTTTCTGGTCTCAGTTGACAGCTCTCGCTCGCGGCCATGTACTGACTTGGCCTGGAACTTGGCTGGTGCTTGCCCTGTCAAACATCCTTGTACGTTACTCCTCGAGCGCACTCTGATATGCCCATTGCCTTCGGTGCATTCTTCGCCAAGCTCGGTACAGCGGTTGGACTCCAGCTTCTGGCCAACCGCATTGGCCGTCGGGGCGGCAACGTCCTCGAGACTCAGCGCCAGCCGAACGAAATCAGGAGTCGAGGGGAAAGTGACTATCCGGTCGTCAACGTGTTCGGTGAGCGCCGCATCCCGGGCCGAGAGGTCTGGCGTGGGGTCTCAACCTGGGAGATCACTGACCCTCCGTACTTCTCGGCTGAGCACCCAGGTACAGGACGGACGTTTCACACGCTGAGGGCGCTGACCAAGGGCGAAATGGACTCGCTCTCGGCTTTGATCGTTGACGAAGAACTGTGGGCGTCAACCGGCAGTCGAATCTGGCGCGACCGCGGAACCACCTCTGACGGTGGAATCAAGCTGCGCAGCGCTCCGAAGTCGCCGGACAACCCTCGAGGCACGAACAAGAACTGGCGCGCGATCGTCTATCCGCTGGCGAACGGAGCGCAAGGCTCCACCGTCCGCGACGCTGTGGCAGACATTGGCAACGTCGCCAACGCGCTTCCCTTTGACGAGACGTTCCGCGGCAACGAGGTTGCCTACATTCATCTGGAAGCGTTCCAGCCCCCGTTCGGAGCATCGCCTCTGGTTTCAGGCGATCCACTGCCGATCGTCTGGGACGAGGACAGCAATGGGCCGTCCTACGAGTTCGTGATCAAGGGCCGAAAGCTGCGTATTCCTACATCGGGCGTGAACTTCGACGATTGGCCCGTCGAGTTCACGCGCAACGCTGCTGCTGTGCGTCTCTGGGAAGTGCTGTCGTTCGAGGGTACGCAGTTGCGGCGGGTGAATCTGCCGTCGTTCATCGAGGCTTACGAGATCTGCGATCGTCGTTTGATAGTCGACATCACGGACGATCTGTGCAACCTCCGTTTGGCATACCGGCTGACTGACGACAACGTCGCGCCGGCGCTTCCAGCCGGCAACGCCTGGCCTCCGCCATCTCCGTGGGGCAAGAACCCTCCGAAGACGACGAATACCAGCAAGTATTCCTGGGTCTGTCACCAGCGCAAAATCAACGGCGTCTGGGGCGATTGGATGCACGTCAGACGGTATGGCAGGCACATTGTCAAGCCTGACGGCGATCCTCGAGGTGAGACGCAGGCATCGAGAATCACGGTGAGTTTGGTCACGTCCACTGGCGGTTTCCGTCGAGTGACGATGCCGCGAGGCACACTCGGAGTCGGAGAGCTCCGAGCCATCACGGGCTACTCGCTTGACGGCGCAACAGTGAGTGTTTCGTCGGTTCGCACCGAGGAAGACCCTGGCGAGCCGCCCAACCCGGACGATGGCGAGGAGATGGACCCGACCAACCCGGACGACGAAGATCCGAACCCGCGAGGCGTCGAGATTCCGCCCGGAGTCAATCCGGGCGACCCCGATTCCTCGTATTGCGGCCTGTTCGATACAGACAAGGAGGTTGGCAAGTACGAGATCAACGGCGTCGTCACTTCCGAGGATGACATTCAGACCGTTCGCAACGAGATGGACTTCGCATGGGCCGGCTCGGTCGTCAACGATGGCGGCATCCTCTATGCGCGGCCAGGAGCAGACCGAGACCCGGTGGCTCACATTGACGCCACTTCCGAGGATGTCGAGGTTATGTACGCGCAGTCAGCGCCGCCGCTGAATGACCGGATCAACGCCTGCTCGCTGTCGCTGGCGAACAGCAGGACCAACGGCTTCAAGCCGTACACGATGCCTCGCTTGGTCGATCGTCAACAGGCCGCTCTCGACGGCAAGATCATCAACCGTAACCTGGGCACTCGCGGCTACCTGACGAGTCCGACCGGAGCCAAGCTTCTTCAGCGCCAGGAACTTGCTGCGGCTCGACCTCTGAACGTGTACACCTATCGAGTGCCGATCGAGTACAGCCGCGAACTGTGGTCGGCAATCCCTGGTGACCGGATCACGGTCCATGACCCGGATCGCGGGCTGAATCCGGTAATCACCCGCAACCAGGGCAATCCGTTGTTCCACTGGGGCGATGGGCGCGGCCGGTACATGAGGGTCCTGGGTCGATCCCTCAACTTCAACCAGGGCCTGACGATGGATTTCTCCGTGGTGGCTCACCCGGACGGCACTTTTAGTCGCAGTGGAGAGTTTCCATCCCTTGAGCCTGACCCGTCGATTCCAGGCAATTTCGTCGATGCTCCGACGGGGTTGGTTGCAACAGAGGAAACCTACGTCGACGCCGACGGCAAGGTGCGCAGCCGTATCAGGGTGCGATGGCACTTGAACGCAGCCGCCCGAACTTTGGTTCAGTGGCGGCCGATCATTCCCTACGCGAACCCGGACTTCGACCCTAACGAGGCTTCTGGGCCGAGCAATGAGAGGTTCTTGTACGAGAGCCTGTCGTCTCGTGGTTCAGATGACGATCTCGAATCCAGATCGTCTCTTTCGCGTCCAGCCAAGGCGCCGATGGGTCAGGCATCTCCATCCTCTGGAGAATGGTCTCTTGCTGGCAGCGACGATTGGACGGGAAACCTTGTCGTGTCGTTCGGCGGCGTGTCGGCCGCTGAGTGGAGGCGGATGTCTGGCATAGGCGCGAACGATCGGGTGCTTCTGTTCGCCGACCAAGACAACTGGGCCGCGTGCAACGTGGTGGCCGCTCCGACGATAGCCAGCGGTGTGGCCCAGGTTTCTCTTCGCTATGTTGGGGACAGGCCAGCTACCGCTCCACACAACAACCGTCTGGGCAGTGTTCCTTCTTCTGGCTCTCTGTCCTTGCAGTTCACGGTGACGGCTGACGATGAACTGGTCGCCACTCCGGAATGGGGTTCCCCTCGTCAAAGTTCCACGAGCGGAGCAGAGTTGGTCATCGACGATGTGCGTATCGGTGTCGCCTATGAGCTGAGAATCCTCAACGAGTCGTTATCCGGCATCAATAGTGCGCCGTCGTATTCGGTCACGGTGTTCTTGACTGGCGAAGTCGGTACGTTGCCTGGCCTCGCCGATGCGGCGATTGATTCTCGGCAGGGCGGTTATGTCGCATCGTGGACGCCTTTCGGCCCGGACACCGGAGTTGATGCGGTAGAGATCTACGAAGCGGGTTCCGGAAATGCGCGGCCCGAGCAGCCACGGACAAGCATTGCTCGAGGTACTGGAGTTTTCACCCGTTCCGGTCTCAATGCCGAGAAGCTGGACATCTGGTTGCGTGGAGTCAGTTACGACAAGAAGGCGTCGGGTCCGTTCACGAAGCTGACGGTTACGCCCTTGGCTCCGCCCGCCGACGGCCAGGACGGGCTGTCGTTCGAGTACGTCTTTGCGGCCTACGCCGGATCCTCGGTGCCCCAGGGGTTGCGCCCGGACAACGCATGGGGCTACGACCGACCGGGCACCCGAACCTCGGACGGATCATCGCTGACGTGGACGGACGGTGCGCCCTCGTTGACCGCCGCGGCTCCGAATCTGTTTCGGTCGGAGCGCCGGATCGCAGGGCAGCCGACGGCGGGCGACGCGGTGACGGACGATTGGAGCGAGCCCACGATCGTCGGCCGCTACGGCGAGAAAGGCGTCCCGGGTGCGGACGGCGAGGACGGTCGCGGCTACGAGTACATCTTCGCGATTCATGCCAGCCAGACGGTCGCCGCGAACCAACTGCCGGAGAACGACTGGGGGTTCGACGAACCCGAGACGCGGAATGGCGTGGAGTGGACCGACGGCGCCGAGAATGACGTGACCGCGGCCAAGCCGTTCCTGTTGCGCGCCGAGCGCGAGATCATGGGCGTGCCCGCAAAGGGCTCGGCCGTCGCGGACGATTGGAGCGAGCCGACAGTCGTCGGCCGCTACGGCGAGCAGGGCGTGCCGGGCGTGGACGGAGAAGACGGACTCGGCTACGAGTGGATCTTCGCGCGGACGGCATCAGCGACGTTGAAGGCGGCGCAGAAGCCGTCAAACGATTGGGGTTTCGACGAGCCGGGCACCGCCGGGACCGGGGATGACGCTCTCGTATGGACGGACGGCGCGCCCTCGGTTCAGGCCGCGACGCCTATCCTCTGGCGTGCGAGTCGCCGGGTCGAGGGCACTCCGACCACGGGCACGGCCGTCGCCGACAACTGGAGCGAGCCGACGGTCGTCGGCCGGTTCGTGGCCGGCGCGGACGGCGAGGACGGGCACGGCTACGAGTACATCTTCGCGGCCCATGATCGGAACGCGGTCAACCAGAATCAGTTGCCGCTCAACACCTGGGGGTTCGACCAGCCGGCGACCCGTAACGGCGTTGCCTGGCAAGACGGCGCGCCGACGCTGACGGCGGCGAAACCGATCCTGCTCAGATGCGAGCGCGAGATCGAAGGCGTGCCTGCCGTCGGCGCCGCCGTTTCCGACGACTGGGACGCGCCCGTCGTCGTCGGCCGGTTCGGCGAGGACGGGGTCCCGGGCGCGGACGGGGAGGACGCACACGGCCGCGAGTACATCTTCTGCGTCCATTCGGGCGACTCGCTGCCGACGAATCAGCGTCCGCTGAACACTTGGGGCTTCGACGAGCCGACGACGGTCAACGGCAAAGCGTGGCACGACGGTGCGCCCTCGGTGACGCTGGCCAATCCCGTGCTGTTCCGCTGCGAGCGCGACATCGTTGGTTCCCCGACCAAGGGCGCCGCCGTTTCCGACGATTGGGACGAGCCAACCATCGTCGGTCGCTATGGCCCGAAAGGCGACAAGGGCGATGCCGGCGTCCCGGGGGCCAGGGGCGATGACGGCGCGCCCGGAGCCGCCGGCATCGGGGTCGAATACGCATTCGCCGCGTCGTCCGCGTCCTCGATCCCCTCGAATCAGCTCCCCGACAACGACTGGGGTTACGAGCGGCAGGGCACGGTCGGCGGCCTGACCTGGCATGACGGTTCGCCCGGAATCACCGCCGACGCGAGCAACCTGTTCCGCGCCGAGCGCGAGCTCGACGGTTCGCCGAGTGCCGGCGATGCCGTGGCGGCGAACTGGAGCACTCCGGTCATCGTCGGCCACTACGGCCGCGACGGCGTGCCCGGGGCCAAGGGCGAGGACGGGGAAAGCGCTCAGGGCCGCGAGTATGTCTTTGCGCGGGTGGCCGCGACCGTGGCCGCGAACCAGGTGCCTGAGGACGACTGGGCGTTCGACACGCCCGAGATCCGCAATGGGCTCGCGTGGACGGACGGAGCTCCGGACCTGACGCCGGATCTGCCGGTGCTGGTGCGCTGCGAGCGCCGGGTGCCCGGAACCCCGGACAAGGGCGATACGCCGCCGTCGTCCCTGCCAGCTAACGGCTGGACCGGCTGGAGCTCGCCGGTGATCGTGGGTCGGTACGGCCTGAGCTTGGCCGTGCCCGGCGGGTTGAAGGCGACCGGCACCTACTCGGCGCCGTATCCGGTCCTCGGCGCCGGAAGAGTCCGCTCGATCCGGGTCACGCCGACCTGGAACGACGTCGACGGCGCCGACAGCTACCGGGTCGGCATCCAGATCGTCGGCGGCACCGGCTACACGCAGTTCTTCGAGGACGTCGATTCGGGCGACGAGGTGTCCAATCCCGTCGGCTGGGACCACACGGTGCCCGGCAACATGGTGGTCACGGTCGAATCGGTGAAAACGGTGGCGGGCGAGACATTCATCTCGGCTCCGGCCCGCGTCCTGATCACCCTCACTGGTGCGGCCGTTACCCTCGCCGCTCCCACGGTCCGGGGCATTCCGGGGAACGCCCGCGTCGTGCTGTCATGGGGTCGCGTGACGGGAGCGACCGCCTACCACTACCGCTACCGCCAAGGCGACAGCCCGACGCGGGTATGGCTGACGGTCACGCTCGGCAATGTCCTGACCGCGACGCGCACCGGCCTGCTGAACGATGTCGCGCAGCAGTTCCAGGTCCGCGCGGTTGCGGGCAATGTCCTGGGGCCGTGGTCAGCGACGATCACCGTTACGCCGACCGCCGCGTTCTCCGCCTCGATCACGGCCTCGCCGGCGAATCCGGTCCCGCGGTCGGCCACGGTCGTGTTGTCGGTGACCTACACCGGCGGTAGCGGCTCACTCAGCTACGCCTGGTACATCGTCGGCCAGGCCGCCGTCCTCGGTAGCGGGCGGCAACTGACCGTGACGAGTTCCAGCAGGTACAGCGACAGCGTTCCGTATCGATGCGTCGTGACCAGAGGATCGGAGTCGGCAACGCCGACGTACAGCGTGACGACCGTGGCCGCGCCGGACGCGCCGGACGCGCCGGGTCCGATCCGCTCTCTGACAGCGACTCCGGCCGCGCAACAGTTCCGTGTCAGGTTCGCCGCCCCGAACACCGGCGGCGATCCCACCGGCTACCGCGTCCGTTATCGCGCGGGTTCGACCGGCGCCTGGACAACCCATCAATCATCCGGCCTGAGCCGTGACACGACGATCCGAGGTCTGACCGTCGACACGAGCTATCAGATCGAGGTCCAGGCGTTCAACGCCGGCGGGAGCTCGTCCTGGGTGCGCGTGACCGCGAGAACGCCCGCGAGGGCGGCCCCCGTGTTCCGCTGGGGCGACTGGTCGAGCTGGCAACAGGTGGTTCCGACGGTCAGAAACGATCCGAACGTGGCGGCGGCCGAACGCGAGGGCACCGTCAGCGCATGGACCAGTGCGCCGTGGGTCGGCGGTGGCGGGGCCGGCGCGTACATCTCCAGCGGCGACGAGCAATGGTTCCAGTCGTATGGCAGCAGCGCGAATCGGGCGCGCCTGATCTCCACGGGCGCCTTTTTCTCGTCGACCGACGCCGACATGTGGGCGGGCCGACCGAACCTCGGCACCGGCACGACTCGGGGCTCCTACACCAATGGCGTCTGGGCGATGTCGCCTCCGCTCGCGGGCGGCCCGCCGACCCCGGTTTCGGTGGCGCGGGGAACGTACCGACGGTATTTCGTCTCCGCTGCGCTCACCGGGAACGGCCCGTTGCAGACGATCTACGCGGTCATGTCCACCGGCGTTTACAGCGCGTTCCGGCTCTACAGCAGCTCATGACGCTCTATCGCCAGCTTCAACCCGGCGACGAGCAGATCCTGTTCGAGCTGTGCGAGCACCTGGACGCGCCCCCGACCTACGTCGAGTGCGACCGAATCGTCTCGCATCAACTGACCCTGGATCAGACGGACGACTACCGCGAGCAGCCGGATGGATTGACCCGCCGCGTTCTGGTCGCCACCCGGGACGACGTGGCGGTGGATGGCATCGCGACGATCGTGTTCGACGACGACCTGGTGACGGCGGAAGTCGAGGCGCACGGCGAGATCGACGGTGCTCACATTGCCGGGTGGCTCTGCAATCTCGGCATCGAGACCGTCGCGCTCCAAGTGGGGTCGGGCGAGGCGTCGTATCTGGCGGCAACGCTCGACGGCCTTGAGTTCGGCGAGCTCGCGGACGGCGCGTACCTCGTCTCGATTGTGGATTCGGCCGCCTGATCGTCGGCCCCACCACTGCGGGCTCGCCCGCGCAGGACCTGGATCGTGGACAACTGGAACACACTCTGTCATACTTCTCTGACGTTGAAAGCAAGGTCGCACGTGCGTACACGTAGAGGGGAGGATGGGGAATGGCGCTGACCGCGCCGTTCCCCTATTGACTACGGCGGGAAATCCCGCTGGGCGCGAGACGTGTGGGCGCGCTTCGGGCAAGCTGACGTCTACGCCGAGCCGTTCGCGGGTTCGCTCGCAGTGCTCTTGGCAAACCCGAACCCCGCGCCACGTGAGGTGATTTGCGACACGGACGGTGCATTGTGCAATTTTTGGCGCGCCCTGCGAACGGACCCCGAAGCGGTCGCGCATTGGGCGGACTGGCCCACGATTCACCAGGACCTGACCGCACGCCATGCATGGCTGCGCCGTTGGGTCCAGGACCACGCACACCGGTTAAGCGAGGACCCGGACTACTTTGACGCGAAGGCGGCGGGCTGGTGGGTCTGGGGTATCAGCATCTGGATCGGCGGCGGTTGGTGCGCGCTGGACGTGGACCAGATGCCGAAGATGAAAGACGCACAGGTGGGCGGCGGTTCCGAGATCAGCAGGCAGCGGAAGAACCTGCCGCACGAGAAGCGCCCCTACATTCACCTCGACCCCGGCAACGGGCGCGGTGTCAGCGCGCAGCGCGGGCAGATGCCGAAGGTCTGCAAGGATGTGGGCGCAGGCGCGGGCGTGTCGAAGCAGCGGTCGCAGATGCCGACGATCTTCTCGTCGGTAGGCGTACAGGGTGTCAGCGAGCAGCGACTGACGATGCCCCACGGGTCCGCTCTGTTGCCCTGGTTCGAGGCGCTTGCCGCGCGGCTTCAAGCGGTGGTCGTCCTGAACCGCGACTGGACCGCTGCCCTGACCCCGACTGTTCTGGCAGACACCCGCACGGGACCCGGCGAACGCGCCACGCGGTGCGTGTTCCTGGACCCGCCCTATGCCACCGGCAACCGTTCCGACAGCCTGTACCGCTCTGACCTGGACGCCACGTCGGATGATGTGGCGGCTGCTGCTTGGCAGTGGGCGCAGGAACACGGCGACCGCCACCGCATCGCCTACTGCGCCCATGACGGCGATGTGCAAGCGCCGCCGGGATGGACGGTGCAGACGCGGGCGTTTGGTGGCCCCAACACCGAGGCCGCGCGGCGAAAACGAGACGCCATTCTGTTCAGCCCCGCCTGCCTGAACGACCGACAACGGCCGCTGTTCGCCGCGCCGTGAGTAACAGGGGGCTTATACCGCAAGGTAGACAGGCTCCAATGCGGTGGACAACTGACGTCAACTCTAGTACAATGAACGGAATGTACCGTCAGGTGATTTACCGCTTGCGTCCAGGCAGCCGGGGCATGGCGTCTCGTCTCGATGGTGTGATGCAGGCGTGCCGCTTCGTCTGGAACAAGGTTCTTTCGGAGAACGAAGAGGACATGCTTCTGCACGAGATGTACGGCGTGGAGAAGCCTTCAACCTCGTTCTTCGCTCTCGGCAAGCGGATGCCTGGTCTTCGTCGTGAACACCCGTGGTTGTCTGAGCAGCCGTGCGCAGTGGTTCGGTATGCGCTGAAGTATCAGTCGGAGGCATGGCGGGGCTTCTTCAAGGGTGATCGTGGTCGGCCCCGTTTCAAGCGTTGGAACGACACGTTCACGATTCCCCAGGACATCCGCATCCGAGCTGGCCGCCTCTGGATACCGAAGCTTGGCTGGGTACGACTCCTCGGCTCGAACCCGTATTCTGACGGCGAGCCGGTGAAGGTGGTCGTGAAGCGGGAGCTTGGGCGGTACTACGCGACGGTCTGCTACTCGGTGCCAGATGAGGCGCCGGAAGACAACGGCTTGTCCATCGGCATCGACCTGAACCATGCCGACCGCGCCGTGGCCTGTTCCACTGGCGAGATCATGCCGTTCCCAGAAGTGGATCGCCTGGAAGCGCGGAAAAAGCGGTATCAGCGGATGATGTCGAGACGGAAGAAGGGTTCCGGTCGCCGCGCCGTGGCTCGTTACCGGAAGGCCAAGACGGAGCGGAAGCTGCGGAACGTGCGAAAGAACTGGCAACACCACGTGAGCCGATGTCTCGCTGATACTGCTGGTCTCGTGTGCCACGAGGCTCTGAAGGTCAAGGCGATGTCCCGCAAGGGTCGGGGCAAGCATGGTCTGAACCGCGAGAACCTCAAGCCGGGGTGGTCGGGTCTTCTCGACAAGATCGGCTACAAGGCCGGTTCTACGGTTGCGGTGAACCCATCCGGCACTTCGGTGTCTTGTTCTAGTTGCGGCGCTCGTGGTGAGCGTCGTCGAACCGTGTTTCGCTGCGAGTGCGGGTACCGCGATCACGCGGACCTGAACGCTGCTCGTAACATACTGGCCTCTGGAGCAGGGGCAACTGGGCGGGGAGAGGCGTTGGCGCTGGCCACCTCTGTGATCCGTCAATACGTGCCGTTGAGGCTGGCAGCTGCCGCTGTCAACCTTTCGGTATAAGCCCCACCTTGAAGCACCCAAGCGAACGGGCGGTGACGGAGCGGCTTGACGAGGTGCTCGTCCTGCTGCATGACTGCGCCGCCTACGGTAACAAGTCCGCGAGTGCGCTGGCTGCCAAATTGTTCGACTTCAACGCCGATGGACCTGGCGGAACCGCCTTGCGGGACCCGTCCGGGTGCCGGCCGCAGGCCACGTTGGCCCAGTGGCCAAAACACCGGAGGAACACAGATTGACAATTCTGCACATGCGCGACGAGGTAGATCCGAGGTACACGCTCTGCGGTCAGATGTGGCACCACCGCACCCTCAGCGATGACTGCCGCCCCTGCCGGCGGTGCTCGTACGTGCACTTCATCCGGCGCAGGCCGACATTCGACACGGCTGCGAGCGCAAGGCACGCCAGGTTTGGCGTCGAGGCAAAAATCACCGAGTCGGCGACAGATTGCTTGTGCACCACCTGTCTATTCCACCGCGAAAAGGAATCAGCATGAACAAGAACCGCATCGTCATTTACCTCGACAACGCCGAGGTCGCATGGGTTGACAAGCACCTCGAACTTCCGTCGTCCGACCCCACCGAGACGGCGAGATACAGCCGGTCCGGGTTCTTGCGCCGGCTGATCCAGGCCGCCATGTACGGTGTCGAGCCGAAAGTCATGATCGGTTCGCTGCGATGACGGCGGCGTGACGCTGCACCAAGACACGGCGCGCGGCACCGAGTACGTCGTGGCGATCCAGAGAGACAGTAAGAGAACATCCCAACACAAGGAGGACGAACAATGACGACCACCCACGACGAACCCACTATGACCGAGACGATCCCGACCGCTACCGCCATCGAGGAGATCGAATTTCCCGAGGACGAGGCTGCGCAGGGCCGCGAGTATGTGTTCGCACGGGTCGCGGCCACGGTCGCGGCGCATCAGGTGCCCGACAACGCATGGGGGTTCGACCGGCCGTGTACGCGCAATGGGGTTGCCTGGCTCCCTGGCGCGCCGAAACTGACGCCGGATCTGCCGGTGCTGGTGCGCGCCGAACGACGGATTGATGGGATGCCGGTCCCCGGCGCGGCCGTGACCTATAGCTGGTCGGATCCCGTGATCGTCGGCCGCTACTGTCCGATTCCGACCACAGCGACCATCGAACAGATCGACGAAACCTTCTATTGGGCGGCGGACGCCGGCGCGCCTTACTCGGACGCTTTTCGCGCCGCTTGGGAGCCGTGCCGGCAGTGGGTGCCGGGCCACGCGGTCCGCGCCATCACCCCCGCCGAGCATGCCGCGATCCTCGGCGACGAGTACGCGGACGAGCTCCAAGCGCTCGGCGACGACATGGGCATCGTGTCGTAGTACGTCGCGGCGATCCAGCGAGACAGGAAGAGAACAACCCAGGAGGTGCATGAACAATGACGACCACCTACCGCATCGATGCAGTCAGCGACGACGGTCACGACGTGCCACGCTGCGAGGAGATCTACGGACCGGACGACCTGGACGCGACCTACGCCACCCACGGCGTGATGCCGTCCGACGGTGCCGTCGTCTCGGTGGAATCGGATGAACGGGAGTGTGTATAATGCCGGGGCGGGGCGAGAGGAGCCCCGCGGCCCGGCGGGCTGACCGCCGATCAACCATGGAGGATCGACGATGAGCGATCAGAGCGTAGCACCGTTGCGGATGCTGCGCGGCGGGGTCCATGAGACCCCGGCGTATATGATGTTCGTGTCGGATCACAAACCACTGCAAAGGAGCGTGACGATGAGGAGCTATGGCCCGACCGGATGCACGGTGCAGGTGGCGCGGATGTCGCGCCGCACCGCGCGTAGACTGTTTCTCGCGTGCCTCGCGCTGGCCGCCGGCTTGCTGGTGTCGACGTCGGCGCGCGGTCAACTGCTGTTCGAGGCGCAATGGGAACCGGACGACGCCGGCATGGTCGCTTCGTATTCCACATCGGACGGCTTCGGGCCGTCCGTTCGCGTTCAGGGCGTGCCTGTCGAGGTGGACATGGCCCAGCTCAGGTCCGGTCCGGACTCGGTCCTGCTGCCGCGTCCCGACGGGCGCCACGAGCAACACCTGGCCATGCACCGCGCCCCGGGGACGTGGTCCGGCGGCCCACTCGGCGCCCAGGGCGAGCCGACGCTGTTTTCGATCACGGAATCGGGCGTCATCGGTGACCTCTGGCTCGGTGGAGTCCACTACGCGCTCGACGTCGGCCCGGACGGCCGCGGGACCATCGGCGAGGTACCGACGTTCGAGCGGTCCGAGCACTGGTGCGGCGTGGATCACGTGGCGGAGGCGGAGCGCGCCGTCATTCCGCCGGAGATGAACCCACTCGCCCGAGGCTTGCCCCGAGCGGGCAACGGTCCGTCCGTCGCGGTGTCGAGCTCGACATTCGAGCCGCGAGACGGCCACCGCGAGATCGACGTGCTCGTCATCACGACGCCGAACGCGCAGCGGTGGGGCGACGAGCGAGACGGCATCCACTCGGTGCTCGAATATTGGTTCGCCAACATGAACCGAATCCTGCGCAACTCCCAGACCGGCGCATCGCTCCGGCTGGTCGGCATCGAGCCGTCGCCGATCGACGGGCTGGACGGCATCGCCGGCCTCACCACCGAGGAGATCAGGGAGACCGGCGCCCGCCGGACCCAGTGGCGCAACATGGACTGGACGATCAGCCGCTACCCGATGCGGATCCAGGCCCTGCGCCACCAATATCAGGCCGATCTCGTTCACGTGGTCTCCTGGAACGGCGCCAATGACTCTCGCGGCCTCTGCGGCCAGGCGAGCCTAATCCGCGAAACCGACCTGAATCAGGAGAACCGCTGGTGGACGGTGATGGACCAGACCTACGGCTTCACGGATCTGGGCTGCGCGATCAGGAACCTGCGCAGCGCGTTCGGCTCGTCGATCCAGGGCATCTCGCACTACGAAGCGGCGTTCACGTTCGCCCATGAGATCGGTCACAACCTCGGCCTCAATCACGCCCGGCAGCTGCCGAACTACGGTCCCTATGACGACAGCGTGCGCGTCCCGGCCCGGCCCGACGAGAGCTGGCATCCGATGCCCTACTCCGGCTGGCCGACGCATCGGAACGGGCACGGGGTCTTCATCAATCCGTGGGTCAAGGCGGAACATGGCATGTGGTGCGACAGCGCGAAAGAGCGCTCCGAGAACCGGGCGTGCACGGGCGCGTTGAGCTACCGCGGTCGGCTCCGGGGTCCGTATCCCGACCGGCGCGCCCAGAAAACGGGCGCGCTGACGATCATGGGTTACCCGGTCAACTCCGACTACCGCCGATTGCCGTTCTTCTCCAACCCGGACATCTGGCTCGTTCACAAGCGCAACCCCGGCGAGGGCTGGCTGGCGCCCTACGGCCTGCGCGGGAAGAAGCCGACGATGAAGAAGGGCGTGATGCTGCATCCGGGGACCATGTGGCACCTGGGCAGTTCGCGGAACGACATGCACCATCCGGACTGGCCGAACGCCAGCCCGGACTTGAAGGCGAAGAACAAGGCCAAGCACAGCGTGTACCTCTACGACGCGGCCGGAGCGCTGAACCGCACGTCGATGTACCTCGCGGCGTACAGCGACCTCACCTGGGACATCCCGCGAGCGCCGAGGATCACGGCGTATTGGGCCTGGGGCGAGCCCGGCTACTACGACCTCGACATCACCTGGACTGACCTCTCCGACGACGAGCTCTCCTTCGTGATCCGCGTGATGATGTTCGCCGAGGAGCCGAACATCCACTGCCCGACCTGGATCATCGAGCCGGGGTCAACAATCGATTGCCGGCCGCGACGCGCGAACATCAGCTACGAGAATCGACTCCAGCGGGGTCAGTTCCCGCGCGAGGTCAAGACGCAGCACGTCGGCTACCGCCCGGAGCCGGCCGGCGACCGCTCGCGCCGCCGCGTGGTCTTTCCGATCGAGGGCGAGCTGACCGGATCGACGGTGATCGGCGTCCAGGTGGGCGCGCGCGGCCCCGACGGCGTGAACTACAGCGACTGGAAGTTCAGCGGGGGCGACTAGGGTGAATCCGGTGCCCATGGAACCTCGGTCCGCGTTCACGGGGCCGACGCTGGCGGAAACCGTCGCGCAGGTGGCGATCTCTCTCCCGCTGGACGCGGTGCGCCTGACGGATGAGCACGGCGTCGAAGGAGGGCTGGTGACGCTCGATCAACTGACGGGAGGCCGGGGCGAGCTCCTCGGCCTCCTCCTGGGCTCGCGAGAGGCATGGCTCCGATTCAGCGACGGGACATCGGTGACCTTGCGGGTTCACGGTCGGACGCCGGAGAAGCCGTAGAACCCCTAATGCCCCAGACGGGGCTTATATCGCAAGGTAGACCGTCTCCGATGCGGTGTACAACTGACGTCAACTCTGGTACAATGAACGGAATGCACCGTCAGGTTATTTACCGCTTGCGTCCAGGCAGCCGGGGCATGGCGTCTCGTCTCGATGGTGTGATGCAGGCGTGCCGCTTCGTCTGGAACAAGGTTCTTTCGGAGAACGAAGAGGACATGTTGTTGCACGAGATGTACGGCGTGGAGAAGCCATCCACCTCGTTTTTCACGATGGGCAAGCGTGTAGCCTCTCTTCGTCGCAATCACGAGTGGTTGGTAGAGCAGCCATGTGCCGTGGTTCGCTACACACTGAAGTATCAGTCGGAGGCGTGGTCTCGCTTTTTCAAGGGTCAGGGTGGTCGTCCTCGTTTCAAGCGTTGGAACGACACGTTCACGATTCCCCAAGGCATCCGTATCCGCTCCAGTCGTCTATGGATACCGAAGCTCGGTTGGGTTCGACTCGTCGGCTCGAATCCGTATCCTGACGGCGAGCCCGTGAAGGTGGTCGTGAAGCGGGAGCTCGGCCGGTACTACGCGACAGTCTGTTACTCGGTGCCGGATGAGGCGCCGGAAGACAACGGCTTGTCCATCGGCATCGACCTGAATCATGCTGCCCGCGCCGTGGCCTGTTCCACTGGCGAGATCATGCCGTTCCCAGAAGTGGATCGCCTGGAAGCGCGGAAAAAGCGGTATCAGCGGATGATGTCGAGACGGAAGAAGGGTTCCGGTCGCCGCGCCGTGGCTCGTCACCGGAAGGCCAAGACCGAGCGGAAGCTGAGGAACACGAGGAAGAACTGGCAGCACCACGTCAGCCGTTGCCTCGCGGACACCGCTGGTCTCGTGTGTCACGAGGCTCTGAAGGTCAAGGCGATGTCCCGCAAGGGTCGCGGCAAGCATGGTCTGAACCGCGAGAACCTCAAGCCGGGATGGTCGGGTCTTCTCGACAAGATCGGCTACAAGGCTGCCTCGAAGGCTGCGGTAAACCCGTCCGGCACTTCGGTGTCTTGTTCTAGTTGCGGCGCTCGCGGTGAGCGTCGTCGAACCGTGTTTCGTTGCGAGTGCGGGTACCGCGATCACGCGGACCTGAACGCTGCTCGCAACATACTGGCCTCTGGAGCAGGGGCAACTGGGCGGGGAGAGGCGTTGGCGCTGGCCACCTCGGTGATCCGTCAATACGTGCCGTTGAGGCTGGCAGCTGCTGCTGTCAACCTTTCGGTATAAGCCCCATGGCGCGCCAGACACACAAGCCGCATCGCTCGCGGCACAACCGACAACCCGGCGAGGACAAGACGCGGCAGCAGCAGGCCGAGCGCATCCTCAACGGTCACGCCGGAGAGATCGCGGTGCACCAGACCCGCGAGCGAGAACGCGCGGCTGCGCGGGCGCCCGACGCGACGATCGTGGACCAGGGGCCGATCAGGTTTGTCGGTCCCCAGGCCCTGCACACCGCGACCTGTGACATCTGCTCGTCCACATTCGAGACGTCGCGGCCGGATCACGCGAAACGGTGCTCCGAGACGTGTCGTCGGATCGCGGACCGCCGCCGGCAACGGGCGAAGAAGCGTCGCGAAGCGATCGCACGGAACGGTGCCTACCGGCCGTGGCCGGCCGAGAAGCGGCGGGCCACACACAAGCACATCGTCGGCAACTCGGATCCGGTCAGCATGGAGCCAGCCGGTGAGCAGCCCGAGTCGATCGGCAGGCGGCTGGACCGCATCGAGATCGCGCTGTCCGAGATCCTGGAGAGGCTGAGCCGGTGAGGATGGACGAGGTGAAGAGAAAGCGTCCGATGAGCGAGCTCGAGCATCTGCGGCGTCGCGGCATTCGTCCTGACTGGATCTGGGTCACCGGATCCTGCTCGATGTGCGGTCGTTACCTGGTCGCTCAGTGTCCGCAGACTGAGACGACGCGCAAGCAGCGGACATGCCCGGACTGCGAACCTCAGCGGGCGCTCTGGTGAGACAATGAGCAGCGGCCGCCGAGGCACCCGGCGAACCAGTGACGGTGCGTTCTACACCGGGGCGGTGGGCGGGGCCATGCTGTCCCGGCTGGCGATCGAGGTCCAGGACACAGCCGACGAGTACGCCGTCTTCGACCCCGCTTGCGGAGACGGGGCGCTCCTGCTGGCCGGCGGTCGCGAGGTCAGGCGGCAGGGAGGCCAACCGCTCCTGATCGGCATGGACATCATGTGGGAGGCGGTCCGCGACGCCCACATCGCGCTCAACGCGGCCGGGATGCATCGTCACGTCCTGTGGTGTATGCCACATGGCCCGCAACCTGACGGCGGCGTCGCGGCCGGCGCGCTGGAGATACTCTCCGCTCATGGTCGCGGCCCCACTGACACGCTGATCGGCAGCGACATGCAGGTCGGGCACATCTACGATCCGCGCCTGTTGGCCCCGATTCGTCGAGCCGTTTTCGCGCTGTCCGAGAGGCTGAGCCGGTGATCGAGGTGCGGCCCACGGGTGATGCTGACTGGCCGTGGGAGCTGCGGAACGACCTGCCGGATACGTCCCGAGGCACGCCGTTCAACTCTCGCCGCGCAGCGGAAGCGGCGGCGCTGTTGCTGATGCAACGCCATCTGGAGGCGATGGCCGACGCGGCCCTTGGTATCGTCAGGACCTGGAGTGCTCGGCCGCACACGGAACTGGACGCCACCGCCGACAAATGGCTCTTCGGCCTGGACGACGCCGAGGCGTCGCGGCGGCGGGAGCGCGAGGAGCGACGCGCCGAGATTCGCCGAGCCCGGGAGGAGGCCCAGGCGAGACAGCAGGGGCTTTGGCGGGCACCTTGCGGCACTTCCCGGGAAGGTGGTGTGTGGACAACCGGGACCCCCTCTGCCATACTTCTCTCACGTTGAACCTGCTGTATGCAGAGGCAGAAAGGGGGAAAGATGGACAGGGCTCAACTGGCCCAGGACTGGCTTGAGGCCAAGACCGAACTGACCCGCGCCGAAGAGCGTGAGGGCGAGCTCCGTCAGGCACTCATCGAGTGCGGAGAGATGGACGCTGACGGACTCAAAGTGCAGCGAGTAGTCCAGCCGGGCCGGGTCTCCTGGAAGGCAGCCGCAGAGAGGGCCTACGGCCTTCTCAGGCGCACTCGGCCACTACGCGAGTGGGTGGAGTCCAATGGCTTCATCGGCGACGGATTCGAGCAATGGTTGTTCACGCCATCGTTCTCCAGTCGATCGTCCGCGGAACAAGACCGGAGAGTCGCCTAGACTCAATCGTCGGTGTCTCGGTGACCACTGAGATTGCCAAGCTCCAGACGGTGGAGCGGGTCGATTCGTATGTCGAACTCCCGCTCGGGTCGTACTGGAAAGCTCGCCACGGCCGCGAAGCTGCGGCCGGCGAACTCGTGATCCTGTCGAAGGTCCATACCGTCGACAAGGAGCCGCACAGCGTTACCGTTGTGCAGCATCCCGATCTGTGGAGGAAGTACGACAACTGGGGCGGTCGCGATCGCTACATGGACCAGCACCGTCGCTATCTCGTTGACGATTTCATCGACGAATACGAGCACGATCCTGAAGGTGCGGTCAAGCGCCAGAGATTGCTTGCGGCTGCCCAAAGCGAAGTCAACGATCAACTGGCCCTTCTGCCGAGCAATCCGGCTGCACCGACCAATCTGGAGTCAGTGGAAAAGGCTCAAGACTCGATGGTGAAGCTGACCGCCTACGCGGAGGATGCCACCGCTCAACTCGAACGGGTCGAAGCCTCAATGGAGCCGGTGCGGAAGTTCCTCGAAGAACAGTCGATGGTGGCAGAGATCATGAGCGACGCCGTGCAAGGCCAGCTCAAGAAGATCAGCTCCAAGCTCCAAACCATCGGCCTCTATACGGGCAACGGCGTCGTGGTGCGCACCTTCAAGGAAGGCACCGGCGCGAAGCCGTCGGAGCCTGTCTGCCTGTTCCAGCGCCGTCTCTACATGGACGAGGAATCGCTGATCCACCTTCATCGGGGCGGAGCGGATTTCAGGGACATGCAGGCATTCGGGAAGCAACTCAATGAGGACCCGAAGCTGGTCGAGCGCGTCATTCCGGCTGAGCGAGCCGTTGTGGCCATGCAGATCCGACGCAATCTCAAGGACTACGGCACGAAAGACCCGTGGCTGGAAGCGAACCTGAACAAGGAGTACAAGCGCGCATTCCTGCTGATCCGAGACGGCGAGAACCTTCACGCCGTGTTCTCTAGCATAAAGATCATGCACCAGTTGTTCCCGAACGAAGGTGAGTTCGAGGAGCCGTTCCACGTCAAGGGCGACTCGTTCTTCAAGCGCAAGGCATACGTGATCACACCTGAGAGCCTGGAGTATCCCGGAAAGAAGCACGAGGCCGACGAACTCGCGCTGTACTACCGACGCATCCTGATCCTGCTGTCAGGTCTGAGCGATCGGCTGGGCCTTCTAGGTCAGTTCGAGGGAGGCCGGCCCAATCTGTACTCCATCGAGTCGCAGGAACGCTTCTTCCGGTTCGTCCACGACAAGGAGAAAGTGCTCGCCGATGGTCGGCCCAACTTCTGGCAGTGGATCAAGTACCACAACGACAAGATCGAGAGCGGCGACGAGGTCGCCTGCTACTGGGACAAGCTGATCACCGCCGAGAACGCGCCTGGATGCTGGAGTCGCCACTGGCATAACCCTGAGCGGTACTTCACGCCCAAGGAGCGGATCGGCGTCAGCATCGCGCGGCGGCAGAAGGATCGCCACTACATCAAGGTTCCAGTCGAAGGTGGCTCTTGGGGCTACCACGACACAGACGGGTGGTATCGGAAGTGGAGCTACCGCGAGCGCGAGTTCGACGCCAAGGTGATGCTGCCAGAGTCAAGTAACGACGGCTGGGGTCAGAGCTTCACCCATCTGCGGCTCAAGGAAGCGGATCCCGAAGACCTTGTCTACTACATGGAGAACCGCGAGGCCCGGTCGAACTACCTGTCGATCATCCCTGGAATCGCGGCGATGCTCGAACTATTGGAGGGGCGGAATGCAGCTTGAAGACAAGCAGATCATCGAGGCAGTCGGAGTCAGCCTTGAGCCCTGGGCCAAGAACTGCCACGCGGCCTCGCTCGAGTTCGTGCGTTCGGAGGTAGCACCGGACGACGCTCGCGTTGCCCGCGGGTTCTGTTCTGGCGTCGGCGGCCAGCATTCCTGGGGCGTGATCGGCGGACCTTCCCACATCGCTGAGACGGTTCTCGGGTGGCTGTCGAATCAGGTGCGCGGATGACCATCACGACGATCCGCTGCGGCTCCTGTGGGCACTACACGCTTTGCTGTGGTTGCGGCGGCTGCCACCAGTGCGGCACCTGCGGCTGTACGAAGAAGTGGTCGTATCCTCGATGACTTGGGCAGCAAAGGACATTCCGGTCCGGGACGTCAGGATCGCGGCCAATCTGGGGCACGGCAAAATCTACGCCCAACACCTGAGTGGACAACTGCGATCTACTCGTATACACTCCAAGGCATGAAAGCAAACAGTCACGGCACCTTCGTGCCGTCGAGGGGTGGTGATGCCGATGGGTGAGGTCACAAAGATAGAGTGGTCGGACAGCACCTGGAATTAACCCTTGGATCGGCTGTTCCAAGGTCAGCGCGGGTTGCGATCATTGCTTAGATCCTGACACTCTTATTCTGTACCGCGATTGGACGTGGAGGCCACTCCGGGACGTCAAGACCGGCGACGAGCTTTTGGCTATTCCCGAGAGCAGTGCTAGTAAGGCATTGGAAGTTTCGGTAGTCGAGAAGATTTGGTCGGTAAAGAAGCCGGCTGTTGAACTCTCTACTCTTGACGGGTCGATCGTCGCTTCCACAGATCATCCTTTCTGGGCGTCTCCGCCAGGAGGCGGCCGTTGGCGCTGGAGGAATCCGAGCGCTTTCCAGCTTGGACATAGGCTGCGCTACATCCATTGTGTAGCTAGAGAGCAGAAGTCGAACGACTACAAGCGAGGCTACATAGCTGGCATGACGGCTGGCGATGGTACGTTCAGGAGCTCGGAATCCAGGCAGTCCTATTGGCGTGTCGCTATTGCTGCCGACCAGATAGAGATTCTGGAGCGTCTGGTGTGCTACTTCAGTGATCTCTGGGCTGTTGACTTGGAGGTCCAAGGGTTTGATGGCGGCACCGGAAGTGAGATGCTCAAGGTTGAATCAAGGAGGCCGGATTCTCTTCTTCGGGTCAAGTCAGCTATGGAGTGTCCACGTAACAACGACTACGATCGCGGCTGGCTGGCTGGAATGTTCGACGCCGAAGGGTCATCCGGCAGCTACTTGTCCAGTGGGAGAAAGCTCAGCAGCCTGACGATTGGCAATACTGACCACGAGCTTCTTGGCCGAGTAGTCGACGCAGGCGTTTGTCTGGGTTTTGACTTCCGAGTTGAAGCTTACGTTGGCCACTGCGGTCACGCTCGGCTTTATGGAGATGTCGCTGAGCGTGGCCGCTTCTTCGGCATGACGCAGCCAGCTCTCTCTTACAAGACAGATTCATGTCTTGGGCATCGTCTTCTTGCAAGGGAGTCGCCAGTTACTGGCCTGTCTGCACTGGGCAACAGAGAGTTGATCGACATCCAGACCAGCACCAGGACGTTCATGGCGAACGGCTTCGTCACCCACAACTGCTACGCAGAATCGCTAGCGAACCGCTACGGTTGGTCGACGTGGGGGCCGAAGGGTGCCCGCAAACGGACATCGGCATCCTACTGGCGCAAGCCGCTATCCTGGAATCGCAAGGCTGAGAAGGAGCGGCGTCGCCACCGAGTCTTCTGCGCGAGCCTCGCCGACGTCTTCGACTCGAGAGCGCCGGAAGGTGCCCGTGAAGACCTCTGGCCACTCATTCGCGAGACTCCGAACCTCGACTGGCTGCTGCTGACCAAGAGGCCGCAGTCGATCGAGCGGATGCTTCCAGACGACTGGGGCTTCGGCTACAAGAACGTCTGGCTCGGCATCTCGGCTGAGGACCAGAATCACTACGATCTTCGCTGGCCGATCCTTGCCGCAGTTCCAGCCGCCATCCGCTTCATCAGCTACGAGCCAGCTCTAGGTCCGATCAGCATGAAGGACCACTCGACGTACCCGGACCTGTCCATCTACGGTGGAGAGAGCGGGCCAGGGGCTCGCACGAACAAGCCTGAGTGGGCAAGGCAAAACCGTGACGAGTGTGCAGAGCTTGGCGTTGCCTTCTTCTTCAAGCAATGGGGCACCTATCTGAGCAACCCGCTTGTCAGAGAGGTAGGCATGACGACGGCCGAAGCCAGGAAACTCGACAAGGACGGCAAGGGCGGCGGACGCATCGACGGTGAGATCATCCGCCAGATTCCCCCGAGCGCCCTTCCGGTTCCCGGTCTGGTTCCTGAGCCAGAGCCGCAGGCAGCACTGTTCGTGTAGAGGCAATGGCACGGCGAACCAGACTGGGGGGTGCCAGCGCCCCAAAGGAATCGGATCTCGTCGTCTACGCCCGGAAGACCAGTTCGCAGGACATCGCCTCGAAGGTGGGTATGAGGCGTCAGGCTCTCGCCGAGGCTGACCCGGAATCAGCTATCTTCATGCCGTTCTCTGGCTACGGCGAACTGGGAAAGCTCGTGCCGTACCCTCCAGGTCGCATCTACGGCTGTGACATCAAGAAGGCCGCTGCGCTGCACTGCCGGACCGCTTTCCCGGGCTCCCACATGATCCACAAGGCGGCGGAGCAGTTGCCGTTCCCGTCTGACGTCGAGTTCGGCTACGCGGACTTCGACGCGTACAGCAACCCGTTCCGGGCCGTGATGCACTTCATGAAGCGGGCTCGCTTCACCGAGAAGGTGGAGGTTATCCTGACGGTGAGCATCCGCATTGCGATCTCGCGCCGACGACGCCCGTTCAGTTGGAGGGCGATGGAGTATGCACCCGTTCTCAACCAGCGCGCGGCACACGAGCAGCTAGACAAGTTCCGGATGGAGACGGAAGCCTGGATGCGGCGCTACGGCGGTATTCCCCGTCTGCACAAGATCGCAGGCCGGACCGACTACTTTTGGTTCACCTGCTACCCTGGCCGCGTGGACAACTGAGGCCAACTCTAGTACAATGAACGGAATGTACCGTCAGGTGATTTACCGCTTGCGTCCAGGCAGCCGGGGCAGCGGCCCGGCGAAGCCGGCAAGGCGCTCGCCACCTCCGTTATCCGTCAATCTGTGCCGTTGGCCGGCTGCCAACCAGCGGCGGAGCTAACAGTATGAGCTTCAAGATCGAAATGTGGGACATCGACAAGGTGATCCCATACCATAACAACCCGAGGTTTCTCCAGGATACCTTGATCTCGGCAGTTGCCGAGTCGATCGACAGGTTCGGTATACGCCGATGCATTGTCGTGGACGAGGAGGGCGTCATCGTTGCTGGTCACGCTCGATTGGTTGCCGCCAAGAAGCTCGGCATCAAGAAGCTTCCGGTGCATGTCGCGTCGGAACTGACGCCCGAGCAGATCAAGGCTTACCGGCTCGTCGACAATCGCAGCGCCGAGTTCGCCCGCTGGGACCCGTTCGGTTTGCAGCGTGAGATCGACTCGCTGAACCTCCAGGAGGACCTGGAAGTGATGCGCCTCTGGGAAGACGAGCAGCCGCGCTGGTACATCAGCATCGGCAGCAAGATCCGCCTCGAGAAGCTGGACGAGATCGTGTCCTGGGTCTGGGCCTTCGATAAGGAGTATCCGTTGATGGAAGACGCTGAGGCTGAGTTGAAGCGCCGGATGTTCAGGTCGCTGGTGAACAAGGAGGCCACGGCATGAAGGTGGTAGACATGCCGCTCTCGGAGATTCGGGAGTACGACCGGAATCCGCGGCTGATCACCGAAGAGGCAGTCGAAGCGGTTGCCCGGTCGATGCAAACCTTCGGAGTGCGTCAGGCGATTGTGCTCGACAAGGATCACGTCATTTGCATGGGCCACGTCACGTTCCGCGCCGCGCAGCGTCTCGAGATGGAAACGCTGCCGGTGCACGTCGCCGATAACCTGGGCGACGAAGAGATCAGGGCGCTTCGGATCATCGACAATCGCATCCTCGAGTATTCACAGTGGGACTTCGACCGGCTGGAAACCGAACTCGAAGAACTGAAAGAGGTTGACCTTGCCGCCACGGTTCCAGAGGTTGCCGAGGCTGTCGAGATTGAGGAATGGTTCCCGGCCGATGCGTTCACAGACGAACTGGAATGGGAAGCTGGCTTAGAAGATGAGGCGGCTGACGAAGCGGAAGAAGAGGCCGAGCCAGTCAAGCCCAAGAAGCGCGAGGCCGGCCTGAACGCGGTGATCGGGCCGTATCGGTTCAAGATCACCAAGGAGGAACTGGAATCGCTGCTCACGAGTCTTGCTGCTGACTACGGCGAAGACTCGGAACAGATCGCGAACGGGTTGCTCCAGCGACTGGGGGTCAACGAAGAGCCGTGACAACTACCGGTCTAGTCGCCTGACGCAGCCTTCCGTTCCATCGCCTGCTTCTTGCGCCGGCGAAGGATGCGCTGCTTCTCGCGTCTCTTTCGCGAGAGCAGTCGGTTCATCCGGCGCTGCCGTTCCTTGGTGCAGACGGCTGAGCACGTCTTCGTTTTCGGCTGAACCTCTAGACGTTCGGGCGGGATCTCTTTCGGGCAGACTTCGCACTTCATGGGTTCGAGACTAGCAGTGGACAATCGCTATACGCAAGGACTCGTCCGGGGCTTATACCGCAAGGTAGACCGTCTCCGATGCGGTGTACAACTGACGTCAACTCTAGTACAATGAACGGAATGCACCGTCAGGTGATTTACCGCTTGCGTCCAGGCAGCCGGGGCATGGCGTCTCGTCTCGATGGTGTGATGCAGGCGTGCCGCTTCGTCTGGAACAAGGTTCTTTCGGAGAACGAAGAGGACATGCTTCTGCACGAGATGTACGGCGTGGAGAAGCCTTCAACCTCGTTCTTCGCTCTCGGCAAGCGGATGCCTGGTCTTCGTCGTGAGCACCCGTGGTTGTCTGAGCAGCCGTTCGGTGTGGTCCGGTACTCGCTTAAGTATCAGTCGGAGGCGTGGTCTCGCTACTTCAAGGGTCAAGGTGGTCATCCTCGTTTCAAGCGTTGGAACGACACGTTCACGATCCCGCAGGACATCCGCATCCGCTCCGGCCGCCTGTGGATACCGAAGCTCGGATGGGTCCAGATCGTCGGCTCGAATCCGTATCCTGACGGCGACCCGGTGAAGGTGGTCGTGAAACGAGAGCTTGGGCGGTACTACGCGACGGTCTGCTACTCGGTGCCGGACGAGGAGCCGGAAGACAACGGCTTGTCCATCGGCATCGACCTGAACCACGCGAGCCGCGCTGTGGCCTGCTCTACCGGCCAGATCATGCCGTTCACGGACGTGAATCGTCTGGAAGCGCGGAAGAAGCGGTATCAGCGGATGATGTCTCGTCGGAAGAAGGGTTCCGGTCGTCGGGCCGTGGCTCGTTACCGGAAGGCCAAGACCGAGCGGAAGCTGCGGAACGTGCGAAAGAACTGGCAGCATCACGTCAGTCGTTGCCTTGCGGACACCGCTGGTCTCGTCTGCCATGAGGCGCTGAAGGTCAAGGCGATGTCCCGCAAGGGTCGCGGCAAGCATGGCCTGAACCGTGAGAACCTCAAGCCAGGCTGGGGTGGACTGCTCGCCAAGATCGGCTACAAGGCCGCCTCTACGGTTGCGGTGAACCCATCCGGCACTTCGGTGTCTTGTGCTGGTTGCGGCGCTCGCGGTGAGCGTCGTCGAACCGTGTTTCGTTGCGAGTGCGGGTACCGCGATCACGCGGACCTGAACGCTGCTCGCAACATACTGGCCTCTGGAGCAGGGGCAACTGGGCGGGGAGAGGCGTTGGCGCTGGCCACCTCGGTGATCCGTCAATACATGCCGTTGAGGCTGGCGGCTTCCGCCGTCAATCTTTCGGTATGAGCCCCACAGAAACGAAGATCGAGAGCGATCCGTCCGTCTACTGGATCGAGGCAGGTTCTCTCGGCACCAAGGCTGGCATGTTTGCTCGCGTCGATGACGCGGTCGAGTTTGCGCAAGAGTGCTTCCCGGAAGGTCGGAAGTGCACGATCTATCGGTTGGTCGCCACCTGTGAAGGACGGGTATACCAGGATGAAGAGCATGATCCGGTTGAGCCGTACCGTCGCCGTTTTGGCGGTGACCTTCGTGACCGCATCGAAGGCATGGCCGGCTATCTGCTGCGGTTGCGTCAGCTTGACTCGGCGATCAAGACCACGATGGCGACGCTGAATCGCGTCAACGTCGATGAGGAAGACCCGGCTGATCTCGCGGATTGTCTCGCCAAGCTGTTGCGGCAAGCGATCGAGTGTGAGGAGTCGCTTGGCCGGGAGTGGCAGCGGGCCACAGCTGCGTTCCGTCACGAGGTCAACTACATCCCGGTCGCTCCTGGACCGCCGGAGGCTGGCTGATGGGCTTTTACGTCAACAAGAAGCAGTGCGTCGTGAATGCCGATCGCCAGCGGACCATGCCAAAGCCCGATATCTGGAGCATGAGGTCTGCGAAGGTCTACGAGCCGGTCGAGGATCACACAGGCTTCGTTATAGGTCGAGTCTGGAAGGAACGGAACCTCTACATCCCGGGGCGTGACGTAAAGCCCGTGGTGGCTCCCTGGCGCGCTCAGTACCGCACTCTGACAGACACCTACATCATGCTCGAAGATCGATTCAGGTCGAAGCGCGATGCCGAACTGGCGGTGTTCGCCGCCCAGGTCGCCATCGGCGAGTAGAAAGGAGATCGCAATGCAAGTAGTCTGCATCTCGCGCAAGCGGATGGTCCAGCCGGACGGCCGGGTGACCGCGAGAAACATCCGGCTGTTGCCGGCAGAGGAAGCCTTCCACGACCTGATTGCCGCCGCCTGCCGGGCGGCGCAGGAAAGGGGCGGACGATGAGCGAGCACTTCTTCGGACTCGGCAGCGGCCGGGTCCCCGACCACGTGGCCGTCGCGGTGGACGCCGTGGCGAAGCGCCATGACGCGCACCTTGTGCGCTACCAGGACCCGGCGAGCGGTCCGCGCTACTGGTTCGCCTGCCCGAACCGGGGCGCGCCGTTCGACGGTGCTACCGCCGCGGCCGTCCTGACCGACCTGGAAAGTGCCGGGCTGTGGGATGGCGAGCGGCTGATAGTGGACGTGGACTCGGACGAGTTGCGCGAGGTGCTGGACCGGGCGCAGGCAGCGATTGACGTCGCCCGCGAGGCCCTGGCCTGAGGCCGGCGCATCCACGCCAGAACGATGGGTCGCGAACCCCTTGACGGCTCCGTCACGGTCCTGTTACGGTGGGTGCTCAACCGACCTTAGGGGGGTCCATGACGGAGAAGAAGCAGCCCGAACAGGGCGACGAAGCGGAGCGTCCGGTGGAAGGGCAAGGTCTTTCCGCCGCCATGTTGGCGATGCCCTCGACAGCGGTGTTCGATGCCAGGAACAGCCACAAGGGCTACGACTATTCATCGGCCGATGCCGTCTTCAAGGCGGTTCGGCCGTCTCTTGCTGCTGCGGGGCTAGGTCTCTGGATGGATCAGAAAGAACTCGAGGTCATCCAACCGTTCACTCCGCGCTCTGGAGAGAAGCCGGAAGCTCCCTGGATCAAGGCCACTTACGACATGGCGATGACTCCAAACGGTGAAGCGCCGGCAGAGGACAAGACGGAGCGCATCACTGTGATGGAGCGGCTGCGTGACGCCCAGTCTCTCGGCTCGGTGCGAACCTACGCCGCCAAGTATTACCTGCGGCCGAAGACGTTGCTGGCGACCGGCGAGCGGGACACGGACGACTCGAAAGCAGATGGACCACCGCCCGCGGCTGCTAGAGCCCCTGCGGGAAAGTGGACTGTCGGCCCTGACCTTGTTCTGCGAAGCCAGGGCAAGTTCAAGACCAAGAAGGAAGCTGCGGCCGAGTTCTACAAACTGATCATGCGGAGCGTCTCCGACGACACGATCGACGACGAGCGCCGGCTCAAGCTGGTCGAGAACAACCGTGACGGTATCAGCCGCTTGACCGACCAGGCGAAAGAAGAGATCGCGCGCCAGGTCAAGGGGATCAAGGATCGTCTGAGCGCTGACCAAGAGGCCCAGAGGGAAAGCTCGGATGAGTGAGAGGCCGGCTCCAGGCTCATTCGAGGATCACCTGAACCGGCTGATGGCCGAAGAGCCGTCCGACGAGCAACTGCGGCTGGACATCAGCAAGTCCGAGTGCGCTCTGTTGGTCGAGGCTCGCGAGATTATTCCGAAAGAGAGCGAGATCCTGGTCAAAGCGCGTGACTACCGGAAGAACATCTGGTACCGCGAGAAGATGGTTGCGGAGCGCGTACAGCGGGCGGTTCAGCTAGCCAGAGAAGAGGAACACGCGGCCATTCGGGCCGAAGTGCAGAAGCTGGCTCCGAGCCGGCAAACCGGGAACGAGGATGAGGACATCCCGTTCTGACCCAAAGGAGGGAAAGTGGGTTGAAGAGCAAGATCGCGTTTGGCGAGAAGCAGATCACGGTTCCCGTGATCTTCCGGCAGGCTGTTGTGGCCGAGTTACGCGGCAGTGCCGCTGGCTGGACATGCAAGGCCCACGCTGAAGCAGCCGCCCAGGTCGGCGGTAAGACATGGGAGAAGTTGCGAACCGCGAAGTCCGAGACACGCCGCGCCATCCAGGCGTACTTCGACGACATCCACCGGATCGCCGAGGAGAAGTTCCTCAAGAACCAGGGAGACCTCGAGTTCGTCGAGCCTGCGCCTGTGCCGGAGCCGTCAAAGCAGCCGGCCAAGAAGGCTGCCGCGAAGAAGAAGTGAAGTGGTATCCCGGTCGAATCACGGAAGTGAACGAGCGATCGTTCACGGTGAAGTGCTTTCCGACCGGGGAGCCACCACCCAAGCCCGGCGAGTCGTTCCTGATCGGACTCAGGAAAGGCCGCAGTCTCAGGCACCATCGTCTGTACTGGGCCATGCTGACCAACGTGGTCGAGGCGACGGGCCGCTGGCGCACAAAGCACGAACTCCATCAGTGGATCCTGTTCCAACTCAAGATGTTCGACGAAGTGATCTCTGCGGACTCGGATCGGGTCTACTTCAAGCTCCGGTCCACGGACTTTGAGTCGATGTCGCAACAGGACTTCAACGAATACTTCGAGGAGGCTGTCCGTGAAATCGCGGCGGAGATCGAATGCGACCCGCTTGAGATCACGCCTGCGGAGATCAAGTGAGCGAACTGATCGAGCGCGATCTGGAGCACGGAACTGAGGAGTGGCACTCGTGGCGTGATCGTCTGTGCGGCGCGTCGGAGGCTGCGGTGATCATGGGCCAGCCGGCGTACTACGCCGACATGAAGACCTGGGAAGACCTGCGGGTTGCCAAGGTCGGACTCGCTGATGATCCGTCCGAGTTCGCGCAGAGGGCGTTTGACCACGGTCACCGCAAGGAAGAGGAGGTCCGGGAGTACCTGGGTCTGCCTCCGGCAGCGTTCTTCGAGCGCGGCAGCAACTCGGTGTCACTCGATTCGTGGCTTGAGGAAGAGGGTCACTGGTGGGAGATCAAGAGTCCGATCGCCAAGCAGGGCAGCAAGTCCAGGCTCATGGTGGCGGCTCGCAAGTGCGAGAGGATGCTGCCGAAAGACGCGCTGCCGGCGCACCTCTGGTGGCAACTGGTTCAACAGCGCGGGGTCCTCCAGGAGAGGGGAAAGCTCTGCTCTGTAGTCGTGTGGGTGAACGCACTCGACTACACCATCGTCGACATTCCGGTCGAAGAACTCGATCCTGACTGGCCCGCGCTCAAGTCCGAGTGGGAGCGGTTCCGCGCTGGTGGCAAGCAGTTCGTAGCCCCGTCCGAAGAGTGGGAGAGCCTGGCTCCACGTTGGCTCGCCGCCAAGAGCGTGAAGGAAGAGGCTGATGCCGAGTTGAAGGATCTCCGTAGCCGGATCATTTCCTTGGGTGTCGGTCGAGCATCAGGCGTACAGGTGAGCATGGTCGAAAAGAAGGGTTCGGTCGATTTCAAGCGACTTGCCCGCGGTCTGTTCGACGGGACCGACGAGGAGTTCGATGCTTACGCCGAGGACTTCCGCAAGCCTGCCAGCGAGTACGCGACGGTCAAGGAGGTCGCCGATGTATAGGGTGCGGCCGCGCGTAGTGGCGGATCGCATGATTCGGCTGGTTCGTTTTTTGTGGGGTGGCTGTAGCGAATGCGGCAGGGCGATCAAGGAGTCTCGCCGGCAGTCCTATCCTCACGTCAAGACTTGTAGCCCTGAGTGTTCGTCTCGGCGCGAACGTCGCTTGGGCACAAAGAGGCAGAGGCGCTTTCGCAAGCGTCGCAAACAAGAACAGCGCCACAAGGAGAATGCTCAATGAGCAACGAGAAAGAGGCCGTGCAGGCCGCGCAGGACGACTCGGCTGAGGCTGAAATCCAGAGCCCGGCTCTGATCACCATTCTTGAGGCCGACCCGGTCGACCTCGACACAGCTTCGATGTCGATGTCCGACATCGCGGAGCACATCCGAAAGCGTCAGGCAGTGTTCGACACGCTGAGGCGTCGGAGCGTTCCCGAGGTCTGGCACGTCGGTCGGCTGCTGGGCGCGCTGAAGGAGAAGTACGACAAGGCACACCAGGAGGACAGCGACGTCGAGCACGAGTCGTGGCGTGAGTGGGTCGAGACGGTCGGCATGAAGGAGCGCACCGAGCGGCGCTACCGTCACTTCCATCAGAGCTTCACCCTGGAGCAGGTTGAGTCCTTCAGTTCGGTCTCCGAAGCTTTCAAGGCTCTGCCGCCGGCTTCGGCGCCGGAAGATACTGAGACTCCGTCGGTCGACGTGGCGGCCGAGGAAGCGCCGAAGCTGACGGCAGCCGAGAAGCGCATCATCGAGCGCGATCATCTGATCGAGGAGAACGAGGAGTTGAAGCGGGATCTCCGCATTTGCTCGACCACGGTCGAGGAGAAGAACCAGATCATCAACCAGCTTCAGGACGATGCTCGGGTTGCTGACGGTTTCGAGTCTTCGGTGTCCACGATCGAAGACCTCCAGGCGGTCATCCGTCGCAAGGACAGCGAGATCGAGGAGCTTCGGACGAAGAACGAAGAACTCACTCGCGAGAACCGCCGGCTGAACTACCGGATGCGCGACAAGGACAAGCAGATCCGCCAGTTGACTGATGGCCAGGCGGTCGAGGTCAAGAAGGCTCCGCCAGCGGAGAAGGCTGCTCCGGCCAAGAAGGCTGCTCCGGCCAAGAAGAAGGCTGGCGCTAGGAAGGCCCCTGCGAAGAAGAGCTAGGGTCACGCTCGAGTGAGAAAGCTCCGTCCTCACCAGCGGACTGCGCTGGCGTACCCTTGCTATCTGGCCTGCGAGACGGTTCGCCCTCGCTACGGTCGGTTAGTCAAGGTTCCGCCAGCGGTCCGCTACACGGTGAATCTCACCGTCAACGCTGGCTACGAGTGAATCGAGCAAGGTTTCGGCGGGCCGGTCTGGCACGTCTCGATCAAGGCTCCTATGCCAGAGCGGAAGCTTCTGGCGATCGCTCGTGGTCAGCTTGGCGGCCTGGGTGCGGAAGACATCGACACGGAGTTGTCTTTCGATCCGCGCGGCTGGCCTGTGTTTCACCTGCGCCGCCTGCTGACCCAGGAAGAGCAGATCAAGGTCGGTCCGGTGAAGGACATACGCGGTGATCTTGAGCAGGTGGCTCGTCGAGTCCGGGTTGTGACCGACGAGACGCCGTTGTCGGGTGGCGCACTGTTGGCAGGGGAGTCATTCGAGCCGTGGCAGTTGGAAGAACTGGCAAGGTTACTTGAGCTTTGAGCCAGATCACGCTTGATGAGTCGGGTCAGCCGGCATCTGGTCTGACCCTCTACGACTACCAGATCACAGCGGTCAACGAGCTTCGGCGAAAGTACCGGGCCGGCGCTAAGCGGCTGGTCCTCTGCGCTCCGCCAGGATCGGGAAAGACCGAAATGTCGATGGCGATCATCAAGTCGTCACAGACGAAGGGGAGCCACTCTCTCTTCATCTGTGACCAGCGTGAACTGGTGCGCCAGACCAGCCGACGGTTCTCCAGCTATGGGATCCGCCACGGGGTGCTCATGCACGGAATGACCCGTGGCCTTTGGTCCCGCACGGTGATCTGCTCGGCTCAGACCCTGATCCGTCGAGGTTTCGACTACATCAACAAGGTCACGGGACGCGAAGAGCCTCCCGATCTTGTGGTCATCGACGAGTGTTTTCACGCGAGCACGGAGATTTTGACGGAATCTGGCTTTGTGCCCTTCGCTGATCTTGGCAGCGAGAAAGTCGCGCAGTGGCACTCAGATGGCAGCATCGACTTCACGAGTCCGGCCAGGAAGATCAAGCAGAACTTCGATGGAGAGCTTGTTCACATCCAGCATCGACATGCCGATCTTCTGGTGACACCGAACCATGATGTCGTTACGACTACTCCCGTTGGTAGAGTCCACAAAGACCGTGCCAAGGATGTCAAGCTGAATGGTTATCGGCGCATCCCTGTTTCAGGAAAGTCGTCGATGCCACCCGTGGAGCTTCGGACATTCCACAGGCTGGCGATTGCGTTTCAGGCGGACGGCAACCTTCATTATAGATGGGCAGATGGAAGAGCGACGCTGGCTTTCTCATTCAGTCGCCAGCGGAAGATCGACCGGTTCCTAGCGCTCATGAAGCGCGGTAGCTTCTCGTGGAAAGAGGGAAAGTGCAATCGAGCAAAGCGACGGTTCTTCGTGTATGGAGTTGACGCTGCCATGCTGCATCTTCCGAGCCTGATGCCTCCTGGTTCGATGTCCGCGTCGTCAGCGCTGGCAGTGCTGAAGGAGATGCTGCACTGGGACGGTAGCGAGGTTTCAGAGGGGTTGGGCTATTTCTCGACGGCCGATGAGTCGGTCGCCGACTACTATCAGGCGCTGGCTGCTATCGCTGGTTGCCGTTGCCGAAAGACTCGGCAGGTCCATGAGTCTGAGCAGCACAGAGACATTTGGCGTCTCTTCATTGGCTGGAATGTTGACAGCGTTTCAACTCAGACTGCCCGAAGGTCGAGGGTGCCGTACTGTGGCCCCGTTTACTGCGTCGAAGTTCCTTCCGGGGCGATTGTGGTTCGCCGAAACGGGAAAGTCTGCGTGGCTGGCAACTGTCACACGATGTGGACTTCTATCTTGCGCCAGATCAGGGAGAAGGACATCACGCTGCTCGGTCTGTCGGCAACGCCGTTCAAGTGCGGCAAGCACTACCAGGACGTGGTGAATGCCTCGAACACGAACGAACTGGTCAGGCGCAGCTACCTGAGTCCGATCAAAGTGGTTGCCCCCAACATCCAGGTCAACACGGTTGGTGTTCAGCGCAAGAGCGATGGGGAGTACGTTCGAGAAGACCTCGGCCGGCGTGTCCAGGCAATCACGGGCGACATCCTCGGTGAGTGGGAGGCGCGGTGCGACCAGTTCTACGGCCAGCCAGTGCAGACGATCGTCTTCTGTCCATCAGTGGCGGATTGCCAGGACCTCGCACAGCGGTTCCAGCGTCGTGGCCATGACTTCCGCTCGATCACCTACAAGCAGAAGTGGAAGGAGAAGCAGCCGATCATTGATGCGTACAGAGAGGGAAAGTACCTAGGTCTTATCTCTTGTTCGTCGTTGGCCAAGGGCTTCGACGTGCCGCAGACCCGAGTCATGATCGACGCCTACACACTGAGGAAGGCAGTCGACCTGGAGATTCAGCGTCTCGGCCGGGTCATGCGCGCCGCTTCAGGCAAGAAGTACGGCTTGCTCATCGACCACTGCATTGCGGCTGACCAGCGAGTGCTAACAAGAGATCGTGGGTTGCAGTGTATTCGAGATATACTAGGCACCGATCTGCTTTGGGACGGCGTTGAGTGGGTTCATCATTGTGGCGCTGTCCGCGTTGGCAGGCGGAAGGTCATCGAGTATGCAGGACTCATCGGAACTGAAGATCACAAGGTCTACACATCAGAAGGCTGGGCCACGCTACGGGAGGCCGCGGATCGACGCCTTGGAATCGCAGAGACCGGATTTGGAGGGCAAGCGCTTAGGCTCAGTCAAGGTCGTTTCCGCTACGGCTCTTCGTCTGGGCCATCGAGACGAAAGGAAGCTGTACGTCATCTGCGAGTGCGTGACCTGTGGCTTTCGCTCCGTCGTCTCGTATCAGAATCTAAGACGAGGCCGCAGCCAGGGTTGCCGATGGTGCAATCAGGCACGGCCGAAGGCTTACCCCTCGTGGCTGTACGCGCGTCTTGCCGCGGCGAAGCAGCGCTGCACAAACCCCAACGCGGTTGGATACGACAACTATGGCGGTCGTGGCATCGAGTTTCGCTGGAAGTCGGTGGCCGTTGCCGCGCGATGGGTCGTCGCTCATCTAGGAGTGCCCGAGCCTCCGTTGCCCGATCTAGACCGGGTCGAGAACGACGGTCACTACGAGCCTGGGAACCTGCGTTGGGCTACTCGGATTCTCAACACGAACAACAGGCGCGGAACCAAGTGGTCTCCGCGTATGAATGCGTTCAAGATCAAGTACCCGGAGGTCCGCTATCGAGATGCCACGCTCAGAGCGTTGATGGTCGAGGGCTTGACGGACGAAGAGATCGCCGAACGGTGGTCCCTGCCGTCGTTGAAACCGAAAGGGAGGTATGGGACATTCGTGGAGCCGGACCCAGAAATCGCTTCACTGTGGAAGGGCTCCTGACTCATAACTCGGGCAACTACCTCCGGTTCATGGACGAGATCTTCAGGTTCTTCGCAGAGGGCTGTCCAAAGCTGAGTACACGCCCCAGGCGCGTCAGCACGGTGAGCTACAAGCGCAAGGCTGCGGAGATGCGGTGCCGGTGCGGTTTCGTACTCGAGAAAGACATGGAGTCATGTCCAGCCTGCGGCGCTACTCGAGTGCGCCCAAGGGGAAAGCTCGTGTCCCGTCCAGGCGAACTGACAGAGGTTCGAGGCGTCGATGGCGAAGACGACTACCTTCCGTGGCCGCCGAGTCTCGACATCTGGCCGGAACTGTGCGCGATCGCCTGCCGCATTTCACCGACGAACATTGAGAAAGCGAACAAGATCGCACGAGCGAAGTATTGGGACCTCATGGGGCGGAAGTGCCACCGAGAGTTCGAGGTCATCTGGCGCGATCCCGACGTCCGGGTCGACAAATATTGCCGGCAGCAGTACCTCCGTTGGAAGCGTCAACAGGCCGACGCCTAGAAGTCAGGTGCGACATCTCGGCCACCGCCCGCGATCCTTGTTCGGCAGTGCTGTCGTGAGTTGACAACTGCGATCCGCGCAAGTAGGATCTTCATGTCGTTGAACTTCACGCGAAAAGGGGCTCGCATTCAACGCATGACGAAGAACGTCAGGATCGAGCTTGAAGCTCGACTTCTCGTAGACGGCAAGGTTGAACACCAAACCGACTACGACCTGCAAACCGAACTCGAGTTCCAGGCCGGCCGTCTGCTTGAGCCGTCTTGGCGCGCGTTCGATCGCCACCTCGACTCGCAGCCGGACTGCGATGAGGACGACCGGCGCTTGACCATCGAGCACGTCGAGAACTTCCTGGACGACGTGTCGGAATACTGTGGTCTGGCCAGCAAGGCACTGGCCGAGGGTGATGAATGAGCAGGGGCTTATACCGCGAGGTAGACAGTCTCCGATGTGGTGTACAACTGAGTTGACACCCGCGATCCTTCCTGCCACCATTCTCAAAGTCGGGGACAACTACGCCGCGAGACAAACGCGGAAAGGAGGAAACGGAAAGCATGGAATCAAAGAGTGCTGGCGACATCGTTGTAGCGATCATCACGATCGCCTTGTGCGCCACGGCCTTGTGGCTGTTCGTGTGGAAAATCCTGCCCGGTCTTCTGGTTTTTCTGTTGCTTCCGGAGCTGGTCAGGAACCAGGTCGGCCGTCCGAGTGCCGGCGAATGACGATCGGCAACGATAGGGCCAGGTTGCACCGGCTCAGCGGCAAGCGAAGACGAGAAGATGCGCCAGTTGGCGCTGAGGATGGGAACATACATCGATCGGAGTCTGGCGAGGCTGCGTCCACGACGATAGGAGAAACGCAGTGAACAGGGTCACACTGGTTGGCAAGGTCCACGGGCCTGCCAAGACGCCAACGGCGTCCAACGGTACGCCGATCACCTTCCTGGGAGTCGAGACTCACCGACGCTGGCGGAACAACGACGGCACGGTGGGTCAGGGCTCCGAGGTCCATACCTGCCGCGCGTTCGGCGGCACTGCGAGGTTGCTCGAGAAAGCCCGAGACAGGTCTTCGATCGTCGTCAGGGGCCGGCTGGAGTACGCCAAAGACGACAAAGCGACGGTCCAGGTCATGAGAATCGAGTTCGTCTAGTGCTCGCCTTCTTCACGCGACGCTGGTATCGGTTCTGGCGCGATCTTTGCGACCGCTTCAAGCGCGAGATCGAGGAGCGGCCGGATGGTCCGTGCGATCGCTACCCGAAAGGCCGCAAGATGCGGCTGGACGATGACAGCGAGATCGAGACGCTGGATGAGTTGATTGTTCGAGGCCACTTTGTCCACATCGAGGCGATGGACTACGACGAGTACGCCATCATGGTCGGCCCAGGGCCACGGTGCATCTACTCGATGTCGTTGCGGCCGGTGACGCGCAGAGAGTTGACACCCGCGACCCTCTGACGTAGGATCCTCTCATCGTTGAACGAGGCCCTACTCGGGGCAAGGAGGACCGCAATGTCCAGCATCCCTCTGGCGACAGAGGAAGAAACTGTCCGAATCAACTACCGTGCGGTATTGTCCGATCTGAAGTCGGTTCGACGCAACTTGCAAGAGATCGAGGACTTCGGCTTCGCCTGCGGCAAGGCCAGACACGCCAGTAATCCGGCCATGTGCGGCCGGTTCCATCGTCGCGTCAAGAACTGCTTTGACGTGATCGTTGGCAGGATGGAGAGTCTGTGCCAGAGCGAAGCCTTCTTCCGTGAACGCGCCACCGATAGCGGGTCTCTAGTTTGGGAGGATGCCCACAAGAAGGTGTTTTCCTTCTACGCAAAGGCTGGAGAGTACGAGAACTCGGCGCAGTTCCTCGTCGAGATGGCGGAGGCCGACTACTTCGGCTCTCTCAAGCACGCGGCCGAGTACCCGAACCACACCGAAGAGGTCAAGGACTTCTGGCGTGGTCTGCTCGAGAGATTTCGGGAAGAGCGGAGATGTGGAAGCTGATCGAACGCATCCTCGTCATTGCCTGCGGCCTCGAACTGGTGGAGACCTTTGACGTGATCGAGGGTGCCGAAGTCGCCGACATAATCGTCGAGTGCGAAGAGGTCGTTGAGGTCATCGAATGCTCGGGCCTCGACTCGCCACTCGAGGACCTGAGCTTCTAGGCCATGACCATGAGCAAGGATGGTCGGCTCCTCAAGGAGTCGGAAGAACGCGAGTACATGAAGCGTGAGTGGCTGCGAAAGGCAACCGGCGATGGCTGGCCAAGTCTAGAGAAGCTGCTCGACTCCGGAAAGGTAAGTGCGGGGCTGGCGATCGAGATTCTGTCCTGTGCCGCACGAGGATTCGACAAGGAGGTGCTGAATGCCAAGCGCCAGGAAGATCGTTGAGGAAGCACGAAGCAAGTACACGAGTTCCGGTGTGGCCCCATCCATTGGTCTCGTTGATGTTGCGTCTCTGATAAGGGGCTACCTTCGAGATCGTTGGCCCGACGTCCGTTTCTCGGTTCGTTCCGAACGCTATGCGGGATGGCTCAGGTGCAACAAGGGATGCCTGCCTAGTCACCTGTCGAGCATCGACGAGATTGTAACGCCACGAAGAAGGCGTGGGCTACACGCAAGAGCGGCATCCGCATCTACACGAACGAGCGGTTCAGGAACTTGCCCGATCCGCTAGAAGAAGAACGCGAGGAACAAGGTTGGGGTATGTACGAAGACGAAGTCTACGCGGAGAAGTTGGCCCGTGGCTTCAACGAGGATCATCGGCAATCCTCTTGCGACGAGGTGCCCTTTTGAGGCCGGTCGAGTGCCGGTGCGCCAGTTGTCTCAGCTTGCTTAGCTTCGAGCGGCAATCGGCCAGCGAGCCCAAGGAGATCAACTGCGAGCAGTGCGGTTGGGTCCTGTACACGGAGACGTCCTACGGTGACGACCGGGACATCTACTACGCAGCGGAGGGCGACAAGCGCCGCATGGGCCGTCTGATCTTGCTGATGATCGTGAACTGTCAGCCGTTCGAGATACGGTTCCATCATTTCAAGAAGGATCTGGTCGACGATCTGAACGCGCAGCTCACGGTCGGCGAGGCGGCGGATGCCCTCGCTCACGCAATCGCCGAAGACACCGAGAACGAGATGGGGTGTTCCCACTGATGAAGCCGGAGGAACGCCGCAAGCAGTGCCGTCATCGTCTTGCCCGGGAATGCGCGCGAGCGCCAGTCTCATCTCGTGCCTGAGTTGACCAGCCGGAACTCTTCTTCCATACTTCTGTCACGTTGAACGACAGCCCGCGTCAGCGAAGTCAATCTGCGATCGAAACGGTGCCGGGCTCACTGTTTGGATAAGGGGGAAAGAAGGTGGCACGAACACTGGCTCAGTGGGAGGCTCATGTCGTAAGGCTCAAGAAGCAGTACGACGACCTGTGTGAGCGGCGTCGGCGCGGCTACAGCTCAGAACTTCACGACGAGATGCTTCGGGTCGGCAACGAACTTACCGATGCGCAGTGGAAGATCAGGGACATCAAGGCCGGGGTCACGCCGGCACAGCGCCGGAAGCTGAACAAGGCTGCGGCTGAGAAGTGGCGGCGGGACACAGCCCGGGCCGAGGCTAGGGTCAGTCGGATGACACGCGAAACTTGGACTGGCCGGCTGGGAAGGATGGCGGACTGATGAAGAGGGCGACGTGGTCGATGAGCCAGAGTATTCCATTCCTGAACCCCCGAACGATCGAAGAGTTCGAGCGTGAACTTGCGGCCGAGGCCAAGGGCATGTTGTGGGTGAACGGCGAAGAGCATCCGTTGCCCGATGACGAGGACGACAAGAACGATCCGATCGTCCGGAAGGTCATAGATCACCACACGGACCTTGCCGTCTGCCACGAACGTATCCGGGGCCTCTGCTTGGCCTACGGACCTGTCACTGTCGCGCATCTTGCCATGATCGCCTGCAAGGCTCGTGATCTCGACGACGAGTACACGAAGATCAAGGCCGCGGCGCGGAAGGCGGCGCGCGAACACCAGTCTTCTCTCGACCCACGGTAGGGTCGTTCAACGAGGCTGGGTCGGAGGGGTCGGTACTGCTACTGCTGCCGATCCCTCCGGCCTAAGCCGACCGGAGAAACGCAATGTCCAGCAAGAAGACCCATGCGATTCAGCCAGGCCAACTGGCTCAACACGCCGTCTGTGGAGTTGAGCTCAAGCGGTTCGGCCACACGATCCGCGCGTTCGTCGATCTTGAAGATGCCTGGCATCATCGGCCCGACCGAAAGCCCGTGCGTATTCCCTTCGACCAAGAGCCGCGAACTCGAGTGACATGCCTTAGATGCGGCAGCATTCTCGAGTCCGAGTTGGCCGGCGCTTTCACTGGCACTGAACCTTGACTCTTGACCACGGCCGCGGACCGCTGATCCTCAACCGAACAGTCCTTACGAGTGGACAACTGCGATCCGCTCGCGTAGGATCTTCCTACGTTGAACGACAGCCGCAACGCGGCAGGAGAAACGCAATGTCCAGTCATCATCACGCCCCGAGATTCGAGGTCTATCACCGAGCTCCGTGGAGTGGAAAGTTCTACTTTCACCGGGCCTTCGACGATCACGAGTTCACCATGCGCTGCATCGACCACTGGTGCGACAACATGGGAATGAAGCACGAGGACTTCCGGATCGATTCGTTCTACCCGAAGCCGGACGACGTCGTGAACGTCATCCAGCACGGAGTTTCGGTCGGCCGGCTGCGCTACGAAACCGCAGTCGAGATCCACGGAGTCAGGCCGCGCGGTGTCGTGTTCCGGCTCGAGGGGGCGGCATGAACGTCTACGGAGTCACCGAGACGTTGCTAGGCCATCCGACACCGACTGCGGGTTCCACTCGTTGGGCCACGGAGATCAAGGCGCAGTGCGCCCGAGAGGCAGCCGAGATTGCCCTCCACCTGTTCGAGAACCAGGACCCCAAGAACCTGGGGCTGAGCGACGGTGAAGGCGTCGATGCTCGGCTTGAGGTCCACAACCTGGACAACGTTCATGATGGCTTCACGCGGTTCGGCATGATCTGGGTGCCGCTGATCACGCCGTTCGAGCGGTGCGCTTGGCAGATGCGTGTCCTGTCCCGTCTTCGTGATCGACTCGACAAGTTGGAGCGCGATCAGATCGAACTCGGTTTGGTCTCTCGTCAGTTGCAGGCGAGGATCCAGGACATCAGAGACGCCCGTACCATCCTGCGTCGGCTCTACAAGGAGGCGGTCAAATCGCTAAACGCCGAGGAAGCGACATGAGTGCCGTTGCGGCTGGCGGCCGGTGCGGTGAACCTTCCGGTATCTCCTTCGAGGAGTACCGCCAGGAGTGCGAGACACGCCCTTGCTGTCGTCGAGCGTGAGTACATGGAGTACCACGAAGACCTCGTGTGGACGCCGGACGGCAGCAGGACATGGCCAAGTCCTGGCCAAGGAGAAACACAATGCAGCGAATGATCTTCACGAAGGCGATCCGCGACAAGTTGATGCGGAACGCCGAAGCGACCGAGACGATGCTGAACGAGACGGGTGGAGACACACCCGAGCACGTTCCAGTCATCAAGGTATTCAATCCATACGGTCCGCAAACCTGGCTGTTCACCGAACTGTGGCCGGACGGCAGGCTGTTCGGCCTTTGTGACCACGGGATGGGCGAGCCGGAACTCGGCTACGAACTCCTGTCTAACATCGAGAGAACAGCCATCGCTCCGTTCCCGGGCGGACCCAAGATCCTGAAGCTTGAACGCGACCAGCTCTTCAGGACGAAGCGGCCGCTGATCGCTTTCGCGCGGGCAGCCCGGGGGCTTCGCCGCATACCAACCGACGGTGAACTGGCCGGCCAAGTTGGCCGGTAGCATTGATGTTCTGGCATGAGTCACTGGCCGAGCGCCAGCCACCGGAAGCAATCCGGCAGCACTGCCGAACTGGCTGTGGTCCGGCCGCTGCCAAGATGTTCCTTGGTCACTACGGGATCGAGAGCGATCTTGTGAGCCTGCACGCGGAAATGGAGTGCGGCCCACAAGGAGCCACGATGTTGAAGGTCAAGAAGGCGATCGAGGCTCGAGGCTTGAAGTGCCAGGGGCTACGGGTGCCGGAAGACCGTCTCGAGGACATACCGATGCCGGCGATCGCTCACGTCCACGGCGACCACTTCGCCGTGATCCGGTCAGTGCGCGTTGCCGTCATTCAGTCCGTGCGGATGTGGTCCGAGATGACCATCGACGATCCTTCACTGGGACGACTCCAGATGACGGTCGACCTGTTCGGCTGTCACTGGGACGGAGTGGTCTTGGTCCACGGGTACGAGGGATGACGACACCGTGTTCATCATCGACGTCGAAGGCTGAGGGGGAAAGTGCGCATGACAAATGGGGAAAGTGCGCGCGCTTGTGACCGTGCGTAACGCCCAGATGTTAAGGAGGATGATGTGGCTGATGTCAAGATGCTGAAGGTCGTCGCCGAGGTCAAGCTCACGCAGGTCAAGGGCAAGGAGTTCGAGTTTGCCAGGAAGGTCTACGACGTGGGCCAGGAACTGCTCTCTCTTGCGACCGAGCACTGTGTCAGAGAACTGAGGATCAGTGTCGACGATACCTTGTTCATCATTGACGTCGAAGGCTGAGGGGGAAAGTGCGTATGGCAAATCGGGAAAGTGCGCGCGCTTGTGACTGTGCGTGACGGGGAGTATCTGGCATTGGCCGAGATGAAGGCTGATGGTGGTCGGGCCGATATGCAGGACGCCTACGAACCCCTGCTGGCCCAGAATCCCGTCCACCGCCCACGTACATGAACCTTCCGGCCGCTCTGGCTCGTCCGTTGACCGCCGGGACCCCCACTGCCATACTTCTCTCACGTTGAACGACAGGCCACGCGGCCGAGAGGAAATGAAATGCAGAACATGAACGCGGACCCCAACGACTACCGGCAGGCCGGCCATCTGGCCAGCGCCGTCGAGCGCATTCACGAAGTGCCGATCGAACGGATCAATCAGATGTTCGTCGCCAACGAAGGCTTGTGCCTCGACTGCGGCTTCGAGGACGTGCCTGACGATCAGGACGCTGCCGGAGTCGAGTGCGAAGCCTGCGGCGAGCCTCAGTTCTGGAGCGCGTTCGCGATGCTGCTCGAACGAGAGGAGACGGTGTGAACTGCCCCGACAGGTTCACGGTCACGATCGACCGCGGCTGCATCGAGAACGGTGTCTGCGGCAGTGGCAGGCGCTGCGCTTTGGCGCTCAAGATCGCCGAGGTCTTCCCTAATGCGGCGGATATCATTGTTGGCGTCCAAGCAGCCGGGATCTTCGAGTCGGTCAAGCGCAGCGCCTTCGCGGGTGCGGACTACCCCATGCCAAAACGAGCCGGCGAGTTCGTGGTTGAGTTCGACAGGTTGGTCACGGAGCGAGATCGTGAAGATTTCATTGACCGCTGGCGCGGAGTCAGCTTCGAGTTCATCAGGAACTGAATGTCGGTTTGATGAAGAATCTCACTACAACCCACTGACAGGAGAAACGAAATGGACGTGCCCTGCCCGCATTGCGGCGAACCGATCGACACCTACGAGTTCCACGAGGAGGAGGGCGGCTACATGCACAACTCAGCCCGCTTCCAGAAGTTCGGCTGTGGCTGGTACAAGGACCAGACGTGCAGCCGTGAGCGGCCCTACGACGCCGAAGCAGCGTCGCGAGCCCAGGCCGCGATGGAACTCTCCGACCAACCCGACGACTGGGGGGTGGCCTGCGATGTCTAGCGACAACGGCTACTTGGTCGTCTACAAAACCGAAAGGTTCGACCGATGAAGCCCTACCGGCCTAGTCTGTTGATCTTCGGCTCATACATGGCGCTTGGTGTTATCCACTGTGCAATCGCCGCGGTCGAGATCAAGGAGGGAGCCGAACCGCGGCGGTTCATCCTGATGATCGGTGCGGCCATGCTGATGTTCTGGTTCGCCGGCATGGCGGTCCAATCCTGGGTGTTGAACGACAACGGTCACGTTGAGGGGAGGCCGTGATGGCCATGAACATTGAACGACTCGAGAAGTTGTACGAGCACTGCTCGGCGCTGCCGCACGGAATCTATCCCGAGGACGGAATCGATCTTGAGGTCGCCGCCAATCAGCGCGGCGGCCATCAGGACACCTTCAACCAGCACATCTGGTGGCAACGAGGCATGTGCCGGACGACCGGCTGCTTGGCCGGCTGGACCGTCAACCTGTTCGGCGACGACGACGACTTCGAGGAAGCCGAGTTCTACAGCGACGACAAGTCAGGCTACATGCACGTAGCGCAACGGCTGCTCGGGCTCGACGACTACACGGCCGGGTCGTTGTTCTTATACACCGGCACCGATGAGGCAATGGCAACGCTGCGCCACCTGATCGAGCACGGAGAGATGCCGTGAGGTCCGACAAGTACAACCTGCCGGGAATCGTCGAAGTCGAGATGACCGAAGCAGCGATCATGTCCGGGACCGCTTGTGACGAGGACAACTGCCCGCTGGCGATCCTGCTCGGTATCCGGTTTCCGGGAAAGTGCGTGCGAGTGAATAACAGCGTCTTCATCCATGAGTCCGAGGCGGACCTTGACGTCATGGGCTGGTCCACCGCCCGCGGTCCAATCTCTCCTGGTTGCCTTGGCATGGATAGTTGACCGCTGGGATCCACCCTGCCATACTTCTGTCACGTTGAAACGCGGGGCAGTCACCCCGCACACACAAACCGGGCCGAAAGGTCCAAGGAGGAAAACGGAATGTCGAACACGAACTACAACCTGACGATCGGCGAGGTCGCCTTCGCCGTCGTGCTCGAGGCCAACGCCGGCGGCTACGACGTTACGGTCGACGGCAACAGCGTGGGCTCGATCACGGACGCCGACGGCGGCTACACGGCCGACGTTCAGGACGCGACCGAGCGGAAGCGGCTCTACGACGCCGCCCGCGACGCGCTGTCCGCGCACGTCGAGTCCGAGGCGGCCGACGTCGCGGCTGCGGCCAGCGCCCGCGCCCATAAGGCATGGGCCACGCGGCGCGGTCCCGACTGGGTGGCCCCGGAGCCGAAGCCGGAGCTGACGCCCGAGGAGAAGGCGGCTGCGGCCAGCGCCCGCGCCCATAAGGCATGGGCCACGCGGCGCGGTCCCGACTGGGTGGCCCCGGAGCCGAAGCCGGAGCTGACGCCCGAGGAGAAGGCGGCTGCGGCCAGCGCCCGCGCCCATAAGGCATGGGCCACGCGGCGCGGTCCCGACTGGGTGCCCCCGGCGCCGAAGCCGGAGCTGACGCCCGAGGAGAAGGCGGCGGCGGCGAGCGCCCGCGCGAAGAAGGCCTGGGTGACCCGCAAGGCCAACGCGGCCGCTGCGGCCGCCGAGGCCGCCGAGGCCGAGGCTGCGTAGCCCGGTCCCAGAGGGCTCGACCCAAGACGCCAGTCGATGACGGCTGGCCAACGGGTCGAGCCCTCGACCACCGCCCACGGCTTCCCTGGGTAGCGCGTTGACCGCCGCGACCCCCTCTGCCATACTGTTCTTACGTTGAACGACAGGCCACGCGGCCGAGAGGAAATGAAAGGTGACCAAGCCCATGCAACTGAAGCTGCAACACGACGATGCCGAGGAGTTCTTCAAGAAGCACGAGAAGGATGCCGTCCAAGATAGAGGATTCAGGAGCATCTCTAAGTTGTTCCTCGGCGGCCGGGTCGGTATCACCGCTCTGCATTGGGAAGAAGAGATCGAGGGTTGCCCTGATTTCACGGGCGTCGTCTTCATCTACCCGGAGGCGGTATGAACATCGAACGCTGCGAGCAGCTGCTCGAGTTCTGCTCGACGCTGCCGGTCAAGCACGAGCCGTTCCCGTCAGGACGCTTCTTCGACATGAGCTCCTGGTTTCATCACCACGAGTGCGGGACGTCAGGATGCCTGGCTGGCTGGTCAATCGCCATGTTCGGCAACGAGGCGCAGAAGTGGGCTCTGGCCAACCCCGCCGAGAGCGACGAGCCGGAGTGGGAGGAGGAAGCAGCCTTGCTGCTCGGCTTGCCGTTGGCAATCGCGGAACAACTGTTCCACATCAAGGACGAGACACGGGCACTGGAGCGTCTGAGATCGCTTATCGGGCAGTATGCCCGGGTAGCGGGAAAGAGGGAATAGCTGGCCAAGACGAAGTGAGGGCCTGTCGCTGGTTTCCGGCGCGGGTCCACCGCCCGCGGTCCGCTGGCCCTGCTGGGGTGGTTCGTTGACCGCCGGGACCAACGCTGTCATACTCTTACCACGTTGAACGACCGCCCGCGAGGGCAAAGGAAACGCAAAATGTCAGTGAAGCCGAGCGTTCTGTTGGACGCGCAGACCGCCCATGAGATCTCGGAGATCGGCGATCGCACTCTGCGGATCATCGAGGCCGAGTGTGAACTGCGCGCCATGCTTTCTCGGATGCGGGAGCTGTACCAAGACCTGGGCAATGGCCCGGCCATCGTCATCAGGCCGGAGACGGCTGACCGAGAAGAGGTTCAGTCCTACCACGCGGCTACGCACTCGATCTCTCGCGCCTTCCAGAAGGTCGCCCGAGTCGCCCGCGAAATGGCGGAAGGCTGAGTCATGCCGTGGACTCCACAGCCGGACTCTTACCACGTTGAACGACCGCCCGCGAGGGCAAAGGAGACGCAAAAGTGAACACGAAAAGGTCAGTGATGATCGCGACCGAGATCGATGCCATCCGTGCTCACAGGGACCAGATCATCGAGGCCGAGTGCGAACTGCACGAACTGCTCGAACGGATGGGCAAGCTGTACCAAGACCTCGGGAGTGGCCCGGTCATCGTCATCAGGCGGGATCCGGCTCACAAAGGAGAGCTTGAGTCCTACCACGCGGCTACGCACTCGATCTCTCGTACCTTCCAGAAGGTCGCCCGAGTCGCCCGCGAAATGGCGGAAGGCAGGGTGACCATGCCGTGGACTCCACGGACGGGACTCCGCAAGCTGTTCCGACGAAACCGGACGTGGAGGCACTGATGGTCAGGCGTGTTATTCGACTGATCATGTTGCCGATCCTGGTACCCATCTTGCTTCTCGGCGTTGGCGCCTACATCGACGACTGCCGACGAGCCCGCAAGCGCGCCAACGAGGCGCCGCGATGACCCGCAACGAACTCGCCGAGCGAGTCGCCGAAGCCAAGCGCAACGGACTCGTGCTCAAGCTGCCGCGATCCTCAGACGGATACCCGGCCGGCTGGTACAGGCGCACAGGCCCAGCACAAACAGACGGCCCATACCCGACCGCGACCGACGCACTGAAAGCGGCCAAGACCAAGGACTGCCCCAAGTGCGGCATCTACCGGATCACCCACGACCGGCCCATGTGCTGGCGTTGCGACACCGACTCGCACTAGCAAGAGCCCAAGCCACACAAACGGCCAAGAACATAGGCAAGCACCACCGACCAGCGCCTTCGGATCCGGTCCCGTACACATATACCTACAGGGAAAGCGCGAAACACCCCTCGACACACCCCAAGAACCAGACACATACCACCATCGGGATCGGGACAAAGACCCAACCACACGACGAAAACCCCTGAACCCGATACCGACCCAATACCCGCAACGACCACGACACGACAACGAACCCAAAACGACCAACGAGAAAAAACGCCTGCTGCGACAAGGGAAAGTGGCCCGGAACGAACGGGAAAGCGCGGGAGCCAACCTGCGCGCTCTCTCCTGTTCGCACACTAGCGAGGTCCGGTACCAGTTGGCCGCCGAGGGCAGCGACCGGCCAAGTTGGCCGCTTGCATAGGCCAACGGCTATGGACGGAATCTGAACCGCCAGGACGGAAATGGTGCAGATTCCCGACTTGGGGTGCTCGGCCCATAGGAGACTTTTTGGCCACACCGTTTCGCCGAGAACGGTTCAGATTCTGCACTCTGGCTTGATATAGTGGGCAAGTGAAGCCGACGATTGGGCCGCTGTCCGTTGCTGACGTGGGTCGGCTAGCCGAGCGTGAGCGGGCTGTGACGTGGTTCAGCGCCGATCATCCTCCTGAGTCGAGCGTGTCTTTGGGCGAGGTCCTGGCGACCGCGGCCGCCGCGAAAGCTGCTGGGCCGGCGCAGAAGCCGAGGCCTGAGCACTCGAAGCCGTGTGTCGTCTACAAGCTCGAGTGGGCCGATGGCAGTTACTACATCGGGTCGACCGTTGACCTGCGCAAGCGGCTTGAGCGACATCGTGCGAGTCAGCCTCTCGGCCCGAGCTTCAGTGTCGAGGTCATGTCCGAGCACTCGAGCGAGCCATTCGGGCGAGTGGCCGAGAGAAAGGCGATCTGGGAGAGGCGCGGTGACCCTCGGATCGTCAATCGGCTTGGCGTTGATCCCTGGGCGTTACGTCGCTAGCCCCTGCTGGGTGGTTCCTTGGCCCTTCGGACAACTCCTGTCATACTGTTCTCACGTTGAACGGCAGCCCCGCCGGGGGCAGACAGGAGAAAATGCAATGCAGATGTTGGCGGTGGCCTTGTCGGCCGCTCAGCTAGCTGGTCAGGTTCCTGTGGAGCCTGGTCCCGTGAACGTGAGCGACCCCGCGTTCGTGGCGGCGATCGAGCGGTTGATCGACTTGCATCCTGACGCGGCTTGGGGGCAGGATGAGCCGGTGATCGAGCGTCGTCCGATCGTGGACGTTGTACCCGGGTCGCCGGTCTTCGCGCGGCCGCTGGGTGTGCGTCAGGTTGGTCCTGGCGAGTGGGTGATCGAGGAGATCGTCTGCGTGAAGGAGTCTCGTTGGGGTCGCTGGGTACAGGTTCGCGGTCCGGTGGCGCCGATGTCCTTCGGCAGTCCGCGGGAGTGCTTGGCCGCGGTGGACTTTTCGCCGGGTGTCGTCTGATGTCGGGAGTTCGGCGAGTGGGCGGCTGGAGCACGGTGGACGAGCATGCGCTTCGATTGCCAGAGGGAAAGCGCGAGCTCAACAAGGTGCGATTGGATGGTCTGACGCGATGGTCGTTGTCCATGTTTGAGGGTTTGGGCAACGGCTTGTGCGTGGAGTTCACCGTGGCCCGGTTTCGGGAGATGCGGCCGGCGCAGCTTGTGGGTCTCTGGAGCGCGGTGGACGAACCCGATGCCGATCGTTGAGGGAAAGTGCGAGCTGTCGTGTCTGGCGCGCCGGCTGGTGCGGACCGGTAGGTTTCCGGCCCTGCTGGGTGGTGCATTGACCGCCGGGATCCACTCTGCCATACTGTTCTCACGTTGAACGGCAGCCCCGCCGGGGCAGGGAGAGAGAAACGCAATGAAGTTCATTCTCGAGCAATGGCTCAACGGCAAGTGGGTCGCGGTGGCCCGCTGCTTCACGGCGCGTCAGGCTCACGGGTTGGGCTTGAGCATGGCCATTCGGTTCCGCGTGGTGTCATCGTGAGGTCGCGAGTCCACGATCGGATCGAAGAGGCCGAGGCGGCGAATCGCGGCGACTGGCGCCTGATCGATGCCGATGGCAACGAGATGCGCGGCGACTTCTCGGTCGAGCGCTTCGGCACGGAGGAGGCCGCGCAAGCGCGGATCGACATGCTGGAGCGATACCGGTTCGTGGAGTCGGGCATCTGGAAGCCCAGCCTGTCACTGAGGGAAAGTGCGAGCGAACGGGAAGGAGTCCGAGGATGAAGTAGCCTGAACGCGAGAATCGGACCGAGGCTGGCGCTGGGAGCCGGCGGCGGTCCACCGCCCGCGGTCCGCTGGCCCCGCTGGGGTGGTTCGTTGACCGCCGGGATCCACTCAGTCATACTCTTACCACGTTGAACGACAGCCCACAGGGCAAGGGGAAACGAAATGACCACGATTCACGGGATGCCCAGTCGCGACGGCCGCCGGCACCCCTGCTCCATCCTGACCATCAAGTGCTGCGACGACTTCTGCGACGACGCGAGCGAGTGGGCGGTTCGCGTCGACGGCAACGTGGTCGGCTACCTGTCCCGCGACGAGGTCTGCTTGGCGCACATGCTCGGCGGCGCCTTTGACGGCTTCGAGCTCCGGGCGGCGCGTCGCGATCTGCGGCGGGCGTTCGACTAGGAGCGGGCTCGCCCGCGCAGGGCCTGGTTCGTGGACAACCGGGACCCACTCAGTCATACTTTTCTCACGTTGAACGCAGGGCGGCACGCCGCCGGAAACGAAAACGGAATGACGACACATACTCAGGGCATGAACTGGATTCGCCGGGAGAAACGACTGGCGATCTACATGCGCGACGGTCTGGCCTGCGTTTACTGCGGATCGACGGTGGAAGACGAAGCTAGGCTGACTCTGGATCACGTCAAGCCCCGCAGCAAGGGCGGTTGGAACCACGAAACGAACTTGGTTACGGCCTGCCACCAATGCAACTCTCGGCGGCAGGACAGGCCGCTGGCCTCGTTCATCAATGCAGTCTCCGGATACCTGAGCGCGGAACCGACCCAGATATTGAGGCGGGTCAAGCACTCACAACGGCGCAGCATCAACGTCGCCGAAGCGAAAGCCATCCTGAGCCGCCGGTCCTGGGCCGAAGCTCTGAACGGGGAACCGAAATGAGGGCTCTCGCCTCGTACAGGGAAAGCTCGATACAGTGAGGGATTCTGTCGGGGAAAGCACAAACCAGCCAGTGAGCTCGACACCGACGCGGTCCGGGAAGGCTCGATTGGTAGACAGGCTGCGGCCATGGTCCACCGCCGCGGTACGCTGGCCCCGCTGGGTGGCCGCTTGACCGCCGGGATCCACTCCGCCATACTCTTAACACGTTGAACGACAGCCCACCGGGCAGGAAGAAAAACGAAATGTCGAATGTCTACAAGGCCATCAGCCAGAAGCTGCATCCCGAAGCCGAAGCCGAATCCGGTCGCCGGACACGGATATCGAGTGTCTACAAGGCCATCAGCCAGAAGCTGCATCCCGAAGCCGATCGCCGGATCGTGGATGCCCGGCCCGGCATGGCCGTGGGCCAGATCGTCGAACTGGCCGACTGAGGGAAAGAGGGAAAGCACGAGTGAGACCACGGGCCAGCCGGCGGAACTGGTTCATGGTCCACCGCCGCGGTCCGCTGGCCCGCTGGGTGGCTGCTTGACCGCCGGGATCCACTCCGCCATACTTCTCTCACGTTGAACACAGGCCCACCGGGCGAAAGGAAAACGCAACATGGCAACGACACGAAAGAACGTCCCGGCCACGAACATCTGCCTGCTGGCGGAATCGGCCCTGGAACGGATGGGACACACCAACGATGATGCTCAGGAAGGCATCGTCATGGCAACGATGGAAGCCGCGGTCGACATCGCTGAGATGGTTGGCAGCGACCCCGACAGCGACAAGGTCATGGAAATCGTGGACCGTATCCAGAGGATCGTCGTGGAAGTCTGATCTGGTCTCTGCTGCCCGTAGCGGAAATGGCTTCCGGGGGAAAGCACGGGACTGGCCGAAGGGCTGGTTCATGGTCCACCGTCCGCTGGCCCGCTGGGTGGCCGCTTGGCATCTGAGGGAAAGCTCGATTGGCGAAGGGATTGGCTCCGGGACTGGGATGGGGAAAGCTCGATTGGCGAAGGGATTGGCTCCGGGACTGGGATGGGGAAAGCTCGATTGGCGAAGGGATTGGCTCCGGGACTGGGATGGGGAAAGCTCGATTGGCGAAGGGATTGGCTCCGGGACTGGGATGGGGAAAGCTCGATTGGCGAAGGGATTGGCTCCGGGACTGGGATGGGGAAAGCTCGATTGGTCAAGGAAGGGAAAGAGGGAAAGCTCAATTGGTCACGTGCGTGGTCCGCGGTCGTGGTCCCGTGGTCCGCGGTCGTGGTCCGCGGTCGTGGTCCGCGCCGGTCGACCAGGAGGCCGCGGTCGTGGTCCGCGCCGGTCGACCAGGAGGCCGCGGTCGTGGTCCGCGGTCGTGGTCCGCGGTCGTGGTCCGCGCCGGTCGACCAGGAGGCCGCGGTCGTGGTCCGCGCCGGTCGACCAGGAGGCCGCGGTCGTGGTCCGCGGTCGTGGTCCGCGGTCGTGGTCCGCGCCGGTCGACCAGGAGGCCGCGGTCGTGGTCCGCGGGGGTTTACCCAGGCCCCTTTTGTTGGGGGGGGGGTTGACGGATTGTGAGATCTGTGCAACGATCCGTTCATCGTTGATTGCGGCCCCCGACGGGGCGAGGAGAAAACGGAATGAGCCGAATCGGACGTTCAACCCCCGACACCGAGGCCGCACGGGCGGTGACCACGGCGCGCCGGTGCCTGACCATCCTCGAGCGGCTGGTCGCGGAGGATCGCCGGACGACGTGTCCCAACTGGCAGAGACTCGACACGATCGATCACCACCTGGACACCGCGGAGCGGATCGCCGCCCGCGATCCCCACGTGTGGCCCGCAGTCTGGCGAGTCGCCGAGCCCGCTCGGCTGGTCGCTGCGATCGTGGAGTGCCGGCGCCGCTACGCCGCGCTGGCGGAGGTGGTTTGACGTGAGGCATTCGATCGTCATCGGACTGTGCGCCGTCGTGATCACGCTGTCGCTGGGTGCGATCGCGCTGGGAGCTGTCGTCCTGGTCCACGAGGTGGCCACGCCGGTCAACCCGGACCACCACCTCGACTGTCCGCGGATCTTCTGTGTGAGACAGGAGACTGGAGAATGAGGAATCACTTCACGAAGGGAGAAAACGGAATGAACTTCTTCAGCCGCAAGTTGGACAACGCGAACCGCTGCCTGGACCTGCTCCAGGACTTGGTCGACGAGGGGCGCGAATGCACGGCGGAGCGGCTGGTGCTGCCGCCGGGTGTCGACTCCGCGACCGCGGTCACATTCGCGCGCTGGCAGTTGCTCCGCGCGGCGGACGACGCGCTGGACGATGCCACCCGGTCGCTGGCCGCTGCGGCCGGCTGTCGGCCGACAACGCAGAGGATGGACGCCTGCGAACGCCTGACTCGCAGACTGGACCGGACGTGGAGACGTCGGGACGCGCTGGCAGAGGTGGCCTGACGGATTGTGAGATCTGTGCAACGATCCGTTCATCGTTGGTGAGACAACACAACCGGGCCGGAAGGCCCACAAAGGGAGAAAACGGAATGACCTTCTGCATTGACAACGACTTTTTCGCCGTCGCGGCCGATCCGACCGACTCGGACCTCCTGGCGGTGACTGACTGCCAGTCCGGAGAAGAAATCGCCGCGATAGAGGTGAACCGCCGGTTCGCGGCCGTCCCGCTGGACGGTTCGTCGCCGCCGCTCCACTCGCGGACGTGCATCTTCGGGGCGGTCCTGGACGCGGTGAGGATCGCACGGGGGGGCAACCCGGAGTTCACCGAGCCCTGGGATCCGTGGAGCGGCGAGCCCTACACGGGCCACCGCTGCGATGCGGCGGAGCCCGAGCCGGAGCCCGAGCCGGAGCCCGAGCCGGAGCCCGAGCCGGAGCCCGAGCCCACGCCGGAGCCCACGCCGGAGCCGGCCCGGTACGAGCCGGCGCACATCCGCGAGATTGATGGCGAGTTCCTCGAGCTGGACGTCGATTCCAGGTGGCCGGACCTCCTGCACGTCACGGCGGAGTCCGGAGCTGTGATCGGTGTGCTCGAGGTCTCGGTCGTCGACGTGACGACGTGGCGCGCGATTCCGGCCGCTGACGCACCGAGGTGGGTGCCGGAGCCGCGCACCAGCATTTCCGCCGCGATGCGCGACGCGCTGCGGCTGCACCGCGCCGGAGACAGGTGAAATGGTCCGGATGCCACCAATTCACGGAATGCCCGCGTTCGTCGGCGACGACCACCCCGCAGAGAGTCTCGCGCGACGCGCTTGGGAACGAGGTTTTGGATGTCGTGCGGGGGTGTGCCCCGCCGGAGCAGAGAACGGGCCTTCCAGGCCCACCACAGCAAGGAGAAACGCAATGAAGAGCTACACGCTCAACGGCACTGCCTACGCGGTCGAGGATGACGGTGCGGCCGTCGTCGTGACGTGCGGCGAGGAGCCCGTCGGCTGGATCGACGTCACGACCACGGGCTACCACGCGGTGGGCGGCGCCGTGGAGCGGCGCCGCCTCTACGACGCGGTCCGCGACGTGGTCCGCTCTCAGACGGAGCCGGAGCCGGAGCCGGAGCCGACGCGCCGCGCAACGGATGCGCTGGCTGACGCGCTGGACCGGGCTGCGGCTGCGGAGCCGGAGCCGGTCCAGGCGGAGGCCGACACCCAGGCCTCCGTGGAGGGGACGGCCCGCGCGCTGAAAGCGTGGCGGACTCGCCGCGGGCCTGACTGGACGCCGCCGCCGCCGAAGCGCGAGCTGACGCCTGAGGAGAAGGCCGCGGCTGGGACGGCCCGCGCGCTGAAAGCCTGGGCCACGCGGCGCGGGCCTGACTGGACGCCGCCGCCGCCGAAGCGCGAGCTGACGCCTGAGGAGAAGGCCGCGGCTGGGACGGCCCGCGCGCTGAAAGCCTGGGCCACGCGGCGCGGGCCTGACTGGACGCCGCCGCCGCCGAAGCGCGAGCTGACGCCTGAGGAGAAGGCCGCGGCGGGAACGGCCCGCGCGCTGAAAGCCTGGGCCACGCGCCGCCGAAATGCGGCCGCGGCCGCGGACGCGGAAAGCGTGGCGATCGCCGTGTCCATCGCGGGCGGCGCCTAGGCCCGGAGCTGCGGGCCGGCCCGGACCGGGCCGGCCCGCGCAACCCGGCCCGGAGGAGGCAACGCGATCCAACGGATCCCGTTGCCTCCTCTTTTCGGCCGGCCAACCTCCTCACGGATCCAGGGAAAAAATATGGTAGAGTGTACAGCGATGGTCAACGCCAAAGTGCTCATATTTCCTGATCGTTCGCGTCCAGCATCGGACGTTGAGGGGTCGTCGGATGTGGGGGAGGTTGTTCGGCCGTCGGTAGAGCCGGGTTCTGGTTGTTCGGGTGGGTTGTTGTCTTCTCATCCTCGTGTGGACGCTCGCGGCTGGATGGGTGCTGAGGTATTTCGCACGGACGTGGAGGAGGTTTCGGTTTGTCCGTTGTGTCCTGGTTGTGGTGTTGAGACGTCTTGGGTTCAGGAGTTAGTTGAGGAGGGGGGCCGTTTGCGTTACGAGGACACTGATGTGCCTTGGGAGTGTTTGGACTGTCATGAAGGTGATGTGTCGGATGACGGGTGAGAGTGGAGTCGGCGTGGTGGGTGTCCGCGAGCGTCTGATTCGTTTGGCTTGCCGGTTGTTGATCGAGGACCCGTCCAGCGGCGACGGAGCCGAGCGTGGTAACAGCACGGCTGGAGCGGGCATGTCTCTCGGTGCTGGCGTTCCGCGTCGCGAGGCGGAGTCTGCGGTCGTGCTTGCGCGTCGGCGTCTGGCCGGCGATCCCGCTTTGCGTCGTAGTCTTCGCGAGGCGCTGGCATGAGCGCTGATCCGTTCGTCGGTGCGCGTTTGGACTTGGACGCCGGCGATGCCGTCGACCGTGAGCGCATGGCGAGGATTGCGGCCGGTGAGCGGCCGCTCCTGGATGCGCCGGCAGTGGACGGCGGGCTGCTGACGCCGGCTCGTGAGGCCTTGCGCACCGTTACCCGCTGGACCGGCAGCTACGCCGACGGCCGTGACGGCCGGCCGATGAGTCGAGCCGAGGCGCAGCGTACCTGCCGCGCCGCCATGCGCGCCGGCTTCGAGGTGGAGGCGGTCGAGGTCGGCGATGTGCTGCGCGTCCGCATCTTGCGGCCGGAGTGCGTGCTGTACGGCGGCGGCCCCGAGCGTCGGCCGTTGGACCGTGTCGACGCGGACCGGAGGACGCCGTGAGCGTGGCTGCCTCGAACGTCTGCGAATGGTGCGGTCACGACTGGAACCAATCGAAGGCTGAGGGCGGTTGTTGTCTGCGTCATCGTCAGGAGGTAGCGGGTACGCTGCTGGAGTTGATCGAGGCTGCGGTTTCTCCTACTCGCGTGACGGTGGTCGACGGGGAGCCGTCTGGTTCGCCCGGGCACGGTGGCGACTTCTACCAGCGGTCCGGTGACGATTCTGTGATGGATCGTTGGCAGTGCGGTGTATGTCAGGAGACGTACCCCGGTTCGATGGTGATCGTGGCGGGCTCGATCACCTGTCAGAATTGCATGGAGGGCGCGTCGTGAGCGCCGGCGGCCGCCGACTGCGAGGCTCAGCGGCAGCTGAGTCGATGAACGATCCCGCTTGCCCGAAGTGCGGCGCGTCCCTGGTCGGCCTGCCCTTGGCCGAGTGCCTCGGCGACTACGCAGGGATCGCCCGGTGCGGGGAGTGCGGCTGCGAGATTCTGGTCAAGCGGCGCGCCGGCTACCCGGCCGGCGGATTTGAGGCGCCGGCAGTGGACGGACCGCTGACACCGGCTCGTAAGGCCCTGAGACCGGAGGAGGCGCGATGAGCGGTCTTGCCGACCTGACGTCGAAACAGCGGGCCGACGCGGCGGCGAAGGCCCAGGCCAGCAAGCGCGCCGTATCGAGTGCCCGCAAGGCGGCCGGAGTACCTGCGATGGGCGTGGCGGTCGCGGCGTTCTGTGCGGAGTGCATCTACGATCCCGGCGCGAGCGGAGCGGGAAGTTGGCGCGCCCAGGTCGCGGCCTGCGAATCGAGCCGTTGCCCGCTGTGGCCGTACCGGCCCGGAAACGACGCGCTGACGGAGCTTGGCGGCGACTTCGAGGCCCGTCCGCTCCGCGCCGTGTTGGCCGACAAGCGCGCTGCCTACGCGGAGGCCGGAACATGAACGAGAGTAATCCGAGGATTCAGGTGGAGTGATCTTTCGCGGGGTCGGCCGCCGTGACCGTGGCTCGGTAAAACGGCGTTGACTCATGGACGTGCGGCCGCCCCCGCGATTCTGAAAGGAGGGTGAATGAAGACGCTCGAGAAGGACTGGTGCAAGGAGCCGATCGAGGTTCAGGGCGAGCCGCGCGAAGCCTGGATGGCTACGACGCTGGCCGATTGGTCGGTCGGGTTCGAGACGAGGGAAGAGGCTGAGAAGCGAGTCTTCCCGAACAAGAGGTTCCCGTTGCTGACGGTGGCTCGGTACAAGACCTATGCGAAGCCCGGGCAACCGACGGGCGCCTACTTCAACCGCTACTACCCGAGGCTGGACGACTCGGACTCCGATCTGTCATTCGATCTTGAAGTGGTCTACGCCTGTCCGGAGATCGGCGGGGTGAAGGTATGAACGGCTGGCCTCGGCACATCACTGTGACGCTGGACGAGGGTGCCATCCGCGGCGGCGTCTGCGGTGAGCCGTTCCTGTGTCCGCTGGCGCTGTCGGTTGTGCATCTGTGGTTCGTGAACGACGATTGCCGGCCGCACGTCAAGGGCGATTGCCACTTCGTGAACGAGGAAGGCAACGTGATCGGCGCATACCGGATGTCTGCTCGGGCTCGGCACTTCATCGACGAGTTCGACAGCATGTCCGAGATGTCGAAGGAGGATGCCGAGTCGAAGCTGGATGCGCTGGTTGACTTGTGGGCCGGCAAGACCTTCCGGTTCACGCTGAGACCGCCCGGAGGGCCGGGGAGGCATCGACCTTCCTCGTTCACGCTGACAAAAGAGGAGAGCAATGATCCTGACGCGATCATCTTTTCGGGGCGGACAGACGGCCCGGAGGCCCGTGGAGGCATCGACTCCCCGGGCCTCCACTCCAGCTCCGAAGTGAGTAGCCCGGCGCCAATCCAGGGGTCGGTGCTCTTCCAGAAAGGGGTGACTGGATGAATAGGCTCAAGTCCATGGTGGTACTGGCCGCGTTGGCCATGCCGTCAACGCTGGCGGGAACCGAGATCGACGACTTCGATGCGTCGTGGGTGTTCAGGGTTCCAGAGGAGGACCGCCTCCACAGCAGGGCGGCCGATGGCTCGTGGAATCCAGGTTTCGTCTTTGACCTGCTGTACTTCACGGCGGGGCGAACAGCGAACACGTTCAACCACCGGGTCGTATTCGACGTCTGCGCTGTTCCCGTCGACATGGCCGTTCGCTGGAGGAAGAACCAGGATTGCTCGTTTCCAGCGGCTGGATCCTTGGCGGACCGGAACTATGAGCGGTGCCGGGGGAGCGGCGATCGTATCCGCTGCGTGGCTCAGGTCATTGTCTTTAGCCCGCCGTTAGACGGCCGAACTGCTCTCTGGTTCCGCGCGACCGAACATCGGAGTTATCGCGATGGCACGGAGGGCTACAGCGAAGAATCGTACTTCTGGCCGCCGGTGATGCTGAACGATCCTCGGCGCACCGATGTCTGCGAGCCGACCGAATCGGTCATCTGCTTGCTGGATGGAGCCGTCGAACTCACCGCGTACTACTGGACTCAGTGGGATCTTGAGGGTGTATCGGGCAAGCCGGCCAAGATTCTGGACAGTTCGCCCGGAGACACATCGCTGGCTCGCTTCTACTTCTTCAGCCCCGGGAACGTGGAACTGGACGTGAAGGTCATCCCGTGCGTCATCCGTGCGCCGACCACCTACGTTCACGCTTGGCTCTTTGCGGCTGGCATGACCAACTTGCCCTGGCAGATCGTGGTTCGCAATCGGACCAATGAGTGGATCTTCGCTTGGGAGTTGAATGACGGAAAGCCGCCCGAGGCGCCGTACAGCAGTAGTTTGGCTCTCACGGAACCGTGGTTTCCGATAGCGCCAGAGGATTGCGGCGGCTTCGTGTACCCGTAGCCTTGAAGTGGCCGAACCTGTCCGGATTGAGCCGTCGGATGACACGGAGAGCCAGTCTGGGGCGCCGGTCAGGAGGGATTCTCTCTGCTATACTTCGCCTGTCGTTGAGCAGCGCCAACCTCACGTCGCGGCTTGGGGCGGTAGGCGGCGGACAGGATCTTTGGGGACATGTTTTTGGGCTCCATCTTGAAGTCCTTTCTCCGAGACTCGGTGGTGTCCAGCCGGCTTGACGGCCGGTTCCGGGGCCGGGCACTCGCATTGCCCGGCCCCGATTCTCGCCCGCCCTGCGGGCGGTGCGGCAAGCTGCCGCAGGTATCCCGCTGCGGATGCCGCGTCTGCTCGACTACGACGATGGTCTGTCCGGCCGACATCGAGCCGGACCGCTGCATGTGCGGCATCGAGATCCTGTTCCCGGAGTTGACCGAGGAAGACCTTGAGTGTTTCGACAAGCTGGGATTACCGATATGAACCCCTATTATCTGCCAGCGGCCGACACGTTCGGCGCCGCTCGGCGCTATGCGCTCAACATCTCCGGAGGTCGCACCAGCGCCTATCTGCTGCGTGCGGTTCTCGACGCCCATGACGGCGCCTTGCCTGCTCATGTGGTGCCGGTGTTCACCAACACGGGCAAGGAGCGAGAGGAGACGCTTGAGTTCCTGCATCGAATCGAGATCGAGTGGTCGGTGCCGCTGATCTGGCTCGAGTTCCGGTGGCGACCCGAAGCGTCCGGACGTGCCGGCGACTACCGGGGCACTTACGCCGTCGTCGACTACGAGACGGCCAGCCGCGCCGGCGAGCCCTTCGAGATGCTGATTTCTCGCGGGATGCTGCCCAACCCGAAGATGCGGATCTGCACGTCCCACTTGAAGGTCCGCACGGTCGAGCGATACGTACATCGGACGCTCGGCTGGCCTCGCAACCAGTGGGTGAACGTGCTCGGCATCCGCTCCGATGAGCCCCGTCGCGTCAAGATGGCGCTCGTGGAGGAGTGCCGAGTCATGTACCCGCTCGTGTTGGCCGGCGTCACTGAGCGCGACATCACCAGGTATTGGAATCGGTCGCCCTTCGATCTTGCGCTCCGGTCCGATCAGAGCAATTGCGATCTCTGTTTCCTGAAGGGGAAGAGGCGGTTGGTTTCCCTCATCAGGGAGGATCCATCCCTCGCCGAATGGTGGATGGCGCAGGAGCGCGGCGTTGGTTCATCGTTCGAAAAGCCGTGGTCGTATTCCGACCTCGTCCGCATCGCGGAATCGCAGGCGCCGTTGCCGCTCGGGTCCGTCGACGAGGGGATCAGTTGTTTCTGCGGCGACTAGGAGCCTCGTCCGCACGATGACGTCAATCTGCTGCCAGGGGCCGCCGAGGAAGACCTTGAGGGTTTCGACAAGCTGGGAGATTACCGATATGAGTTGCACCCTGATCTTCATGTTCTACCCCGATGCCGACGAGTGAGGCTTACAAGGCTCTGTCCGAGCGCCTCGACGCGGTGATCGGCCGCATCAACGAGCGGTCGTGCGAGATGCTGGCCCGGCAGGAAGAACACCATCACCTGTCCGAGCGAATCGAGGCCGTGAGGAAGGAACTGGACGTGATGCGCGCCGACTGGCTCGAGCAACAGGCCGAGGCCGCGTCGGTCCGCAAGGAACTCGATGCACTGATGAAGAAGGAGGTCGAACGGCCATGAACCCCTATGAGCTGCGCGTACTGTTCGCGCCGTGAGCGCGGGCATGGACCTCGCGGCCGGCGAATACCGAACGGTCTACACCGGAACGCGAGAGGAGATTCTGAAGAAGGTCGCCGAAGAGATCCTGATCGAGATGGTCAGAGGCGGGGAGTCGAAGATTGAGCGCAATGAGAACAGCAGTACCTTCGTCGACTGGTGCGCTATCTGCGAGAGCCAGTCGCGGTACGAGTTCATGGGTGCGGCGGCCGGCGGCCTGCTCATGCGTCATCGATGTTGGTCATGCGGCAATACCGTGTTCACTCCGTTTGCCGAGTCCGCTCGGAGATTGAAGAAGCGCATGGCCAAGGACGTCAAGAGGGCGATGGCCGCCGTTGACCGAGCGGAGCGCGGCCGGCGCATCTGGGTGGTCCAAGATGACTGACAAGCACTGGTATGGAGTCACTAGATGATGAATGCTCTCGCCATCCTGACGTTGACTGTGTGGCTGACGACCGTGATCTGGGCTGGCATCGCCGCTCGGGGCCGGCCGCGTATCTACCGCGTCTACGCGAGTCCGGTCGAGAAGGTCGATGTCGATCCTGGACGGGTCAAGGAACTCACGGACTGGAACTCGGCGCAACTGGCGCTTACTCTGTGCCACGCGGAACTGAACTGCCACTCAATCCTGACTCGGTGCCGAATCTTCCTGGTGCTCACCTTCGTTCAGGCCGGCGTGATCTCCCTGCTGCTGTGATGAAGACCCGCGTCGCCGATCGTCGAAACAACGCGGCGGCGCTGCCCGTCAGCAATCCAGGGCAACGTGTTCGGCTTCCGTGTTGTCGATGACCCGTTCAACCAAAAGGAGAAAGCAGATGAAGGAACCTGAAGTGCCGCCGGAGAACATCGGCGTCGCCAGCGACCTCGAATCCCTTGTCGTCTACGGCGAGATCGTCAAGTCCGAGTGGGAAGATGACCGGGAGCCTGCGCCTGGGCACTCGGTCCATGTCGAACTCGGCACCGACGGCGTGAGGCTGATTCTCTATAGCAAGGAGGACGGCGAGAAGTTCAAGGTCGGGAACCAGTGCCGGGTCACGTTCACGCCACTGGGCGACGACGAGTAGGCATTCCGCTGTCAACCTTTCGGTATAACTTCGATCGCACGGCAGAGGACTGGGCGAAGCGTCTCGGCCTCGTCCGCTCCGGCCGCGAATGGCACGGCAGTTGCCCGCTATGCGGCGGCACGGACCGCTTCCACGTCCGAGACCTTGATGGCCGTACTCTGGTCGGTTGTCGTGGTTGCATGGACGGTTTGGCGTCCACCGAGCGACGGGCGGTCTACGGCAGACTCATGGAAACGGTCTGGGGCCGGGATCTCCCGCTTCCGACTCCGCAGCAACGCATACGACGAGCGAAGCGGAGGAAGGAGGCCCGGAAGGAAGAGGTCGATCGTCACCGCCGCGCGGCGGAACGCGCCCAGGCGATGATCGAGAAGTGCGAGTGGAAGCTCCACCAGTACCTTGCCGACAAGGGCTTCCCAGAGCAGAAGTGGCTGGTTCATGACGGACTGTTGTTCATCCCGATCCGCGACTGGAAGCTGAACATCATGTCCGCGCAGACCATCTCCGACGAAGGCGAGAAGCGGTTCCTCCCAGGCGGCCGCATCACCGGAGGCCGGTACACCCACGGACGCTCGCGAAGCGGCATCTGGGTCGTTGAAGGTCTCGCGACAGCCCTGTCCGTTGCCGAGGCCCTCAAGCGCATGGAGCACGAGGTCTCGATCAAGGTCTCCTTCTCGGCAGCGAACCTGCTCAACGTCGCCAGACGCGGCGACTTCGTGGTCGCTGACCATGACCCGAATCAGGTCGGCGCTTCCTATGCTGAGCGAACCGGATGCCGCTGGTGGATGCCGCCGGAGCGCGGCGACGCGAACGACCTGCACCAGGAGCGCGGAATCGAGGAGTTGATGCTCCATCTGCGCGAGGCGTTCTTCGTCGAGAAGACGGCCGTGTCGGGCTTCCAACCCAAGCCGGAGCCAGAGTCGAAGAAGAAGCCCAGTGCGGTCCCCGGCCAACTTGGCCGCGTTGGCAACGGCAGTCCACGTCCCGTAAAATCAAGTCCAACGCCATCACCGAAGAGGCCGAGCACCTTCGCCCCCTCGTTCGGCGACGTCATCATGAGGGCCCCGAAGAAGGGCGACGACAGGAGGAAGCGTGAGAATCATGGGGAGTCTCAGTGAACAAGCGTGAGCGGGTCGCCGTGCGACGGTTGGCTGACCTGGCCCAGAACCTGCTCGATCTGTTCACGTCCGATGAAGTGACCAGGTTCTACGAGACCGCGGCCAAGCATGGCTTCGAGTCTCCAAACATGAACCATCAGAAGGCCCAATCCATCATCGACAAGGCGAGAGAAGTCGTGCCGTGAAGCCGGCAAGGGTCGTCCGTCTCGGCACCCCGCAAGCCAAGGGAGCGGTTCGTATCGACCGGAAAACTCGATGGGGCAACCCATTCATCATCGGCAAGGACGGCGACCGACTGAAGGTGATCAACCACTACCGCGCGTGGCTGTGGAAACGACTCAAGAACGAACCGGACCTGATCCATGCAGTGGCCAACCTTCACGGTAGAACTCTCGCGTGCCACTGCGCTCCGAAGCCGTGTCACGGTCAGGTCCTTGCCCGGGCGGCGGCCTGGGCGTATCGGAAGACTCACACGATGAAGGACCCGCTGCGGAGGCAATATGGCGATTGACGGCATGACCGCCAAGGCTGCGATGCCGGCTGACTGGACAGACATTCATGGACCACCGCCCGCGGGCCGCGCAGCCTGGGTCGGCTCGGGTCTGCTGAACATCGTCAAGAAGTTGAGAGGGCAACACCATGAATCTCTATTGGTTCAGAGATCCGAGTCGGATCTTCCCCGATAAGCTGCCGGTCGTCTTCCACGGCCGCAAGCGCCATGTCTGGCACCCGCTCGCCGGCCAGCCGAACCGGGCTGCTCGATTCGTCGTAGCCGGCTCGAGACAAGAAGCCTTGAAGCGTGCTCACGCTCGGGGGCACACCTGGGTGAAGCAGTCCGACATCCATGCTCGGAAATCGCGTTGACAACTGGTGCCTACGCGCCTATGCTTGGGGCGTGAAGACTTGTGGGCAAGGTCGCCAAGCGCATCAGGAACGGAAAGGTCTGGAAGCATGTTGAACAAGGTTCTGCTCATTGGGAACATCGGTAGAGACCCCGAGATTCGATCCACGAATAGTGGGCAAACTGTCGCCAACTTCTCGCTCGCCACCACGCGGCGCTGGAAGGATCGCGACGGCAACCGTCAAGAGCAGGTGGAGTGGCACTATATTGTCTGCTGGGGCCGTCAGGCCGAGGTTGCCGGCCAGTACCTCCAGAGGGGTCGGCTGCTGTCGGTCGAAGGCAGGCTGCAAACGCGCTCCTGGGACGATCGCGAGACCGGCCAGAAGCGCTACCGCACGGAGGTCGTCTGCGAGAACTTCCAGATGCTCGGCAAGTCCGATAGTGCCGGCGGACGCAACGAGCGGTCGCGCCAGTACGAAGATCCGCCCTACAACCCGGACGACGGCGATGACGACATCCCTTTCTGAGACTGAACGGAACCTCGGCGCCCGCGTCGCTGGTGACGTCGGAATGTGGTACAGGGCCAAGGCCATTGCCGGCGACGACGCAGCGGCCAACCTGGCCGCCGAGTGGTCACACTACTGTCGGCCTCAGGACTATGCTCTGCCCGATCTGATGGTCGACGGTTCGGGCAACTTCTGCCCGGGCCTGCGGGCAGCCCGCGGAGACTGGTCGGGCCTGGAGCAGTTCTTCGATCTGTACAAGAGCTATGGCTGGGGCCTGAGAGAGTTCAACTCGCCCCTGTACACGGGCCGGGTGTACATGGCCGCCGCGCTCGGCGCTTGGGCTCGCGGCTTCAATCCCGAATGGGATTTCTTCCGCAAGTGGACGATCTTCCTGGCGTTGCAGTCGGTGTTCGTCAGCCGCAAGCCCAAGGAGATGTCGTTCGTGTGGGGCGACGAGAAGACCACCTTGCCGGTGCGCCAGCTGTCCGGCCTGTACCTGCCTCCGACCGGCATGAGGGCCAACGTCGCGTCGATCGCCGATCCGATGGTCTGCCCGCTTCTCTCCGAAGTGCTCGGCGTCCCGTATCGCATCAACGGCACCTGGGACGAAGCGACCGCGCCGGTCACGCCGCAGGACTATGAGGCTGGCCGAACGACACGGAGCCCGCACTGGTACTTCCACGCCTACAAGCTGATCGCCAATACGCCTCTGCCCTGGACCTACAGCCTGAGGCGGATGCTGCTGTCGAGGATCGCCAACGTGCAGGTCTACTTGGAGGACCTCGCGGACTTCCGGCTGCCGAAGCCAATCGGACGGTTCATCATCGAGCGCAAGGGCGACGACGTGTTGACGGCCTGGGAGGGTCACAGCACGTCCGTCCAGAAGTGCGCTATCCCGGCGGCGAAGTTCGAGGGCGGCAAGATCAGCGTGCTGGCTCCGGCCACGAACGTCGGGCACCTCAAGGTGTCGCAGCCGGTCATCTCGACGATCGGTGAAAACCAGATCATCGCGTGGACGTCAAGGAGCCCCGATCCCGTGTTTCTGCGGAGACTCGAGAAGCCAGACGTGGTGATGGCGTTCTACCCGGACCGCGCCCCGGAAGTCCTGTGACTCCAAGTGACCGCCCTCCGGGCTTGACGCTGCGCGGAAACCGAGCCGCGATCAAGTCCGAGCTGATCCCGGAGAACGGAATCGTCGTCGTCGAACGGGGCGGTGGTCAGCCAAGACTGTCATGCTGAGACCAGTCTGCCGTGCCGAAAGAACCCATGCCAGCCTGGGTTGTCGGTCTCGCCTCTGACCCAGATCGACGGCTCCAGCGTTGGTGCTTCCTCGTTCCCGTCCCAGCCGTTGATGTCGCCTGGTTCGGCCCAGTTGTTCGGTCCGTGAATCGGGAACACGATCGCCAGTTCGAGTCCTCGATCGGCCAGCGGCTTGCCAGTCGCCGGATTGCCGACCGCAGGTACGAGAATCCAGATGGTCCGGTGAACCTTGCCGTCTCGGTTCTCTGACGACCAGAACCAGTCGCCGCACTTGCCCTCGTTGAAGATGTGGTTGTAGAGGTCTTCGGGAACGCTGGTGCGGCCGTCCGCATGGTGCAAAACCTCAGAGTCGGTCATGTCTCGATCATAGCAGCGGTAAGAGTCGCGTGGCCCATGTCTGGACTGGTCCAGATACTGCCTGTCGCATGTGGTCCACTGGCGGCTTGAACTGGCGCAAGTACGTTGAAGTCGACGAGCGGCTTGATCTTCCGATCTGTACGATGTGCAGAAACCGAGCCAGCAGCGCCACCGTCAGTTGTACGCAAAGTGTGGTACAGTCCTGACCACTGGCTTTAGCTCTTCCCTCGACAAGACGAGCACCGCCTTCCCACGGGCCATCGAGGCGTGGACACCCTCGATGGCCCGTGGTACGCTCGGCTGGTCTTGTCGAGAACAAGCGAAGAGCCAAAGCCTGGGAGCCGACGTGCGGTGGGAACAGTCCCCGCCTACACCGTCGGAACAATCCCGAAGGGGTGCTCGCCTCACTGCGTCAATCGGCCGGCGCGCAGCCGCACTCGGGCTGGGTCTGGGGTACACCCCCAGGCATTGCGACAGGGACTTTCAAGGCCCGAGTGGTCCCTCCACCTTGAAACCCGGGCTCTGCCCAGCCCTGCATCCCGGACTGTCCGGACCGCCCTGACGGGCGGACCCACGGAGGCGCGCGCGGTTCGGCCACCCTGCCGGTAGTACACGGCGGTAAGCGGTGGTCACCCTGTCCCCAATCTGGACAGGGATGGGCGAAGCCAGCGCTACGGGAAGAAGCCGCTGGCTGGTCAGGCCAGCGGCTTCTTGATTACCGGCAGTCAGGATAGGGACTGCTTGGTTCCGTCAATGTATCAGCCGCAAGCGACCGGCCAAGTTGGCCGGTGTACAACTGTGATACACTGAGCCTCAAAGGGGGGTAAGTCATGGCTGAAGTGATAGGCGAGTTGGCTATAGTTGTCGAAGATGTACGAGTTCACTGTCCCAGGAAGGCCGGTCGGCAAAGGCCGTCCCCGCGTCACTCGCCGCGGAATCACCTACACGCCCAACAAGACCAGGGACTACGAGGCCCTCGTCAAGGGCTACGCCAAAGCCGCTTCCATCGAGCCGCTAGAAGGCCCGGTCAGCATTACGGTCCACTTCACGCTGCTGATGGCGAAGTCCTGGCCGAAGGTCAAGCGCCGGTCCTTTGCCGGCAAGTACGTGTCGCAGCGTCCTGACCTCGATAACCTGCTCAAGACGATCATGGATGCTCTCGACGGCATCGCCTACAGCAAGGACTCTCAGGTTGCCTCTATCCACGCCTCCAAGACGTGGGCCGACAACCCTGCACTGGAAGGGGCGAATGTTTACATCGACCAGCTCTAGGTCCGAGTCGATCTCGAGGTAATAGTTCGATGCGCCGAAAAGAGCGGTTGGCAGTGGGGCATGACGCGATGGACTGGGTGTGCGTTGCGTGGCGTCGCCACTACATCTGGCCGCGCGGCGCCAGGTCGCCGCACGAGATCAAGAAGCGGCTCGCACGTCACCGGCGACGTGAACTGAGGCAGCAGTACAGGAGGGAGCGATGGGCATAGAAGGAGCCCTGCGGGGCCGCAAGACATTCATCTGGTCGCTCCTGGTTGATGCCGCGCTCGCGTACACGGCCGTCATCGTCCTGGTGTGGATCAACTACGGCTGGTACTGGGCGTTGCTCCCGACCGTGCCGGCTGCATTCGTTTTCTCCGCCATCTTCTGGCCAAGGGGGTGCTGGCCGGGGGCCCCAATCCGAAAGCGGAAGCTGGGCTGGCGCGTCGAGTAGGTGCCTGTCCGCGGCATCGCCTACGCCGTCCGTCCGAACCTCCGGCTTCCGGGGGTCCTGACATTCCACCAACTGGACCTTCGCCGGCAACAGCCCATCTACTCGCGGGCTCACCACCACACTGCGCCGGGCGCACTGGTCCGAATCGACAACGCAAAGGTCCACTACGCCGCCAACTCTGTCGCCTTGATCAAACGCGGAGGCCAGAAGACACCCTGCATCGCCGTCGTCGGCACTTTGCGGGAGATCGTGCAGCCGAAAGATGCCGGGCGTTTCCCGTTGAATCACTGGCAGTTGCCGGATCATGTACCCGCGCTGCTCGATCCTCGAGATCACCGCTGCTACACGCCGTTTCGGTTCGGTGCGGTTCGTCCTGGGTCGCCGTCAGTTCTCCGCAAGCTCGGCGATGACGTTCACTTGTGGCGGAGCAAGATCTGGATATTGGGTTGACTGCTGGTGTCCACTAGACTAGAATGCCGTTGAGGCTGGCGGCGAATGTCAGCCTTGCGGTATAAGGGGAGAGATCTCATGGCAGATGTCATCACCAAGTGTGCGGTCGATTCGTGCGAGAACGAGATTCCTCGGCCGAGGATTGAGGCTCAGCCCAAGACCAAGACCTGCTCGAGCGCCTGCTCAAAGCAGCTTCGCCGGCAGACCAACGTCAGGCTGTCTCGGGAACGGCGTGCTCGAATCAGAGCAGCGAAGATCGAACAGTTGAAGGCTGAGAAGCCGGAAGCCGTTGCCGAGGCGCTCGCCGGCCTGGAAGCGCCGGCGTGACCGGCGCTGAGGAGCCAGCTTCCACCAAGCCGCCGGAGAAGGACCAAGTCGTCTCGCTGGCAATGGACATCGAGGCTTGCGCCTTCATCCTCGAGTCCATCGCCCGGGTTCTGATCGACTTCAACAGCGGTCAAGCCACGGAGCGCGAAGTGATCCGAGCACTGCCGCCCGGGCAGTGGGCCGCGGACATGCTTCCGGGCAACATCCTTCGTTTCGAGAACGTCGTCAAGGCCATCCGCTAGCATTGGGCCATGCCCAAGGACGACCGGCCGCTTCCTGACGTCGATCTACTCAAGAACGTTGAGCGTGCCGCGTTCCTGAGGTTCCGAGGTCTCCCGCACTCGCAGATCGCCAAGGAGCTCGGGGTCGAAGAGTCGGATGTCAGGCGCTGGGAGCACGATGAGCGTTTCCAGGCGGTTGTCCGGCGTGAGTACACGGAATCAGCCGAGACGCGTCTGCATCAGGCGTACTGGCTGCGCTCACGGTCGATGGCCGGCCTCGGCGCGATCATCGCAGACCCGAATGCTCACCCAGCGATCAAGGCCAAGATCATGCTCGACATCGCGTTGCCGGACATCATCGCCACGAGAGAACAAGAGCAGCAGGACTGGCTCGGCTACTACGACGAAGATGCCGTCACCGGCTCAAAGGAGGACCCGTTCCTCCTCGACATGGGAGATCATCGGGACGAGAAGTTGGATTACGTTCGCGCCGATCTCGATGAAGTGCCGTCCAGTGACGATCCCGTCGCCGAAGCCAAGGTGATCCGTCTGCCGGCCCGCGAAGCGTGAGCCGCCCAGGCCCGAATCACAGCCGGATCCAGGACCTCTATGCCGAACGGCCGCAGATCCATGGTCCTCATCCGTTCTCGGAATACCCGCACGACTGTTACGTGAACTCCGACGGCTTGAGCCAGGAGTGCTTGTCGAACGGAAAAGTTCGCGATCACCAAGGCGGCTCGCGCTGAGAGGTGTTCCGGGTAGAAGTGTCGACCGAGCGGTGTTCTGTCCGTGACCTTGAATGGCCGCTCGCACGTTCGGCACCAGTGCGGCCGATAGAGCATCAGCTTGTGGCCGCTCTTCTGCTCGGACTTGCGCTCGCGCCGGGTCGATCGCCTGACGTTGTCGCCTTTGCAGTAAGGGCAGCGCGGCCCGGCTGGCCATAGCGCATCCTCCAGGTAAGCCCGTCCGGCTTCCCTGTCGGCAAAGACCTCGTGCAGGTGATCGCAGAAACGGTCGTAGGCGTTGGGCATCTTCTTCGATATCGGCAGCTTGTTCAGCCTGTCGATCATGACGTCGATGCAGAGTCGAAACATCTCGACTTCGGTGGCGAACGCCCTTGACCCGACGATGTAGCCGGCTGCCTCCTTGAGCCACTTCTCGGACATTCGCAGGTGGCTTGCACAGTCTTCGAGGTTGAGAGGGTTGTCGCGCACGACAAGAGCCTGCACGGCGAGGAGGAGTTCATGTTCCGCGTTCTTGAGCCGCCTGCGCCCGAAGAACACGGCCTCTCTCTCGGTCACGGTCTCGATCACTCCGGTGACTGGCATCCGAACCTTGAAGATGGTCGAGCCGTCGAACTCGTCTATCTCCTTGGTCGGCAATGGCAGGATGTCGCGTCCTACTTCCTTTCTGAGTGCGCCTAGACCTTCGATCAGGTCGCCGATCCTTATCCAGCTAGACATGATCACTGGGTAGCCATAGGCTTCCGCCACGGCTACGGAAAGGTCCGCCACGCGGCGACACGCTTCAGCAGCAAACGCATGGCCGTAAGCCGTGTGATTCTCGAAGTACCGGAAGACATGGTTGGTCAGGAAGATCGCGGACCACGCTCGCCTTCTCGCGTCCACCACCTTGATGTCGATCGCTCCCCCGCTAGGCAGATCAATCAGAACGTCGTTGCCGACACCGCCTTTCTTCCAAATCTTGGGCCTGGCTCGTGATACGGGCATAGACGAATCCTACCGACCAATCTGTCCGGTTGACAACTGCGGCCGACCGACCTGTTGAGTTGACCGCCGCGATCCTCTCTGCCATACTTCACCCACGTTGAATGAGCGGCAGTCAACAGCCGCAAGGAGAACAGGTTGAGGGGTTTCAGGGGTCCGTTCTTCGACTCGTCTTGTCGTTATTGTGGCGACAGCCGGTGCAGCGCGAAGTCGCGTTGCCCAGGGTTGGCGGAGGACGAACGTCGTGACCGTGACTACCGCAAGCTGAAGGAGCATGAGCGCCGGGTCAAGGCTGAGAACGCCAGAAAGGCTCGGGTCCGCTTACCCAGGGGAGAAGCAAGCCAATGATGCCGATCGATCGTATGAGCCAGGCGATCCACCAGATATGGTTTCCGCCTCCGTCTCGCTGGCCGAAGCCGAAACCGTCCAAGCCGCAGCCTCCTCCACCGCTGACGCCGGAGCAGATGCCGGAAGCTGTGATTGCGGCAGTTCTCAACGAGTACGACATCTCGATGGCTACTCTGTTGTCTCGGGTTTGCTGGACGCCGGTGAGAGAGGCGCGGATCGAGGCTGTTGTCCGGCTGCGACACACCAGCCGGCTGTCCAGCGCCGAGATCGGCAAGCTGCTTGATCGCTCGGCATCGAACGTCAATTGCATTCTCCGAAGGCACGCTCGAACCGCTGCGTAGATGGCTGCCTCTGACCAACTGATCCGACTTGCCGGCGAGGGCAGGCTGTATCCGTCGCTGATTCTCTACGGCGGCAAGCCGCAAGATCGACTCGCCCTGGCTTATGACCTTGGGCGCACGTTGCTGTGCTCGGGGATGATCCGGCCGTGCGACGATCTGGTCGACCTGCTTCTTGGAGGCTGTGTCGAATGAAGTGTTCTGGGCGGCATGACTGGCAGATTCCCACGGGCAAGTGGCTTCGATGCCGGCGCTGTGGGAAGTGGCTGCCTCTACGTCAACTGAACCCTCACATCGTCAAGAGCATCGTCCGCTCTCAGAAGGCCAAGGGCGAGGAGTGGTACGAGCGTTTCAAGGCAGCGGTTGAACGAGCCAACCCGAGCGCCGATCTGTTCAAGTGGCATGAGGAAGTGAGCGACGAAGACGTGGCTGGCTTCTGGGAGTCGTCGACACGGGACAAACAATGAGCGCCTTCCGCAACTGTCACGAGTGCGGCGCGTTCGGCCACTGCAAGTGGTCTGACCGTCTTCAGGCATGGCTGTGCTGGTTCTGCCGCCGGAGATCGTAGCGGCCAAGTTGGCCGGCGGGTAACATGGTCGGGTGGCCAGAATCAGGATCGACACGATCATCGGAGGCCAACGGATCACCGCCCAGCTCTCGCTACAGTGGCATCGCATCCTCAAGCGTGAAGCCACGTACTTCGCCGTAGGAGTCCTCGACGCTGCCGTCAAGCAGTTGATGAGGTCTCTGCCCCGAGACACTGGGCGGCTTCAACGCGGTGCCCGGCGTATCGTCTACGCTCGAGACGAGCGCAGCTTCCGGGTCTACTCAACGGCCCCATACAGCCGCTACGTGAAGTCGGCTCCGCCCGTCTGGCGCCAGATGGCCACGCGCATTCGCAGCCGCCTGAGGTCCAGGCGGAAGATCGTCTACGTCCCGGTGGACATCACCGTGCGCCGCTTCCGCGAGCCAGCGCGGTTCTATAGCCACCGGGTCCGCTACCAGTTCAACTTCGCGGACCTGCAACCCCAAGTGAACGTCCATGCTCAGAGGGATCTCGACAACGAGATCAGAGGAACATTCAGATCCACGGCCACATTGCGATCAAGCGTGATCCGGACGGTGGAGAACTACCTGCTTTCGACCTTCTGATACGGTCTCGCTGGCCGTCCCGCCCGTCGATACGGTTTTTCCTCCTTACAGGTCGGCGACGTGAAGCAGCTTCTCAGGCGGGGCGGCGTTCGGTATGATCTCCCCCAAGCACATCGACTTCACCTTCGACGAGTCGTTGTCCTCTGGTATCGACCTGATCCGGCGTCTCTGTGGGGATACGGATCCGTCGAACTATCGTCTGAGCGACACGGCGATTCTTTCGGTCCAGGGGTCTAACGACTACCTGCGCGCCGCGCGCTGCCGCAACCTGATCGCGTCGCGGTACGACGATCTGCCTCCAGGCTGGGACGACGAGACCGAGAGCATCCGGAAAACGGGTCTGTCGAATACGGGCAACCGTGTCGTCGCGATCTAGGCGTCAACGGCGCAGGCTTCTTCGCTGGCGGAAGGACCGGCGGGTTCACGGTGCGTTGAACTCGACCACAGCCCTCGAGAACGGAGCCCCATACAGAGAGGCGTTACGAGAGATTCACCGGCTCTCGACGTTCTCTCGCGGCTATCGGATCGTGTGGCAGGTCTCCGTTGTCGATCACCGTATCAGGACGATCACGGTTCAGCCCGTGATCGGAGACGAGGCGTCGGGTCCGACCACGGTGCCAGTGTTACCCTAGTGGCAGCTGCTGCCGTCAATCTTTCGGTATGAGCCCGAACTTGGCGACGGACACGACGCTTGGCCGGCCACCCGGTCCGCCTCGCGGAATGCCTCAGCGTCCTCCGTACTTACGGGAGTTCGTCAATCGGGTCACGGAGCATTCCTATACCTGGATGCCTCACCTGCATCTGCTCACAAGCGAGTTGCAGGACATCGCAGACGATCGGATGCCGCACGATCTGGTCGCGATCAACATCTCGCCGGGAATGGGCAAGGCCCTCGCCCTCTCTACTCCAATCCTGACTACCGGCGGTTGGTCGTGCATGGGCGACATCAAGGTCGGAGATCACGTCTTCGGAGTCGATGGCTCTCCTCGTCGCGTGAACGGGAAGTCGGCGGTTTTCCTGGATGAGCCGTGCTACGAACTCAGGTTTGACTTCGGTGAGACCATCGTCGCTTGTCAGGATCACCTGTGGTTGCTGCGATCGCGTGAGGATCGTCTTGCTCGGAGATCGGCTCGAGTCAGAACGACCTTGGAGGTCGCCGAGACGGTGCGGCTCGCGGATGGCCCAGGCAATACGCGATGCAACTACTCGATCGACTCAACGGAACCCATCGAGTACGACGAGGCGGAACTGCTTGTGCCGCCGTACACTCTCGGAGCATGGCTTGGTGATGGTTCGTCCGTTCATGGCGAAATACACGGTGTTGACGAGGAAGTCTTCGAGTCCGTCAAGCGGGATGGATTCCGTGTCGGCGAACCATCCCGACGATTCAAGCGTCACGTATTCGGCTTGAGTCCTCTTCTGAGGGCTATTCGGGTTCACGGCAACAAGCACATTCCGGCCGCTTACCAGCGCGGGTCTGTCGCTCAGCGCATCTCTCTGCTGCAAGGGTTGATGGATACCGATGGCCATTGCACCAAGGCTCAAGGCCGCTGCGAGTTCACCACGACATCCAAGGTTCTGGCGGAGCAGATCGTTGAGCTGATCATCGGGCTTGGCATCAAGACTCATATGCCAGCTTCCCTTGAGGCGAAACTGGATGGCCGTGTCGTTGGCCAGAAGTGGAGGGTGAACTTCGCCCCTCCCGGAACCATCGTCCCATTCAGGATCAAGCGTAAGGTTGATCGTCTCCGGAGCTGTCAGAGCCGCACGAGCCAACATTGGCTTCAGAGTTGCGAGCGCACCGAGAGCGTCCCGACCCAGTGCATCAGCGTCGATGGTGACCAAGTATTCCTGGTCGGCCGGCAGTTGATTCCGACGCACAACTCCATGCTTGCCGTCCAGTTGTTCGCGGCCTACTACCTGCGCCGGCATCCCGACCGCAAGATCTTCATCTGCGCCAACACTCGGACGTTGGCTCACGAGCACTCCCGAGAGGTCCGCAAGAACTTCGCGCTGTCAGGCGGACGGCTAAGCGATCAGGGCGCAAGGGCCGAGCGTTGGAAGACGGTGCAGGGCGGCGGTATCTTCGCCACCGCTCCAGGCGCTGCCATTCTCGGCTGGCACTACCACCTTCTGATCGTTGACGACCCGTTCGACAAGGAGAAGGAGGCGTTCAGCGTCACCCGCCAGGAGTACGTCTGGAACTGGTGGAACGAACTCGACCGGCGGCGGATGCGCTGGTACAAACCGGGTGAAGCCGCTGCGCCAGTCTGCCGGTTGCTGATTCATCAGCGTCTCGCCGTGGGAGACCTCGCCGGCCGCATCCTCCGCGAGGAGAAGACGCAGCGCAGGGGTATGAGGATCGTCTACGTCCCAGGCATCATGGACAGAGAAGAAGATCAGCCGGAGTGGCCCCAGACGGCTGAGGTGGTCACACTTCCGCACGTCGAAGCCGGAGAGCCGACCGCTCCGGATTTCATGGGTAAGGACGAACTGTTGGCGGAGAAAAAGAAGGACCCTCTCGCCTTTGAGGCGGTCTACCAACAGAACCCGAAGGTCGGTGGCGCTGGCGACTACTTCTCGCGTGACGACATCAGGCTGTGGCCGTTCGACTGGCCCACGGAACTGTCGAAGCCTCGCCAGGTGCCGATGTTCTGTGAGCGGATCATCCGATCCTGGGACTTCGGCTATTCGCTCGACGGCGACTGGACATCCGGCGTCAAGGTCATGCGGCTGAGGATCGGCAAGGACGAGTTCTCGAAGAGCCTCCGGGTCGATTTCGGCATCCGCGAGAAGTTCGTGCTGTTGGTCTGCGACGTCAAGCGGAAGAAGGTGACTCCGAGGAATCTGGACAGGTGGGTTCACGAGACGATCCGCATGGACGGCAGCGAGGTTGAGATGTCGATGGCCCAGGATCCGGGTGCCGGAGCCAAGACGCTGGTCGACATGCAGGACGAGATCAAGAAGAAGCTCGGTCGCCACTCGCCGACCTTCATTCACACCATGTCGACAAAAGACGGCAAGCTCGACCGCTCGCGGAAGTTCCGCAGGATGTGCTCGGCCGGACTGGTGTTCGTCGTTCCTGGTCCAAGCTGGGTTGGTTCGTTTATCGACGAACTTGAAGGCTTCGTCGGCGGCAATCAGCCGGGCACCGACGACATGGTTGACGCCGCGTCGGACGCGATCAAAGTTCTCACTCGTGGACAAAAGGACGTTGTGTGGTAAGTTCTGGTTGATCGGCGCGCCCCCGGTCGTGTACAGTTCAATCGACCAATGCCGCCGAAGACGCGCAAGAAGAAGGGCAAGAAGAAGGGACGCGGCCGCAGCCGTAATCGAGCGGGCGCGGAAGCTCGCATGGTGCAGTCCGGCGCAGCGTTGGTCGCGGTCCTGGAGCGCGGCATCCGGCGCAGCCGCGGCGAGCGCGCCGACGTGGTGGACCGGATGGCAAGCGAGGCTGGCATCTCGGTATCCACCGTCCAGCAGATCCTCCGGCAAGAGATAGACATTCCGCCGCTCAGGCGGCTGCGCGGGTTCGCCCGTGCGCTTCCGGTCACGCTGCGCCAGGTGATCTTGGCAGCCAATAGGGACGGCGCTAGCTACGAGGTACCGGCCAGACCTACTCAGGCCGCACGTGGTCGGCAAACCGCGCGTCCCAGCTTCATTCGCCTGACCGGTGAACTGGTCCAGGCGCAAGCCGTACCGGATCAGGGTGTCGTCAAGGTCGCCGTCATCATGGCGCGCGGCAACAACGTGATGCGGTGGACTGATGGCCGTAGGCACTATGTTCCGACGGACGTGATCTCGGCTCAGCCGGAAGTCTGGGTCGGCGAGCCTGCGCTGATCAACCACACCCCGCGTCGGTTGGTCAACATCGAGGACTGGCAGCGCCGCACGTCCTCGCCGGTTGTCGGCTCGATCACGTTCTGCGGCATGGCCACGGACGAAGTGCGTGAACGCCTGAGCCTGCCCGACAGGTACAACGAGAACGACCTCGCCGCCGAGATCACGGTTGACGCTTCCGAGATCGAGCGGCGTGGCTACACGTTCTCCGATCCGCCCGAGGAAGGTCGCAAGCAGTTCACTGGCGTCTCCGTGAGTGGCCTGTTCGCGTATGACCACACTGCCGGCGAAGAGAACGGCCACGAATACGACGCCCGCTGGCGCGGGATCACGAAGGCCGATCACGTCGCCTTCCTGACCGACCAGCCTGGAGCCTGTTCGATCGAGGCTGGCTGCGGAGTGCAGGGCGTTCTCGCGGCCGGCGCTTGTGACTGCGGAGGAGACTGCTGCATGGGTGAAGAGAACCAGACGGCCGACGAGGGAAACGAGCCGGAGGGCGATACCACCCAGGCATCTGGAGAGAATCAAGTCGCGGAGAGGTTGTCCGCAATGGGTCCGAGAGACGTTCTCGGGGCCTTGGTTCAGGCCGGTTTCGGCCTGGACGGTCTGGTGTCGTGCCAGATCGCCCTGGGCGAGGACGGCGAAGAGAACCCGTTGGTGCGCGAACTTCGCGGCCTCAATGTCGAGCAGGTCGTCAACGTCATGGAAGACGCTGACATCGACCTGCAACAGTTGCTCGGCGCTCTTGCCGCCGAGCGTTCATCGCTGGCCCAGCAACTGGCCGAACTCGATCCGTCCGAACTGCCCGCGGTCTTGCGGGAGGCTTGGGTGGATGTTTCGGCTATCGTCGCTGCGCTCGTACAAGAGGAGACCCCAGTGGGCGAATCCGAAGAGGGCAACACCACCGAAGAGCAGGTCGCCGCAGGCGCCGACGCTGACGGCGGTGAAGCCGAAGGGTCCGAAGGGACTCAGGACGATTCACAGGCGGGCAGTCCTCCGGCGGCCGACGACAAGCCTCCGCTTCCCGAAGGGACCGTTGTGGTCCCCGCGGACGAGTGGGCTTCGATGCAGGCCATGAAGAAGGACCATGACCGTCTGATGGAAGCGTTCAATGCACGAGAGGCCGAGGAGAAGAACCAGTTGGTTCAGAAGCTCCTCGCCGCTGGTGCCTACGACGAAGAGGGCGCTCGCGCCCTGAACGAGCGGGACATCGACACCTTGCGTGAGATGGTCCGCCTTGCCGAGCACGGGACCGAGAAGCCGCGTCCGCGTCTGGTGGTTTCGAGGCCCGGCAACAACAACGTTGAGCAGGCGGGTGCCGGTTCGGGCTCTGGCTCCGGAGGGAGTCCGGTGGTCGTGCCTCCGTCACTCGGCGAGATCAGGAAGGGGGCCTCATAATGGCCAAGGCCATCATGATCGGCCAGCCGCCTGAACCGGAGATCACCACTGGTGTCCTCTCGTTTGCCGCGCGGCCGGGAATGGCCGTGATCCGAAACTCCGCTGGCACGAAGTACCAGGCCCCGACTGCGGAAGCCGCTGGTGCTCTTCAGGAACTCGTTCTCGTGCTTCCGAAGCGGCAGACGGGTGGTGCGGTTGACGACAACTACGCTGCCGACGAGAGTGCGGCTCTCTGGTATCCCCGCAAGGGTGATCGCTTCAATGCGCTGTTCAAGGCCAATGGCTCGTCCACGAGCCAGAAGGTTGGCAGTCAAGTGATGCGGGCGAACGATGGCACGTTCGTTCCTCGGAGCGGGTCCAACGTGCTGGGAGTCGCCACTCTTGAGGAGGAGCACACCACCAACTCGAGTGCGAGCGCTACGGCCGCCGTTCTCAGGAAGATGAGGGCTCTCTGATGGGGCAGCTCACAGCACAGAAGTTCGTCCAGACGCTCCGCGACGCCGGTATCGATCTGGACACCATTCTCGCCCGTCTGCTCGCTGGCGCGGTGCAGTCGGACCAGCAACTGATGGATGTCGGCAGGGTCGGCGGCCTCATCGAGGGCGATGAGGGCTACGATCCCAATGCCGGTTCCGGCGACGACTCCGGTTCCGATTCCGAAGAGGAGTCGGAAGACACCGATGAGGCGACGGCTTCTGCCGAAGCCGAGTCAGGGGGAGAGAGCTGATGCAGGGACAGATTGACGCGATTCTCGCGGACAAGTCCGCACCACACATCGCGAAGGAACTGCTCGAGGACACTGGCCGTGTTCAGTTGGCGGCGCCTTCGGGCGGCCCTCTTCGGCCGCACGGAGATTTCAACGCAGCCGGCCTCCGCATGGACATGTTCCGTGACCTCGAAGGCGACTTCGTCGACAACCTGCTTCAGTGCGCGTCCGTCCAGGACGGCGGGGTGTTCAATCCCGGCGAACTGAGGAACTACGATGCCCAGCCGCACGAATCGTGGCAGCAGTTGGACCAGGCTCTGATCCAGGAAGGCCGTGAGCGCCTCGCCGTGGTCAGGAGCCTGACTCCCTACCCGCTGGACGATGCGTTTGGAACGACGGAGGTTCGCACCCAGTCGGTCGACGACACTCGGGCCACGCCCGCGGTCGGCATGACGGGTGAAGAGCGGTCCGAGGTCATGCAGCCCGACTTCAAGAGCGACATCACGCCGGTTCCGGTGATCTCCAGGGATCTGCGGTTCAATCGTCGCGTCGTTCAGGGAGCCGCGCAGGGCGGAGTTCAGATCGATCGTCTCTCCATCCAGAACATCATCGCCCATCTGATGGACTTCATGGAGCAGATCACGATCTACGGTGTCGACGGCAACTTCGACGGCAACACGATCACCGGTCTCTGGAACACGGCTGGCGTGAACACCTCGACGACGATGAGTAACTGGCTGGTCGCGTCCACGACAGGTCCGACGATCCTCTCCGAGTTCCTGTCGTCCCTCGAGATTCTGCGCAAGAATCGGTTCTATGGTCCGTACCGGATGTACGTTACCGGTGCGCTGAACAACAAGCTCGACGAGGACTACAGCACGTCCTACGAGTCGGGCTCGATCCGCGAGCGTCTGCTTCGGACCGAGGATCTCGTCTCGATCGAGGTCAGTGACCAGTTGAAGGAGAAGAACTGTGTGATCATGGAAGACAGTGGTCGTGTCGCTCAGTGGATCAGCGGTGTCGATCCGACGACTGTTTCCTGGAGTTCCGGCTCCGGCTTCACGGTGAACTACAAGGTCTTCGTCATCGGTGCGCCGATGATTCGCACGACCTACAGTGGTCGATCCGGCATTCTGGCGCTGACGATCAAGTCGTAGATCTCGGCCAACTCCAACAACCCGTTCGGCCCGCTTCGGCGGGCCGTTCGTGTTTCCGCGCCGGTGATACGCTCTTGAGACAGTGTTCGAGATTCACACTGGCTATCGCTCCAACCGAGTGCTGGACCGAAACTTCGCCTACATGTTCGAGGCGAGGCGAGATCTCTACAAGGCTCTCGGCTACTCGAGAAACATCTCGGTCCAGCAGCTTCGGTATCGCTACGAGCGCGGCGGCATGGCCAAGGCGCTGGTCGACATTCGACCGGAGACCACTTGGAGCGGCCGCAACCGTCTGACCGTTGACGGTAACCCGAATGAAGAACTCGACCTGACCGCGAGGAATCTTCGTCTCTGGCGGATCATGCAGCGGGCGGATCTGTTCGCTGAGATCGTCGGCTACTCCGGCATCATCATCCTGGGCGGACCGCTGTCGTCACCGCCGTCCTACGTCGGCGGTCTTGCCGTCTGGGGCGCGGACCGGCTGAAGATCAACCGCATCGACGATGACGGTACTCCAATGCTCTACGACCTGCGCTTGCCTAATGGCCGCAGCGAGATCGTTCACGGCGATCGGGTCATTCACATCGCGGACGGCTATCTCGACTCCAACCTGATCGGACTGCCGCGACTGGTTCCGATCTGGAATCGTCTCGACGATCTCGACAAGGTTTTGGGCGCGGGCGCCGAGGGCTTCTGGCGCGGCGCGTTTCCAGGTCTTCACTTCAACTACGAAGGTGAAGGCGACCTCAACGAAGAGCAGTTGGTGAAGCTGCGGGATCAGGCAGACGCCTACGAGCACGATGCTCGGAGATCTCTCAGGACTTCGGACGTTTCGGTGACGCAGTTGCAGACCGACGTCGTCGACTTCTCGCCGCAGACCGAAGCTCTGGTGGGTCAAGTCGCGGCGGCGTGCCGGGTGCCGCAGCGGGTTCTCATGGGCTCGGAGCGGGCGCATCTAGCTTCTACCCAGGACCGGATCGAGTGGTACGAGCGGATCAATGAGCGCCGCTACGAGTACGTCGAGTACGACATCGTCGCTCGAACGGTAGCCAGAATCGTCGAGATTGAACTGGGTCAGGCAGTCGAAGCTTGGCGCATCGGAGTCGCGTGGTCCGCTTGGCCGGACATCATCTCGGACGTCGGACGGATGCAGGACGCAGAGCAGCAGACAGGCAGGTTCACGCCTCGAGACCCAGCAGCCCTGGAGGGCATTCGAGGCAACGACAACGGCGATGGCCGGCGCAGTCTTCCGGGCGTGGACGATCGGCGTCTTGCGCCGGCAGGCCAACCTACGGCGTAGCGCGGCCCTACCTGCTATCATCGTCGGCCATGACTATTGTTCTGGCTGCGGATCAGTCGATCGGTGACCCTCAGGAACCGGCCGGGGGCTGGTACATCGCCACCGTCATGCAGAGGCCGGCCGAGGGCAAGTGCATCTTGCAGCAGTCTCACGACGGAGAGGCATGGGTCGACACCGATGTCGAGTTCGAGGCCGACGGCTTGGGCGTCTGGGCCTTTCTGACCTCTCTCGGCATCCGGATTCGTTTCAATCCGACGATGGCCGGATGGGTCATCGACGCGGCCAGCGCCAGAGACGAGGGTCCGGCTGAGGGGAGGCTTCCTTGACGGTAGGTCATCCCGGCATCGGTCTGCCGTTCGGCGGCTCCGGCGCTGTGGCAGGCCGAGGCAGTGGTTTCGGCGCTCAGATTCGAGCGAAGGACGACGCCCAGGAAGGCGTCTACTTCGAGGTGGACGGAGCCGATCCGACGTGGAATCTGGTTACCCAGGAGTCGAGTGACGGAGCGGCCGAGATTCCGCCGGTACCCGCGAAGCTCAGAGTGCTTGGCGCAACACAAAATGCATACGTTGACCTGACGCTGCCAGGCGATCTTCAGGGTGCGGTTGGAGCCGACGGCAACGCGGTCATCCTTGAACGCACGGACGCGCTTCCCGCTGCCGTGAACGCTCGCGGCGTCGCGACGTCCGCTCCGTTGACGGTGACGCGGACCGCGTTCGGCGACAGCGGTTACTGGTTCAACATCGAAGCTCGGACACTAGGCCAGCAGTCGGCTCCGGACGCCTACTTCGTCGTGGACGGCCCCGGCGGCGTGATAATCGTCGGCCTGAGTTCGTCGCAGGTTTCTGACTGGAGCCGGGTTTCGGTTAGCTACCAGTTTGGTTCGCAGATCGGGGTTCGGCTCCAACCGCATGGGAGCGCCCGCTACGACTGGCTGCTCACGATCACCTACGGGTTCGCAAACAACTTTCTCCCGGTCTCTTCCTTGACCGCCAATCTGACGTCCGGCGCGACCACCATTTCGTTGGTGGCCAAGGCGTTCTCGCCGAGCGGAACAACAGCGCTGACCTCGTTGCAAGACGTCATGGGCACGGTCCGCGTTCAGCTCACCGAGGTCCCGCTGCTCACTGGAAGCAACTCGTGGCACGACATGGGCCGCGCGAAGTCCTGCCTGCTGATCGTCACTTCGGGCTTGACGGCCACGCAGGCGATAGCCGCCGTCCCCTCCGACTTCGGTTTCACGGTGGCTGTCGCATCCGGCTCCCAGGGCACGACGACGGTTCTGCCGTTGCCGCAAGCGCAGGAGTTCGAGGGAGGGTCAAGTCAGCGCGCCGCCGAGGCGTTAGCCGTCAACCTGAACTACGGCGGCCGCGGGTTGACTCGCGTGATCGTCAAGGCCAACTGGTCGGACAGTCCGGGCGAGGCATCCGATCGGCATTCCCTTGCGTCATTGAAGACGGCGTGGGACGCGGTGACGTACACCGACATGGATGGAAACACGAATCAGGCGGTGCCTGCGGCCGCGGTCGTCGGTTCCGGCGTGTTGGGTACGAAGGCGCAGCAGCCGGCGACGTTCGGAACTGGAGCCGACAGCAACGCGAACACACCGAATCGGCGGGGCAAGAATCTCGTCCCCGAAGTTCCAGGGGAAGAGCCGTCGGCGGTCATCTCCGATACGTCGTTGACAGTCAGATACCGGAACAGCGGTCACACGACGCACAGCCTCGAAGACCTGTTTGACGTACTCGAGAATCATCAGGACATCGCGGCGTGGCTGCGTTACGGCACTCCAGCCGCTGGAGAACCGGAGGATCCCGGTTTTACGAGAGGTTTCCATCATCTTTCGGACGACAGCGGCGGCGGCGATGGAGGCGGCGGCCAAGTCATTCCGAAGGCGAGCTCCACGCAAGCCGAAAAGGTCGTCTACAACAACGGCGACCAGACCGGGCTTGACGACACCGGCTACATGACGGTCGAAAAGTGGTCCAGGGCCTTCAATGCGGTCATGCCGCTCTACACTGGCGGTACGCCCGTCGGCGCCGCTCTGGTTGCGGACGGCCTGACGCCGGGCGGTCTCGAGTTTCAGGAGATCGTCGGTCTTGGGCCGGAGATGACGACGAAGGTGTTTGACGCTCCCGCTACCCCGAATGCGGCCAACGGCATCGGCAACACCAATCCGGTGCAGGCCAATGATGCCGATGCGTCGTTCCGCTTTGGTCGGACTTTCCAGGTCGAGTTTCCGATGATCGCCGCCGGACGCTACCGCTACGTCGCGCTCGGTCAGTCGGGAGCGAGCGCTTCGGCCAGCTCTCCTCGGCTCGACGTGACGTCGGTCGTTGGTCCAAGCGGTGAGATTGTCTGGGCGTGGGAGGAGTACCCAGTCCAGCCTACTGCTGGCTTTCCAGTGATCTCGCACTATCTCAGGATCGGTCCATTGAGCGAGGCTGGATCCCGGCAGACCTTGATGACATTCACCATCGTGCCTTACCAGGTTCCTTCCTAATGGCTGTTGTCTTCGACGATATCGAGGCTGGGTTTCAGGGTCAGTCGAATCCGCTGGCTCCGTTGGCCTCCAGGTTGGGTCGGATGGAGTCCATCGCATTCGCCAATGTGAGTGAGATCCCGCAAGGCGGCCCGGACAATGTGGAACTCAGTCCGAAGTCCACCAACCCTGTCTCTCTGCTGTTCGGTGCGGCGTCGGCCGAGGCGATGATTTCGGGTGTCGCCGGCAGGGATTTCACCATTGCCGCCGGCATGTACGCGGTGTTTGTTCAGGGAGTCGTAGACACCAATACGGGCAACGACCGCACATTCAGATTCGACATCCGAAACGCGTCTAACAACTCGGTGCTTGTGCCTACTTCCGCGTCGTTCTTTTCCGCTGACGACAAGTTCTCGTTCATCTCGTTCTCGATGTTGGCTCTCGCCGCTCCGTTGTCGGTCAACGTTCAGTTCAGGGGCCAGCGGTTCCTTGCTCTCGAAGATCCCCGTCTGGTCGTTGTCTCTTTTACCAGGGAGTAGCCGCCTTCGGCGTGGAGGAGATTTGAAGATGATGTTCCGGTTGTTGCTGGTGGTCGCGGTCTCGTTTCTGGTGTCTTCGTCGGCCTCCGCCCAAGTCGATGGCGATATGCGCCTGTCGGTATCGTTGAGCGAAGGCGTTGCTGGGGCCAAGGTGTCCGAATCCGGTCGACGCGTTGTCTGGAAGGTTGCCGACTCTGAACGTGTCCATTTTACGGTCGAGGCGTATCGAGACGGAAAGTGGACCTATCTGTCTGGCATTTCCCCTCGCCCTTGGATTGAAGTGGCTCGCTACGAAGGCCACGTGCTCGGATGCGCCGTTGGTCTGGTCGGTCATGGAACCTTCGTCAGAGAGGTCGCAGTGTTGCCGACTGGATACAGCGACGAGATGTTGGCGTCTTGCCGATTCGACCAAGATTCTCTTCATGCGAGCTCCTATGAGATGGGCGCTCAGACGTTCCGTCGCCTGTTCACCGACTACGAAGAGAGGTACCTCTTTCACTACGCCGATCGAGTCAGGCCGATTCACCCGTGGTTGCGAGATCACATTCTCGTCGGCGGAACGATAGACGGAGAGGATGCATCGTGGCCTGGTCGGTGGTCCGTCGAGTCGGAGTCGCTTGTCGATGGGATTACTGCGGTAGCTTTCAGGTCGTCTTCTCGGTCCGGTGTGCGCCTCAAGAGTACGGCTTGCACCAACGGCCGCTTTCTTGTCTCCGCCGTGCCAATCAATATGTGGCCCACGTCGGTCAGACTCAGTCTGAGTGTCTTCGGCCATGAGGGTCAGAGCGAGACGAAGTACATCTTGACGAAGGGCGCGGTTGCCATTCCGTGCGCCACCTACGCGGACGAGTAGGTCATGCCCGAGGGCCGCATCGTTCAGGTCGGAGACGTTGATCCGGTCCCGCTGACCGAGGTTGAGCGCCTCTTGGTGTGGAAGGGTCTGGAGGACGCCGACCAGGCGCCCATTCCCGTCGAAGAACAGTTGGGAGCTCTCACCTCCGAAGATCTGGTCGAAGGCGTGGGTGCGCGTATCTCAGCCAGAGGCCCGCTGGTGGCCAGCACCGATATCGACGAGGCGGCGAGTGTTGTCGCCAATGCCGCCATTCCTGGCGTCTCCTGGGTCATTCAGGCCGAATACGCCGCTCCACGGGGGCCGCTTGGCCATCTTGTCGAGGACGGAACGCCGAATCCGTCGAAGCTCAGCTATCCGAGGACGATCTTCGACCGGCGGTCCATCGGCTGGATCTGCTCATTCAAGGATGAAGACGGGAACGAAGTGGCCAGTGCGTTCAGCGGTTTCGCGGATCAGTTCTTCACTTCGTTCTGGCCGCAGTTCTGGGTGTCTGACGACCAGCGGATCGCTTTGCAGTTCAACGAGAGCCAAGCCGACTACTTCCTCTCCCTGGCCGCTGGAACGGCCGCCGCGATGCCAGCGGGTCGACTCGAGTTGTATCTGGCCGGGATCTTCACGGCGCAACTGGCGGCCCGGGTCATCTCCCGATCGAGAATCACCTATGCGGCAGTGACCGCCAATCCCGAAGTGCCAACCGACGTGCTCTTCACGCAGTCGATCAACGAACCCCTGCCCACGCTCACGGACACCGATAGAATCACGCTTCCCGACTTCACGGGCAACCATTACGTGCTGATCGCCAGAGCCTACGCTCTCGGCCCTCTGGAGCACTTCTCGATCGCCGGAATAGACCAGGTCTCCCAGTTCGAGCTCGTGATCGACGGCATGAACATCAACGGTGAGCGCTATCACGTCTACCGGACCAGGAATCACTGGTTCGACGTGAACGCCGGCAAGACCTGGAATCTCGCGGAGGACTAGCGGTGGCCGTCGGCGATCCCATCGACAAGGCTGCCGCGATTCCGGTCAACGTCGAGTTGACGAAGGGCTCTCCCGACGGCCGCGTGGACACCAATCTGCTCGACGAGAATCAGCGGATACCGACTCTTTCCGGCCAGGGCGGAAAGTTCCTTGCCGTGAAGGACGATGGAACGATCCTGGTGCTGGTCGAGGATCCGCATTCGCCGGTCGCTCCCGGCGAGATCGAACTGGCCAACCTGGCCGGCGAGGTTCTGGCGCGGATTGCTCCGGCGCTTGCCGGTCAAGGCGGAAAGCTGTTGGCGGTGAAGCCGGACGGCTCGGCCGTCGAGCTCATCTCTCCGATTCCTCATGATGAACTGACGATCGGTACGGCGGTCGAGTTCGAGGGGCGTCACCCAGCGTTGCTCGACCCCCAGATCGCATACCTGTCAGATCTTGCCGTAGGCGACGAGGTCAAGATTTCCACGGACAGCAATGACGCGGATGCCGGCATCGTCGCGAACCTCGTCTACAAGCGTTTCGACGGATCCTCGCACGTTGTTTTTGGTGTCTCCGCTGACGTGGACATGTCCTCGCTGGAGGCGTCGTTACAGTGTTACCTGTTCACCTCGCCGACCGACTTCATTCGCTTCACGTCCAACACGAATGGCGCGGTAGTGGAATCCGGCGGGCAGTGGAGGGTGGTCCGGACCCTTTCCGATCAATCGGTCTCGGGTTTCAAGCTGCAAGAGGAATCGGTCCAACTCGCCGACTTCACGAAAGACGTCCTGGCCCGCATTGCGCCGTCCTTGACCGGCAACGGCGGCGATCACCTGTTGGTGAACGCCGGAGGAACAGCCGTCGAACTTGTCGACCGAAGCGCAGTCTTCGAGCTCTACGATGTCCATGTCGTTACGGCGTTCATCGAATCCGCTAACCGTGCCCGCGCGGGTGGGTTGACCGTTAGCGACGCGGTGACGTTGAATGACGGCGGCAACTCGATCACGGTGAAGGTTGTCGACGCCAAGTTCGAGTCGTCGACGAACGTTCTTGAACTTCATCTGACCGGGTCCTCCTTCGACTGGTCTGCGTCGAGCATTTCTCTTTACGCTGGCGCGTCCGCGTCCGCCGGCTCCATACTGGGTTCGTACTCTTCGGCTGGCGAACAGTCGGCTGCATCCGATGTCAACTCATCCGGAGAATGGAATCTGGTGCGTGAGGCGGCCGCGGGCGAATACGCCTTCGAAAAGCTGCTGTTTTCCACCGGCGGCCAGGGTCACCCGGGCGGCCAGGGCGGTGAGATCCCGGACAACTCGCTCTCCGGCAGCAAGCTCATCGACCGTTCCGTGAGCAATCGGAAGATCGCCGCCGGCAGTCTCACATGGGTGGAGATTGGCCGTCGCGAGATTCACGGAGAGAACATCGGCTCGGGCCAGATCGGCGCGCCCGAACTGAATCCGAATCAGGCGATTCCTAGTCTGGCGGGCAACGCGGGCAAGATGCTCACGGCTGACGAAGACGAAGCACTTCTCGAGTTCGTCGATGCGCCGGACGTTTCCGGGTTGTCCAGCGGCATCGCGGGCAACACGGCCCGCATCAATGCTCTTGACTCCGAGTTGGGCGCTCTGACCGACAAGGTCGATGACGCGGACGGCGCCATCGAGGCTGAGATCGAGTCGCTGTCGGCAAGGGTGGATCGGGAGGACTCCTCTCTCGAAGAGAGAATCGCGGCGCTCGAGGCCGGTGGCGCCGAGTCCGGCTATGCGTATGCGAACACGTTGGTCAACCAGCAGTTCACGCTTCCCGGCAGCACATGGAAGGGATTGCTTGATCTATCCGCGACGCCTACGGTTCGGGAGGGCGATTGGCGTGTCGGCACCACCGGGCTGGTCGTGCCCGTGGACGGGATCTACCTTCTGAACTCCAGCCTGGTGGTCCAGCCTTCGAGCCACGTGACCCTGCACATGCGCTTCGCCGCTGCTCGCGGCGGCGACGACGTGCTGTTCCCCGAGCGTGGCGGCAACTACCTGCGCAACGCCGCCGGGTGGCAGGTGGCGGAGCATTCGGAGCTTGTTCGCTTGGTCGCTGGAGATCAGGTGTACGTCCAGGTGGAGGCCGACAGTCAGCAAAACCTCCAGGTCCGCGGCGGCGAGTCCGGCTTCTCGATTCATCGCGTCGCCGCGGCCAATGCTCCGCTTCCTGGTGCGAAAGTTCACCAGGGCTGGTCCGCTCGCGGCACGTCAGCCGCCGACGTGGACATCTCTGTCGGTGACATATCCCACGGCCACGTGGCGGGAGAGTGGACGCTTGGCGGCATTCCCGATAGCGGTGAGTATCTGTTGTGGTTCGCTGTGCCGGTTGACGACGATCAGCCATCAGCGTTCAAGATTGCTGGCTTGGATGTGTCTTCGGCGTTTGCCGACCCCGTTGCGCGTCAACTGAATGTCGGCCAGATCGAGAACTACCAGTTGTATCTCGCGAAGGATGCGGCGTTTGCAACTTCCGTGTGGAACGGTCAGACTATGAACGTGGAGGCATCGCCATGACGACTCTCGGACCCATCTCTGACAAGACTCGGGTACCGCTTCCACTGGACTCGAACGCCTCTGGAAAGGCGTTGGCCGAGGCTGCGTCGATTCGCGTGGACGAGGAGAATCCTCCCGATTCCGGCAACTCGGTCGAGGACTGGATCGCGCACCTGGCCGCCCACGGGACCACGGGCGACGGCATCACCGGGGTTCAGGCCTGGACCGGCCGCGGCAAGAGCGATCTCTACATGGCCGCCGGCGTCCTCGCGCTGACGGCGAACGATCAGGCAGTGCGCTCGACCTACTACGTGCACGACATGACGCGGATGCTGTTCACTGGTTACCGGACAGCCACTAGGCTCCGGGGCACGCTCCGGCTCGATCACCACGTCGCCGGCGTCAACTGGCCGTCGGAGTTCGGCTACAGGCTCGACAACGGCGTGCTCACGCCGAGCACGGACGGCTCGGATACGGCCACGAGCGATCTGTCCAGCTACATGGGCAGCGCCCGGTCGATGTGGTGGACCGACACCGAGTTCAACGAGCTGATCTCGGACACATCGAAGAGCCACACGCTGCGCTACCCGCACAACAACTTCGGGGAGCCGCTGTACAACGACCGCTACAACGATCCGTTCCAGTTCGGCTTTTCGACGGCTCTGATCGGGGGCACGCTTTCCGATGCCAGTGCGGAGGTGCCCCTGACCGTGTTTCGCAACGACGGCGACGGCTTGGCGCCTCAGCTCGAGGGCGTGACCACGGGCACGCTCACCCGCGTCGCGGGCAACCGCTACACGCTCACCCTGGACGGCCGCAGCAACGCGGTCAAGGTGAGCGACCTTTGGTGGACGACGACCCAGGAGTACGGGCTGAATAGCCCGTCATGGGCCGTGGCGGTGAATGGCCGCGTCGGATTTTCGATTCCGTACTACCCGAATAGCCGTGTCATTCTCGACATCGGGATCGACATGGCCGTTGCAGCGCAAAGCTGATGAAGAAGAAGGTGACCGTCGTCGCGACCACGATGCTGCTGGCGGCGCTTGGCTTGGCTGGAAGCGCCGCCGCTGGCGCCGGGACCTTCGTTGAGATCGCCGAGTGCAAGGGCTACGAGCGTCACTTCAACGCCAGCGGCGTCAGCTACGTTTGCCTGCATCACCGGAACAATCTGGAAGCGAACGCCCGGATCCCGTACCGGTGGCGAACGCCCACGGAAATCGAGGAGGCCGGACCCGGAGTCCACGCATCCTTCGAGTGGCTCGGCCGCGACAGCAACCGATCTGGAACCGGTGTCTGGGAAGACTCGGGCTCGGCTGTAACGCCGTTCACGACTTGGTCGCCCGGCGACCGCTGCGTTTGGTTCCGGCTGATGCCCGCGACGAGCGCAGACCCCGTGACCCTGCTCGCTGGCGGCGAGCGCTCGTTTCTGCTCCTGTTCTGGTCGCGTATAGCTCGGAACGTCCCCGGAACCTGCGTGGTCAATCCGTGGACCAACCAATCGTTGGATCTCACGGCTGACGGCGTCGCGCCCCGCGAGGTCTGGTTTCGAGACTGGAGCTTCGATCGGCTGCGTGTGACGGGTTCACCGCGCAGAGGCTATGCCCGCCGTACCGATGACGAGGGCTGGACGCTGCATGAGGGGCCGAGCGATCCGAGGGCGATCATTCTTCGGGACAGCGCAGACGTCACCGGCTGTGGCGCAGTAGTCATCGCGCTTCGCGACGACTACGTGGTCTTCTTCAAGATGCGCGACGTCTTTGGGTCCGAGATCCGCTCGGGCGGCGGAAGCACCTGGCTCACGATTGGGGAAAGCTGTCTCGGTGTGGGTGACCGCATTCGATTGCCCCGGATCTTCTGCTGATGCCGTCTCGGAGTGCAGTCTATAAGGTGGTCGACGAGGTATCGGATCGCGTTGCGCTCACAGGCACGTGGTCCGGGATCGCGGACACGGCCCTGGATGCTGCTCATGCGTCCTGCCGCGACATCGCAAAGAAGCTGGCCGAGCGCCTGAATCTGCCCGAGGCCGTGTTCCTTGCCCGCATCGTCGTCGGATCGGATCCGGATGCGAGCACGTACACGGCCGAGTTCAACCACGACGGCGAACTCGTCGCCGGACCCAAACCAGGAGACGAACCATGAATCGCCTTGCGCCAGTTTTTGCGGCCGTTCTCGCTGTCCTCGTCGCCGCCTGCGCCGGCCCCGTCCTCCTCATTGACGGCGACGGCCTCGGGGGCGGCTCCAGCAGCGGCCTCGACGTGACGATCCTGCCCGGCCTGACGCCGGCGGAGACCAAGGTGGTGGCGCGGGGCGAGGACGACGCCGAGGCGGACGACACGCTGCGCGCGGCGTTCGGCCTCACTCTGGACGCCATGAAGGCCGGCCTCAAGCTCGCGGAGGCGAAGAACAACAACGCGGGCGACGGCAGCAACTACCAGTACGCCTGGTGTCCGGGGGCCAGCGAGACCAGCGGAATCGGCCCCTGGAATGACCTGCACCTGCCGGAGTCGGCGGCCGTGACGCTGACGACGGTCGTGCTCTCGGTCGGCAAGGTGACGGTGAGCACGGCGCCTGAGATCGTGGCCCGCGCGGACATGCGGAATCCTCCTGATGCCGAGAGCGCGAGCGAGATCACTCAGACCGTGAGCGACAAGGTCACGCGCACCATCGAGTCCACCTGGAGTCACGAACATTCGATCGGTGAATCCGAGGCGATCAAGACCGAGGTCGGCGCGTTCGGCACGGAGGCCGAGGCCGAGACCACGATCAGCCTGACCGACACCTGGGGCAAGGGCGGCAGCGAGTCGAAAAGCGTCGAGGTCGGCTCGGAATCGTCGATCACGAAGATTCTGGAGCCGGGTCAGTGCGCGGTCGCCGCCATCACGGCGAGCAAGGGCACCCTGTCGGTGCCGGTGACCTACCAGGCGTCGATCCGCGGCTCATGCGTCGGCCTGGGCGACGGGCATCATCACGGCACCCACGTGCGGCACCACATCCAGCAGGAGCCCGTGACCGACGTGCTGAGCCTCCAGGGCCTGCCGACCCAGGTCACGGCGGTGCAGACGGTGACGGCGGACTTCTACGCCGACACCAAGATCGAGGCGTACCCGGTAGACTGCAACGCGACGGACGAGGAGATCGAGTCGGTGGTCTTGCATGGCTGCTGCGAGAATGAACAGGCTGTGTCCCTGACGGGCTCGGCCGACATCCGGATCGGAGGTTGACGACATGAAGATTCCCCGCCTGCAAATGCGCCACTGGCTGACGATCGTCGGCGTGGTGATCGTATTGATCCTGCTCGGGACGACGCTCGTGCCTCGCGGCCAGGCCGCGGCGCGCGGCTCCTACGGACTGGTGAGCGGATCCAATCCGCACGGCACCACTCTGACACTCGGCTACTACACGAGCGGCGGCGAGTGCAGCGCTCCGATGCTGTATCCCGATTTCGATTCGGCGGAGACCGCGGCCGAGGCAGCCAGCGTCGCCGGATTCACCTGGGCCGCGACGCCCGCGGCGGAGCTCAACTGCGGGCGCGAGGCTTGCGGCTGGGGATCGTGTAACTGATGGGCGTTCAGGGCCTCGTCATCCCGGGCAATCCCGAGCTCGGCCTCGGCTGGTACACGCGCGGCGCGGGGTTCGCGGTGCCGTTCCTGTTCGACGGCGCGGCAGAGGTCGCTGTGAGGTTGCTGGAGCTGTTGAACAGCGTCTCGTCGATGCGCGGCTGGCAACTGGGCGATCCGCCGATCGGACACGGCTCCAGTCTCCCTCCGACGGTCGACCGCGTGGACGATGCGCCGTCGTTCGGCGGCGTGGTGCGCCGGTCGCTCCAGGTGTACCAGCCGACCGTCGGCATGGGGTGGTACACACGCGGCGCGGGATTCGCGTCAGGCATCTACCTGCCGACGATGGACTCATGTCTCCAGGTCGCCGCGATGCTGCGGCAGATCGACGGTCAGGACTGGATGCCCGGCGATCCGCCGCCGGGGCACACCAACTGAGGGGACGACTGCGATGACGACCACTTACGAGCTCGTCTGTCCGGGCAATCCCGTCGTGGGATTCGGCCTCTGGACGATGAATGATCCGATGCACAAGCCGCCGATGTTCGCGCAGCCCGTGCACTTTGACAACGAGGACGCCGCCACCAAGGCGGCTGGCGTGCTTGACTCGTGGGGCAAGCGCTTGGGCGGCTACACGGGTTGGCGAATCGGCGACGCTCCCGCCGGCAACTGGTTCACGGATCCGTCCGCGGCCGTTGAGTGGGGCGTCGGCAGCCAGTCAGCCAGCAGATACTGCGTGCTCATCGACGGCGAACCGTGGCGATGGGAGGGTCACCACGAGGGCGGCGGCGTGCCCGGGTGGGGGTTCTGGGTCGCCGGCTGGTACACGGAGGGCGGCGGTCTCGTCGGCGCGCTGTCGACTTCCGGCCTGGACGACGCGGCCGCGCTCGCGGCGGCGCTGAACGAGTGCCTGCCGGACGGCACGTTCCTCGGCCGCAAGTTCTGGCCGGGCGTTTCGCCCACCCCACCTCATTGACTCCGAAGGAGGAGAACATGCATGAAGAATCGACTGCTTTTGGCCTTGCACCGGATTCGGACGATGACGGAGCGTGTCGGATGATCGAGCGCCTGGCGGCCACGGAGCGCGACATCGACGAAGTCCGCCCCTGTGCGGGCGATCCGCGAACGATCCCGGCCGCGCGTCGGCCAGCCGGCCAGCAAATACTGCGTGCTCATCGACGGCGAACCGTGGCGATGGGAGGGTCACCACGAGGGCGGCGGCGTGCC
>JAPOXA010000152.1 GCA_026707325.1 Acidobacteriota bacterium | reverse complement strand
CGACAGCCTGACCCCGAAGCGCGTCAACGCCCAGATCCACTGCCTCAAGTGGCAGCGTCCGGAGTACGCCCGCAAGCTGCGCGACCAGTACGGAGACGCCGTCGACTACGCGCGGCGGCCGGCCGAGGACTTCGCTCGGGCGATGGTCGAGTACGAAGACGAGAACGGGACGCCCCTCGTGGTCGAGGCCACGACCTCGTGGAGCTACGTGGGGGCCGGCCTGCGTCTGTCGATGGAGCTGCTCGGCCCGGAGTACTCGATGCGGGCCAACAGCCTCGACACGGAACTCGAGCTCTTCTTCAGCCGTGACCTGGACCAGCACACCGGCGAGGATCTGGTTGAGAAGCAGAACGCCGAGATGGGCCTCATGCCGGTGCTCCCGAACGAGCCGGCTGCCTACGGCTACGACGCCGAGAACCGGCACATGGTGGAGAGCTTCCGGCGCGGCGAACGGCCGCGGGAAACCTTCGAGGACGGCCTGGAGGTCACCCGACTGCTGATGGCCGCCTACATGAGCGCCGAACTCGGCCGAGCCGTCGACTACCCGCCCGAAGGCCTCGACGAGTTCGTTCCCGCGGTCGCCCGCGGCGAATGGAACCCCGCCTGAGGGCTGAGTCCTACTCGCCCTCTTCGTAGTAGTCGACGAAGCCGATCATCATCTCGTCCGTCGTCTCGCGCCCCCAGGAGACGTCCCGGGTCGGATCGGGGTTCAGCGGATTGCCGCCGCTGTTGTCGTAGGTCGCCGTGCAGCGAAGCCGCGTCCCGGCGGGAAGCGGCCTGGGCTCGGCGAACCGGTAGGTCGTCTGCCAGTTGAAGTCGTAGCCGGTGACCAGGAGCAGAATCTCGGAGCGTCCATCCGGGTACTCCGCCCGGAACTCGAAGGTGTCTCCGCGCAGGTGCATGTGCGGCCTCAGCGACAGCAGGCGGGTAGCCCGCGGGAAGGCCAGGTCGGCCTCGAAGCGGACGTCCCGCTCGCCCGCCGGAATCCACAGGAAGGGCGTCGAGCAGAGCGCCGTGAGGGACTCGTGGCGGGGTGGCTCGGCCGCCATGATCAGGCCGATCCGGCTCCGGTCCGTCTCGTCCTTTCCAGTCGGCGTGTAGTGCATCTGGAAGTCGAGCACGGCGCCGGCGGGAAGCCGGCGGCCGACGCCCGGCGGCATGACAAGGGGCCCGGTGCCCGGCGCGTAGCCGCCGAGGTCCCCCGCCGTGCGCGGATCGGCGCCGGGGGTTTCGCGGACGGCGCTCGCGCCGGCAAACGCCTGCACGATGATGTGATGGACCACGGCCGGATTGCCGGGCCGCGTCTCCGCCGCCTGGATCCACACGTCCTCCGTCAGACCCGTCTCCACCCGGTAGCCGTGGTACGGGACCTCACCGGCCGCGGGTACCGTCACCTCTTCCGGCAGCTCGAAGACGAGATCGGGGTCGCCGATGCTCCAGTCGATTCTCCCGGAAGATGCGGGCCGTTCCACCGCCACCGCCTCCCGCGGCGCCGAGCCGGGCAGGCTGCCGCCATCGATCCAGGCCAGCAGCTTCGCCTTCTCAGGCACCGTCAGCCGCCGGTCGTTGGCGAACTCGCCGTAACGCGGGTCGGCATGCCACGGAGGCATCGCTCCCGCCGCCACGGCACGCCGGATCGAGGACGCCCAGGCACGGGCCTGCTCGAAGTTGTCGAGCGCGAACGGCGCCGGACCGCCGGCGTGGTGGCAACCGGCGCAGCGAAGCCGCAGCACGTCAGCAACGTCGCTGTAGTCGACCGCCGTCGCCGGCGAGCCCGCAACGCCCATCAGAAGCCAAGCCGCTAGCCGCCGAAACGGGCCGCTCAGCATGGCGGCCACAGCGATCCGAGTGCAGGTACGCGGGCCTCCTGGCCCGCCTGGGGCGAAGCCCCAGGTAACTCGCCGGCGTTCAGGGGCCGCTCGCGGCGCCCGCCTGATTCGTGACCCGGTACAGCTTGCTCCGGGTGCGGATGTAGAGGCTGCCGTCGGCGATCGCCGGCGTCGACATGGCCATCTCGTCGAGCGAGTTCTTGCCGACGACCTTGAACTCGTCGCCGGCCTCGATCACGAACGTGTCGCCGTCCTCACTGAGCACGAAGACCCTGCCGTTGTAGGCCCAGGGCGATGCCGTGAAGGCGCCCGATCCGCGTTCGATCCGCTGCTTGCCGTAGACCTCGGCCCCGGTCTTCGGATCGTGGGCCGTGAAGAAGCCCCGGTCGAGCAGGGTGTAGAAGCGGTCGCGGTAGATCAGCGGCGTCGGGTTGTAGGCGCCGGCCTGTGGTTGGTACCAGACCACCCAGCGGTTGCTCTGCTGGTCCTTCTCCAGCGTGATGTCGCCTTCGGCGCCCGGCTTGATCGCGTAGACCGGGCGAACCGGGTCGCCGATGTAGCCCGACGACACGTAGAGCAGGCCGTACTTCGAGAACGGCTGCGGAATCGCGATGGACGACATGCCGCCGAAGTGCCACAGGAGGTTGCCCTGCTCGTCGTACGAGCGCACCTGGTCGGTACCCGGCGTGATCACCTCCGTGCGGAGTTCGTTCTCCCACACGTAGGGCGTCGCCCAGTTGCTCCCCTCGTCGCGGGCGTCGCGCCACAGCTCCTCGCCGGTCGCCGCGTCGAGGGCCATCAGGAAGGACTGGTCCTCGTTGTCGTTCACGACGTAGAGCTGCCCGTTGTGTACGACCGGCGACGCCGCCGTCCCCCACCCGAAGCGCGTCCGCACCACCTCGAAGCGCTGCTCCCAGAGCGGCTCGCCGTCCAGCGTGAAGGCGAAGACGCCGACGTTGCCGAAGTAAGCGTAGATCCGCTCGCCGTCCGTGACAGGAGTTTCCGACGCGTACGTGTTCTTCAGGTGCCGCGGGAAGTCCGGAGCCCCGATCAACACCTCACGCTCCCAGCACTTCTCGCCAGTCTCCACCTCGAAGCAGTAGACGGACCAGTGGTGCTCGTCGGCGGACGGCTGCATGCGGTTGCCGCCGAGGTAGAGACCCTTCTTCGGCTCCTCGACCTCGCCCTCGCTCCACACCGTGGTCAGGAACACGCGGTCCCCCTGCACGATCGGTGAGGACCACCCCAGGCCCGGTACATCGACGACCCAGGCCACGTTCTCCGTCGTGCTCCAGCTCTCCGGCAGCCGGGGGTCGTCGTCGGCGACGCTCATCGAATCCGGCCCACGGAAGGCCGGCCAGTTCTCGGTCGAAGGGGGCGCGGCGAGGGCGGCGCCGGCGAAGAGGAGGGCCGCCGTGGCCGCGGTGAACAGGAGTCGAGGTGTGCGCATCCGGAATCTCCAGGTGGGGGTCATTCTGACTAGGAAACTGCCTGCGAAAACGTGCGCGAGCTTAGCACCCGCGAAGCCGGAGCTGCCTCTCGCCCACCCGCCGTTCCAGGTCGAGCAGGGCCTGCTTCGTCGGCAGGCCGCCGCCGAAGCCGGTCAGTCGGCCGTCGCTGCCGATCACACGGTGACAAGGCACGACGACCGGCAGGGGGTTGCGGCCATTCGCGGCGCCAACGGCCCTCGAAGCCGTCGGCTTGCCGATCCGCGCCGCGAGTTCCCCGTAGGAGATCGTCTCGCCAAACGGGATGCGCCGCAGTTCAGTCCACACGCGGCGCTGGAACGGCGTGCCTTGCGGAGAAAGCGGCAGGTCGAAGTCCTGCCGCTCGCCCGCGAAGTACTCCTCGATCTGCCTCTTGGCCTCCGCCAGCGCCGCGGGCAGTCTGTCGACGGAAGGTGTCCAGGCCGGATCCGGTGGTTCCACCGCCCAGTTCGGCAGGTCGATGCGGTCGATCGAGGACTCATCGCCCACCAGACGGAGAGAGCCGATCGGGGTGTCGAAGGCGTGGTAGGTCGCGGTCATCGGTCTGGGCCTCCTTAGTCGAGCTCGCGGTGGGTCCGCAGCAGCGATCACATGCCCCGTAGCCACAAGGCTCGGACCGTTGGGCCAAGCCCCCGGATTATGCTATTGAATAAATCTATTCAATGTCGTAATCTCTCCTCGCAGTGAGCTACGAACGTGAGCACGTCGGCATCCTCCGACGACGTCTGGAAGAGCCTCCTCGGACCATCCAGATCGTACTCGGTCCGCGACAAAGCGGAAAGACGACGATCGTCACTCAGGCGCTACGGACCCTGACCACGGCTTGGCGCTACTTCGACGTGGACTCGGCCGACAACGACCTAGTGAGTCCCGTTCTTGAGCAAACGACACGGTCGCAACGGTTGCTGGCGGCGCCCCGGAGCAAGGAATGGCTGATCGAGATCTGGCGCCTGGCACGGGCCGACGCGGCAGTGCACGACGGCAGCGTGCTAGTGCTCGACGAGCTTCAGACCATCCCGGATTGGTCCAGCACCGTCAAAGGACTCTGGGACGGAGATCGACTCAACGACCGCCCGCTCCACGTCGTGATCCTCGGCTCCGCGCCCCTGGCCATTCAATCGAGCCTGAAGGAGAGCATGACCGGCCGATTCGAGGTCATCCGGGTCGGCCACTGGTCGTTCAGCGAGATGCGGGAAGCGTTCGGCTTCGACCTCCAGCAGTACATCTACTTCGGCGGCTACCCGGGAGCCGTGCGGTTGGCGGATCGGTGGCCCCCAAACTGGCACGAGTACGAGCCGAGATGGCGGGACTACGTCAGGACTTCCTTCGTCGGTCCCGCCATCGAAAGGGACGTTCTGGCCATGACCAGGGTGGACAAGCCCGCCCTGCTCGGACGCATGTTCGAACTCGGTGCCGCGTACTCCGGCCAGATCCTGCCCCTGCACAAGATGCTGGGACAGTTACAGGACGCCGGAAACGCGACGACTCTGGCCCGCTATCTGGATCTTCTCTCCCAAGTCGGGCTGCTCGCCGGCCTGCCGAAGTACACGCCCAGCATGCTTCGGTTGCGTGCCTCGCCGCCGAAGTTCAACGTGCTGAACACCGCGTTGATGACGGTGGGGTCGAACCGCTCGTTCGAGGACACGAAAGCCGACCGCCGCTTCTGGGGCCGGCTGGTTGAGAGTGCTGTCGGCGCACACCTCTTGAACACAAGTGGCTCTGGCGCTCGCGTCCACTACTGGCGCGAGGGCGAGGACGAGGTCGACTTCGTGATCCAGCAAGGCCTGAGGACCGTCGCAGTCGAGGTCAAGACCGGACCAAGGCCACGGCCCGCCCGGGGAATGAGGGCCTTCGCCGAACGACACCGGCCCTATCGCACCCTCCTAGTGACCGAGACCGGCGAACCCCGCGACAGCATCCCGCTTGAAGTGTTCCTGTCGCGACCGGCTTCGGCTTGGCTAAGGAGCAAGTTCGTCCAACGGACCTGCACCGAGCTCACCGGCGCAAGGGGCCTGGATCACAAGGAGGCAGGGAAGCCCCTGTCCGAGCACGACACGACACCGGCCTACGTGCTTCTCGCCGACGCCGGCATGGGAAAGACGACCTGCTTTCGCGAAGCCTGTCGCGACCTAGGTGAACAAGGCCACATGATCTCGGCTCGTGACTTCGTTACGCTCGACACCGCTAGTCACCCGGAGTGGCGAAACAAAACTCTCTTCATCGACGGCCTCGACGAGATCCGTGCGGGCCGTGACGACGCCCGCACCCCGCTGGACGAAGTAAGGAGACAACTGGACCGGCTCGGGAGCCCTCCCTTCAGGCTCTCCTGCCGGGAAGCGGACTGGCTCGGCAAGAACGATCGGGAACGCCTGAAGAAGGTTGCTCCGGGTGGCAACGTGGCCGTGTTCCGGCTTGATCCCCTGACCCAGGAGGACGTGGTGGAGGTCGCGGAGTCGCGCCTCTACCTGCAAGACGGGAAGAGGTTCTTGAAGACAGCCGAGAACAAGGGGCTAGAACTGCTGATCCGTAATCCCCAGAACCTGGAACTTCTGGCAACCGCGACCCGTGAGGGAGAGTGGCCGGAGAACCGGACCGAGCTCTTCGAACTCGCTTGCCGAAGCCTAGCGTGCGAGCCAAACGATGAGCATCTGAACGCCCGTATCGGACACTCTCAAGACCTTCTCTTGAGGAGTGCAGGCCGTCTCTGCTCTCTGCTGTTACTCTCGGGCACCACCGGCATCCGCCTCTCCTCCGTCGCAACCAACAGCAGCCGGGACTACCGACCGGCTGATCTGGTCGACCCGGCACCGCCCGGCACATCCCCTGGTGATGCCGAAGCCTGGAGCCGTCAGCAACGCGCCGTCCTGTCAAGCCGGCTGTTCCGAGCGGCTGTCGAACGCACGCCGGCTGAACGTTGCTTCGAACCTGTGCATCGCCACATCGCCGAGTTCCTGGCTGGTCGGTATCTGGCTCAGCAGGTTGAAGGCGGTCTTCCGGCAACGCGGGTCGTCGACATGGTAACCGTGGAGGACGGCAGCGTCGTTACCGCACATCGAGGCTTGGCCGCGTGGCTGGCGGCATACTCGCAACAGGCGCGCCGGGAGTTGGTCCAACGCGACCCCTTGGGTGTCGGGCTCTACGGTGACATCAGCGGCTTCTCGACCGACGAACGGCGGGCGCTGCTTCAGGCGCTGATTCGGGAGGGCCGCCGGTTGCATAGCGTGGATCGGCGGACAGCGGCCGCCTTCGCTCCTATCGGCACTCCGGTCCTTGAGGCCGAACTTCGCGAAGAACTGGGCACGCCTTTGACGACCGACGACAACCAACTATCGGTCGAGTTCGTCCTCAAGGTGCTGTCTCACGGTGTGCCAATGCCGGCACTTGCCGAAGCCTGCCTGAGCATCGTTCACCACTCCGGTGCGTGGCCGCGCGTCACCTACGCAGCCCTCGACGCGTTCCTCCGTCAGTGCCCGAGCGCCAGCACGATCGCAGCCAAGCTGCGAGAACTCCTCGAGAGCATCCAACAAGGCGACCTGACCGATTCCGGTAACGAGCTCACAGCACGGATCCTCGACCACCTGTATCCAAACGCGATCGGACCGGCGGAGATCTGGAGCCACTTGGCCCACAGCGAACCGACGAGGCTAATCGGGCGTCACCGCCAGTTCTGGTGCCACGACGTGGAAGCGCGAGCCCAAGACGCCGATGTTCCCCGACTCATGGACGGTCTGGCCGGACACGCACGCGAACTGAGAGAAGTCCTGAATCGAAGAGAGTTCCCAGTCGTTGCCGCCAAGCTCCTCGCACGCGGCCTGGGGACCCACGGCGACGAACTGAAACCGCCCCGGCTCTACGACTGGCTGTGCGTACCCGCCGAGAGCCATGAGGACTTCTTCGAACTGCGCCGCAATCCCGAAGCCCAGCAGCACTTGGCTGCGGTGCGACGCTGGTTCGAAGAGCATCCCGACAAGTTCAAGGCGGCGTTACTCGAGGGACTGCTCCGTTGCGCCGACTCCGACGGCCTACACGCCGAGGCGCGACTGGTTTCCATGAAGCTCCAAGGTGCAGCAACTCCCATGGATTTTGGCGCGTGGAATCTCGACCGGGCTGGCGCGCTCGCAGACACGCGGCCCGCCCTGGCGAAGCTGATGTTCAACCAAGCGCGGCACTGCTTCGACATGGGTGAAACCGGCAACGGCCTCTCACAAGCGCTCATCGACGAGTGTCTGCGGCAACACCCGGACTGGCAACCCCCGAGGCCCATACCGGAACCTGAATCAAGCAGCGAACTGCGAGAGCAGGCAAAGCAACACGCCCCTCAGCCTGCCGAGCCTGAGTTCCACCGCGTAGAGCGAGATGCACTTGCCGAACAGCGTAGACGCCGCAAACGGCAATGGCTCGACGCGGTCCGCGCGGAAGTGCCCGCACTCGGCCGGAACAGAGGCGCTCCGTGGCTCCTGCACGACCTGGCCGGAGAGTGGCTGCAGCAGTCCTCGTGGAAACCGACCCCACTGTCGGAGTGGCTGCGCGCCAAGTTCGGCGAGGAGGAGGAAGTGGCAGTCGCCACGCTGAGGAGCCTCCTAGATGTCATCGACCGCGACGACCTGCCAGACATCGACGAGATCCTCCGCCTTCGCCGCAGATCCCATGTGCACTACCTCGCGTTGCCTTACCTTGTTGCGCTTGAAGAACGTGACCGGGAGCAAGTCTCAATTGACAGCCTGTCCGACGACCAATTGCGCCTGGCACTCGTGTTCCACTGTTGCGCGCCTACGGGTCGGAGCTTCTCCCCGAAGTGGTACCGGCAACTACTCTCGAACCGCACGGAACTGGTGGCCTCGGTCCTCCTTCCCCTAGTCCGTGCCGACATCGCGAGTGGGCGAGAGCACGTCAGCGGCCTGACACAGCTCGTACACGACGAAGACCAAGCTGAACTTGCCAGACTGGTCAGTGCGCCCCTGCTTCGCGGCTTTCCCGTGCGCTGTCCCGCCCGACAGTTACCCAACCTGAACCGCCTGCTGTGGGCGGCCCTTAGGCATGCCGACCGAGAGGAACTCCTCTCCATCATCCACAAGAAACTGGCGGCCAAGAGCATGACCACCGCCCAGCGAGTGCATTGGCTCGCGGCCGGCCTTGTCGCGGCCCCCCAAACCTACGCGGAACAGCTCGACCGGTTCGTCGCGGGGAAGGAACTCCGTGCGGGTCAACTTGCAGACTTCCTGCGGTTCGAGGAGCTGTTTCGGCCTGAAGAGCTACCTCCATGCGCTCTTGAGACGCTCATCCGGCAGCTGGGTCGTGGATGCGGGCCAATCGAACCCCAAGACGGGCCAGTGGACATCGACCAGTGGACTCTGTGGCACGTCCCGGACTTAATCCAGCACCTCCTGGAGTCTCCGAGAACAGATGCTGCGAGCTCTCTCCATCGGCTCGCCAGCGACGAGAGCCTCTCACACTGGCGCCACCATCTTCGTATCGCATACGACCGAAGAGTCACTACCGATCGCGACAGCTCCTACGAGCGCCCGGAACTCGACCAGGTCCGCGCAACGCTCGACAATCTCTCCCCCGCCACCGCCGCGGATCTCGCGACGCTGGCCCTCGACCGGCTCGACGACTTGGCCACAGCGATCCGGCATACCAACACGAACGAGTGGCGCCAGTACTGGAACGAGGACCGACACGGGCGTCCCACCGGCGCAAAGCCCGAGGGATCGTGTCGAGATGCCCTGCTCGGGCACCTAAAGAGACTCCTTCCCGCCGAAGTCGACGCCCAACCGGACGGCCGGTACGCCGCCAACAGTCGTGCGGACATCCGCCTGTCCACTCCCGGCTTCCACGTTCCGGTCGAGATCAAGAGACAATCCCATCCAGATCTCTGGCGCGCCGCGCGCGATCAGCTCGTGGCGAAGTACGCCTCCCATCCAGAAACCGGCGGTCACGGGATCTTCCTCGTGTTCTGGTTCGGCGACGACGAGAAGACGACGCCGGACGAAACCGGGACTCGCCCCGGAAGCCCCGAGGAGCTTCAGCAGAGGCTGGAAGCCACCCTCGCCAAGCAACTACCGCACGAACAACGGCGCAAGATCGCGGTTCGGGTGATCGACGTCAGCAAGCCCTGAGAGCGGTCTCAGCCGCCGCCAGCCCGGCGCCACAAGAGGACCGCGGCGCACGCGCGCAAGGGCCGCCAGGCTTCCGCCATCGCCTCCAGCTCGGCGGCGCTGGGCGGCTGGTCACGGTCGATCGCCTTGCGCAAACCCAGGTCGCTGGCGGGAAACGCGTCGCGGTCGCCCAGGGCGCGCATCGCGATGTACTCGACCGTCCAGGGGCCGATGCCCTTGATGTCGAGCAGTCGGCGGCGGACCTCCCGCCGGTCGGCGTCCAGCCTCAATGCACCGGTGGCGACCTGTGACGCCAGTTCACTCAGCGCCCGAGCACGAGATCGGGGCAAACCGATCGTCCAGAGGTCGAGGGACGCGACCTGCTCCGGACCCGGGAACGTCCGCTCGAGCCCGGGCTTTCTCAGCTCCGCGGGAAGCTCCCGGCCCGCAGCGGCGACGAGGCGGCCGGCCAGGGTCCGCGCGCCGGCCACCGAGATCTGCTGCCCCAGCATGGCCCGCACCGCCGTTTCGAAGCGACACCAGGCGCCGGGAATCCGCACTCCGGCAGGGATACGGCCGCCCGAAGCCAGCTCGCGTGCACCGCTCAGACCGGCGCGAATGGCGTCCGGATCCGCGTCGAGGTCGAAGAGTCGCCACAGTCGGCGTTGGACCTGTTCCTCAAGATGCGATTCGAGCCGTCCACTCGCAGTGGCATGTACCTCTGCACTCATGCGGGAGCCGCCGAAGTCGACGCGCAGGACGCCGGGCCGTGGCCCGCCATCCGGCGCTACCGGCGACAGTCGCGCAAGGTCGACCGTCCGGCGATAGACCAGACGTTCCAGGTCCACGACCTCTACCCCCGGCAACGCGCGAACCGCGAAGAACTCGAGCAGGCCCTGGACGTCGAACGGCCGCCGGCAGGGCGCTTCAAGCGAGCAGACGACGTGCGGCATCCGGAGCGGGAGCATAGTCGTCCGGGGCGTCCCGGCCGCGATAGCCTCGCCGCCGCTCACACCTAAACCAACCGGAAACCGACCATGACAAAACTCCCCGCCGACGGCCTCGCAATCCGCTCCACGATCCGCGCCGATGACACTGGCGGAGGCACTGTCGAACTGGCGCTGGTCAGGGTCCCGGTGCCGGAACCCGGTGCCGACCAGGTCGTCATCCGGGTCGAGGCGTCGCCGATCAACCCCTCCGACCTAGGTGTCCTCTTCGGCCCCGCGGACGTCTCCACGGTCCGCGCGTCGGAGGGAGAACACGGCCCCGTGGTAGTCGCCGACCTCCCCAAGGGACTGGCGCGGCTGGTCGCCGGTCGCCTCGGCCAGGCAACGCCGACCGGCAACGAGGGCGCCGGCGTGGTCGTCGCCGCCGGTTCGTCGCCGGCCGCCCAGGCCCTGATCGGCCGCACGGTCGCCGTCCTCGGCGGCTCGATGTACGCGGAGTACCGGCTGGCCGAGGCCCGGCAGTGCCTGACCCTGCCCGAAGGGACGACCCCGGCCGAGGGTGCGTCGTGCTTCGTCAACCCTCTGACCGCCCTGGGCATGGTCGAGACGATGCGGCTAGAGGGCCACACGGCCCTCGTCCACACCGCCGCCGCCTCCAACCTCGGCCAGATGCTCCAGAAGATCTGCACCGCGGACGGCGTGCCGCTGGTCAACGTCGTCCGACGGACCGAGCACCAGGAACTCCTGCGCGGTATCGGCGCCACACACGTCGTCAACTTGAGTACCGAGACCTTCATGGCCGACCTCGTCGCGGCGATCACCGAAACTGGCGCGACGCTCGGCTTCGACGCCACCGGGGGCGGCAAGCTGGCCGGCCAGATTCTCACCGCGATGGAGGCGGCGCTCTCCGCCAACGCCCCCGAGTACAGCCGCTACGGCTCGGCGACCCTCAAGCAGGTCTACATCTACGGCGGCCTCAACCGCAGCCAGACCGTCCTGACCCGCAACTTCGGCATGGCCTGGGGCCTGGGCGGCTGGCTGCTGCCCCACTTCCTGCGCCGCATCGGCTATGAGGCCTCGGAACGGCTCCGGCAGCGGGTCGCTGCCGAGATCAAGACCACCTTCGCGTCGAGCTATGCGAAGACGGTCACCCTGCGACAGGCCCTCGACCCGGGGTCCATCGCGGTCTACGCCAAGCAGGCGACCGGCGAGAAGTTCCTCGTCACGCCGCACGTCTAGCGCGGCGCGTCACACCCGCCGGTAGGCAAGATCCCCCTCCATGTAGGTGAGATAGAAGCGAGCCGGCTCGACGCCGCTGTTCGGGCTTCGGAACCAGAGCGGCCGCCGGTAGAAGACCTCGCCGCCCAGCGACTCCGTGGCCCGCAACAGGCCATCTTCCGTGGTGAGGACGCTCACCTCCGCGCACCCTTCCCGGCCCAGCCGATCGAGGATCGCCGCCAAGGCCAGGTCCACGTCCTCCGCCAGGTACGGCAAGTGAACGATCCGGCCCGTGGATGGATCGTTCGCCCGGTTGACGTAGAGCAGAACCGGGCCCAACGGCTCGCCCGAGCGTTCAAGCGTGAACAGCAGACCGTCGTGCTCCGGACAGGCCGCCAGCCAGGCCAGGTGGGCCGGCTCGGCGAGGTTGACCAGCGTGTCTCGAGGGGCGGCCGGGCCGGCCGCGGCAGGATCGAAGTCGGCCAGCGCCACGCCGGTCTGCCTGGCCGTGGCGACACCCGCCGTCGCGGTGCTCAGTCGCACTTCGAGCGCCTCACCGACTTCGCGGAAGCCACGCATGACCAGCATCGCCTTGGTGGCGGCGGTGCCGCCGAGGACAACCTCGAAGTCCGTGTCGGGCGTTCGGCCGGCAAGGGGGACGCCGGCTCTGCCCCTCGCGCCGTGTTCAACCATCCACAGCATCCGGTGAGCACCCGTCACCGTTCCGCCATGGACCCGGTAGCGGCAGTGCAACGACGCCACGTGGCCGACGATTCGGCCATGCCGCTCGGCAACGGAAGACTCGACGTCCGGCCCCGGACCAGGATGGAAGAGAAGCCACCGCAGAACCTCCGGCTCACGCCGAACGCCGTAGACGACCTCGGTCAGTTCGGAGAGACGAGGGAGTTCGCTCTCGGTACTCGGGCGCAGCAGGACGTCCCGAACCGTACGCACCCGATCCATCGACCCGAAGGCTACTTCGACCCGCCGCGCCCTGCCCGAAACGCCTCGTCGCGCTCAGCCCGCAGGCGCAGGCCCTCCCGGAAGCGCTCGATGTTCGCCTCGGCGCGGCGCCTGAGCCTGCGGTACTTGAACTCGGCCTCGAGGAGCAGCAGCTCGTCCCAGCCCAAGCCCTCCTCCGTCCAGTGGTACTCGTGGGTGAGGAGCTGGATCTGGTCGTACTGGTCGAGCAGCGACGTCACCACGCCCTCGCGCCAGACCTGGGTGCTGTCGGAAAGGTACTTGATCCGCTCGAAGTAGAGCGGGTCGTAGGCGTCTACCACGCCGGGAATCCGTAGCGTCCGGCCCGACCGCATCGGCATGTGGGGGCTGGCTGCCCGGATGCGCGTGTCGAAGAAGCCTTCGATGAGGTCGATCGCCCGGCCGGCCAGCGCCATCGGGTCGCCGCCCGAACGCTCCAGCAGTCCCAGGTCGTAGTGGAAGCCCAGATCGTGCCCCAGGTCGAGAACCTCTTCGACGGCCACGGCGCCGTCGGCCTCGAACAGGTTGTAGTCGGAACCGATCTGCACGAAGAAGGTCGAGCGGACGCCGGCGTCGTGGTCGGCCCGCGCCAGGGTCAGCGCGGCGTCGAGGCTGAACTCGACATCGTGCCGCATCAGGACGAAGCGATTCACCTCAAGCAGCGCTTCGCCCATCGGCGCCGCCTCGCCGAACGAGAGGGTGCGATGCGTCGAGGTGATCCGCGCCAGGATCTCCCGGTAGTGATCCAGTGTGAAGTCGAGGTCCGGATCGGCCGGACGTGCCGGTCGCCTGGTCATGCCGGCCGCCAGGACACTTCGTTCCACACATGCGCTGCCAGGTCGCCGAGCGGACGCTCGGCGCCACCGTCGATCCAGTCGACCAGGTGGCGCGTCACGTCCGGGTAGTTCATGGGCGCCGGCTCCGGAGTGTCCATCCAGGACTCGATCCGCTCTACCGTCAGCCGCTCGACGACGGTCCCAAGACCCAGCACGTTGAGCGCCCGGCCGTTGAGGAACTGCTCCGGATGGCGGCGAATGGGCTGTACCAGGAGACGGCGGCCCAGGTGCAGCGCCTCGCTGGCGAGCGAGAAACCCGCATTCGTGATCACTCCTGCGCAGGCGACCAGGTCGGCGACGAAGGCCTTGCGGTCGTAGGGGCGAATCGAGACGTTGCCGCGCTCAACCGGCTCGGGCACCGGCCGGTAGGCGACGAACCGGCGGTGCGGCAGGCGCCCGAGCAGCGCCGTGATGCTCTCCTCGCTCTCCGCGGGCAGGTAGACGAGGAACCGCTCGTCGGAGTCCGGCGGGGGGCCGGCCTTTGCGGCAGCAATCAGGTCGGGACTGATCGTGGGCGGCAGGTTGGCGCCGCCGAAGCGATGCCAGTGCAGGCCGACTGCGGTCCGGACCGGCGTGTAGACCGGGGCGAACAGACGCAGCATCCACCGCGCCGGCGCGGTCCGGCCCGGCAGTCGCAGACGCCGGTGGAACGCGTACAGGTGGCCGACGCCGATGCTGGGCCGCCGGCAGCGACGAGCGATCCAGGCGGAGACCGGCTCGTAGTCCGTCAGCACGAGATCGAAGCCGGACGCATCGAAGCTGCGCACGTCGCGCAGGAAGCGGACCACGCGCAACTGCCGGATGGTCCGGAGCAGCCGCACGCGCCCGTCGGCGGCCTGCCCCGTGAACCCCTCAAGCAGCGTGTGACTGGCCCGGATCTCGGGGTCGGCGAACGCCGCGGAAGACCGGCCGGTGAGCAGGCAGTGGACGTCGTGGCCCCGGCTCCGCAGCCCGGCCACCATGGCCGCCGACCGCACCAGGTGACCGTGGCCCGTGCCCTGCACTCCGTACAGAATCCTCATGCCGGACCTGCGGGCTTTCTTGGGCAGGGCCAGAGCACGCGGACTGAAGGTAGCACCCGCCGACTCGCCCTCGCAAGCGCACGCCGCTGTTACACTGACCGTCCGACTGAACTTCCTCGTTTCTTTGCCGGTTCTTCCCGTTGCGTACCAGGGAGCGCGGTCTGATCCCCGCGTTGCAATCAGCAGGGGGGTGACATCACGCGCGTTCTCATAGCAGGCATCGACGGCTACCTCGGCTGGCCATTGGCGCAGTACCTGACTGCTCGAGGTCACCAGGTTGCCGGCATCGATGCCGGCTTCCGCCGCGAATGGGTCGCCGAAATGGGCAGCCGGTCGGCCCTGCCCGTCGCCTCCGTCGAGGCGCGCCTCGACGCCTTCGAGTCCACCTACGGCGTCCGGCCCCACGTCGTCCAGGGTGATCTGACCGACAAGGACGTTGTCTACCGGCTGTTCCAGGAAGCACGGCCGGAGGCGATCGTCCACCTGGGCGAGTGCCCCTCGGCGCCCTACTCGATGATCGACGCGGATCACGCGATCTGGGTGCAGCGCAACAACATCGAAGGCACGATGAACGTGCTCTACGCGATGCGCGACCTGGCGCCCGAGGCGCACCTGGTCAAGCTCGGCACGATGGGCGAGTACGGCACGCCGAACCTCGACATCCCGGAGGGCTTCTTCGAGGTCGAGTATCGGGGCCGCCGCGACCGCCTGCCCTTCCCCCGGCAGGCCGGCTCCTGGTACCACTGGAGCAAGGTCCACGACAGCAACAACGTGATGTTCGCCTGCCGGATCTTCGGGCTCCGGGCCACCGACGTGATGCAGGGCGTCGTCTACGGCACCCGCTTCTTCGGCAGCGCCGCCGACCACCCCGCCGATCCCGCGCTCCATACCCGGCTCGACTTCGACCAGGCCTTCGGCACCGCGCTCAACCGCTTCTGCTGCCAGTCCGTCATCGGCGAGCCGATGACCCTGTTCGGGCTCGGCAACCAGCGCCGAGGCTTCCTGCCCCTCTGCGACTCGATGCAGTGTCTGACCCTGGCGATCGAAAGCCCGCCGGAGGCAGGCGACTACCGGGTGTTCAACCAGTTCGAGGAGACCTACTCCATCTCGGAGCTCGCCTCCAAGGTCGCCGCCGTCGCCTCGGAAATGGGCCTCGACCCGCGAATCCGGCGGATCGAGAACCCCCGCAAGGAAATGGAAGAGCACCACTACAACCCGGACCACGACCATCTGCTGGCGCTGGGCTACCAACCGACCCGCGACATGGACTCGGAACTCCAGGCGATGCTGGAGGACCTCCTGCCGCACCCCGACCGGATCGCCGAGAAGCGGGACGTCCTGCTGCCCGACATCCGCTGGGACGGCAGCCGCCGGAAGTCGACCTTTCTGGACGGCTCCAACGGCCCGGATCCGCAAACGCCGGCCGGCGAGCCGCCGTCAGTCGACGAGCCGGAAGCGCGTGCCGCAGATGTGGAGCACGCCGTCGTCGCCGAGGCAGCCCCGGTCGCTCGCGGCTGAACGGGCGCGGTCGGCGTCCACGGCGCGCACATCGATGCCGCCCAGGCCCTCGGGCCGGCCGTCGGCGGGCAGCACGAAGCGCAGGTCGGCGTTCTCGAACGGGATCGTCGGCACGCCGTCGACATCGCGCAAGGGGATCTCCGCGATCTCGCTCCAGCGAGCCGCCAGCCGGGCCGGGTCCGGGGTCTGGATCTCGCCCGCAACGATCGCGTCGATCACGTCGGTCCGCCTGCAACGCTGCCAGTTGTCGCCGGCAGGCTCCCACGGTCCGTCAGGCTCGAGACCGTTCGTCTGGCAGTCGATCTCGAAGAAGGTACCGCCAGTGTCCTTGGGGTGGAGCTGCATGTTCTGGAAGCCGTGGCGCTCAAAGGCGTTGACCAGGCGGATGCCGAGCTCCTCGACTCGCCGGCGGCGCGGCGCGTGGTCGTCGCACTGGGTGATGAACATGTAGCCTCCGTCGCCGCCGCGCTTCTCCAGGTAGCGGCCGCCGGCCGTGTTCTCCTCGACTGGCGCGACCACCTCGAGGAGCTGATTGCCGATCGGCAGCAGGGCGTTTTCCAGGCCGAACCGGCCAACGCCCGGGTCGTTGTAGCAGACCTCGAGGTCGAACACGGCCTCCAAGTCGGCCACCACCGGGGCCAGTTCTTCGGCTACCAGACAGATCTGCCGCAAGCGCAACCACATGACGAATCTCCTTCAGGTGCTTCGGTCCGGACGGAAGGTCGGATCATGGCACGAATCACCGGTACCGCCGCCGTTCGTGCCGCGGCTACGCTTCGGGCCAGGAGCCGCGACCTTCCAGCAGGAAGGTCAGGTGCGGGTGGTACAGCGCCGGTTCCAGCAGGAAGGAGTCGTGCCCCTTGTCCGAGTGGACGATGATCCTCATGCAGCTCACGCCGGCCTCCTCGAGTGTCGCCATCAGCTCGCCCTGCTCCTCAGGGTAGTAGCAGACGTCCGAGTTGATCGAGAAGATGAGGAAGCGCTGCTCCCGGCAGCGTTCGAAGGCCGCCGTCAGAGACGGGGCGCCGGCAGCCGCGGCCAGATCGAACTGGCTCCAGGCGTCGAGAATCCGCAGGTAGGAGTTGGCGTCGAACCGGGCCGCGAACTTCCGGCCCTGATGCCGCATGTACGACTCGATCGGGTGGTTCACGCCGTACCAGGGAACCCCCGACGCCTCGGCAACCGTGTTCCGCGCCCGCCGCCGCAAGGTGCGCAGCGAGACGAACGTCTTGTGGTTGATCTGCCGCGCGATCTTCATCCCCTCGAGTTCCGTACCCGGCGGGTAGTCGCCGCCGTCGAATCGCGGATCATTGGCGATCGCCTGGATCTGCTCGAAGTTGTGGATCCGCTGGAGCGGCGTCACCTCCATGCCGGCCGCAACGACGACGACGTTGCGCACCCGCTCCGGGAACATGACCGCGAGATCGAGCACCGCCATGCCCCCGGTCGAGGGTCCGATTCCGGCGTGCAGCACATCGATTCCCAGCCGGTCGACGAGGCGCATCGCGGCCCGCACCGAGTCCGAGAAGCGCACCCTCGGGAAGGACGGCCCCCAACGTTCGCCGGTAGCCGGGTCAATCGACAGCGGGCCCGTCGATCCGTAGCAGCCGCCGATGTAGTTGACGCAGATGACGCAGAAATGGTCCGTGTCGATCGCCCGCCCCGGTCCGATGAACTCGTGCCACCAGCCGACCACCATCTCGTCGGTCCAGGCGTTACCGAGACCGGCCACGCCGTGGTTGGTGCCCGCCGCGTGGTGGCTGCCGGTGAGGGCGTGGAACAGGAGCACCGCGTTGTCGCGCTCGGCGTTCAGTTCGCCGTACTGTTCCCAGGCCAGGGTGAATCCGGACAGCGTGTCGCCGCAGCGAAGTTCGAGCGGTGCGTCGAAACGCTCGAACCGGGTCTCGACGACGCCGATGCCGCCCTCGGCATCCGCCGGTTGCAGGTTGCGAACCGTCTCCATGCGCCAACCCTATGAGCTTGCGCCGGAGAACGCTACGGAGGCAACGCCGAACCGCGGGGCACCAACGCCCAGTAGCGGCCCCGGTGCGCCATGCGGCCGGCAATCGACTTCGCCCGCTCGCCCGAGCCCCAGTACACGTCGCCGCGAACCGCGCCGCGGATCGCGCCACCGGTGTCCTGGGCCACCAGCAGCCACTGTCGGCGCTCGTCCGGGACGTCCGGATCCGCCGCCGGGGTCATCGCGTCGACCCAGAGGGGCACGCCGAGCGGCAGGTGCAGCCGGTCGACCGCGAGGGACCGCTCCGTCGTCAAGGCGACTCCCTGAGCGCCCACCGGCCCCTCGCCGCGGATCTGGCGGAAGAAGACGTAGGAGGGGTTCGTCGCCATGATCTCGGCGGCGCGCTCCGGATTCGCGCGCAACCAGGCGTCGATCGACTGGAGCGAGACCTCGTCGAGCTCCATCTCGCCCAGGTCGATCAGCGTTCGCCCGATGGCGTGGTACGAGTGGCCGTTCTGGGCCGAGTACCCCACGCGCAGGATCGATCCGTCGTCGAGTTCGATCCGTCCCGAACCCTGGATGTGGAGGAAGAAGGCGTCGACCGCGTCGTCGACCCAGACCAGTTCCAGGCCCCGGTCCGCGAGCGAACCCGCGGCGATCGCCTGCCGGTCGTCGTAGACGTCGAGGCTGCCGCCGCGTACGCGCCCGGCGACGCGGCGGCCGCGCAGGTCGTCGCGGAACCGGCCGAGATCGACCATGACGAGATCGCTCGGCTGCGTGTAGAGAGGAACCGTGTAGCGGCCTCCCCGCCGCCTGCTGCCACGAAGGTGCGGCTCGAAGTAGCCTGTGAAGAGGCCGAGCCGTCGCGACCAGCCGGCATCGGGGCGGCCCGTCCGAGCGGCCCCTTCGCTGCCCGTCCCGACTTGCCGGGCCGAATCGCCCTCCCGGGACAAGGGCACCGCAACGAGTTCGCGCTCGATGACCGCCCGCGTCTCCGCCTCGCCGGCCCGCTCGGCCAGGCCGCGCACGGCCCGGCAGAACGGCAGCCAGTCCCCGACCGTACCGCCGATCTTGACCGGCTTGAGCGGCCGGTCGGCCGGCTGAGCGATGAAGCGGCCGCAACTCCGCAGCATCGCCGGCAGAGCCTCGGCCACCCGGTCGTCCGCCCAGCCCGGCAACGACGCGACCTCCACCGGGGTCCCGTAGACCTCGACCGCCGGCGCCTCGACCGGCGGCGTTTCCGGCGCGAGCCGCGCCGTCAACCAGCCGGCGATCCGTTCCGGCCCAGCCGCCAGCACCGTCGCCACGAGCGCCCAGCCAAAGGCCACGAGCAGCGCGATCCGCATCCCGCGTTCCCGCGAGACTCTTCCTGGTTTCGACCGCGGCGCCATGCAGCCGAGACGCTAGCAGTCTGTCGGGCTTGGCAGCGTGACGCACACTGGGACTCCCCACCATTCTGCAAGTGGCGTAATCGCCGGCGGTCGTCGCTGTG
>JAPOXA010000164.1 GCA_026707325.1 Acidobacteriota bacterium | reverse complement strand
CGGACTCGACCTCTACCCCGATTCACTCACATTCCACACGAAACCCTGAAGAGCCTCCTTGCGAGACACTTGCCCGACGTCAACTTGCACTACGATCCGCCAAGTCATTTCATCTACGACCCGGCGGCACACGAGTTGCCCGCGCACGATGCAGTCGCCGCCAGTCGGCACTTGATCGACTCGGAAAAGCAGCCGGAACTCCATGAGCTGACGCAGCGACTTCACAGACTTGCGAATGTACCGACGCTCAGCCGCAGCGCCTATGCGGCACTGTTCCGGATCATCGGAGCGGTATCGCGAGAGGGTTGCGCAGAGAATCTGAACGGCCTCACACGAGAGGTGCGGGACCGCATCGTTGAGGAGGGCTTTCAGGTGCCACGTTGGGACGTCAACCGAGTTGCTCTCCGTCTACAGTTCGAAGGCTGCGACTTTCGAGATCCCGACGGCGAGTGGGATCCACGCCAGCTGGCGGAGAGGTACAGGAGCAACCTCCGTTCCGCAGCTAAGGATGCCAGGCTTGACCTTGATGAGGATCAGCTTCAGCTCTTGGATGAGTGGCTCGATGGCGCATAGCACTCGTCGTCCGCGCCCGTAGCAGGCTAACGATTCCCGAGTCCCGGATTGGTGTACGGTTCGACGATGGTCACCACCTCTTGCGGGCGATGCGCGTGCTACGCCCGACCATGCAGAAGCAGGCTCCCAATCCGGCGTACCGCCTCAGCGAAGTAGCCGACTTCGTCCGGTCTGAGGTCGCGGCCGAAGACCGGACGCTCCCGGTACGAAAGCCACTTCTTCAGTACCTGATAGCCCCCGAGGCGGTACTGCCAGACGACGGCCGGGACATTGCGCCAGTAAGCCCTGGAGTTCAGCCAAACGTCGAACGTGCTCTCGCCGAGCACGGACGTCGCGTCGCCGAGAGCCGTCTGCTCCTCGGCGGTGTAGCAACGCTCCACTGCCCGGCCTTGGCCAGGCATCACAGCCTGACCGGCCCCGAAATGGCCCCAACCGGCGGTCACCGCGAAGTCGTCGCCGGTCATCTGGTGGCCGTCGAGCGTCGTCGGGACGGCGATAGTGGCGATCTCGGGCCGCAGGTCGCCTGTCGTCACGCCGGGCACGTGGATCTCCGAATCGAGGAGTCGAGCGAGCCCCCGACCCCGCTCAGCGGCGGCAGCGATCTGGCCCCCCACCACCTCGCCTGTGCCCTCGGGCCAGCCCGGCAGCGGGATGCGAGGCCAGCCGAGGCGCAGGCCATCGGCATTGGAGTTGCGGTACACGACGTCGTGCAAAGTGGAGAGCGCGAAGTGAAAGAGATCCTCCACGCTGGCGTCAATGCGTTTGAGGTAGCGCTGCGCCGCCACGGATAGGTTGGGGCGCAGCCCGGCGTCGGCGCCAAGCGCAGCTTCTTGCCGAAGGTAGGCCGGAAAGAGGTTCGACCCGCGCTCGATCAGGTGATGCGAGCCGAGATGAGTCGTAAACACGGCCTGCGGTTCCGACGCGTCTTGACGGACGTGCTGGGACGCTGAAAGCCAGAGGTTTCGCTCGCCGACATGCGGCCGATACTCGGCACGCTTCTCATCCAAGAGCTTCGTATCGGCCTCCCAATAGAGCCAGCGATCATCGAATGGCCTGTACGTGACGCGGCAGAACCCGTCTTCAACCGGTCCGCCGCGAGCGAGCAGCGCATCGCGCCCCGCCCGAGCGTCGAATCGCGCCGTGGACTTCATCGCGCTCGGGTAACGGCGCTCGATCTCCTCGTGGCTCAAGCTCGGATCGAAGTAGTCGCCGACCCGGTCGCGGAGCCTGTCCAGGTCGACGTCGACGAGAAACGCGTCTCGGTTGGTCAGGACTCCATGAAAGCGCACCGGAAACAGGTCCGGCAGCGCCGGCCAATCGAACCAACGCTCGTCGACCGCCGTTCGCAAGAAGGGCATGCCGAGAGGCAGCGACGGTTCGATCCCCTCGTAGAGCGCCTCCGGCTCTCCGTCGGTCGTTTCGAGCAGATCCTCGCGCTTCCTCCCGCCCCAGAGATGCCGGAACCGAACCTCCGGTGCCGGCGCATGGTCCGCCTTCCGCACCAGCGTCGTCACTGCGGTACCGACCTGAATGCCCACCGGACTGCTCTCGGTCGAGAAGATGCTCGGATCGGGGGAACCGTCCGGCGCGATCTTCCCGGTCTTGTACTTGTCGCCGTTCAGAGAGTCGATCCGTATGGCATCGAACGCCTCGACGTACCGTTCGCGCATCCCGGTGAACGACAGGCCATCCAGCCACGAGTAGTTCGAGATGAAGCAGACGATGCCCTGGCCGGTGCTTTCGGCGATACGCCTCTCCGCCATGCGGAAGAAGCGCACGTAGAGATCGTTCAAGCCCCTGCCCTCGGGCCGGCTCACGCGCTTTGTCGTCCGGTATGCGTCCGTCAGTTCCCGCTCCTCCTCCACCGCCAGACCGGGAAAGCCGTTGTACGGCGGATTGCCCAAGATGACCAGAATTGGTGCCTCCTGCTTCACCTTCTCCGCCCGGTCACGCTCTTCCTCCAGTTCAGGGAACGGAAGCGGCTTGTTCGTTCTCGGTTCCCAGCCCGTAAGGGCGTTGGTCAGGAACACACCTGCGCGGTCGGACCCGTCCTCGGCGAGGGGAGCGTCAAGGTCCTGCATCGTCAAGCCGACCTGCAGGTGGGCAATGACGAACGGCGCCGGCATGATCTCGAAGCCGAAGACGCGCTCCGTGGCGGCCTGCCTGACTCGGGCGCCGGCGAGCGCTCCAAGCCCTCGTCCTTCGAGATTCGCGGCTATGCGCCTAAGCACCTCCGCGAGATAGGCGCCCGTGCCGCAGCACGGATCGAGGATGTAGACGTTGTCCGCCGCCAGACCGTCAGGAATGTCCAGGTCGTCGCGGAGCGCCTTGTCCACGCGCGCGACCATGTACTGCACGACTTCCGTCGGCGTGTACCAGACGCCCAACTGCTTGCGAAGCGCCGGGTCGAATGCCTGCAGGAACGGCTCGTAGAAGTACGGCACCGCTTCGCCTTCGTTGAAGCTGGCGAAGAAGGCAGGGCGGTCCACCCTGCCGAGAGCAGCCTGAGTCCAGTCCAGCACTTCGATCAAGCCGAACGGCCCGAGGCGTCCCGGATCGGCAAGTTGCTGGAAGAGCGCCCGCAGGACGGGCGCACGCAGATGCCAAACGGCCTTCCGCCAGTCGAAACCCCTGCCGCCCGGCGGCGCCTGCCGCGACCACAGCACCCAGGCGGAAAACACGCCGTAGAAGAGCGTCTGCACCAGGGTCGAGCGGAAGAACCGCCTTCCCCTCTCGCCCTCGAACCGAACCCGAGCGCCTCCTCCAGCGCCGAGCGAACGGCTCCAAGCGACGGTGAGTCCCCGGCTCGCTCGACCCGCTCAAGGCCGTCGCGTGCGTAGGAAGCCAGCAGCCAGGCCAAGTCTTGCGGATCGGCCAGCGCTGCCCGGTGCGACAGGGCGCGCGCAAGGTACTCGCCCAAACCTCTTCCAACCTTCTGCGCCGATGCCCGCGGCCTTTCGAGGAGACGCTCGAAGTCCGCCTCAGTCGCCGCCAGGCTGAAGGTCTCCAACCTGACTTCGTCGCCCGAGGAACGCCGGCCAACGAGTTCAAACTCCCTCAAGTTCGTCACGAGCACGAGGCGATAGCGGGACCAGTAGCGGTTCACCTGCTCACGCACTTCACTCGTGCCGAGCGCCGCCTTGACCGACTTCACCTCCACGACTCCGCGCTCGGGAATCTGACCCTCGCGCGGATCGCCCTTCCGGACCTGCTTCGCCGCATAGAGCCCCATGTCGGGATGGCCCGAGCCCTGGTCGGCGAGTTCGGCGATGCAGAACACCTTCGGCTTGAGCGATCCGCCGACCGCGTTCAGCAGATTCGCGAGCGGGATGTAGCTCGAACGCTCGCCGGTGGCGCCTCCCGATGCGCGTAGCCGCCGCAGGTCAGCGAAGTACGCCTCGACTACCGCGGTCAGTTGCTGGCCGGGATCACGCCGCAACCCTACCAGCTTGCAACGCGCAACGTTGCACGTTACAGTCAGTCGATGAAGTTCGCTCATCGCGGCCTGCAACGGCTCTACGAGCGAAGAGACCCGCGACGAATCAATGCCGACCTGGTGGCCCGTATCCGACGAATTCTGGCCGCCTTGGACGACGCCACGGAGCCACACCACATGGACCTGCCTGGCCTGCGCCTGCATCGGCTGAAAGGCGACCGACGCCACCTCTGGAGCGTTCGCGTATCCGGGAACTGGCGCATCGTCTTCCGGTTCGACGCTTCCCAGGCTGTCGACGTAGACCTCATCGATTACCACTGAAGGAGCCCGCCATGTCCGCCATGTACGACCCGCCACACCCCGGTGAGCTTCTCCGGGATGCGATCGAAGCCGAAGGGTGGACCGTCTCGGACGCGGCTTCCCGAATGGGGGTGGCCCGCAACACCCTGTCACGCGTCCTCAACGGCAGGGCGGGTGTCTCGCCCCGCTTGGCGCTCGCATTGGAGCGCCTCGGCTGGAGCGACGCCGGTCACTGGGTGCGAATGCAAGGCTCCTACGATCTGGCCCAAGCCCGGCAAGCCGAGTCCGCGGCATGACCGGGAAGCCACGGGCCGAGCCGCTCCGGCGCGGCCGGAGTCTCCGGGAACACGAGGCTTCGCAGGACGAGCGTTCTTTCCGGCGCGCCGTTCTCGAAGGGCTGGCAAACGCCGAGGAAGGCCGAGCACTCCCGCTGGCGTAGGTCAAGGTCCGCCTCACCCGAAGATCAGGCCCCAGATCGTGAACAGGGTGAACGAAACGTAGACGGCGGAAGCGATCAGCATCATCACGATGTTGAGCGCCTTCGGCCGGGCGGACTTCGGCAGCTTCGTCAGGTTCACGTAGAGGGTCAACGGGACGTAGATCGCCATCGCGAAGCCGCCCAGCAGAGCGGAGTTGAAGATGAAGCCGAGCGCCGAGACGCCCGAGAGCTCGAAGAAGGCGGTCGAGACGGTGCCGGCGACCATGAACATGATCGCGAAGGTCAGGTACCACTGGCTCTGGGTCCGTTTCTGGCCGAACTTGAACATGGAGCCGAGCAGGTAGGACCAGGTGCGGGCGCCGCCGTCGACGGCGCCGAGCTGGGAACTGAACAGCGCCGCCATGCCGATCAGCAGGAACACGTAGCGGCCCGGCGTGCCGAGGCTCGTCTCCAGGATGACCGACATGTCCCACACGATCTGGCCCTCCTCGGGGACGATGCCCGCCGGCCGCAGGACGGTCAGCGCACCGAACATGAACAGGAACATCGTGAAGGTGTTGCCCAGCCAGAAGAAGATGACCTGGTCCTGGATGACGTAGCGCATCCAGCGCCTGAACCGGCTCGCGTTCTCCGGCGTCTCGTGGTAGCGAAATCCCGTCTGGACCTCGGCCGTCTCGTGCACGCGCAGCGGGTTCGCCAGCACCGGGATGCGGCCGCCCATGCCGATGTTCTTGTCCCGCAGGTAGAAGGCGTACCAGAGGTTGCCGGCGCCGCCGATGCCGGCGAACACGACCGCTCCGAAGAAGCGGGCGAAGGTGAACTGGTCGTCGAGTTCGATGTGGCCGAAGTTGACCAGCCCTCTGCCCATCTCCTTGATCGCGTCCCAGGTGCCGACGGAGAACGCGACGTAGATGAGCCCGATCGTGATGACCAGCACCATGATCCCGATCGCCCGCTCCACGGCCTTGTACATCTGCTTGGGGCCGAACAGGATGAGCGCGATCAGGCCGAACGTCACGGCGGTCCAGAACCACTCCGGGCCCGGTCCGTCCGGCCCGAAGAAAAGCGCCTTGAGGGCCGCTCCCGACATCCGCGCCCAGCCCGGCAGGAACAGCCCCACGAAGCCGAGCGACAGGAAGGCGTAGATGACTCCCATGGACATCCGGGCGTACGACGTGTACGGATGTTCGCCGGTGACCACCGCCCAGCGGCCGATCTCGATGTTGATCCAGAGCTGCAGGAAGACGCCGAGCGCCGCCGCCCAGATCATCACCGCGCCGAACTTGGCCGTCACCCAGGGCCACACGGCCAACTCTCCGGCCCCGATCGCGAGCCCGATCATGATCGCGCCCGGACCCGCGAGCTGCCAGAAGGAGAGCTTGCGCTCCGGCAGGTTCTCCTCGCGCAGCGGTGGGATGGGTACCGGCATGTGGCGTCCTCCAGCCGGCACGGGCCGAGCCGCCCACCAGCTCTTGCGGTTCTACGGAATGACGGAGTCCAAGGCACTGTAGCAGCGCGAACGCAGGCTCCGACTCGCATGGCGTGCCGCCGGACGCTACGATCAGCCCCACCTCACGACCAACGCACGAGGAGACGACGATGAAGCGAGGGATGCTCTCACTCTGGCGGCCTGCGATCGCAGCGCTGCTCGCCCTGACCCTGGCAGCCGCGACACCGCTGGCGGCAGCCGACCCGGAGGTCACCGTCTCGAAGCCGGAACAGGTCGGCCTCTCGGCCGAGCGGCTCGCCCGTATCGACGCGGCGATGAACGGCTACGTCGAAGCGGGCAAGATCGCCGGCGCCACCGGTCTGATCGCCCGCCGCGGCGAGGTGGCCTACTTCAACACCTACGGCTACCGGGACCTGGAGACGAAGGAGCCGATGCCGAAGGACGCGCTCTTCCGCATCTACTCGATGTCCAAGGCGGTGACCGGCGTCGCCGTGATGATCCTCCACGAGAAGTACGGCTTCCCCCTCCAGACGCCCGCCTCGCGATGGATTCCGGCCCTCGGCGACCTGGAAGTCACCGAATGGAGCGTCGATCCGGGGACCGGCGACCCGCGCATGGAACTCGTTCCCGCGAACAGCGACATGACGGTCCAGGACCTGCTGACCCATGCCGACGGCATCAGCTACGGCGGTCCGCGCAACCCGCGCGGCGGCACGTACTACGCCGAACTCGGGGTCGGGAACCGCGACCAGACCCTCGAGGAGTTCGTTGACAAGCTCGGCCAGGCGCCGCTGCACGACCATCCCGGCACGGTGTGGCGCTACGGCTACGGCATGGACGTTCTGGGACGCCTGGTCGAGGTCATCTCGGGCAAGACCTTCGACGTGTTCCTGGAGGACGAGATCTTCGCGCCGCTGGGCATGAAGGACACGGCGTTCTACGTCCGCCCGGGCACCGAGGACCGGCTGGCCGTGCTCTACACGCCGGACCGCGAGGCCGGCGACGGCACGGTCAAACGCTCCACGGCGCCACCACAGAACTCCTACCTCGAGAAGCCGAAGATCTTCTACGGCGGCGCCGGGCTGGTGTCGACGACCACCGACTACTACAGGATGATCCAGATGCTGCTCGACGGCGGCCGCTACGACGGCGGCCAGATGCTGAGCCCGAAGTCGGTCAAGTTGCTGAGCAGCGACCACATCGGCGACATGCCGCGCGCCGGCCGACTCCTGGGACCGGGCGACGGCTTCGGCCTCACCTTCCGCGTCAACGAGCACCCCGGCCACAACGGCGCCCTCGGCTCGCCGGGCGACTACAGTTGGGGCGGCGCCGCGGGCACCCGCTTCTGGATCGACCCCGACGAGGAGATGGTCGCCGTGTTCATGATCCAGATCCTCCCCCACGGCGGCCTGACCTACGGCACGGAGTTCCGCAACCTCGCCTATCAGGCGATCATCGACTGACCCCTCCCGGAGCACGACGAACGATGTCCGACCGCAGCCTGGAAATCCGCCTCGCTTCGCGTCCCGCCGGCGAACCCGAGGCGGCGAACTTCGAACTCGCCGAGACCGGCATGCCGAGCGCCGGCGAGGGGCAGGCCCTCGTGCGCAACGTCTACATGTCGGTCGATCCGTACATGCGGGGCCGCATGCGGGACATCAAGTCCTACACGCCGCCGTTCGCGATCGGCAAGGCGCTCGACGGCGGCGCCGTGGGGGTCGTCGAGGACTCGAACACCGACGCCCTCTCGCCCGGCGATCTCGTCTCGAGCCGCTTCGGCTGGCGCAGTCACTTCGCCGCTCACGCGACGGAACTGCAGAAGCTCGATACCCACGGCGCGCCGCTCTCCGCCTTCCTCGGCGTGCTCGGCATGCCCGGAATGACCGCCTACGTCGGCCTGCTCGACCTCGGCGAACCGAAGGAAGGCGAGACCGTCTTCGTGTCGGCCGCCGCCGGCGCGGTCGGCAGCCTGGTCGGGCAGATCGCCAGGATCAAGGGCTGCCGTGCCGTGGGCAGTGCCGGATCGCAGGACAAGGTCGACCACCTGGTCTCCGACCTCGGCTACGACGCCGCCTTCGACTACCACGACGACCTGAACCACTGTCTCGGCGAGACCTGCCCCGACGGCATCGACGTCTACTTCGAGAACGTCGGCGGGCCGATGCTCGAGGCCGTGCTGCTGCACATGAACATGTTCGGCCGCATTCCGGTGTGCGGGATGATCGCCCAGTACAACGACGAGGAGCCGCGGCCGGGGCCGCGGACCCTCATCTCGATCATTCCGAAGCGCCTCAGGATGCAGGGCTTCATCGTTTCGGACCACATGGACCGCCGGGCCGACTTCGTCCGCGACACAGCACGCTGGATCGCCGAGGGGAAGGTCACCTACCGCGAGACGATCGTCTCCGGTCTCGAGAACGCTCCTGAAGCGTTCATGGGCCTCTTCCGCGGTGAGAACACCGGCAAGATGGTCGTCCAGATCAGCGACGACCCGACTCGTTAGCGCCGGGCCGAATCCTGTTCGCCCGGGAGCCGGCTTGGCTCGGAACGGCCCAGAAGGACCACGGCGTCAAACGACATCACGAGATTCCAGTACTCCCACCCATCCGAATGGGACTGCAGTGCGTTCAGTCGCGCCTGCCTCAGCGGTGAGCGCAGCCCTCGAAGGTCGAACAATGTCCAGTCAGCTACGGCGGCAGAGCGAAATGGCCGCAGCGCTCTCAGTTGCTCCCAGGTGCATGGTCTGGGGAAGTCCCCGGGAGAAGTATCTTCGCAGTTGACAATCGCAAGGTTCAGCATCCTCGTTCGCTCCGCGACCGCCAGTTCCGCGACGAAGTTCGCGAGCGTAGAGGATCCGAAGTCATGCATCAATCCGCGGGCGGCATGGTAAGCGCCGAGCCGGAACATCACGCGCGGCTTCGGTCCGCCTCTTTCCTTCGCAGCGCGGTACTGGCGCAGGAAGAGCTCCTTCTTGAGGTTCGGGCCAGCGTGTTCCTCGGGAGCGGCAATCCGCAAACGCAGCGCATCGAGTATGTAGCGCAGCTCGGTCTCCGGCTTGGCTCGCGCCTGCTGGATGACTTGCTCGATGGCATCCCGGAAGGCACGAGTGTTGTAGTCGCCGCTTCTCTCCGCAGCCCGTACTCGCTCCTCCAGGGACTGTGCCGCCTGTCGCGTCGCGCGCCGCGGCGACTTGTCGAGCCTGTCGCCTAGCCAAGGGCCAGCTTCGATCGCTACGTGCCTGTAGCCCAGAGGGACGAGCTCCCGCCAGAAGGCGCCCACCAGAATCGGGACCTCCCGGACATCATGCTCTTCGCCGATGAACACGAACCGAGCTTCGGCCGCCTCGGCCCGAAACCACTCCGCCGCAGGCCCTTCCAGCCCTCCCTCGGCACTCACGGCGACCTCGAGGGCGCTCTGTTCCAGATGGGCGGCGACCGTCTCGTGAATTCCCGGGCCTGGGCCATCCTGAGCCGCGGCGGTCTGGCAGAAGGCCACACAGGCCAAGAGTCGCAGCAAGGTCCGCATGGGCGCCTTTGCGTTCACTGACCAGACGTCAGGCCGTGGGCGAGCGAGTTTCGCAAGCTCAGGGATACGGATAGTCCAGGTCCAGGAACGGGAAAGCGCCGAGAACGTCCGGCGGATCGACTGGCAGGGCGCGGTGGAGATAGCTGGCGTCGAGTTCGTCCCAGCCGGTGACGCCGAGCAGGCCGAGGCAGGTGACGATCTCGTGTTCGAGGATCCTGAGCATGCGGACGACACCTTCGCGGCCGCCGGCGGCCATGGCGATGGCCTCGAGGCGGCCGATGCCGACCGCGTCGGCGCCCAGGACCATCGCCTTGACCACGTCCGTGCCGCGCAGGAAACCGCCGTCGACGACGACCTCGGTGCGGCCGTCGACTTCCTCGACGACCTCCGGCAGGGTGTCGAGGGTGCCTCGGCAGTGGTCGAGCTGGCGGCCGCCGTGGTTCGAGACGTAGACCACGTCGACGCCGTGCTCGCAGGCCAGCCCCGCATCCTCGGCCGTGGCGATGCCCTTGAGAATCAGGGGGATGTCGAACTCGTCCTTGATCCGCTTGACCAGGTCCCACGTCATCCGCGCCTGGTAGTTCAGCGGCGCAACGCGGGTCGTTGCCTCACCGACCGACGGCGGCCGCCAGCGCTTCAGCAGGTCCCGCTCCCGCCGGCTGTAGACCTGGGTGTCGACGGTCAGGCAGAAGCCGTTGTAGCCCGCGGCCATCGCCCGGCGGATCAGACCGCGCATCCAGTCCTCGTCATCGGCCAGGTAGAGCTGGTACACCTTTGCCGAATCGGACGCTTCGGCCGTGCCCTCGAGACCGGGCAGACACACCGAACTGACGAAGTTCATGATCCCGAAGTCCTCGGCCGCCTTCCCGGCGGTGGCGCCGCCGCCCTCCTCGAACAGTTGCAGCGAGCCGACCGGCGCCAGGATGACGGGGATGCGGAGGTCGTGACCGAGCAGGGATCCGCCGGCACGGACTTCCGAGACGTCGGTCAGCACGCGCGGCCGAAAGGCCACGGAATCCAGCGCCTGGCGGTTGCGCCTGACGCTCGTCTCGGTCTCGGCGCCTCCGACCAGGTAGTCCCAGACGCTCCCGCCCAGGTTCCGGCGCGCGGCCACGACCAGTTCGTGAAGGGTCAGCGCGTTCCTGGCCGCTTCTCCCGGCGCCAACGGGTCGGAAGCCATGTTGGGGCGTCGTCTGGGATCGGTCATGGAGGCGCTCGGTCTGGTCCGGGCGGCACCCTAGCAGTCCGGGACGGCGCCTGACAGGCTTGCCGCCGATGATCGAGGTCGACCTGCCGCGCTTCGAGTACCTGCTGTCCCGTGCCCTGGACACGCTGCCCCCGGCGTTCGCCGATCTCATCGACAACGTCGCCGTCGTCGTCGAGGAGGAACCGAGCGAGGAAGACCTGCGTCTGGTCGGCCTCGACCCGGAGGAGGACGACCTGCTCGGGCTCTACCACGGCGTACCCCTCGACGAACGCGGCCACGGCTACAGCTCGCTGCCCGACCGGGTCGTGATCTACCGGCTGCCGATCCTGTGGATCTGCAACACGGAGGCGGATGTCGTGCGCGAAGTGCGCGACACCCTCGTGCACGAACTCGGACACCACTTCGGGCTGGGCGACGACGACATGCCGTACTAGCGCGGACGCCGGCCTCCCGGCCGGCGCGTTCTCCTGGCCGCCTGCGGCGGCAGCGGGTCAGAAGACCCGCGCACCCAGTGTTGGCTGTTAGGTTCCGTCCGTGCCGAAGTCTCTTCCCTACATGGGCATCGCGGGGGCACTCGTCGCCGGGGCGCTGATGGCGGCAGCCGGCGGCAGCCGCGGCGTGGAGCTCATGGGCCTGCCGGCCTTCGCGGTCCTGATTGCCTCCGCCTTCGCCGTCCAGTGGATCGCGTTCATCCCGGCCTGGTTTTTCCAGACGGAGCGGTTCTTCGACCTGACCGGGAGCATCACCTTTCTCGTCGTGACCGGCTGCGCGCTGGCGATCGGCGGCGGCTTCGAGCCGCGCTCGCTCGTCATCGCCGCAGCCATCGCGGTGTGGGCACTGCGACTGGGCCCCTTCCTCCTCCTGCGGGTCCGCAAGGACGGCGAGGACCGCCGCTTCCGGCAGATCAAGCCGAACTTCCCCGTCTTCCTGATGACCTGGACGCTCCAGGGCCTCTGGGTGTCCTTGACCGCCGCCCCGGCCCTGGCCGCGATCCTCGCGACGGAAGCAGCGCCGCCGGACTGGACCCTCGCGGCCGGGCTGGTCCTGTGGACTCTCGGCTTCGCGGTCGAAGTGACCGCAGACGCCCAGAAGACGCGTTTCCGCGCGTCCCCCGAGAACCGGGACCGGTACATCACGTCGGGACTCTGGGCTTGGTCGCGCCACCCGAACTACTTCGGCGAGATCGTCCTGTGGATCGGCATCGCGGTGATCGCGGCGCCGGCGCTCGAGGCCTGGCAACTGGTCACGCTGGTGTCGCCGGTCTTCGTCTGGCTGCTCCTGACCAGGATCAGCGGCGTACGGATGCTCGAAGCACGGGCCAACCGCAAGTGGCGCGACGATCCGGGCTACCGGGACTACGTCCGCCGCACGAACACGCTGCTGCCCTGGCCGCCACGCGGGACTTGACGGCACGGCAGCACCTGATGGCGGCGATCTGCCTCGCCGCCATCACGCTGAACCTCGCCTTCTGGGCACTGCCGCTGCTCGTCCTGCTTCCCGCCAAGGCGGCGGGGAAGACGCGGCCCTGGTTCCGGCACGTCACGGCCCGCATCTACCGTGCCGCCGTGCGCGTCGACAACGTGCTCCTGCGGCACGTCGCCCGCGCCTCCTGGCGCGCCCGCGAACTGAGCCTCGACCCGGCGCGGCCTCACATCGTCCTTTCGAACCACCGCTCCTGGGCCGACATCTTCCTGGTCCAGAGTCTCATCGCCACGCGCGGCCCCATCGTCACCTTCCTGTGCAAGCGCGAACTCCTCTATGTGCCGATCTTCGGCCTGATCATCCTCGCCTTCGACTTCCCGGTGCTGCGGCGTCGCACCCGGCGCGGGGCCGATCCCGCGGGCCGGCGCAGGGAGGACCGCCGTCGCGTGACGGAAGCAGCCGCCGCCCTCCTCGAGTCGCCCGCAGCCATCCTGTCGTTTGCCGAGGGCACGCGCTTCACGGCCGCCAAGCGGGACGCGAACAGGCGTGCTGCCGGCGACAGGCACGGAGCGCCAACAACCGGGATGGCTCCGCAGTACGAGCACCTGCTGCCGCCCCGCGCCGGCGGCTTCGCCGCGATGATCGAAGCGCTTGCACCCGGCGGCGGTTCGATCGTCGATGTGACGCTCACCTACTCGCGGCCTTCGACCTTCTGGGAATTCCTCGGCGGCGCCACGGGGTCGGTGGAAGTGACCTGGGAGGCGATCCCGATAGCTACAGTGAAACCGGACGAAGCAGCGAACTGGCTGAACGACCGCTGGCGGCGCAAGGAGAGGTTGCTCGAATTGATCTTTATGGAGAAACACTAAGATATGTACAACCTAAGCGAAATGGAATAAGATCCTGCCTAGCTCCGTTCCGGCGGACAAGAACGACGAACCGCCCTGAACCGCGAGGCACTCGACACATGACTGAACCCGACGACCGGCACGAGAACCACGAGGCTGTGGGAGACGCGTGGCCCGAGGAACAGGCGCTGCCAGAAGGGCCGCTGGCCAGGCGGGCAAGAGGGCCCAAGCCGGAGCTGCCCGTCATCGTCCTCCGCGACCTGGTCGTCTATCCGGGCGTCACGATGCCGATGGAGATCGGACGGGCCGACACGCTGAGCGCGATCCAGGCCGCCGCCGAGCATCCCGAGCGCACGTTCTTCGCCCTGCTCCAGCGCGAGAAAAGCGAGAAAGTCGACCCTCTCGGCCTGCACACGATCGGCGTCGTAGCCCGGGTCGTCCAGCTACAGCACGGCCTGCGCGGCACCCAGGCGGTCGTCGTCGGACTCCACCGCGGCATCGTTCTGCGCATCGAGGAGGGCGACGAGCACCTCACCGCCACCGTGTCGCCGGCGGAGGAACTGCTGCCGGTCGACCCGAAGGACCTCGCCTTCGTCGCCCTCGACGAGGAGCTGCGAAACCGCGCCGCCGAGCTGGGCGCCCGATCCGGTATCCCGAACGACGTCATCACGAAGACGCTGCGCGCGGTCACCGATTCGGGCCGGCTCGCCGACCTGGTGGCGGGTCATCTCGAACTCCCGGCCAACGACCACCAGTCCCTGCTCGAGACCCTGGCGGTCGAGGAGCGGATGCGCAGGGTCCTGACGCTCGTCCAGCGGCGCATCAAGGTTCTCGACGCCCAGGAGGACATCAACACCCAGGTCCAGGAGGAGCTCGGCGACCGCCAGCGCGAGATGTACCTCCGAGAACAGTTGAAGGCGATCCGCAAGGAACTGGGCGACGACGACGGCGCCGACGATCTCGAGGAGCTCAAGGCGCGCGTCGCCGACCTGGAGCTGCCGGAAGCCGCCCGCAAGGAGGTCGGCCGTGAGTTCCAGCGGCTGGAGCGCATGGGCCGCGAGTCGATGGAGTCCCAGGTCATCCGCACCTACATCGAGACGGTCTGCGAACTGCCCTGGAGCGAGGTGAGCGAGGAACGGCTCGACCTCGCCGACGCGGCCCGCATCCTGGACGAGGATCACTACGGCCTCGACGACGTGAAGGACCGCATCCTCGAGTTCCTGGCGGTGCGAGTCATGCACGACCGGCGGGCCCGGCGGGAAGAAGCGGAAGACCCGCGCACCGACGAGTCCGGCCGCAGTCCGATCCTGCTGTTCGCCGGCCCTCCAGGAGTCGGCAAGACGTCGATCGCGAAGTCCATCGCGCGTGCGATGGGCCGCGAGTACGTCCGCGTTTCGCTCGGCGGCGCTCGGGACGAGGCGGACATCCGGGGCCACCGGCGCACCTACGTCGGCTCGATGCCCGGCCGGATCCTCCACGGCATGAAACAGGCCGGGGTCAAGAACCCCGTCTTCCTGCTCGACGAGGTCGACAAGCTCGGCGCGTCGCTCCAGGGCGACCCGTCGGCCGCCCTCCTCGAAGTGCTCGATCCGGCCCAGAACAGCGCCTTCATCGACCATTACCTCGGAGTCCCCTACGACCTGAGCCAGGTGCTGTTCATCGCCACCGCGAACTTCACCCAGAACATCCCGGCGCCCCTGCGCGACCGCATGGAGACGGTCGAGTTCTCGGGCTACACCGAGCGGGAGAAGCTCGGCATCGCCCGCCAGTTCCTGCTGCCCCGCGCCGTCCGCAACGGCGGCCTGTCGGCCGACCAGATCGAGGTCGGCGACGAGGCGCTGGGCGAGGTGATCTCCCACTACACCCATGAGGCCGGCGTCCGGCAACTGGAGCGGGAACTCGGCCGCATGGTGCGCAAGGTCGCGCGCAGGCTCGCGTCGACGCCCGAGGAACCGGGCGACGGCGCCGACGAGGCCGTGGAAGCGGTCGCGACGACGAACGTCGGCGCCGCCGGGGTGCGGGAGTTCCTGGGCCGCCCTCGCGTACGGCCGGAGCGGGCGCTCGAACGGGACGCGGTCGGCGTCGCCACGGGCATGTACTACACGCCGGTCGGCGGCGACATCATGTTCGTCGAGGTCGAGACGACGGGCGGCAAGGGCGAGCTCCAGCTCACCGGCCAGCTCGGCGACGTCATGAAGGAGTCGGCGCGGGCGGCGTGGACCTACGCCAGATCGAACGCCGATGCGCTGCGGATCCCGCCCGGGAGTTTCGAGACCGATGTGCACGTCCACGTACCGGCGGGAGCCATTCCCAAGGACGGCCCCTCCGCCGGCGTGACGATGGCCGCCGCCCTGGTTTCGGCACTTTCCGGCCGGCCGGCGAAGGCACGCATCGCGATGACCGGGGAGATCACGCTCTCCGGGCGCGTGCTGCCGATCGGCGGAGTCAAGGAGAAGGTGCTGGGCGCGGTACGCGCCGGTATCCGCGAGATCGTGCTGCCGAAGCAGAACGAGGCCGACCTCGAGGATCTGCCCGCCGACGTGCTGGAGACGCTGACGGTCCACGCCGTCGAACAGTTGGGCGAGGTGCTGGCGGTCGCGCTCCCCAGCGCCCGCTTCGTCGACGGCCGCCTGCTGTTCGAGGGCGACGACCCGGAGGACGTCAGGCCCCTCAGCTACAACTGATCACTGGGTGCGCCGGCGCCCCGCCGGCATCCGGGCGATGCCGCGAAGCGGCGAGCCCGAGTCGCCAGCCCGGGCGCTTCCCTGCTTACCCGAGCGCCTGGTTCAGCGCCTCTTCGTGGTAGCCCACGATCAGCGTGCGACCCACCCTGACCACCGGCGCCCGCAGGTTGCCCGTCGGGCCCAACATCATGTCGGCCGCGCCCGGGTCCGACGCCTGCACTTCCGCCTGCTTCCGCCCCTTGGCCACGTAGAGGGTCTCCGCGTCGGCGAGCAACGCCTCCGCGTCCGACCGGCCCAGCTTCCGGCTCGCCGGCGTTCTGTCCACGATCTCCGCGCCGCGTGCGTCCATCAACTTGGACGCTCTCTTGCAGCTCGTTCAGCCGTTGCGGTGGTAGTACCAGTCGACTCTGTTCATGCGTTTCTCCTTCCAGAGGGGGTTGAGGCAACTCTAGCCCGGCAGCGGGTCGACTTCCCAGTCCTCGTTGACCCGCCGGCCGTAGTAGGGGTAGTAGTCCCAGGGCGCGGGCAGACCCAGAGCCCGAGGATCGCCGGTCTCCGCGAGATGATCCATCAGTCGATCGCGTAACTGCCCGACGAGCTGCTGCGCGGAGGACTGCCCCGCCAGGTTGTTCAACTGCCCCGGGTCGCTCCGTAGATCGTAGAGTTCGTTCTCCGGCCGGGTCCCGAAGGAGAGCTCGGCCAGGCGGTCGATCCCAGGTTCGCTGCGCGACTCCATCATCAGCGTCTTCGTCGGCGAGGAATCGATCTCGCCATAGGGGATGCCCCGGGCGCAGTCCTTCGCGCTGGGCGAACCGGACGGCCACCGGGTGGGCTCGAAGTTGCGGACGTACAGGTGACTGGCGGTACGGATCGCCCGGCAGGGATAGCCCTTGCCGCCGCGACGGCAGCCGTCGTGCCTCTCCATCGCGATGAAGGCCGCGTCGCGCTCCGGTTCCACGCGGCCGCTCGCCGAAGAGGTGAGCAGCGGCAGCAGACTGCTCGCCGTCATCTCCGCCGCAGGCTCGAGTCCCGCCGCCTCCAGGAACGTCGGAGCCAGGGCGCTCAGGCTGACGAAGTCGTCGACGACCCGGCCGCCGGGAACGCGGTCTCCCCAACGAACGGCGAGAGGAACCCGGCTGCCGTAGTCGTACAGGCTGGCCTTTGCCCGCGGGAACGGCATGCCGTGATCGCTGGTGACGACGATCAGCGTGTTCTCGAGTTCTCCCGCCTGTTCGAGGAGTTCGAGGGCAGCGTTCACCCTTCCATCGAACCGCTCCACCTCGACGTAGTAGTCGAGAATGTCGTCGCGAACGATCAGGTGATCCGGCAGGTGCGGAGGCACCTCGACCTTCGCCGGATCCTTGCCCGATTCCTGCCCCGATCCCGCCGTGTAGGGCCGGTGCGGGTCGTAGCTGCCGAGCCAGAAGCAGAACGGCTGGTCCTCGCCGCGGGTCTGAAGAAAGGCCTCGAAGCTCTCGAACTTGTCGCCCGCCGGGTTGCGCGTGCGGCCTCCCGGCGGCAACCGGCCCGGACCCCAGCCCTTCCGCGTGTGCCCGATCGCATAGCCCACCTGCTCCAGCAGTTCGGTGTAGGTGGCGAACTTCGCCGGCAGGGTGCTGTGGATGTTCCCGGCCTCCTCGAGTCGCCAGATCGGCTGACCGGTCACGAGCGCACTGCGCGAAGGTCCGCAGGTCGGCGCGTCGCAGAAGGCGTGCGGGAAGAGGACCCCCTCCGCCGCCACCCGGTCAAAGCCCGGGGTCCGGACGATCGGATCGCCTCCGGCCCCGGTGTGCAACCAGGATTGGTCGTCGGAGATGCAGAGCAGGATGTTGGCCAGGCGGCCGGCTCGCGGCCGCCTGGCGGGCAGCGCCGCCGCGCTCAGCATCGCGGCGGAGGAAGTCAGGAACGCACGGCGGGTCTGCACGGCCTCGACTCTAGCGCGGGGCAATCCAGGAGGCCGTCGCTTCGCGGCGGCAGCCGGCGGGGACGCCGGCGCACCCAATTCCCGTCGCGCGCATGTCTCGCGTTCGAAACCAACCGTATGGTAGGACGGGTTCCCGCGAGGACGGGAGGTACGCTTGGCCAGGTTCCGATTCATCGCGCTGCTCATCGCCCTTTCGGCGTCTGCCGCCTTGCCGTTGGCTGCGGAGGACCGGCATCCCAACATCCTCTTCATCGCCGTCGACGACCTGAACGACTGGGTCGGCCACTTGGCCGGCCACCCGCAGGCGCGCACGCCGAACATCGATCGCCTGGCGCGCCGCGGCGTGTCCTTCACGCGGGCCTACGCACCGGCGCCTCTCTGCAACCCCTCCCGGGTCAGTCTGCTGTCGGGCGTCTTGCCGTCGAAGTCCGGCGTCTACGGCAACGGCGAGCGGTTTCGCGAGAAGCTGCCCGACGCCGTGACCCTGATGCAGCACCTGAAGGCGCATGGCTACTCCACGCAGGGCGGCGGCAAGATCTTCCATGGAACGCGTGCCGGCGATCCGGACTCCTGGGACGAGTACTACACGCCGGCGCGGCCAAGAGGCCCCCGGCACGTCGGCGAACGGCAGGAAGGCGTCCCGGAGTCCGCCTGGGCGCCCTGGGGACCGCTCGACGTGGACGACGCCGAGATGTTCGACGTCAAGGTCGTGGACTGGACGATCGGCGAGCTGAACAAGCCGCGCGAGAAGCCCTTCTTCCTGGCTTGCGGCTTCACCAAGCCGCACTTGCCCTGGTACGTGCCACGGAAGTACTTCCGCCTGCACCCGCTTGAGGGCATCGAGCTGCCGGCGACCCTGGACGGCGACCGGGACGATCTTCCGGCGTTCGGGAAGAAGCTCGCGGCGGAGGTGTACGCGGTCTCGGACTCCCGCAACTTCAGCCGGCACGGCGAAGACCACGCAATGGTGCTGAGACACAACCAGTGGCAGCGGGCGGTGCAGAGCTACCTGGCCACGATCAGCTTCGTCGACGCGCACGTCGGCCGTCTGCTGGATGCCCTGGACGCGAGCGAGCACGCCGGCAACACGATCGTCGTGCTCTGGGGCGACCACGGCTGGCATCTCGGCCAGAAGCAGCACTGGCGGAAGCACGCGCTCTGGGAGGTGACCACCCGCACGCCATTGATCATCTCCTTGCCGGCGGAAACGGGGCGCGGCGGCACGAGTCCACGCCCGGTCAGCCTGATCGATCTGTACCCCACCCTGGTCGAGCTCGCCGGAGTCCCCGGCCGAAGCGGACTGGACGGCCAGAGCCTCGTGCCCCTGCTGGAGAACCCGAAGGCCGAGTGGCCGCGGCCCGTACTGACGACGTACGGCTACCGAAACCACTCCGTCCGCACCGAGCGCTGGCGGTACATCGAGTACCACGACGGCGGCCAGGAACTGTATGACCATGAGGCGGATCCGAACGAGTGGACCAACCTCGCTTCCATGCCGGAGTACGCCTCCGTCGTCCAGGAACTCGCCGCGTTCCTGCCGGGAACGAACGTCAGGTAAGTCCCAGGAGCCTGCGCGGCAGAAACACTGGGACTCCCCACCATTCTGCAAGTGGCGTAATCGCCGGCGGTCGTCGCTGTG
>JAPOXA010000086.1 GCA_026707325.1 Acidobacteriota bacterium | reverse complement strand
AGGTCAGGAACGCCGCCTGATCAACTCGCCAATCCACAACTTTCGGCAATACCTCTGGCGGAACTGGTGGCGGGGAGTCCTCATCCACTGGTCGGAGACCGTCGGGGACAGCTCGCTCTGGATCTGTCCGGCGGGAGGCGCTTGGTGCTCAGCCCGGATCACGAGACGACGCCTGTCGACGCAGACGGGGCAGTCCAGTGGGGCCGGGTTACGCGTGTGTGCATCGAATTCATCGGGGACTACCATGACTAGAGCAGAAGCGGGAAGCTTTGCGCCGGACTGGACTTCACCGCCGGGTGACACGATCCTCGATCTCGTCGAGGAGCGCGGTTGGACCCAGGCGGACCTGGCGGATCGGCTGGGATACAGCCGCAAACATGTGAACCAGCTCGTCAGGGGCAAGGCCTCGCTGTCCGAGGACGCCGCACTGCGCCTGCACCGTGTGCTGGGCGGCAGCGTCGGCTTCTGGTTGACTCGCGAAGCGCGCTACCGGGAGCGACTGGCGGCGAGTCGAGAGGTTGGCCTCTACGAAGATTGGATCGAGTGGCTGGAAGAGTTGCCCGTGTTGGTCATGATGAAGGCTGGCGCGATCACCAAGCGGCGCATGGTGGCTTCCGCCAAGGCCCAAGTGGTCGGCGAGTGTCTTGCCTTCTTCGGAGTTGCTTCGCCGGAGCAGTGGAGACGGCGCTGTGTGGGAACGCAGGGAGCCTTCAGGAGGGGGACTGCCAGGGAGGGCGATCGGGCGTCAACCGCCGTCTGGTTGCGTCTGGGTGAACTGCAGGCCGAGCAGCTTCGTCTTCCGGCCTATGACCGCGATCGCTTCACCCAGGCCCTGAAGGAGATCAGGGAGCTGACCGTCGAGCCGCCCGATGTGTTTGAGCCGCGCATGCGTGGCCTGCTGCAGGCTGCCGGCGCTGCCTTCGTTCTCGTGCCGGCGATTCCGAAGGCTGGCGTGAGCGGTGTTGCCCAGTGGTTGAACCGGAATCCGCTGATTCAGCTATCGCTCTTTGGCAAGACGAACGACCGGTTCTGGTTCTCGTTCTTCCACGAGGCAGCCCACATCCTGCTTCACGCTGACGATCGAAAGTCCGTGTGGCTGGACGACGGCGGAGGTCTTTCTGGTGAAGATGAGGCCGAAGCAGAGGCGGACCAATGGGGCCGCGAACCGCCTGATCCCGTCGTCTCACGCTGCCGAGCTGCACGGGCTTCGTGATCGACAGTCGATTCGCGCGTTCGCTAGCCGGGTTGGCGTCCATCCCGGCGTCGTGGTCGGACGGCTGCAGCATGAGCGACTGCTGACGTTTGGCCAGATGAACGGGCTCAAGGCGAGATTCAAGTTCGACGAGGAGTCGACACCACCTTGAACGAGTCTGCTACGCCCGGCTCCGATACCGCCACAACCCGGTCGCCGCCATGCTGTAGGCGAACAGCAGCACCGACACCGCCATGCCGGGGACCAGGCCGGCCAGGGCGCCGTACTCCTCGACGATCCAGCCGAGAATGATGGCGCCGATCAGCGGAGCGCCGAGCAGGCCGAGGCCGAAGACGGACATGACGCGGCCGCGGGTCTGCGGCTCGGCGGCTTCCTGGACGATGGCCCGGGCCAGGGTGGTCGTCACGCCCATGTTGAGGCCCCAGGCGACGCTCGCCGTGACGACCAGCCACCAGACAGGTTCGATCCAGATCAGGAACAGGACGAGGATCCGCGAGAGTTGCAGCACGACGAACCAGCGTCCGGGCTGCTGAAACGGCATGAACCGGAGCATGATCAGGTTGGAGACGACGGCGCCGGCGAAGAAGAGGATCATCAGCCAGGACAGGAGTTCCGCGTCGCCGTTATAGACGCGCAGGACGATGAAGGGGAGCACCGTGAAGAAGGCGCCGGCATTGAAGATGCTCGAGACGAAGTTCACGGTCATCGCGTCGAACACGGGCCGCTGGCGGTAGGAGGCCCGGAAACCCTCGACGATGCGGCGCCAGGCGGGCTCTCCGGACTGTCCGTCGTTCACGGGCTGCGATCCGATCCGACGGATCCAGACAGCCGCGGCCGCCAGGCAGAGGCTTTGGGCCAGCAGGACCTGCCGTAGTCCGAAGGAGTCGAGCTGTCCGGCGACCCGGAGTCCGATCATGTAGGTGAACATGCTGATCGCGGTGGCCGCGGTGACGCCGCGCTGCAGGTCGCGCCCCGCGATCCTGTTCAGCACTGCCTGCTGCGCCGGACTGGAAAACGACAGGGCGGCGCTGATCCCGAGTCCCCAGACCGTGACCGTCCACACGTTGAGTCCGCCGAGTTCCAGCGCCAGGACCAGACCGAAGGGCACGAGCGCGGCGGCGCCGAACACGCGGGTCAGGATCGCCCTGGCGTCCGTGCGGTCCGCGTTGGCGCCGCCCCAGAGCATGATGATCACGCCGGGCAGGCCGATTGCCGCCTGCAGCGGCCCGACCCGGTCGGCTGGCAGAGCGAGGACGCCGGCGAGCAGCCAGACGAGCAGGAGCTGTTGCATCGCGAGGCCGGCGCTCGAGCAGGCCCACGCCCCCATGTACGCTAGGAGGCCCGGTCGGCGCCACAGGCTGACGGCAGGGGTGGCGGGAGAGACGATGACGCGGATCTCGGTTGGCGGCGGTGTCGGGAAGAGCCTGCGAAGGCTATACGCGGGCCTGGGGCGCCGGTCGAGGCCCGGCATCCTGGGCGTAGCCGCCGCGGCGGCCGTCGGCCTCGCGGGTTGTACGGCGTCGGCCCAGGAGGCGGTCGACTTCGCGGAACTCCGTCGGCGCATGGTGCGCGACACGATCTCCGAACCCCGCGACGGCCGGCCGCCGGTGCTCGACGTGAACGTCATCGACGCGATGGGAAAGGTCGAACGCCACCTGTTCGTGCCGGAGGAGATGCGCGATTGGGCCTACCGGGACTCGCCGCTCGGGATCGGCTGGCGGCAGACGATCTCGCAGCCCTACATCGTTGCGTTGATGACGGAGCTTGCGGAACCCGACCCGGAGGACAGGGTTCTGGAGATCGGTACCGGCTCCGGCTATCAGGCCGCCGTACTGGCCGAGATCGTGGATCACGTGTACACGATCGAGATCGTGGAGCCTCTGGGGCTGCGGGCGGCGGCGGCGCTTGACGCGGCCGGCTACGAGAACGTGACCACGCGGATCGGCGACGGATACGCGGGCTGGCAGGAGGAGGCGCCGTTCGACGCGATCGTCGTCACCGCGGCGCCGGACCACGTCCCGCAGCCCCTGGTCGACCAGTTGGCCGCCGGCGGCCGTCTGGTGCTGCCGGTCGGGCCCGATGGTGGCCGCCAGGAGCTCCAGGTGCTGGAGAAGCAGGCGGACGGGTCGGTGGCGCGGACCCGCGTGATCCCGGTGCGCTTCGTGCCGCTGACGCGAAGTCGCTAGGCTGCGACCGCGGCAACTACAGGGGCACTTCCTCGCCCTCGCCTTCGATGACCAGTCCGAGGGTCACGCCGCCGAGGGGCACGGCCAGTGTGGGCTGGTCGAGGTCGTTCCAGAACATGGTGGCGCTCTCCGCGCCGTCGTAGTTCTGGAACAGGGCCATCGTCATTGGGTGGGTGGCGCCCTCGATGATCGTGATGCTGGCTTCGACGAGGGGCTCCTGTTCCGGGAAGCCGTAGGGATCGAACGTGTCGAGAGCGACCGGAATGAGGACCAGGAAGTCGCGGAACCAGGTCTGGCCCGTGTGGTCGCCGTCCGCCGGCTGCACGGCGTAGCGGAGGGTGTAGGTGCCGGCCGGCACGATCTGCTTCTTGTAGGTGCTCCAGTCGTCCGTCGTTCGCATCAGGCCGACCAGACCGCCGGGAGGCAGGGTCGGATACTCGACTCCGAGTTCGGCCGAGGGGTCCTGCATGGGCAGCGCGGGCGGGAACCAGAACTCGATCGGCTGGCCCTCGTCGCGGACGACCCTGTAGCCGGCCGGATCGAGCAGCGGCGAGAGCCAGTCCGGCAGATCCGGAGGCAGCTCCGCCGTGCGCTCGAGCGAAGGATCGGCGGCAAGCGGCGCCGCGAGCAGCAGCGCGGCGAGCAGTGGCCCAACGAGCGGGAGACCAGCGCTCCTCACTCGAAGTTGATCAGGTAGTGGCGGAAGTTCTCGGGCCCGACCTCGTCCAGCATCTGCAGGAACAGGACCAGCGGTTCGATGTCCGCTTCCGAGATGTTGATCTCGCCGAACAGCGGGTCGACGCCTTCCTGTTCGCTGTCGGCCGCTTCCGCCAGCGCCATGTGGGCCCGGATCGCGTCTTCCAGGGTGGCGGCGCTGCCGTCGTGCAGGTACGGGTCGGTGCGGGACAGGTTCCGGAGCGATGGCGTCTTGAAGTCGCCGGCGCCGGTGCCGTGGAGCGCGTAGTCGCTGAAGGTCGGCGGCACGTGGCAGCGGACGCAGTTGCCGACGGACTCCACGTCGAAGGCGCGGAAGAAGGTCTTGAAGCCCTCGTAGGCCGTCTCGGTGAACCCCTCCGGCCGGCGGATCAGGTTCCGCCCTTCCTGGTTGAAGATCCGGCTCTCGATGCTCGCCGCGTAGTTCAGCATGTCCTCGCCGTCGTTCGGCTCCTTGCGGAACCGGTTCTGTTCGGCGAAGGCGTCCCAGCGCGCGGTCATCGTGTAACTCAGTGTGCGGGTGTAGTCGGCCAGGGCGCGGGCGGCGGCCGCGGCCACCTCGGGACGCGGCAGGGACTCGAGGTCCAGGCCGTAGACCTCCTGGAACTGGTCGAGATAGGGCACGCCCGAGATCGCGTTGTGGCCTTCGTTCAGCAGCACGTAGGTCGCGTTGTCCATCCCTGCGTCACGGTCCTCGTCGTTCCAGCCGTACTGCTTGCCGACCAGTTTGTCGAGGATCATGTCCTCCATCGAGTCGTAGGCGCCGTCCCAGCCGAACACCTCGGCGCGGGAAACGTCGGCCAGGGTCTGCGCGTTCCGCTCGGTCGTCTCGCGGTTCGCGGTCAGGCTGGTCGGCGTGTGGTCGGCGTAGTAGCGCTCGGGCTTGCCGGGCACCGACTCGCCCATGGCGTGGCACACGGAACACGCGATCGCGAAACCCGTCCCCTGGTTGTTGAACAGGAGTTCCGCGAACAGGTCGTTGCCGAGCTGTTGCAGGGCTGGTGACGGTTCGTCCTGGGCGGCGGCTGGGGCGCCGAACAGGAGAGCGGTTGCCATGGCGAGTGTCGCCGGACCGATCACGCTTCTTCGCTTCATCGTCATCCTCCGTGATGTGGAGAATAGACGATCGCATCGGTGGCACACTACGGCGCCATGGCGACGACGCGCACGGTTCCCTGGGCGGAACTCGACACGATCTTCTTCGACGCCGGCAACACCTTCCTGTCGATGGACTTCGACCGGGTCGCCGCGGCTGCTGCCAGCCTCGGAGTCGAGTGCTCCGGACGGCAGTTGGAGCGTGCCGAGGCGGCAGCGCGGCCGGTGCTCTCGGCGGCCCTGGCCGAGCGGCGGACGACTGAGGGTGGCGGAGCCTTTCGCTTCTACCTGCGAGCAACTCTCGAACGGCTGCCGGCGTCCTGCCGCGACGACGTCGAGCTGGAGGCCGTCGTCTCCGGGCTCGCGGAGCGGCTGTTCCTGCCGGGCCGCAACGACCGGCTCTGGAACCGCAAGCTGCCCGGGCGAAGGGAAGCGCTCGAGCGAATCCGTGCGCTCGGCTACCGCATGGTGGTGGTCAGCAACTCGGACGGCAGCATGGCGCGGACCCTCACCCGGATCGGCATGGACCAACTCTTCGACGGTCTGGTGGACTCGACGGTCGTGGGCTTCGAGAAGCCGGACCCCAGGATCTTCGAGGTCGCACTCGATCTGGTCGACGCGCGTCCGGAACGGACGGTCCACGTAGGCGACCTGTACGCCGCCGACGTGGTCGGCGCGTGGGCCGCCGGCGTTCACGCCGTCCTGCTCGATCCCTGGGCCGACTGGCCGGAAATGGACTGCCCGACGGTGGCCGACCTGGACGAACTGGCGTCGCTGTTGCCGGGGCCGCAGGGGCGCGCGTGAAGCCCGCGGATGTGCGTCGGCACCGCCATCGGTTCTACGAGGCGGCCGTCCAGAACGTGGAGGTGGACATCGACTTCGTCGAGCGGGTCTATCGCCGCCTCAACGGCCGGCTTCCGGGCGCCCTGCGGGAGGACTTCTGCGGCACCGCCTCGCTGGCGAGCGCGTTCGCCGCGCGCAGGCCGGACAACCGCGCCTGGGGCGTTGACCTTCACCGGCCGACCCTGGACTGGGGGCGGCGCAACCGGGTCGAGGCCAGGTGCGTCGAGGATCGGGTCGAACTGGAGTGCCGCGACGTCCGCCTGGCCGGCAGCCCGCCGGTCGATCTACTGGTGGCCTTCAACTTCTCCTTTTTCCTTTTCCCGAGTCGCGGCGAGATGCTGGACTACTTCCGGGCGGCACGGCGTTCGCTCAGGCCGGATGGCCTGTTCGTGCTGGACGCCTTCGGCGGCACGGATTCGTTTCAGGCCACCACCGAGGACACGGAGATCGAGGCCTCGGTAGGCGTCGACGGAGTCGCCCTGCCGGCCTTCACCTACAGTTGGGATCAGCTCGCCTTCAACGCCGTCGATCACTGGATGCGCTGCGCGATGCACTTCACGCCGGAGGGCGGGAAGAAGGTGCGCAACGTGTTCCGCTACGCGTGGCGGATGTGGACCCTGCCCGAGATCCGGGAGCTGCTGGCCGAGGCCGGCTTCGACGATGTCGAGGTGTACGGCGAGGGCTGGGATGGCGGCACCGGGGAAGGGAACGGCATCTTCCGGCGCCGCACGCGGCTACCGAACGAGGGCAGTTGGGTCGTCTACGTGGTGGCGCGCTACTGAGTGCCGCGGGATCCGGCCAGACGCTGCCAGTCCTCGTCGCGGACGTCCTTCGCCAGCGTCAGGCCGCCGTCGGAACCGACGAAGACCGGGTCCTTGACCACGCGCACCCGTCCACCGCCCAGTTCGCCGAGCGCACTCTGCAGCGCCGCGCCCAGGCCCCGGATCAATCCCGATCCGCCGGTCAGGATCACGTTGTTGCGCACCCGGCTCTGGTACTCCGGTTCGATCCGTGCGATCAGGTCGAGCATCGTCTCGCGCAGCGGCTCGAGGAGAGTCTCGCAGGCGTTGCGCATCGGCTCGGTGATGTCGATCCGGGTCGGTCTGCCGCTTACCGGCGCGTCGACCACGACCGGACCGCCTCCGCCCACGAAGGAGTACTTCTCCTTCCACGCGCGAGCCATGTGGATCGATACCGAGGCGTCGGGGAAGCGTTCCTCGATGCGTGCGTGGAGGTGATGGTCGACGGCGTCGCCCGCGACGTTCAGGGTGCGCTGGTCGCCCTCGGTCGGAAAGCGGCCCATCAGAATGCAGAGGTCCGTCGTGCCCGCGCCGACATCGACGACCATCGTGTGGACCAGGGCGTCCAGGCCATAGGCGACGGCGAACGGCTCCGAGACGATCATCGTGCTCTTGACCTGGCCGTCGAGGATGCGCCGCAGGTTCTGGCGGTTGACGCGGAGCGTTTCGGCCGGCACGCCGACCACAGCGTGGATCGCCGGCTTCGGACCCCGCCCCTCGGGGACGGCCAAGTCGAGCAGCCGGTGGACGATCTCGCGCACGGCCTGCTCGTCGCGGGCGGACCCTTCCTTGATGAGGCCCCGCTCGAGCGGCCGGCGCAGCTCCAGCATCGGTCGTTTCTCCAGGGCCTCGATGCCCACGAGCACCTCGCGCTGGAGGACCTTTCGGGCGACCATGTCCCGCGGCCAGCCAACGTAGCTTCGCACCATGTGGCGCTCGCCGTTCGCGGCGGAGATCGAACTGCGGGACGTCCCCAGGTCGATGCCCACCTTGAGCACCGGTGGCTCGGGTGTGGCGGCGGTCAGCGTGGTCATCCTTCGGCCTCAGGCGCCGGTGAGCTTAGCTGCGGGAAGCAGAGACTCGGCAAAGCTCTGGATGCCCGCGTCCAGGGCTTCTGCGATCGCCTGGAGATAGTTCTCGTCACGCAACCGCTCGACTTCTTTCGCGTCAGAGAGGCAGGAAACCTCGGCCAGTATCGCCGGCATCTTGGCCCCGATCAGGACCACGAAGGGCGCGGACTTGACGCCGCGGTCCCGGAGACCGGGATTCTCGGCCCGCAAGCGTCGGTAGAGCGACTCCTGGATCGCGGTCGCCAGCGCCCGGCTGTCGTCCCGCCGGGCCTGGGCGTACACGCCGTCGAGGAGCCGACGGAGGTCGCCGAGGGAGTAGCCCTGGGCCTCCGAGTTCTCGCGCTCGGCAAGCGCGGCAAGTTCGGGATCGTCGGTGGGGCCGAGGTAGAAGGTCTCGACGCCGCAGGTTCTGTTTGCCGGCAACCAGTTCACGTGAATCGAAACGAAGACGTCGGCGCCCGCGCGGTTGGCGATCAGGGTGCGCTGGTCGAGGGCGACGTTCATGTCGGCCTCCCGGGTCATCGCGACGCGATAGCGGTCGTCTAGCAGGTTGCGTAGCCGGTAGGCGATGTCGAGGGCGAGGATCTTCTCGGTCAGACCGCCGGCGGCTGTGCCGGGTGAGGAGCCGCCGTGGCCGGGGTCGAGCACGATTCGCTCCACGGGCAGCGGGAAGACGCCGACGTCGACGGCCTCCGGGGGACCGGTGAAGCGGACCTCCGGTGCCTGGAGACCGCCATCCACCTCCGCTTCGGGCGGAGGGGCCGGCTCCGGGCGATTCAGCTCCAGGTAGCCGAGGACGGCAGCCGCCGCAACGGGAAGCAGCAGAAGGAGACTCCATGGCGAGACCCTGCGCCGCCGTCGGACGCCACGGGTGCCCGGGAGTTCGCGCGGTTCGAGCGCCCGTCGGTCTAGGGCTTCGTTGTCGCGGACCGCGGCCTCGACCAGACCGCGTTTGAAGTCCGGGCCGGACATGAATCGACGCTACATGATCGGTCACCACGGACTGCCAGGCAGGCGCCTCAAGTAGTCTCGCGAGTTGGTGTTAGCGATGAGCGTTCCCCAGTTCTCCAGGGCGGGGTCTGGCCGCGGCCGCGCCTGGCGGGCTCTGGTTCCTGTGGCCTGCGCCCTCACTCTGCTGGCCTGTAGCGGGGTTCGGACGTCGGAGCTGGAGGCGCCGGCGCCGGCCGTCTACGGCGAAGATACGCCTGCTCCGGAACCAGGGGCCGAGGCCGATTCCATCGACGCGGATTGGTGGACGGCGTTCGGCGATCCCCTGTTGTCCCGACTGGTGGTCGAAGGGCTCGAGCACAATTCCAGCCTCCGCGTCGCCGCCCGGAACGTCGACGTTGCGCTCGCCCAGGCCCGGCTGGACGGCGCGGCGCGCAACCCGGAGCTGGAAGCGACGCTCGACCCCGGCCGGCGCAAGCAGAACACGGCGCAGAGCGGCCTCACCGAGGCGATCCCGATTCCCATTCCCGGTTTCGAGCCAGGCGGCGTGCGGAGTTTCGCCTTCACCTCCTACGGTCTGGCGCTCAACGTCCGCTGGGAGGTCGACCTGTGGGACCGGCTCGGCGCGTTGACCGCCGCCTCTCTGGCCGAGGCGGCCGCGACCGGAGCGGACTTCGACGGCGCCCGGCTTTCGATCGCCGGCCAGCTCGCGAAGGTGTACTTCGGCGTCGTCGAGGCGGTGCAGCAGGTGGACCTCGCCGAGCGCACTCTCGCCAGCCGGGAGCGGACGCGCGACCGGGTCGAGGCCCGCTACCGGCGGGGTGTGGCGGCGGCGCTCGAGGTGCGGCAGGCGCGAACCCAGGTCGCGACCGTGGAGGCTTCCTTGGCGGCTCAGCGGCAGACTCTCGACGGATTGCGCCGGCAGATGGAGGTCCTGCTCGGCCGCTATCCCTCCGGTGAGATCGAGGCGGCCGCGGGGTTGCCCGAACTTCCACCCCTGCCGGAAACCGGGGTGCCGGCCGCCCTGCTGGCGCGGCGTCCGGATCTGAGGGCGGCGGAGTACCGGGCGGTCGCGGCCTCGGAGCGGCTCCGCGCCGCCCACAGGGCGCTCTATCCGAGCTTCACGCTGAACGGGTCGGCGGGTACGTCCAGCGGCGAACTCCGGGACCTGCTGGATGGAGACTTTTCGGTCTGGAGTCTCGCCGCCGGCCTTCTCCAGCCCCTGCTGTCCGGGGGCCGCCTCCGCGCCGGCCGCGACCTCGTGGAGGCGGGACTGGACGCCGCGGAGGCAGACTGGTTGCAGACGGCGCTCCAGGCCTTCGCGGAAGTCGAGTCGGGCCTCGCGGCCGAACTGATGCTCGACGAACGAACGGCGGCGCTCGAGCGCGCCGCGACGGAGAGCCGGGAGGCTGAACGCCTGGCGGAAGGCCGCTATCGGGAAGGACTCGTCGGCTATCTGCAGGTGCTCGACAGCCAGCGGACGTCGTTTCAGTCGGAGAGCCAGTTGCTGGCGGCCCGACGCCAGCAACTGGAGTCGCGTGCGGACCTGATCCTGGCGCTGGGCGGCGGCGTCTACGCGGAACCGGCCGGGTCGGCTGCGGGCGGCGGAGGCTGATCGATGTCGGTGGACACTTCGGTGCTGAAGTGGTCCCTCCCGGTCGCCATCCTCGCGGTGGCCGCCCTGGTGGTCGTCAGTCTCGTTTCTTCGCGGCCGCAACTGGAGACGGCGCCGAGAGAGGTCGTGCCGCCGCCGGTTCGCGTGCTGACCGTGACGCCGACCGAGGTCGACCTGGGAGTTAGCTCACAGGGGTCGGTCATTCCGGTGACCGAGGCGGATCTGGTCTCGGAGGTCGCGGGCACGATCGTCTGGACGTCGGAGAGTTTCGAGGTGGGCGGCTTCTTCGATGCCGGCGAGGTCCTGCTGCGGCTTGACCGGCGCGACTACGAGCTGGCGCTGGCGAGCGCCCGGGCCGCGCTCGCGCAGGCGGGAGTGGGGCTGGCTCGGGAGCAGGCCGAGGCCGATGTCGCCCGTGAGGAGTGGGAGGAGCTGGGAGCCGGCGGGGAGCCCAGCCCGCTGGTTCTCCGCCAGCCTCAGTTGGCCGAGGCCAGGGCGCAGGTGGAGGCCGCGCTCGCCAACAAGAGGCGCGCCGAACTGGACCTCCAGCGGACCGCGATCCGGGCGCCCTTTGCCGGCAGGCTGCGCGCCAAGAGGGTCGACCGCGGCGAGTTCGTGAACCGCGGCGTGCCGCTGGCCACGATCTACGCGGTGGACGCCGCCGAGGTCGTTCTGCCGGTGCCCGACTCGGAACTCGCTTTCCTCGACCTGCCGCTCGGCGGCGAGCTGGGCGACTCCGGGCCCCCGGTGCTGCTGCGGGCGCAGTTCGCCGGCGGCCGGCACGAGTGGGAAGGCCGGGTCGTGCGCGTCGGTGGCGAGATCGACCCGGCGACCCGAATGGTGAACCTGATCGCGCGGGTGGACGATCCGTACCGGGCGTCCGGGGACCGGCCGCCGCTGTCGGTGGGCCTCTTCGTGGACGCGGAGGTGGTCGGTCGATCGGTGGAATCCGTGTTCCAGGTGCCGCGCGGGGCGCTGGTGGGAGCGGACCGGGTGTGGCTCGTGGAGGATGGCCGGCTGGTCCTGCGTCACGTCGGGATTCTGCGCGCGGACCCGGAGGTCGTGATCGTCTCTGACGGCCTGTCGGCGGGAAACCGGATCAGTCTCACGATTCTCGAGAGCGCGGTCGACGGCATGCGGGTGACGCCGCAGCCGGAACCTGAGGGCCTCGGGACCGGCGGGAACGCGCCATGAACGGGATGATCGCCTGGTTCGCCCGCAACGGGGTGGCGGCGAACCTGCTGATGGTCCTGATCGTGGCCTGGGGCGTGCTCGCGCTGACCGGAATCCCGATCGAGGTCTTCCCGAGCATGGAGACCCAGAGCATCACGGTGAACGTCCCCTACCTGGGCGCGGCGCCCGAGGAGGTCGAACAGGGGGTGTGCCTGCGGATCGAGGAGGCGGTGCAGGACCTGGAGGGAATCGACACGATCCGGTCCACGGCCGCCGAAGGTTCCGGCACGGTGGTCATCGAACTGGAAACGGACGCGGATACCCGCGACGTGCTGGACGAGGTCAAGTCGCGGATCGACGCGATCACGACCTTCCCGGTGGAGACCGAGAAACCGATCATCCAGGAGGCGCTGATCCGACGGCGGGTGATCACGGTCGCCGTCTACGGCGACGTGGAGGAGAGGGCGCTCAAGGCGGTCGCGGAGGAGGTCCGGGAGGGGCTCTCCGACCTGCCGGACATCACCCAGGTCGAACTCGACGCGGTGCGGCCCTACGAGATCTCGATCGAGGTCTCCGAGGACACCCTGCGGCAGTACGGCCTCACCTTCGACGAAGTCGTGCTCGCCGTCCGCCGTTCGTCGGTCGACCTCCCGGGCGGCGCGGTGAGGGCGCGGGGCGGCGAGATCCTCCTGCGCACGATGGGCCAGGCGTACCGCGGCGCCGAGTTCAGCGACATCGTGCTGCGGGCCCGGCCCGACGGCAGCCGCCTGGTTCTCGGCGACATAGCCGAGGTTAGGGACGGCTTTGCCGAGACCGACGTGACGTCGCGGTTCGACGGCCAGCCGGTCGCCTTGGTCCAGGTCTACCGGGTCGGCGACCAGAGCGCGTTGCGGCTCGCGCGCCAGGTCAAGAGCTTCGTCGCGGAACGCCAGGCGGCGTTGCCGCCCGGCCTGTCGATGACGACCTGGCTCGATGACACGGTGCCGCTGCAGGACCGCCTGCGGGTGTTGATCGAGAGCGGTCGGCTGGGTCTGCTGCTCGTGTTCCTGGTGCTGGCGCTGTTCCTGAAGTTCCGGCTGGCGCTCTGGGTATCCGTCGGCATCGCGGTGTCCTTCATGGGCGCTCTCGGCCTGCTGCCGCTGGTCGACGTTTCGATCAACGTGATGTCGCTGTTCGCGTTCATCCTCGTGCTCGGCATCGTCGTCGACGACGCGATCGTGGTGGGCGAGAACATCTACCGCCACTTCGAGATGGGCAAGTCGGGCCCGCGGGCCGCGGTCGACGGCGCGCGCCAGGTGGCGACTCCGGTCACCTTCTCGATCCTCACGACGCTGGCGGCGTTCTCGCCGCTGATCAACTCCATCGAAGGCCCGTCGGGAGCGATCGCGAGGACGATCCCTCTCGTCGTCATCGGCTGCCTGGCCTTCTCGCTGATCGAGTCCATGCTGGTGCTGCCGAACCACCTCTCCCACCTGACCCACCGGCACGAGGAAGGGAAGGGCGGACGGTCTCTCTGGGGCTGGGCCCTCTTCCAGGGTTTCTTCGCCAACCGGATGAAGTGGGTGATCGAGCGCGGCTACCGGCCGCTGATCGAGCGGGCGATCGAGTGGCGCTACTCCACGGTTGCGATCGGTCTGGCGGTTCTGTTCATCACCGGGGGCTACGTGTTCTCGGGTCGGATGAAGTTCGAGTTCTTCCCGGACGTCGAGGCCGACAACGCGGTCGTCCTGCTGACGATGCCGCAGGGGACGCCGGCCTCGACCACCCTGGCCGCCGTGCGTCGCATCGAAGCGGCCGCTTTCGAGCTGGAAGGCGAGTTGGAGGCCGAGGGTCACGCCGACCTGTTTCGCCACGTGATGGCGACGGTCGGATCGCAGCCCTACGCGGCGCTCCAGCAGGCGAGCGGACCGACCGCCAACTTCGACGTGGCGGTCGCGGCGCCGCACCAGGGGGAAGTGAACATCGAACTCGCGTCTTCCCAGGAGCGGACGATTCGGGCCACGGAAGTTGCCCGTCGCTGGCGCGACAAGATGGGCCCGGTCGCCGACGCGGTCAGAGTCGAGTACACGGCCAGTCTGGTCAGCTTCGGCTCGGCCGTCGACGTCCAGCTCACCGGCCGCAACCTCTACAATCTGCGGGCGGTGGGCGAGGAGATCAAGGCGCGTCTCGCCGACTATCCGGGCGTGTTTGACATCTCGGACTCGTTCCGCGCCGGCAAGCGGGAAATCCGGCTGGAGCTGGATCAACGGGCGGAGGCGCTGGGCCTCAGTCTCGAGGATCTGGGTCGCCAGGTGCGACAGGGCTTCTACGGGGCCGAGGCGCAGCGGATTCAGCGCGGTCGCGACGACGTACGGGTCATGGTGCGCTACCCGGCCGACGAGCGGGAGACGCTGGCGTCGCTCGAGGACATGCGGATCCGGACGCCGGCCGGGGCCGAGGTTCCGTTCTCGTTCGCGGGCCGCGCCGAGTTCGGCCGCGGATTCGCGACGATCCAGCGGATCGACCGGCGGCGGGTGCTGAACATCACGGCGGATGTGGACCCGGCCGTCGTGACCGCGAACGAGGTCGTCGGCGACCTCGAGGCCAACGTGCTGCCCGCGATCCTGGCGGGCTACCCCGGCGTCGACTTCTCGTTCGCGGGCGAGCAGGAGGAGCAGCGTCAGACCTTCGAGGGCCTGTTCCGGGCCCTCGGTCTGGCGCTGATCGTGATCTACGCGCTGCTCGCGATTCCCTTCAAGTCCTACCTGCAGCCGCTGATCGTGATGAGCGCGATCCCCTTCGGCCTGATCGGGGCGGTGATCGGCCATCGGCTGATCGGCATCAACCTGACCATGCTGTCGCTGCTCGGGCTGATCGCACTGACCGGAGTCGTCGTCAACGACTCCCTGGTCATGGTCGACTTCATCAACCGGCGGCTTCAGATCGGCATGCCGGTCCACCAGGCGATCCACGACGCCGGCGCCGCCCGCTTCCGGCCGATCGTCCTGACCTCGCTGACCACGTTCGTCGGCCTGCTGCCCCTGCTCCTGGAACGGAGTTTCCAGGCCCAGTTCCTGGTCCCGATGGCGGTGTCGCTCGCCTTCGGGGTCCTGTTCGCGACCGCGATCACGCTCTTGCTCGTGCCCTCGCTCTACGCCATCCTGAACGACTTCCGTTCCCAACTCGCCATCCACGGCGCGAAGCCCCCCGCGATCCCGCCCGCGGAAGCCGAGCCTGCCCTGGGCGCCTGAACCGTCCGTCGTCCGCTAGCGGTCGGCTCAGGATCAGCGCTCGAACTGAGGCATCCGCTTTTCCATGAACGCCTGCACGGCCTCCTTGTGGTCCGCCGTCCGCGCGGAGCGGACCATCCCCTCCGCTTCGGCGGAGAGCGATTCCCGCAGATCGCCCCGCACCGCCCGGTTCACGTTGCGCTTCATGTAGCGGAGCGCGCTCCTGGGTCCGTTGGCCAACTCCAGCGCCAGACTCCGGGATTCCGCCGCGAGATCGTCGAACGGCACGATCCGGTTGACGATCCCCAGGCGAAGGCACTCCGCGGCCGGGATGCGGCGTGCCGTCATCAGCAGTTCCTTTGCCACCGCCGGGCCGACCAGCCGGGTCAGGAACCAGCTCGACCCGTAGTCACCCGACAGGCCGATGTTGCGGAACGCGGTGGTGACGAAGGTGTCGTCGGCCATGACCCGCAGGTCGGCGGCGAGCGCGATGGAGAGTCCGGCGCCGGCGGCAGGCCCGGGCAGGGCGGCGACGATCGGCTTGTCCAGTTCGGCCATCCGCAGGGTCAGGGTTTCCTGCTTCTCGATCAGGGCGGCCACGGCTTCGTCGACCGTCGGCGGCGCCTTCGGCCCCTCACTGCCCTTCGCGCGGTTCGACCCCATGCCCGAGACGTCGCCGCCGGCGCAGAACGCCCTGCCGGCGCCGGTCAGCAGGATGGCGCCGCAGCGCGCGTCCGCTTCGAGCGTGAGCAGGATGCTCCGCAGCGCCGGCGTCAGGATGTCGCCCAGGGCGTTCCGCTTGTCCGGCTTGTTCAGCGTCACCGTGGCGACGCCCTCCGCGAGGTCGCACAGCAGTTCGTTCGTGCCGGTGTCGATCGGGATCATGACTGCGTCTCCTGGAACGGCCGCGGGTTGGGCCCGCGGGCCACGATACCGGCACCCGTGCCGACGCGGCAGGTGTGAATCTCCGGCCGGCGGCCGAAGCGATGCTCGAACGCTGACGCGGTCTGCTGGCGTACGTGATCCGCGGCGGCTTCGCTGGTGATCGCGGTGACACAGCCGCCGAAGCCCGCGCCGGTAAGGCGTGCGCCGTAGCAGCCTTCGGCGCCGGCGGCAGCCTCCTGGAGCACGTCGAGTTCCTCGATGCTGACTTCGTAGTCGTTGCGGGAACTGCGGTGGGACTGTGCCATCAGGTCGCCGAGCGCGTGCAGGTCGCCGTGTCGCAGCGCTTCGGCGCCATCCAGGACGCGGCGGCACTCGGTGACGACGTGGCGGGCGCGGCGGTCGAGCGGCGGTTCGAGCATGTGGCGCAGCCGGTCGAGGTCGGCTGGTTCCAGGTCGCGGAGCGTGGAAAGCGTGGGCAGGTGGGGCCGCAGCAGGTCGGCGGCGCGGAAGCACTCGGACTTCCGGTCGTTGAAGCCGGTGCCGGAGGCGAGGGCGCGGCGGACGCCGCTGTCCGCGACCAGGAAGACGAAGTCGTCCGGGGTCGGGATCAGTTCGTGCTCGAGCGACCGGCAGTCGAGCAGCAGGGCGTGTCCTTCGCGGCCGTGGACCGAGGCGAACTGGTCCATGATCCCGGACTGGACGCCGACGTACTCGTTCTCGACCGTCCGGCCGACCTGGGCGCGTTCGATGCCGGGGAGCCGGAAGCCGGCGAGCTGCTCCCAGGCGACAAGGAGCGCCATCTCGACCGCCGCCGAGGAACTGACGCCGGCGCCGATCGGCAGGTCGCCGCCGAAGACCGCTTCGATCGGCGGCAACTCGATCCCGTGCTGGCCGAGCGCCCAGGCCAGCCCCTGCGGGTAGTCGACCCATGACGAGGGTTCGCCACGCTCCGCGACCGGCGGCTCGGGCTCCGCGACGTCGAAGACGGCCTCTTCTCCGAGGTCGAGGGCCGCGAGCCGGGTCTCCGCGCCGCGAGCCGGTCGAGCCGCTACCCACACCGCGCGGTCGATCGCCGCTGGCAGCACCCAGCCCTCGCTGTAGTCGACGTGCGCACCCAGCAGGTTGGCCCTGCCGGGCGCGCGGGCGATGACGTCGGGCTCGGCCCCGAAGCAATCGCGGAACGCGTCGACGAGGACGTCGACCTTCACTCGAGAGCCTCGTCCGTCAGGCGAGCAGGTGGTACATGTCGGTGCGGCGCTTCGCCGGGTCGTCGTGCCAGTCGCCGTAGAGCTCCCAGCAGGGACCGGCGAGGACGAGGTTCTGCTCGGCGCACCATTGGTGGATCGCCTGGTGGACCTTCGGAATCTCGCTGTAGTCGCCGTGGAGCACGGCATGGGCGCACCGGCCCGGCGGCGTCTCCGAGCGGACGAGACCGTCCGCTGCCTCGGTCGAGGCCGGCACCTGGACCCCGACGTCGACTTCCATCTGACCGCCGCTGACGTCGCGGTAGAACCAGACGTTCTGACCGGCGCCCTCGATGCGGTGTTTCCGCACGAAGGCGCCGACCCGCTCCATCAAGGGCAGGAGCTTCGCGGGAACCTCGGTGAACGTGGCGATGGTGCGCGCCGCCAGCAGGGGCTGTTCCTCGACGGTGACGATCGAGATGTCGGTCACTTGGTGTTCTCCTCGGGCACGCGCGGTCGATCAGGTCGCTCCGGAGGCTAGATCGCGCCTGCCTTGCGATCAAGAGTCGAGGATGGCCGCCGCTCGGAGCAGAAGATCCTGAGATTCCCGCAAGCCGCCCTCGCGGCTGGTGGCAAGCCAGACGTCGGGGAGATCGCCGGCGATGCGTCGAAGGTCGGCGCCGAGGGTGGCGCGGACCTTCGGTGCGAGCTGGTTGGCCCGCAGGCCGCGTCCGGCGGCGAGGCGCGCGACGCCCAACTGGCAGCACCACGTCATCATCCTGCAGGTCCAGTCCAGCGCGGCATGGCTCGGGTCGCTCTCGACCTGGTGCAACCGGTCCCTGATGGCGGCCAGCCGGACGTACGTCCGCTGCAGCGTGCCGATGCTGAGCCGCCCGAAGCGCCGGTGGCTGAGGTCGTCGTCGATGAACCGGAGCAGGTAGAACAGGGTGGTCCCGTTCATCACCGGGCCGCCGCAGTCGAGGTCGATGGCGCCGAGGTCGATGACGGTGCGAGCCAGCGTCTCGTCTCCGTCGTAGACCAGGCGGGCAGCGTGGTCGAGCCAGGATTCCTCGTTCCGCACCGGGCGGCTTGTCGCTTCGCGCGCCGCCTCGACCGACCAGGCGAAACCGGCGCCGATGGAAAGCGGCAGCTCGGCGATCACGGGCGGTTGCAGGTGTCCGTGGTCGCCCCAGTCGGTGATGAGGAGACCCTGGGCGCCGGCCTCCGAACCGGCCGTCGCGGCAAGAGCCAGGTTGCCGACGGCGTTCTGCAGCCGGCCGCCGAAGCTGTGCCAACTGCTGGTCCCCGGGCACACCCAGAACTCTCGACCCGAGGCGGCCAGCCGCGCGCACCGGTCCTCGAACGGGTGACTCGCCTCGTAGCCCCAGCACAGCGCGACCGCGTCTTCCGGGACCTGGTCGATCACTTCGGGGTGCTCGAGGATGATGTCGCCCCAGAAGAGCATTTGCCGGTCGCGCTCGGTGACGAGATCGTGGACCTGGCGCAGGAAGTCGAGGTACACGGCCGCCTTGCCCCGTTCCTCGCACGCCTCGGCGGAGCGCCCGCGGCCCAGGTCGAACGTCTCGTCCAGGCCGACGTGGAAGCGTCGGCTGCCGAACTCGGGCAGCAGTTCGTCGTAGAGGCCCGCGAGCAGATCGAGGACCCGCGGGTCGGTGGCGCAGAGGCTGAACGGTTCCGGGTCGATCGAGAAGGGGTGCTGGAAGCCCTCGGGCACTTCTGCCAGCGGCCGGTACCGGTCGTGGATCAGCCAGCGGTGGAAGTGACCGAAGCTGTTCTGGTTCGGCGTCAGTTCGATGAACCGCTCCCGGCAACAGGCGTCGAGCTCCCGGATCTCTCCGGCGGTGAACGGCGAGGCGTCGCGCCAGACCTCCTCGTGATCCGCGTAGGCGTAGGTGTGTTCGACGTAGAGCTGGAGGTGGTTGACTTTCCAGTCCGCGAGCCGGTCGACGAGTCGTTCGAGGTACTCCATTCGCGGCACGCGGTTCCGGCTGACGTCGAGCATCGCGCCGCGGATGGGGAAGTCCGGCCGGTCCTCGATCTGGACCGCCGGCACTTCGAATCCGGCGGCCGCCGGCCGGCCGCGCGAGTTGAGCCACTGCTTCAGGGTGGTCGCTGCCCGGAACGCGCCAGTCGGCGTCGCGGCCTCGATGGCGATGCCGTCCCGACCCGTGCGCAGGCAGTAGCTCTCGTCCGTCGGAACGTCGACGCTTGGGGTGCTTTCGGCGCCCGGCGAGTCGACCGTCACCCGGCAGGCGACGCCGGCGCCGGAGCCGTTCCCGGCGCCCGCGGAGACGACGTGCTGCCCCGTCGTTGCCAGCGCGCGCCGCAGGCCCGCGAGCGCGAACTCCAGTTCCTCCAAGGCCTCCGCCGGTTCCGCCCCCGCCCCGGTCACATGGAGCGCAACAGGTGCGCCCGGCAGCAGGACCAGGGGATCGGCGGCGTCAGGGACCTCGACCCGCCGCGGCGGCGGCCAGAGACTCATGGGCCGGCGGTCTAGCAGCCCGTGGAAGAAGTCGCGCTGCATTCGAGCGGCCATGCATCCCGCCCAGCGTCGTTGCTCCTCGGTCGAATACGGCCCGGTATGCTCCCTCGTCGCGCCTTGCTGGACGGGCGCCTGACCGCTCTCGGTGCGACACGCACTTCTCCCACGGGCTGCTAGGTCCCCCGCACCTGGATGTCGACGCCGGTCGGGCTGGTATGGCGCCCGCCGCCCGCGGCCGAAGTCCACGCGAGATGGTCGATCGCCCGGCCCGC
>JAPOXA010000050.1 GCA_026707325.1 Acidobacteriota bacterium | reverse complement strand
ATCGGTACAAGACGGTGACCGGAATCAACACCGGAAAGGTACAGGTGCGCCGGCACCCTCACCGGCTTCTGAAGAGGACGCGCCGCGAAGTGGCGACCATTCCTGCAGCGCCAGCAGCACCGGGCGGCGGGTACGCTCTCGGCAATGACCGAACGCCCACTGCGCTGGCTGTTCTTCTACGACTGCATCTACCCGGAGTCGCTCGGCGGCGTCGAGCATCGAAACTACGAACTGGCACGGGAGCTGGGTCGGATCGGCCACGAGGTCGTGCTGTCGGGGTGGGCCGACGGTCCCGGCGCACCCCACCCGAACGTCCGCGTCGAACCGGTGGCCAGGGCGAGCCGCCGCTACCTCGCGCGCGGCCGCAGGTCGGGCGTCGAAGCGTTGACCCTCGCCTCACAGGTGCGCCGCATTGCGCTCGAAGGCATCGACATCGTCGAAGCCGCCAACATCCCCTACCTGCACCTTCCGCTGCTCGCCGGACGCTGCCGGAGGCGGCGCATTCCACTGCTCGTCACCTGGCACGAGCACTGGGGGCGATACTGGCGAGAACACCGGCCCCCAGGGCCGTTCAGCCCGGGCATGTGGCGCTTCTACGCTCTCTGCGAACACTGGTCTGCACGCTTCGGCACGCAGGCCGTCGCGGTCAGCCGCCTCACTGCAGACCGTGTCTCCAGGGTTCGCGACGAGAGCGTCGATGTGATTCCGAACGGCATTCCGTTCGAGAGAATCCGCACCCTCGCCGCGGAGTCGGACGCGAACGCTCCACCCCTCGTCTACGCGGGCCGGTTGATTCCAGAGAAGCGGATCGACCTGCTGCTCGACGCCACGGCCAGACTGGCGGCCACCGAAACCGGGCGCAGGCTCGTCGCCGGAGGCGGCGCCCTGCTCCGGATCATCGGCGGCGGTCCGGCGGAGGAAGACCTCCGCGGGCACATCGAGCGGGAAAACCTCTCCGGCGTCGTCGACTTCGCCGGCCGGCTGCCCGAGAACGAGGACGTGTGGCGTGCGATAGCCGGCGCTCAGGTCGCCGTACAACCCTCCGCGCGCGAGGGATTCGGGCTGTTTCCGCTCGAAGCGATGGCCGCCGGAGTGCCAGTGGTCCACTGCCGGTCCCCGAACAGCGCGGTGTCGGAACTCGTGCGCGACCGCCGGGAGGGATGGGCGGTCGACCCCGACGCGGGCGAACTCGCCGCCCTGCTGGAACGGCTGCTCGAGGCGCCCGCCGAACTCGCCGCCGCTTCGAGCTCGGCGGTCGAGCGCGCGGCCGGCTACGACTGGCGGCAGGTCGCGGACAAGGTCATCGAAACCGGAACCGAACTGGTCCGGCGCGAGCGCGCCTGATCGCACTCCGGGCCGAAGCAGCGGACTGCTGTAAGGTCACCGCCGTCGTGGGCACCGTGCTCCAGGTCGAAGTGTCGCCGGGCGAGCTGATCGACAAGATCACGATCCTCGAGATCAAGACCGAGCGGATCGCCGACCCGGACAAGCTCGCGAACGTCCACCGCGAACTCGGGAGCCTGACCGCCGCGCGCAGCGAGGCGCTGCCGCGGTCCACGGAACTGGACGAGTTGACCGCGGAACTGCGCCGGATCAACGAGCGCCTGTGGGAGATCGAGGACGACATCCGCGACTGCGAGCGGAAGAGCGACTTCGGTCAGCGCTTCATCGATCTCGCCCGGGCCGTCTACCGGACGAACGACCGGCGCGCCGCGGCGAAACGGCAGATCAACGAGCTGCTGGGCTCCGAACTCGTGGAAGAGAAGGACTACGCCGACTACTGAGGAGGTCTGGGCTCCCTCTACCAGGAGCCCTCGTTCGGCATCGAGGCCCACGGCTCCTCCACCGGCAGGGAGCCGCCGGCCTGCAGGAGTTCTATCGAGATCCCGTCCGGCGACCGGATGAACGCCATGCGGCCGTCCCGCGGCGGCCGGTTGATCACGACGCCCTGCTCCTGCAGCGAACGGCAGGTGTCGTAGATGTCATCGACTTCGAAGGCGAGATGACCGAAGTTCCGGCCTCCCGTGTAGTTCTCGGGATCCCAGTTGTAGGTCAGTTCCAGAAGCGGCGCCGTCCGCTCGCGAGCGAGTTCGACATCCGACGGCGCGGCCAGGAAGACGAGCGTGAACCGGCCCTGCTCGCTGTCGAACCGGCGCATCTCGACCATCCCGAGCTTGCCGCAGTAGAAGTCGATCGCCTCCTCCAGGCTGCCGACGCGGACCATCGTGTGCAGGTACTTCATCCTTCGTCTTCCTCCGTTCCCGGTCAGCCTCGCAACCGCCGGCGAATCATCCGGTAGCTTACGCCCCAATGCGTATCAGGGAGGCAGTGCATCGGGTGATCGATTCGCCGATCACTCAGGTCGGACGCTGGAAGGAGGCGGCCGCCCCGGATCCGTCCCTCATCGACGTCTCCCAGGCCGCTCCGACCTACCCGCCCGCCCGGGAACTGCGCGACCACATCGCAGCCCAGGCGCAGAGCACGGTCACGGCGACCTACACCGACCAGCAGGGGATCCTCCCACTCCGCGTTGCGCTGGCGCGCTCTCTGACGGTGGACTACGACGCCCCGATCGCGGTCGAGAACGTCGCGGTCACTGCCGGCTGCAACCAGGCTTTCTGCCTCGCGATGATGGCGCTGACCGACCCGGGCGACGAGGTCATCATGCCGCTCCCCAGCTACTTCAACCACGACATGTGGCTGCGTTCCCAGGATGTCGAGCCGGTCTACTTGGAGCCCGGTCCGGACATGGTCCCGGACCCGGCGGAGGCAGCGGCCGCGATCACCGACAGAACACGCGCGATCGTCCTGGTGACACCGAACAACCCGACCGGCGCCGTCTACCCGCCGGCTCTCCTCGAACGCTTCTTCGAACTCGCCAGGGACCGCGGGCTTGCCCTCGTTATCGACGAGACCTATCGCGAGTTCCGCGAGCACTCCGGCCCGCCGCACACGCTCTTCGCCCGTCCCGACTGGAGTGAGACGCTGATCCACCTCTACAGCTTCTCCAAGGCCTACTGCATGGCGGGCTACCGGATCGGCTGCATGGCCACGAATCCCGCCCTGCTCCGGGAGACGCTCAAGATCGCCGACTGCGTAGCCCTCTGCCCGTCGCACATCGGCCAGTTGGCGGCCACCTTCTGCCTCGAACATCTCGACGCCTGGAAGCGCGAGTACCGCCGCACCGTCCGCGACCGAGTCGCCTACGCCGCCCGCCGCCTCCGCGAGACCGACACCGGCTTCGACGTCGTCTCCTCCGGCGGCTACTTCGTCTACCTCCGCCACCCCTTCAGCGACCGCTCCTCCGTCGACATCGGCCGCAGCCTCGCCGAGGACCACGGCATCCTCTGCCTCGCCGGCTCCATGTTCGGCCCCGGTCAGGACCGCTACCTCCGCCTCGCCTTCGCCAACGTCGACCTCCCCGCCATCGACGAACTCGTGGCGCGGCTCGGCCAGATTCGTTAGGTACGCTCGCCAGCAAGCGGCCTTGAGTCCGACTCAATCCGGCGCGCGGATCTCGAAGTCGACGGAGCCGGTGTCCGGGTCGGCTTCGATGACGAGGGAGCGGCCCTGGAACCAGGGGCCGGGGTTCACGAGGCGTGCTGAGCCGATCGTGTCCTGGCCTATCGCCTCGTGGATGTGACCGGAGAAGACGAGGTCGGGCTGGTGGCGCTCGACGGCGGCTCGGAGCGACTTCGAGCCGACGTGCTGTCCGCGGGCGAGATCGCAGGCGGTGCCGAACGGCGGCTGGTGGGAGACCAGAATCGTTGGCCTGCCTTCGACAGTCGCCGCGTTGTAGAAAGCCTCGGCCGCTACTCGTTCGTAGTCTTCCTCGGTCCGTTCGTAGGGAAGGTCACCGAAGGGGAGACCGCCGGAGAGGCCGATGAACCGGACGCCGTCGATCACGCGAGCGCGCCGATCGAGGTCGATGTCGATCTCGCGGAAGTAGTCCTCGACCGGCGGCTGATCGCAGTTGCCGCACACGGCCAGCACCGGCACGCCGGAGTCCTGAAGCGGTTCGACGATCCGGCGGGCATGGTCCGGACCCAGGAAGTTCGTCAGATCCCCGGCCAGGAGCACGAGGTCGAAACCGGACGGGTCCGGCAGGCGCGGCGGCCGCTTGCCGGACCAGTGCAGGTCGACGACGCCGAGAACCCGAAGAGTCAAACCGGTTCTCTAGCCACCTGGCCGCAGAACGGGCGCGACCGCGACGCCGTCAGTGAACGAGGGTGGGAACCACATGCGCCGACTCCTGCGGTTCGTCATCCATGCCGTGGGACATGACGAAGACCCAGGCGGCCAGACGCTCCCGCTCCGTCTCGCAAATCAACTCGAAGACGTACTCGTTCTCCTGGTCGCCCTGGAACGACTGCACGTAGGCGACCCGTTCGCGGTCGATCAGGATCTCCCCCACCAGCCTCTTGCCGTAGACCAATTGCGCAATGAGCAGGTTCTCGTTCTCCGCTACGAACTGCCAGTGGAAGTCCTCGTCGTCGCAGAGGAGCGCGTCCACCGATCCCGCCCGGACGACGCAGTTCGGATGGAGGACGAGCCAGTTCCAGAAGGTGTCGAGATCGAGCGTGGCCCGGGAACGCTCGACCGCGGTCGGGGCAGTCATCGCGCCATGGTATCTACGCAGGAGGGGTTTTGGCTAAAGTGCGGCCATGCCAAGCGTTTCGCCCTGGACCGGACTCGGAAGCCCCCGCTTCGCCTTCGAACGCGGTCTCCACGACATCGGAAACGGCGCCTACGCCTGGCTGCAGCCTGACGGCGGCTGGGGCTGGAGCAACGCCGGCCTGATCGTGAGCGGCGACGAGTCGCTGCTCGTCGACACGCTGTTCGACCTGCCGAACACGCGCGAGATGCTCGACGCGATGAAGAACGCGCACACGGCAGCAGCCGACATCGACCGGCTCGTGAACACGCACTCGAACGGCGATCACACGCACGGCAACGAGCTCGTCGCCGGTGCCGAGATCGTCGCTTCGAAGACCGCCGCCGCCGAGATGGAAGCGACCACGCCGGACGCGCTCGCGGCGCTGATGCGCGGCGCCCGCGCGAACGGAGGTGTGGTCGACGATTTCCTGGTCGAGTGCTTCGGCAGCTTCGACTTCGAGGGGATCACCCACACCCCGCCCACCCGCACGTTCGAGGGCGGACTGGACCTCCAGGTCGGCGATACGGCGGTGGAACTGGTCGAGGTCGGACCAGCCCACACCGGCGGCGACATCATGCTCCACGTCCCGAACGATCGCACCGCGTTCACCGGCGACATCCTGTTCATCGAGGGCGCGCCGATCATCTGGGCGGGACCCGTCCAGAACTGGATCGACGCCTGCGACCTGCTGCTGAGCTGGGATCTTCTGACGATCGTGCCGGGCCACGGTCCGATCACCGACAACCGTGGCGTGGAAGCGATGCGCGCCTACCTCGTCTACATCCGTGACGAGACGAGGAAGCGCTACGACGCGGGGTTGTCCGCGCGTGACGCCGCTTTCGACATCGCGCTCGGCGACTTCGAATCCTGGGGCGACAGCGAGCGGATCGCGATCAACGTGGACTCGCTGTACCGGGAGTTCAGCGGCGCCGCCGGCGAACGCACCCACATGCAGGAGCTGTTCACCCGCATGGCCGAACTGGCACAGGCGCGCAGGCGCTAGCGCCGCCAACCAGGGACCGACAACAAAGGGGAGAGGCAAGGATGGATCTGGGAATCCAGGGAAAGAAGGCCGCCGTGGCCGCGGCATCGACGGGACTCGGCTTCGGCTGCGCCAGGGCGCTGCTCGAGGACGGCGTTGAAGTCGCGATCTGCAGCCGCAGCGAGGAGCGGATCAGGGAAGCCGCCGCGGAACTGGGCGCCGGCGCCGTGCCCGTCGTCGCCGACATGTCCACCGAGGAAGGCGCGCGTTCCTTCATCGAGCAGGCGAGCGAGAAGCTGGGCCACGTCGACATCCTGGTCGCCAACGCCGGCGGCCCGCCGCCCGGTTCCCCAGCCACCACTTCGATCGACGGCTACCGCGAGGCGATCGACCTGAACCTGCTGTCCACGATCGTGATGTGCCAGGCGGCTCTCCCCGGCATGCGCGAGCGCGGCTGGGGGCGGATCGTGGCGATCACCTCGATCGGCGCCCGCCAGCCGATCGGCAACCTCGCCGCCTCCTCCGTGGCCCGCGCCGGAGTCAGCAGCTTCCTCAAGACCTTGTCGGCGGAGGTCGCCCGGGACGGCGTGACGGTCAACTCGGCCCAGCCCGGCATCCACGCCACGGACCGGATCAAGTCGCTCGGCAACACGGACGTCGTGGCCCAGCGCGTGCCCACCGGGACGCTCGGCACCGCCGAGGACTTCGGCAAGGCGGTCGCCTTCCTGTGCTCGGAGCCGGCGCGGTTCATCACGGGCACCAGCATTCTGCTCGACGGCGGCGCCTACCAGGGACTGATCTAGGAGACGCGCATGAGAACATCCGTGGCCTCGGTCCTGCTGCTCGCCTTCCTCTCCTGCGCGCCCTCTACCGATCCGCCCGTCCGGCACAACGTCCTGTTCATCGTCGCCGACGACCTGAACGTCGCGCTCGGCAGCTACGGCGCCTACCCGACCGCGAGGACACCGAACCTCGACCGCCTGGCGGCCGAGGGCGTTCGCTTCGACCGCGCCTACGCACAGCATCCGGTCTGCAACCCCTCGCGAGCGTCTTTCCTGAGCGGCCTGCGGCCCGAGACGACCCAGGTCCTTCACAACTTCCTGGCGCTGCGCCACGCGGTAGGCGATGCCGTCATGTTGCCCGAGTACTTCCGGGATCACGGCTACTTCACCGCCCGGGTCGGCAAGGTGGCGCATGGCCGCTACGAGGACTCGGTGGCGTGGGACATCTCCGAGAACGCCTTGCGGAGGGACCCGGACAACTACCTTCCCGCTGTCGACCACTCGGAGGTCCGCGACAACTCCTGGACCGAAGGCTCGGAAGACGGCATGTCGCGCGCCGACGTCTTCGCGCCCCACGGCCGCACCGGCGGTCTGCCGCTCACCTGGCGAGCAACCGACGAGCGCGAAGAGGACACGCCCGACGGCCGCACGACGCGCAGAGTCATCGAGATCCTGCGGGAGCACGCCGGCGACGAGCCGTTCTTCGTCGCCGCCGGTTTCCACAAACCGCACCAGCCCTGGGTAGCGCCCGCCAGCTTCTTCGAACAGCACCCGCTTTCGGAGACCGCGTTGCCGAACGAGCCCACCGACGACCGCGACGACATTCCGGCTCCGGCGATCGTCGGCTACCCGGACGACGCCCTGCACACCGACGACCAGCAGCGTCAGGCGATCGCCGCCTACCACGCCACCGTGACCCTGATCGACCACCAGGTCGGCCTGCTGCTCGACGCGCTCAGCGAACTCGGGCTCGGGGAATCGACGATCGTCGTCTTCGTCAGCGACCACGGCTTCCACCTCGGTGAGCACGGCGGCATGTGGCGCAAGCAGTCGCAGTTCGAGGAGTCGACCCGCGTGCCCCTGATCGTGCGCGCGCCCGGATTCGCCGGCGGCGCGACGACCGCAGGGCTGGTCGAACTGGTCGATCTCTACCCGACGCTGGCCGATCTTTGCGGCCTTCCCGCGCCCGTTGGTCTCGAGGGCACGAGCTTCCGACCGCTACTCGAGAGCCCGGCCCGGGACTGGAAGAGCGCGATCTTCTCGCGCTCGGATCGTTTCACGCGGCCCGACCGGCAGCACCTCACCGCCGGGCTCAGCGTTCGAACCGCCCGCTACCGCTACACCGAGTGGACCCCGGTCGAAGGCGGCGAGGTGGAGATGGAACTCTACGATCTGGAGACGGATCCGAGGGAGTTCGAGAACCTCAGCAAGGATCCCGCCCACGCCGCCTTGAGAGACGATCTCGCGCGTGCCCTCGAGGCCGGCTGGAAGGCTGCCCTCCCTTGAGGGATCCCGGCGCGGCCGCGATGCCCGACAGCCCAAGCCCGTGAACGATCAGACAGCAGCAGGTTCAACCGCCGCATCGATGGCGGCGAGCCGACTCTGGCTCTCCAGCATCTCCCGTTCGAGTCGGGGACGCGCCGCGTCCGTTGCGGCCGCCAGCAGGCACAGGCTCACGAAGTAACCGACCCGCGCCGCCGTCTCCTCGGCGTCGACGACTCGACGCGCCCACAGCGGCAACCACACATGGGCGTGACCGAGAATGACCAGGGCCAACAGCTCGATGTCGACCGAAGGAACCAGGTCGCCATCGGCAACTGCTTCGCGCAGTTCATGGTCGAGGTGCACCCTCGCGACCCCTTCGATCGGACCATCTCCCGGGCGACGCCGTGGTCCAGGTTGATTGATGGGCCTCGCCAGGGCGGGTGGTGACTCCTTTACACCCAGCATCAGGTCGACAATCGCACGAATGCGGTCGATGGGCTCCGTTTCCTCGAGTTCCTCGATCCGGCGCTCCAGTTTTCGAGCTCCGGATCGGCGCAGAGCCTCGAGGATTTCCTCCTTCGACCCGTAGTAGTTGTAAAGGGTAGTGACATCGAGCCGCGCCCTGCGGGCCAGCTCGCGCATGGTGCACGCCTCGATGCCTCCATTGGAGATCAGCTTCGTTGCCGCCTCCAGGATCCGCCGCTTGCGGCGACGCATGTTCAGTTCTCTTCGACCCGCCAAGAAACCTCCTCGCCCGGGAGCCCGCACGCCCGGAATGGGCGCAGAGTCTACAGCCGATCCGAGAGTCGTTCCAACTTTGTTGGTGTCACTGAAGTCAGGCCGCGTCCGGTTTCACGCCGTCCGGCGCACGAAGTCCCTCCCCGCCGCCCAGAGCGCCGCGCAGCCAAGCCAGGACATGACCGCTCCCAACACGTAGGCGTTCCGATAGCCGGCCGCCAGGTCGTGAGCCCATCCCAGCAGGAAGGGTCCCAGCGCGACTCCGATCGAGGCCAACAGCGTGCTCACCGAGTAGATCCGTGCGTAGCTCCGGGTGCCGAAGGCCTCGGCGATCAGGAGCGGCTGCATCATGAGGAAGCTGCCGATGGTGAGCCCGAAGGCGCTCGACGCGATCAGCAGGCCCGCCACGCTGGTGCTCGATCCCAGGACGACCAGCGTGAAGCCCTGGAGAACCAGCAGGACCAGCGCGAACCCACGGTAGGGAATCCGCTCCAGCAACGCGCCGGAGGCCAACCGTCCCACCACGCTCGAGGCGGCCAGCACCGAGACCGCGAGGCCCGCCACGCCGGGCTCGTGGACGCTGACCAGGCGAAACTGGTGGGCGATGGCGCCGACCTGCGCCATCAGACCGAAGAAGAACGTGCCGGCGATGCCCAGGAAGTAGCGTGAGCGGAACGCCTCCCGGGCAGTGACGCCCGGCTCCTCGGCGCCCTCGAACTCCCCCACCCGGTCCATCTCTCCGCGCGGCCGCGGAATCAGCCGCCAAAGCGACAGGGGCAGGATGCCCACGACGTACACGGCGGCCACGATCTCGGTGCCGCGCCGCAGACCGTACTCACCCATCACCCAGGCGGCGAAGGGCGCGACCGCGATGCCGCCGACCGACAGCCCCGTGAACACGACCGACAGGGCAAGTGCCCGTCGGCGCGCGAACCACCGCGTGACGACCGTGCTCGCCGTCAGCATGTTCGTGGCGGAGAATCCGAAGCCGAAGAGAGCGAAGGCCAGGTAGACCTGAAGGAGCGTCTCGACACGACCGATCAGCACGAGGGACGCGGCGCAGATCGCCACGCCCGCCGCGACCGACCAGCGGGCATCGAGCCGTTCGATCACGCTGGCGACGCCGAGCCCGGCGAAACCGCTCACGGCGAAGAAGATGGTCGGGGCGAGCGAGGCCGCGAAGACGGTCAGACCGCGTTCACGCGTCAGCGCCTCGAGCAGAACCGACTGGTTGTAGAAGCCGAGGCCGGACGAGAACATCATCATCGCGAACAGTGCCCCGACTATCTGCCAGCGGGTGGAGATACGCGGCATCAACGCACCTCGCGCAGGGAGTCGATCGGAGGCCTTTGCAGCGCGCCAACGCTGGCCAGAAGCCCCGTCGCGAGCGACAGCAGGCTGCCCGCCGCGAGCGCCCCGAACACCGCCCAGGGCCTGAACGACCAGGCAAGCTCCAGCTCCCGCGTCACCAGCCACCAGGCCGCAGCCGAGCCGAGCACGGCCGCCACGACCGCCGCCGACAGGCCGACCAGGGCGTACTCGGCCGCGAACGCGCGCAGCACGTCGAAGCGGGTCGAGCCGATCGTCTTGAGCAGGGCCGCCTCACGGCCGCGTCGCGCCGAACTCGCGGCGACCGCGCCGGCGAGCGTCAGCAGGGCCGCGGCCACCGTGAAGCTGCCGAGAACTCGCACACCGACCTGAAGCTCGCTCACCAGGTCGACCACCTTCTCGAGCACTTCCCGGATCCGGACCACGGCGACACCGGGATAGGCGAGATGGATCTCGTCCTGGATCCGCTGTTCCCGCTCCTGCGGCAACCAGGCCGCCGCGAGCCGGGTGTGCGGCGCCCAATCCAGCACGGCCGGTTCGACCACCAGGAAGAAGTTGATGCCGAAACCTTCCCAGTCCACCCGTCGCAGGCTGGTCACGGTGATTCTCGTCTCCCGGCCGCCGACCTCGAGGTCAATCGTGGAGCCGGCGCTCACTCCGATCGTCTCCGCGAAGTCCTGCTCGACGCTGACCTCGCCAAGCGCCGGATCGACCCAGGGCCGCGACGCCGTCGCCGGCCCGGCGGCACCCCTGTTCCGGGTCTCGAGGATCACGTTGTCCGCGGGCAGCTCCTCGAGGAAGGTCAACCGCAGTTGCCGCCTCAGGGCCCAGCGGTTGCGGTCGTTCAGCCGCGCCGCCACCGGAACCCCGTCGATCGCCCTGACGCGGGCCATCACCACCGGCGCCGACTGCACCCTCCGGGCCCCCTGGCGCTCCAGAAGGCCGGCGAGGTCATCCCAGCCCGCCGCGGGCACGTTCAGGAGGAACGCACTCGGAGCCTCCTCGGGAAGCCCGGCCGCCAGTTCGTCGTGAAGGTGCCCCTGGACGACGAACATGGCGAGCAACACCATCAGGCCCATTCCCAGTGCGACCGAGGCCGCCAGCGTGCCCGACTCGGGTCGTGCCAGCGCCGCGACGCCATAGCGGAGCCAGGAGGAACGGCACCTGGGCGCCAGGAACCGCGCCAGCTTCCGCAACACCAGCGCCGCCAGAATCAACGCAACGACAGCCGCCGCCACGGCGCCCATGAACCGCAGCGCCAGCCAGAGCGATCCGGCCTGGAGAGCTGTCGAACCCGCCACGCCGGCACCCACCGCGAACACCGAGAGAGCACTTGCGAACCGTGAACCCGGCAGCGGTTCGGCGCCGCTGCGGAACACCCGCACCGGTGGCGCCCGCAGCACGACGAGCAGGGCCGGAGCCGAGAACGCGGTCGAAACGCCAACGCCGAGCGCCACTCCCCGGAAGAAGGCCCAGGGCTGCCAGATCGAAACCGCCTCGACCGGCAGCGCGCCGCCCAGGAGCGCCGGCACGAGGAGGATGGAGAACAGCCCGGCCACGCCGCCGATCATTCCGGCCACCAGACCCAGCAGGACCGCCTGGACGACGTACGTGCGCATCAGGTCGCGCGGCCGGGCCCCCAGGCACTTGAGCACCGCGAGGGCGTCGAGGCGCTGGGTCAGCCAGGCGCGAATACCCTGGGCCACGCCGACGCCGCCGACCAGGAGCGACAGCAGCGCCACCAGGCCCAGGTAGCGTGAGAGCCGCTCGAGGTCCTCACGAATGCCGGGCTGGGCATCGGCGTAGGTCTCGACCCGCACCGCGCCGTCGTCGATCTCTTCGCGCAGGGCGTCCGCCCGCAGTTCAAGCTCTTGGAGCGACTGCTCTCCGGGGAGCCGCACCAGCACCCGATAGCCGCCGAAGCCCGCGAAGGGAAAGAGCCCGGCCGCCTCCTGCGCGGCCACGCCCACGACGACCCGCGGCCCGAACGCGAACCCCGTGGGCAGCCGGTCCGGCTCCGCTTCAAGCGAACCGATGATCCGGAGCGTCCGCCGGCCGAGACGAAGATCGTCGCCGACGTTCAGGCCGAGTCGGGACAGCGCTTCCGGAGACACGAGCGCGGAGTTGTCGCCCAGAACGTCAGCCGGGCTCGTTCCGGGAGGCAACGGCGGATCCGTCACGAGTTCGCCGTAGAACGGATAGCCGCCGGACACCGCCTTCAGCTCGGCCAGCAGGCTCGACGCGCCTTCGCCGCCCCGTTCGCGGGGCGAAGCGCGGCCCACCATCGCCGCCAGCTCGCGCACCTCGGCGCGAGCGGCCCCGGGAACGGCATCGATCGTCTCCAGCACGTCCTCCGGAACCGGGCCCCGCGAGCGAACCGCCAGATCCGCCGCCAGCAGCTTCCGTGCCTCCCCCCGGATCGCGGCGTCAACGCTCGAGGCAAGTCCGGCAACGGAAACGACGGCGCCGACCCCGACCGAGAGGCACGCCACCCAGACCCACACCCGCCCCAGGGAGCCCCGGAGTTCCCGCAGCGAGTACCGGAGCGCGACCCGTGGACTCACCGGGCACTTGCTTCCAGCCGGCCGTCCACCATGACCAGCTCGCGATCGGCGACCGCTGCCACCGCCGGATCATGGGTCACCAGCACCAGCGTCGATCCGAATCGATCCCGCAGCGCCATCATCGCATCGAGGACCGCCGCGCCGGTCACCGAGTCCAGGTTGCCCGTCGGCTCGTCGCCCAGGAGGATCCGCGGCTCGGCGGCGAACGCCCTGGCCAGGGCTACTCGCTGCTGCTCACCGCCCGAGAGCTGCGACGGATAGTGGTGGACGCGTTCCGCCAGGCCGACGTCCGCCAGGAGTTCCTCCGCCCGCCGGCCGGAGCGCCTGCGCCCCAGGAGATCGAGCGGAAACTGGACGTTCTCGCGCGCGGTCAGGTTGGGAAGCAACTGAAACGCCTGGAAGACGAAGCCGATCTTCTCCCGCCGCAGGAGGGCCAGTTCGTCCTCGCTCAGATGCTCGATGGGCTGGCCGTCGATCAGGACGCTGCCCGCGGTAGGCCGGTCAAGTCCGGCAAGCAGCGCGAGCAACGTCGACTTGCCGGCCCCGGAGGGGCCCCGGACGGACACGCACTCGCCGGCGGCCACTTCGAGATCGACGTCGTCGACCACGACCAGGGTACGTTCCCCCGAACGCAGTTCGCGACGCAATCCGCGCGTCTCGAGCCGAGGCGGCGCAGCTTCCTGTGGCGCGGACGCCGCCGGGCCGGCCGCCTCCCCGGGGCTCAAAGGAAGCCCAGCATCGCCCGCCACTGCTCGAGACTGTCCGGTCGGAGATAGGCGTTCCACATGAGTTCACGGCCGATCGTCGAGCTGGACTCGGGGCCGTAGTCGTGGCCCGGGTAGATCGCGAGCCCCGGCGGCAGGTTCTTCAGCCGCTGCAGCGAACGGTACATCGCGTCGGCATCGCTGTGCGGCAGGTCGATCCGGCCGATTCCCTGCACGAACAGCGTGTCCGCGGTCAGCACGTGGCTGCCGGCGCGGAAGCAGCAACTGCCCGGCGAGTGACCCGGGGTGTGCAGCACCTCGACCGCCAGGTCGCCCAGTTCGAGGACGTCGCCGTCCCGGAACGACTCCACCCGGTGGGGCGGGCAACCGACCATCTCGGCGCCGCGTTCGGCCTCGGCCTCGTGAATCAGCATCGGCACGTCGAACTCGGCGCGCAGCTCGCGCACTCCCGGAACGTGCTGACCGAAAATGTCGCCGCCGATGTGATCCTGGTGAAAGTGCGTCGCCAGCACGCCGACAACGTCGTAGCCCTGCTCCTGCGCGATCTCGACCACACGGATCGGCTCCCATGCCGGATCGACGACCCAGGCACGGCTGGTCGACGGGTCGGCCAGGACATAGACGAAGTTCGCCATCGGTCCGGCCTGGATCTGGATCAGACGCGGTTCTCCGGCAGGGGGAGCGTCGCTCATCGTCCGCGGAATCTACCCCGCCGCGGGCCGCGGTTGTAATCTCTCGCGCCATGACGACCCGAAACGCACGCCGACTCTTCGACCTGTCCGGAAGCACCGCCCTCGTCACCGGCGGCAGCCGCGGCCTTGGCCGCGAGATGTCGCTCGCCTTCGCCGCCGCGGGCGCGAACGTCGTCGTCACCAGCCGCAAGATCGACTCCTGCCGCGAGGTCGTGGCGGAGATCGAGTCGGCCGGCGGGCAAGGCCTCGCCCACGCCTGCCACGTCGGCCGCTGGGACGAAGTCGACGCGCTGATCGACGCCGCGTACAAGCGCTTCGGCAAGGTCGACGTGCTGGTCAACAACGCCGGCATGTCGCCGCTCTATCCGAGCCTCTCGGAAGTCAGCGAAGAGCTCTTCGACAAGGTTGTCGGCGTCAACCTGAAGGGGCCCTTCCGGCTCGCCGTCGTGATCGGCGCGCGAATGGCCGAAGGCGACGGCGGCAGCATCATCAACGTGACGAGCACCGCCGCGATCCACCCCAGCGCCAACGCCGAACCCTACGGCGCGGCCAAGGCGGGCCTGAACGCCCTGACCGAATCGCTGGCTCACGCCTACGGCCCGAGGGTCCGGGTCAACGCGATCATGCCGGGTCCCTTCCTGACCGACATCTCGAAGGCCTGGGACCTGGAGGCGTTCAACCAGCGGGCGCAAACGTCGATCGCGCTCCGCCGGGGCGGCGAGCCCGACGAGATCGTGGGCGCCGCGCTCTACCTCGCCTCCGACGCATCGAGCTACACGACGGGCGCGATCCTGCGGATCGACGGCGGCAGTCGGTGACCGAAGCGGCCCGACCTGTCAAGCCCGCGCCTCCGCCGTCCGCCGGTCACGAGCCCCGGCAAAGCCACGGTCCGTCCGCGGAACTCGGCCGAGGCCTCCTGGCAATCGCCGGTCTGAGCAGTCTCGCGATTGCTCAACCCGTGTACGACCTGCTGCGGCGGACACCGGAGTTCTTCGCCATCAGGCACCTTGGGGTCGCGGACCTCCTGGCCCTGGTCGCGTTGCTTGCGGTCGGCCCCCCACTGGCGCTCTCCGTTCCGGCCGCGGCGGCGCGGTTCCGCCGCCCCGCCTGGATCCGACCGGCGGTTGCGGGTCCGGTTGGCCTGCTGACCGGCGCCATCGTTCTGCAGGCCGTGCACGGCCTGCCCGCGGCCGCGGCCGTCGCCCTGGGCGCCGTTGCCGTCGCCGGCGGAGTGTGGGCATACGTCCGGCTTCCCGCGGTCCGTATCCTCGCCGCCGTGCTGGCGATCGCCGCGGCCGCCGCGCCGGCGGTGCTCGTGCTCGACCGCGACGTGCGCCGCAGCCTCTCGATCCCGGACCGCCAGCTTCCGACAAACCCCACGGGGGCGCAAGCCCCTGTCGTGCTGGTCGTCTTCGACGAATGGTCGATGATCTCGATCCTCGACGGCGAGGGCAAGATCGACCGGCAGCGGCTTCCCAACCTCGCGCGATTGGCGGACCGCGGCACCTGGTACCCGAACGCCACCTCCGCTTCCAACATGACGCACCACGCGGTACCGGCGCTCCTGACCGGCTTGAGTCCCGAGCGCGATCGGCTTCCGATCGCCGAGGACCATCCGATCAACCTCTTCACGCTGCTTGCCCCCAGCCACGACCTCTTCGTCATGGAGCCGGTCACTTCCCTGTGCCCACCCACGCTGAACCGGTTCGAACAACGGCACCGCTCCTTCGCCAGCCGTTTCGGTTTGCTGGTGTCCGATCTCCGCTTCGTATGGCTGAGCCTGACCCTGCCGGAGCCATGGGCGAAGCGGCTCCCGCCTCTCGACCGGACCTGGAGCGGTTTCGGTCTCAGCGGATCGGAGACCGCGTTGACGCCAAGCGAGCGGCAGCTGGCGCGAAGTCACCCCCATCGCCGGAACGACGAACGAGTCGCCGACTTTCGCCGCTTCATCGGCTCGCTGGAACCGCCGGGCGAGCGACCGGGCGTGTACTTCGCGCACGTTCTGCTGCCGCACGGCCCGTGGGAGTACCTGCCGTCCGGGCGAAGGTACGGACGCAGCAGGTCCTACGGTCTCCGCGAAGGAATCTGGACGGCCGACCCGTGGACGGTCAGGAACCACGAGAAGCGCTACCTGCTGCAGGTTCAGTTCGTGGACCGGCTGATCGGTGAACTGATTGACCGGCTCGAGTCGCTCGACCTGTTCGACCGGAGCCTGATCGCGCTCACCGCGGACCACGGCGCTTCGTTCCAGGCCGGCAAGTCGCTTCGGCTGCCAGGCCCGGACGCCTCCGGCGATCAGCTCCTGGACCTAGTCGCCGTGCCGCTGATCGTCAAGGCGCCCCTTCAGGACGAGACAAAGGTCGACGAGGGAGTGTTCTCCCTGGTGGATCTGCTGCCCCGGATTCTGGAACTCGCCGGCGCCCGGACCGGCGCCCTCGCGCAGCGCTCGCCCACCGGCGCCGAACCCCTGTGGTTCGCCGAGCATGTCGACGGCCTCCGGCTTCCAGCCGATCGCGGCCCCTGGCGTCGCGCCCGGCTCGCCGCCCAGACCGAGCTGCTGGGCAGTGCGAACGATCCGGCGGCGATCGGAACGGAACCCGATCTGCACGGCAGATCCGTCGCGGAACTTCCGCTGCGCGACGGCAGCACGCATGCCCGCCTGGACGTTCCTGACGCCTGGGATGACGTCGACAAGGACGCGATGTTCATACCCGCCATCGTCGAAGCCACATTCGTCGAGCCTGGGGACCGAACCGACCGGTCGGTCGCCGTGGCCGTCAACGGAATCGTCGCGGATTCGGTTCGTCCATACGCCGGTCCGCGCGGCCGCAGCCGGATATCCGCGCTGCTGCCCGACGACCTGCTTCGCCCGGGACGCAACCGGATCGACCTGTTCTTCGTGTCAGGCCGAGACGCTGCTCCGGGACTGGAGCGCATCTCGCCACCGAACAACCTCGCCTACGAAGCGGATCCCAGCTACTCGTGGACGGTCGAGCGCAACAGCACAGGCCTGGTGCAGGGTCTGCTCCGCCGCCCGGCCGGAAGCCCTGGACAGGCGGCCGAGGGTTTTCGGATCGTCGCGAGCTCCGGCGAGCTGAACGGGCATCTGGAAGCAACCGTGCCCGGGCAGCAGACCGCGGCCGACGGACGCTGGACTTTCCGCCTGAGCGGCCGGGTCTTCGACGCCGCTTCCAGCCCTGGACAGTCCGGCACGGTCGTCGTCATGGTCGGGGGAAACGCCCCGGTCGCCTTCACCGGACCGGCCCTCAGGGACAGCGGTTTCACCCTCGAACTCAAGGTCGACAGGGAACAGGTCGAACGGGAGGGCATCGTGGCCTTCGCGGTCGGGCACGGCGGCGTGGCGACTCGGCTTCGGTTCGCCTATCAGGCAATCGAGCGCGACGAGAGCGGCAGGGAAGTCGTTCCCCTCTCCGACGGTCGCCGGCTCGTCGTTACGGTTCCCGGCGGCGGCTACGCCGGCGCGCTCGACCATGTCATCGCGGCAGGCAAGAGCACCAGAATCAGCGCCTGGGCGGCCGACCTGGCGCAACTGGAAGGTCCGCGTCAGATGGTGATCTACCGCGACGACAGGTTCCTGGCCCTGCTGAGGGCTGCAAAGCGGGACCGGCTCGACATCGCCGAGAGGTTCAGCGCCCCTTCCCTTCTGCGAAGCGGATTCAACGGCACGGTTCCGGGAGGGCCCCTCCCGTCTGTGTTCCCGCAACGCCACCGGGTCTTCGCGGTCATGAATCGCGGCGCGGCCGTCGAACTGTCCATCCCGACGGCGTCCGACGGCGTCCGCTGAGCGGAATGGACCGTCAGGCGCGGCGCACGGTCAAGCCGCCATCGACCGGCAACGCGACGCCGGTGATGAAGGACGAGGCGGGCAGGCAGAGGTGCAGCGTGCCGTGGGCCACCTCTTCCGGATCCCCGTAGCGGCGCAGCGCGGTGCGGCGTCGGGCGTAGATCTGCTTGTGCTCTTCCGGAATCCGCTCTGTCATCGCGGTGCGGATCGGCCCGGGGCAGATGCAGTTCACGGTGATTCCCTCCTTGCCGAGCTCCACCGCCAGCCCTCGGGTCAAGCCGATGACCCCTGTCTTGGCCGCCGAGTAGGCGCTGTTCATGGCGGTCGCGCCCAGCCCTTCGGTCGAGGCGATGTTGACGATCCGCGGCGAGTCGGACTTGCGGAGGTAGGGCAGCGCGGCCCGAATCGTCCGCTGGTGGGCGGTGAGGAGGACATTGACCGTCTCCTGCCAACGCTGCTCGTACTCGTCCGCGTCGATCGGGCCGCCGCGCGAGATGCCGGCGTTGTTCACCAGGATGTCGAGCCCGCCGTAACGCTCGGCCACCTCGCCGACGACGCGGCGAATCGCATCGCCGTCGCCCACGTCGAGAGTCCAGGCGGTGGCTTCCCGGCCCGCGGCCTGGATCTCGGCAACCGTCGTCCGGACGCCATCCGCGTTGATGTCGGTCGCGGCGACGTTCGCGCATTCGGCCGCAAACAGCTTCGCGGTGGCCCGGCCCATGCCCGAGGCGCAGCCCGTGATCAGCGCCGTCCTGCCGGCGACCGACCGGCTCAGCGCGCTCAGTTCCGTCATCAGGACGCTCCCCCGCCCGCCTCGACCCAGGCCAGAGTTTCGTCCAGACCGCGTCCGAAGCGCTCCAGGATCTCGTCGATGTCCGACTCGGTCACGATCAACGGCGGGCAGAACGCCACGGTATCGCCGAGTGCCCGCAGAATCACGCCGTGATCCAGGCAGCGATTCATGCAGTACGTTCCCACTCCGCGCTGAACCGGGAAGGCTTCACGGGTCCGCTTGTCCGCCACGAGTTCGCAGGCGCCGAGCAGGCCCCTGCCTCGCACTTCCCCTACGAGCGGATGGTCGGCAAAGCGCCGCAGCCCGGCCTGGAAGTAGCGCCCGACCCGATCCGCGTGAGCGAAGAGGTCCCGTTCCTCCATCAGTTCCAGCGCCTTGAGCGCCACCGCGGCACAGACGGGATGCCCCGTGTAGGTGAAGCCGTGGCCGAACAGGCCCCAGCGCTCGCCCGCCTCGACGAACACGTCGACCATCCCGTCCGGTACCAGCACCGCGCTGATCGGCAAGTAGGCGGACGACAGGGCCTTCGCGACCGAGGCGGTGTCCGGCCTCATCCCCATCGCCTCGGCGCCGAACGGCGTGCCGAGCCGTCCGAAGCCGCAGATCACCTCGTCGTCGATCAGCAGCACGTCGTGCTCGTCCAGGACCTTCTGGATCGCCGGGTAGTAGCCCTCGGGAGGCACGACGACGCCGCCGGCGCCCAGCACCGGTTCGGCGATGAAGGCCGCGACGGTTTCGGGGCCTTCGGCGCGGATCAGCTCGTCGAGTTCGGTCGCCAGCCGGACCGTGAACTCCCCTTCCGTCTCGCCCGGCCCACCCTCGCGGTAGTAATGCGGACAGGTCACGTGGCGAAACTGCGGCAACGGCAGGTCGAAGCTCTTGTGGAACGGGGGCAGCCCGGTCATGCTGCCGGCGGCCAGCGAAACTCCGTGGTAGCCGCGGCGGCGGCTGATGATCTTCTTCTTCTCCGGCCGACCGAGCGCGTTGTTGTAGTACCAGACGAGCTTGACCTGCGTGTCGTTCGCGTCCGAGCCGGACGTGCCGAAGAAGGCCTTCGCGTTCGGAATCGGCCCGATCTCGCGCAGTTTCTCGGCCAGTGCAACCGCCGGCTCGTGGCTGCGACCCGCGAAGAGGTGCGAGAAGGAGAGCTTCCTGATCTGCTCGGCGGCGGCTTCCGCGAGTTCCTCCACGCCATAGCCCAGGGCGGTGCACCACAGGCCAGCCAGCCCCTCGATGTACTCCCTGCCGTCTTCGTCCCAGACCCGGATGCCCTGCCCCCGTTCGATCACCAGCGGTCCGTCGCGCCGCAGTGCCGGAAGGTCCGTCGTCGGATGGAGGATGGAGAGGTGGTCGCGATCTGACGTCGAAGGGGCGAAGACAGTCGCCTCGGCGGGTAGGCTCATCGAGACTCCGGATGGGACAGGTTCAACGTGCGAAGCGGGAGCAGTCTATGCCGCATCGATCAACCATCGCACACGAGCAAGCCTCAGAGATCGGTGTCGCCCCGGAGTAGCTGGCGGGCGATCATCCGGTTCATGATCTCGTTTGAGCCGTCGGCCACGTTGACGACGCGCAGCGCCTTCCACGCCTCGGTCAAACCGAGTTCGTTCGTGAAGCCCAGGGCGCCGTGGGTCTGCATCGCCCGATCGACGGCCCGGAGCCCGACCTGGACCGAGTAGGCCTTCGTCATGCTCAGCTCCTTGATCGCCCGGCTGCCGCCATCGAGCAACCGAGCGGCGTTTCTCCCCATGAGATGCGCGGCATGGAGTTCCGTTGCGGTCTCTGCCAGGGGAAAGCTCACGCCCTGGTACTCGGCGATCGGTGCGCCAAAGGCCTCACGCTTCTGGGCGTAGGCGAGCGCCGTCTCGATCGCCCAGCGACCCGTCCCCACCGCTCGGGCCGAGTTGTAGACGCGGCCCAGCGATACGCCGTAGAGCGCCGCGGCCAGGCCGCGGTCGACCTCGCCGATGACCTGCCAAGGCTCTACGTACAGGCCCTCCAGCGAGATCTCGGCCTCGTCGCCGCCGATGTCGCCGAAGAGTTCGACGACGCGCATCCTCCGGAAGCCGTCCGCCTGGGTCGGAACGATGAAAGCGGTGATCCCCTGCTCGCCGGTGCGCGCAAAGAGCACGCAGTAGTCGGCGATCGGTCCGTGCGTGGT
>JAPOXA010000019.1 GCA_026707325.1 Acidobacteriota bacterium | reverse complement strand
CTGCCACTTGAGGCAGTGGATCTGGGCGTTGACGCGCTTCGGGGTCAGGCTGTCGCGCGGCTTGCCGGGTTCGGTGAGCAGGTACCGCGCCGCCTCGACCGAGTGGCACATCATGTCGTTCAGCACCCCGCCGCCCTGGAGTTCTCCCTGCCAGAACCAGGCGTTGTGCGGGCCGGAGTGTTCCTCGGCCGCACGGGCCAGGTACGGACGGCCGGCTGCCCGGGCGCCGCGCTCCCAGGCCAGTTCGCGGCCGCGGACCACGGAGGGGCTGAACACCTGGTTCTCGAGGTAGCCGTCGAGGACGCCGATCTCGCGCACCAGCTCGACCATCCGCAGCGCTTCTCCCGCGTTGCGGGCGAGCGGCTTCTCGCAGGCGATGCCGACCAGGCGGCCGCTGCCGACGGACTCGGCGATCTCCTCCAGGTTGGCGACCCGGTGGTCGTTGCGGCCGCAGATCCAGATCGCGTCGATGGAATCATCCGCGACCATCGCCGCGATCGACTCGTAGGCCCTGGCGTCCCCGACGTCGAGCTCGCTCGCGAGGGTCGCCGCCGACTCGGCGCTCTCGCGGTTCGGGCTCCAGACGCCCCGTACGTCGGCGCCCCGGACGGCGGTCCAGGAACGGATGTGGAAGCGGGTGATGAAGCCGCTGCCGACGAAGCCGATACCGAGAGGCCGCTGGGCAGGCAACGCGTGCGCGGCCCTAGTCGGCCGCCTCCCTCAGCTCCTTCGCCGCCGCGATCCAGCGTTCGACCATCGGCGCCGACGGCGCACGGCGGCTGAGCTTCTTCTCCGCCTTGACGGCACTCATCTTGAGCGCGAGATTCAGGGGCCGGCGGCGGCTCAGGTCGCGCACGGTGCGGACGCCCGAGGCGACGAGCAGTTCCGCGAAGTCTCCGCCGACGCCCCGAATGCGCATCAGGTCGGCCCGGTTGACGAATCTCTGGATCTGTCGCTCCGGCAGTCCGGTTCGTTCCGACAGGAGCCGTCGCTCGCGGCGGTCGCGGCAGGCCGCGAGGAGACCGTCCGTGGTCCGAATTCCGGCCTTCGCCAGTTTGGCGGCTACTGCGGGACCGACGCCTCCGATCTTCCGGACGCCGTAGGGCATCAACCTACGGAGTGGAAGGGCGCCGCCGTCACTTACCCGCTGCCTTCGAAGGTGAGGTTCAGGCCCTCGACATCGGCGGTCACTTCGACTTCAACGATCTGCTCGCCGAGCTTCTCGTGCCAGAACACGAGTTCGTAGGAGCCGGCGGGAAGTCCGTCGATCCGGTACTTGCCGTCGCTGCCGGTGGTGGAGTGGAAGGAGTGCTCCATCACGAAGACGTAGGCGGACATCCAGGGATGGACGTCGCACTTCACCTGAATCGGCTTCTCGGGCGCGCGGAACGACTTCGTCCTCGTGCCGCGCGAAGGCTGGCCGATGTTGAACGGCCGGTTCGCCTTGGCCAGGGCGCGGACGTTGTGGAGAGTGGGGTCGTCGTTGACGATCTCGATGTCCTGCTGGACGCGGACGCCGATGATCCGGGGCGTGTAGAGGCAGCCGCGCTGCTCCAGCCGGACGGCTTCCTCCGGCTGGTCGCCGGCTGCTCCCGCGGGTGCCTCCCGGAGGTAGACGAAGACGTTCTGGACCGCGCCGTCGTCGCCGACGAGGCTGTCGCGCGACAGGACGCGCTTCCCGTCGTACATCGCGGCGCAGTTCGGGTCGGCGTCCATGCGCAGCGGGTAGCGCTTGAGCGGTTCGCCCTCGTAGGTGACCGTGCCGCTGACGCTGAAGTCGGCGGCAGCCGCTGTGCCGCCTGCAAGCAGGACGGCAGTCGCCAGGGCGGCAGCGGCGACGAGGGAACCGGGGCGTCGGGCGCGGGGGTGGAGCATCGGTCGTCGTCTCCGCGCCGTTAGCGGGAGTAGTACTCGATGACCAGCGGCACTTCGCAGACGATCGGCACCTCGTCCCGAACAGGCGTGCTGCGCAGGGTCGCCTGGTAGCCGGTTTCGTCCGTCTCCACGTAGGTGGGGACGGTCACGCCGCGCGGCTCGTTGAAGCAGCGGAGCTTCCGGCTCTTCTCCCGCACCTCGACGACATCGCCTTCCTTCACCCCGTAGGACGGGATGTTGACCCGCCGGCCGTTGACCAGGATGTGGCCGTGGCCGACGAACTGGCGCGCGGCGAACACGCTGGGCGCGAAGGCCCGGTGGACTACGGAGTCGAGCCGGGTCTCGAGCAGGCCGACCAGGTTGTCGCCGGTCACGCCCTTCATCCGCGTCGCCCGCTTGTAGTAGTTGCGGAGCTGGCGCTCACTGACGTTGTACTGGTAGCGCAGCCGTTGCTTCTCGAGCAACTGCCGCCCGTAGTTGCTCTGGCGCCGCCGCCGCTTGAGGCCGTGCATCCCCGGAGGGTGGCCCTTCTTTTCCATGTACCGGGCGGCCTTGGAGGTCAGTGGGATGCCCAGCTTGCGCGAGAGCTTGACCTTGGGCCCGTTGAACTTCACCTTCTGTATCTCCGAGTGTCCTGTGCCGAGTTTTCTGGGGTTCTGCGCCGCTCGATCCGCGCGCGGGCACCGGGCCGATCTCTTGTCCCGATATGTCGGTTTGACCGGCGTCGTGGCCCCTTGGTTGCTTCGCCGGGGCTGGCTGGCGCCTGCAGCGGAGCGCGGATTGTAGCAGCGAGTCGCCGCCGGCCCAAGCCCCTGCGCGGTCCGGTTCGGTTTCAGGGATGCGCTTCCGGGGCGGCCGCCTCGTCGAACAGACTTCGCTGGTCCGTGCGACGCCGGAACGCCGCCGTCGACGGGCTGGCGGTGCCCCCGCTTCGGCCGCCGGCGAGCCCGACGCGGCGACGCACCGTCTCGAACAGCCTGCCGATCTGTTCCGCGTACTCCCCGCCGCCTTTCATGCGGTGGTGGAAGCGGGGATCGTTCAGGTTCCCGTCGCGCGCTTCCCGCAGCCGGTTCAGCACGCGGTCCCTGCGATCCGGGAAGTGGGTCGCAAGCCACTCGGAGAAGAGCTCCCGAAGGCCATGAGGCAGGCGTAGCAGGATGTAGCCCGCGCGGCTCGCCCCGGCTGCGGCGGCCGCTTCCAGAATCGCGGGGATCTGCTCGTCGTTCAGGCCGGGGATGACGGGCGCGGTCATCACGCCGCAGGGGATGCCGGCGGCGCTCAGTTCGCGCAGCGCGTCGAACCGCCGTCGCGGCGTCGAGGCCCGTGGTTCCATTCGCGCCGACAGTGAGGCGGAGACCGATGTGATCGAGAGGTAGACGCCGCAGGCCCCGAAGCGGTTGAGTTCCAGGAGCAGGTCGAGGTCGCGGGTGACCAGGTGGTTCTTCGTGATGATCGCCACCGGGTTGCGGAACTCGGCCAGGACCTCCAGACAGCGGCGGGTGATCCGGAGCTTTCGTTCGATCGGCTGGTACGGGTCGGTGACGCCGGAGAGCACGATGACCTGGGGTTTCCAGCGCGGGCTCAGGAGCGCCTTCCGCAGCAGCTCCGGCGCACGCTCCTTGACGAGTATCCGGCTCTCGAAGTCGAGCCCGGCGGAGAAGCCGAGGTACTCGTGGGTGGGACGGGCGTAGCAGTAGATGCAGCCGTGCTCGCAGCCGCGGTAGGGGTTCAGGCTGTACTCGAAGCCGATGTCGGGCGAGTCGTTGCGAGACAGGATCGTCTTCGAGTCGTCCCGGAACAACTCGGTCGGCGGCGGGTCGCCGCGCTCGGCGACGCTCTCGCCCGGCTCGAAGTCGATGTCGATCCGCTCGAACCGGTTGCGGGGGTTGGCGGCCGCGCCTCGGCCGCGCACTGCGCCCGGGGGCGCCTTTCGGGGGTTCGACCGCCGGTCGGAGGCGCTGTCGGAGACCTTCACGAGGAAGGCAGCCTAGCACGACTTACGCCCTGTTTGCGGTTTCCTGGCCGGCCTCGGAGCCGGGACGGCTGCGGGTTGAGGCGTCAGCGCAGAATCAGCCGCGGGCTGCCGGAACCTGGCGTTCGGGCGCGAGCGATGACCGCGGCCGCTTCGAGGTTCCGGGCGTTGAGGGCGCGGATCAGGCCGTCGGCCTGCTTCGGAGGAACCGCCAGCACCAACCCGCCGGCGGTCTGGGGATCGAAAGTCAACTCCAGGTGCGGCCCTGGCGCGGCCAGCCGCTCGACCTCGACCGGCAGCCGCGTGTTCTGATCGTGGCTCGTGCTCCGCTCGCCGAGGTCCAGGAGCTCGAGCGCGCCCGGTAGCGCGGGCAGGGCGCCGACGAAGACCTCGAGATCCACGTCGCTCGCTTGCGCCATTTCACCCAGGTGACCGGCGAGCCCGAAACCGCTGACGTCGGTCGCGGCGGCTACGCCGGCTTGTCTTGCCACCTCCATCGCGGCACGGTTGCTCGTCTGCATCGACACGAGGCATGCCCGCAGCCAGCGTCCGGGACAGAGCCCCATCCGGTCGGCGGCCAGCAGCACGCCGCAGCCGAGCGCCTTGGTCAGAACGAGCGCGTCGCCGGGCCGGACCCGGCTCTTGAGCAGCAGGTCCCGGCCGCTTTCGGACACACCCTCCACGTGGAAGCCGACGACCAGTTCGGGTCCGGTGTTCGTGTGGCCGCCCAGGAGCAGGACGCCTTCCGGGTCGAGCGCCGCACGGGCGCCTGCGAGTACCTGGATCAGAAGTTCCTCGGCCGTCGCGCCGTCGGCCGCCTGGGGCAGGGTGACCAGAGCCTGGGCGAAACGGGGCGTCACGCCGGTGGCGTGGAGATCGGAACAGGCGTTGACGGCGGCTACGCGGCCCACGAGCCAGGGATCGTCGGTGAAGGCGGGGAAGGCGTCCAGAGAGGCGACGACCCGGTCCCCGGCCGGCGTCCGGTAGGCGACCGCGTCGTCCGGCGTCGTCGTGTCCAGGATCACCTGCTCGCCAGACTCCGGGCGTGCATCCAGACCTGCACGCGCCAGGGCTCTGCCCAGCCGGTCGGGTCCGACCTTTGCCGCGCAGCCGCCGCAGAACATGGGAGTCGACTCCGGCTCTGCGTCCACCCCATTCGCCTCGGGACCGGCGCGCATGGGCCCGAACGCGGGCAGCGGCGCGCCGTCCGGGCCGAGCGCCTGGAAGCGATCCATGAACCGGCGATCGATCCGGTCCTTGAGCCGCATGACCCAACGACCTTCGAAGGCGGCGCCCCACTTGGCGCCGGCGGCGCTGCCGTCGCCGAGGTTGAGCAGAGCCAGGAAATCGCCCTGCGGCCGGTACCGGCGGAGTCGCTGTCCCGTGTTCAGGCGTTCCAGATTCTCGATCAGGTAGGGCCCCATGCGCACCGCGTAGACGCCGGCGCGAGGCCGGTTCGGCTGGTCGATCAGGGTCGCGCAGTCGCCGACGGCGAAGACGTGGTCGTGGCCCTCGACCTGCAGGGTGGAACGGGTGCGTGCGAAGCCGCGATCACACAGGGGCAGGTCGGAGCCCCGGAAGATCGGCAGCGCGGCGGCGCCGGTTACCCAGAAAGTCAGGTCCGAGTCGAGGCTTCTGCCGTCTTCGAGCAGCACGCCGTGCGCCTCGACCGCCGCGACGGGCGCCTCGACGAGAGTCCGGAGCCCGCGCTCGCGGGCCGCCGCCTCGATTCGCCGGGCCAGCGCCGGGTGGTAGCCGGGCAGGATGCGGTCGCCCGCCTCGACGATCGTGACCCGGGGTTGGAGTCCCTGACGGCGCAACCGGGCGTCGATGCAGAAGGCGAGTTCGATGCCGCCGGCGCCGCTGCCGACGATGACCACGTTCGGCCACTGACTGGTCAAGGTCTCGACGCGGCCGGAGATCGCCGCCGCCAGCCGGTTGATCGGCCGTGTGGGGACGGCGTGTTCCCGCACGCCGGGGAGCTCGAGGCCGGCTACGGTCGATCCAACGTCGAACGAGGCAACGTCGAAGGAGATCGGCTCGCGGCCCTCGACCAGCACGCGGCGGTTCGCCCCTTCGACACCGACGGAGGGCGCGAGGACGACACGGACGCCCGCCCGGCGCGCCAGCGGCACCGCGTCGATCTCCAGTTCATGCCGTTCGTACTGTCCGGCCACCAGTCCGGGCGCCATGCCGGAGTAGACGGCGACCGGTGTGTCGACGACGAGAGTCGCCTCGACTGCCGGGTCCGGGTGCATCATCCAGTGGCGGAGAACCTGGATGTGGGTGTGCCCGGCGCCGACCAGGACGACCTGCGGCATCAGTGCCCGTCTGCTGTGTCCGCGGCCCGCACCGCCCCGGACGCTTCGAGACCGGCGACCCGCTCCGCGCCGTAGCCCAGCTCCGCGAGCACTTCGCCCGTGTGCTCGCCGAGACGCGGGGCGGGCCTTCGGATGGTCCCCGGCGTCTGCGAGAAACGCCAGGGAACGCCGGCCATGCGCAGGTTGCCGAGTTGCGGGTGCCGGACGACCTGGCTCATCGCCATCGCCTCGACCTGGGGATCGTCGAAGAACTCCTCGGCCGAGCGCACGGCGGCGCAGGGAACGCCGACCGCGACCAGCTCCGCCTCCAGTTCGCGTGCCGGTCTTCGCGCCACGATCGGATCGATCTCGTCGCTCAACGCGGCGGCGTTGCTGACCCGCTGGGGGTTCGTCTCGTAGCGCGGGTCACAGGCGAGGTCGTCGCGGCCGATGGCCTCGCAGAACAGCCGCCAGAACTTGTCCGTGCCGGCGGCGATGAAGATCGGTCCGTCGGCGGCTGCGAACATGCGGTACGGAAAGATGCCGGGCGGTCCGGTGATCTCGGCCTCGAGCGGCTGGAGGTAGGACTGCGCCTGGGCGGTCATGATCGCTTGCAGCAGAGAGGTTTCGATGTACTGGCCAACGCCTGTCCGCTCTCGGTGGAGAAGGGCGGCGTTGATCGAGCAGACCGTGAGCACGGCGGCCATGTAGTCGGAAACCGCCACCGGGCAGATGGCGGCGACGCCGTTCATGAGCTGCTGCAGGTGGGCGGCCCCCGCCATCGACTGGAGAACCGGGTCGTAGCCGGGCCGCTGGGCGTACGGCCCACTGCCGCCGAAGGCGCTGGACGAGGCGTAGACCAGCCCCGGGTTGTGGCGGCTCAGGGCGTCGTAGTCGATGCCGAGCCTCGCGGCGACGCCGGGACGGAAGTTCTCCATCGCCACGTCGGCGGTCCGGGCCAGGTCGTAGACCACCTGCCTGCCCTCCTCCGTCTTCAGGTTGACGGAGATGCCGCGCTTGTTCCGGTTCCAGGCCTGGAACATCCGGCTCTCGCCTTCGATGAAGGGTCCCCAGTGGCGGGCGTTGTCGCCGCCGGGCGATTCGATCTTCAGGACATCGGCGCCCATGTCGCCGAGCAGCATCGCGCCGTAGGAACCGGCGATGAAGCTCGTGAAGTCGAGGACCCGGATGCCGCCTAACGGGCCGCCCGAGGCCGACTCGGGCGAAGGCTTCTCAGACATTCGGCGATTGTAGCCCCGGCGGACGTCCGTGTGTGCCCGACCCGCGTATGCTTGCGGCGATCAAGCCAAGGACGCGACGAAGGGAGAACACGTGAAGATCAAGCTCGACATCGACTGCACGCCCGAAGAGGCGCGCGCCTTTCTCGGCCTCCCCGATCTGGCGGGGATCCAGAACGAGATGCTGGAGAAGTTCCGGGACCGCATGGCCGCCAACCTGAAGTACGCCGACCCGCAGGAGATGTTCAAGCTCTGGTTCGGCGGTCTGGGAACCGGCTTGCGGCCTCCAGCCAAGGCGAACAGGGCGAACCGCGACGCCGACTGATCCGTTCGCGTCCTGACAGCATCGCGAGTGCTAGCGGCCGAGCAGTTTCATCACGGAACCCCTGGTCAGCAGGTCCACGTCCGCCGTTCGTTCCAGGAACGGCGCTACGTCGGCAACGATGGGGGGCCAGTCCAGCGCCTCCATTCGGTTGGCGATGGCTGTCCGCCAGGTTTCCGGCGTCACGGCATCGCCTGACCAACCCGTCTGTGCCAGGGCCGCGTTCAGCAACGACAGGCTCGGTGGCGGCCATTCGGGATCGCTGAGGTACCAGATCAGGTCGTAGACGTCGCGGCCCTTGGCGTAGGGGCGCTGGAGGATGGCGTGCAGCTTGCCGGCGAGCAGGGAGGCCCGGTCGTGGTGGAAGAGTCGAAGCGTCTCGTGCCTCCGTACCAGCGTCGTTTCGGTGGCGGCGCCCGCCGGCGGTCTGGTGTCCACTTCGATCCGGATTGCCAGCACTTCGGAAGGATGGGGAGAGAGGCCGATCTCGTTGAGGACGCCGGGGAAGCGGACGAAGGCTCCATGCACCGGGTGTTCGTCGCGTACACGCAGCCGGACCTCGTAGCACTCGGCGGATGCGGCTGTTCGCCTCGAACCAGGCTTCTCAGGTGGTCCTTCACAGGGTCTCCCAGGTTCCTGCGCGTTCGGCGAGTCGACGAACGACGCGGGCGGCCCGCTGGAGCTTCGGCGCGCCGTGTGCCCTGGCGGCGTCGTCGAGTGCATCGAGGTCCGGAACTTCGAGGTTCAGGCGCAGCTCCCGCAGGTACTCCTGGCGGTCGCCTCCCGGCCGTTGGTGAACGAGGTCGAGTAGCGCTTTCTCCGGCCGGGCGACGAAAGCGCTCTGATCGTTGCCGAGATCCGCCTCTCGATACCCGAAGTGCAGAGCGGGCGTCATGTGACGAAAGGAGAACCGCCCCAGCGGAGTCTCGCGGCGATGGGAGCGACCGTGGGTGGCGCTCGTGACCTCCGGCACGTACTCGGGGATAGCGCCCGCGAAGGCCAACGCGGAGAGGCCGGTCTCGAAGAGCGGCTCATTCCCGCCATGAGATTCGAGGATCTCGTTGAGATTGGCGGCAACTTACCATTTCTGGCAAGTTGACGCCTTCTCCTCTTGGGAGTCTACGCCCCCGCTCCCGCCTCCAGCCCCGTCACGTCGTACGACATGAGGATCAGGTCGTGCGTGGCGTCGTTCGGATCGATGACCCAGTCGGCGAGCAGGGCCTCCACCGAGAAGCCCAGGTTCTGGAACATCTGGCGGGCGCCGCGCTGCTCGCGGGCCATCTGGGCGACGATCTTGGTCAGCCCGATCTGCTGGGCCAGGTGGAACACGTCGTGCGCCAGGTGGCCGCCGAGGCCTACCTGGCGGACCTCGGGCAGCACCATGATCCGGATCTCGCCCAGGTGCCGCATCCATGACGACTCGCGCCGATTCAGGCTGCCGTAGCCGACCACGCGGTCGCCGAGATGGGCGAGGACGGCGACGCGGGTTCCGGCCAACGCGCCTTCGACCCAGTTGTCGACGACCTTCGGATCCGTCATGTCGACGCGCAGGAAGCGGAGGTCCTCTTCCGGCAGGGCGCGCGCGAAGGCGAGCACGTCATCGCGGTCTTCCTGCCTCAGAAGGCTGAACCTGAAGGACTGGTTCTTGAGGCGGACCGTCCGCGGGTACTGGGTCGCCATGTCGTTCACTCAACTGTCTCCTCTTGGGCTTCGTGGGTGGTTTGTGCCTGGTCGGGCGCCTCGTCGTCTGCTGTGCCGCCGGCCAGCCGGTCGAGATAGGCCGTCACGGCGTCGAACGACCCGTCGACCGTGCTCTTGAACTGGCGCTGGCCGTCCTCGGCGGCGCCCCGCCAGGTCCGGATCAGTTCGCGTGCCTCGTCCGGAAGGTTGGGTACCTGGTTCATCATCCGGTCGGCAAGTTCGAGTTGACGCTCCTGGAGAGCGACGATCGCATCGTAGCCGTTCTCGAAGGCGGCTCTCTGGAAGTCGAGGATCTGCTTCTGGAAGTCGAGCACCTGTCTCGGGATGTTGGTACGGGTCATGGTGTCTCCGGGTTATGGCGCTGGCGCCGTTTGGGCTTGGAACGGAGTCTTGCGGGGCCGCCGCCGGGGAACGCTGCCGGCTGCCTCGTGAAGTTCGGCGAAGGACTTCGTGAGCAGGTGGGCAAGTGGTTCGGCGTCCGGACAGGCTCGCTCGTCCACGGTGAGACCCACGTGCAGTGACTGGTTGTAGGCGAAGAACGCGCAGGAGAGGCCCTGGCCGAGGCCGACGGGCCAGGAAGGCGTGTAGCCGGAGAGGGGTCGGCCGGCCAGGAACTGCGGGATCTGGGGGCCGTTGGCGTTGGCTACCGTGAGGTGGAAGGGCGGCCGGACGGAGGAAGTCATCGCGAGCGCGGCGGCCGCCAGGGGGCCCGCGGCCCGCTGCATGGCGGTGAAGCGGGACAGCACGTCCGCTACCCGGGCAGCCCGCAGCAGCCGCGCAAGCTGATGCACCGAGCGCAGCCGGTCGGCGCCGTCGATTTCGAGGGGAACCTCGATGGGCAGCAGGCTCCGCCGCTTCCGGTCGCGTTCCGGAATGTCGGTGGCCAGCGCGACCCGCAGGCTGCGCCCCCGGATGGAGACGCCCCTGGCGGTGAGGTAGCGCTGCAGCGCGCCGCCTGCCAGGGCGACGACCACATCAGACAGCGTGCCTCCCAGCCGGGCGCGGATCGCACGGATGTCGGCGTAGGGGAAGGCAGTCCGGATCAGGCGTCGCCGACCGCTCAACCGCCGGTTGAACGGCAGCGGCAGCGGCGGGAGACCCAGGTCGGGCATCGTCTCGCTCAAGGTCAGAAAGGCTGTTCGCGTCTCCTCCGAGGAAAGCTCCCGGAGACCCGCCAGCAGGTCCTGGCCGGTCCGGGTCCAGTTCTCGAACCACTCGGTCGGTCGCGCTCCGGAGCTGACGCCGTTGGTGGCCGGATCGCCGGCTTTCTTCTCTTCGACTTCCGTGCCGCTCGCGAAGAGCGCGTGGAAGAAGTCGCCAGTGGCCAGACCGTCCGCCGCGACCAGATGCGACTTGACCAGCAGGGCGTCGCCGCCCTCGTGGTAGCCGGGTGCCAGATGGAGCTCCCACAGCGGGCGGTCCGGGTCGAGCGGCTTGCTGAGGGCCTCGTCGAGCGCGGACACCGCGTCGCCGTTCGGGACGACGTGAAGGTGTTCCTCGAGCTCGAACGGCGCCGAGCGCCAGCGGGCCGGGCCGTAGGGCGGCCCTTCGACGCGGAGGCCGAAGCGGGGCAGTCTGCGCAGCCGGGTCATCCAGTGGAGGAGTTCCTGCGGGTCGATCTCGCCATCGACCAGCGCGAGACCGGCGACGTGCAGCCCGGGGCTGCGGCGCTCCAGGTTCCAGAGGACCGCCTGGTCAGGCGGCAGGAGGGCGTTGGGGGCGGTCACGGGGCCGTCTCCGGCCCCAGCGCGGGGCTCGGGTGGCGCTTCAGGAAGCGAGCGAGATGGTAGTAGGCGAGGGGATTGGCTGCCAGACCGGAGTGGGTGCCGGGGACTTCACGGTTCCGTGCCGGGTCGTGGAGCCGGGTGTAGCGCCAGGCGACGACGCCGTCCCGCCGGGTGAAGATGGCGAGTTGCGGCACTTCGTCCGGGAAGGTGCTCTGCACCGCGCGAACGAGGTCGCAATGGCAGTCGCCGGAAAAGCAGGCGGGCTCACGGGCGTCGTCCTGCTCGATGACGCGGCGGCGCACGGCCTCGGCCATCCGCATCACCAGGGGATGGGAGCGGACGCCCCGGATGGGCGAGCCCATCGTCGTGACGGACGCGATCAGGTCCGGACGCAGGCATGCCACGCCGCGCGACAGCATGCCCCCCAGGCTGTGGCCGACCAGGTGAACCTTGCGACCGGTTTCGCCGGCGGTCTCCTCGAGCGTTCCGATCAGCCTGCCGCCCAGGCGCTCGAGGCAGTCGGCGTTGTGCCCGATGCGGGAGGGACGGGCGCGATAGCCGATACGGCGGAGCCAGCCGCGCATCGGCGCCAGGTAGCCGTCGGTGCCGGTGAAGCCGGGAACGACGATGACCGCGGCGCCATCGCCGCGCGGCGCACCGATGCCGTGAAAGATCGGCGTGAACGGCAGGAAAGAGAACTCCACGGCCGCGAACGCTTCTCGCCACAGCGGCAAAGCCGCCGGCACCGAGTCCCGCAGGAGACGCGGGTTGGCGCTCCAGATCGGACTGGTCGATTGGCGTCGGGCCGGCACCGTCACTACGCGGCGCCTCGCAACGGGTCGTCCGGGCCGGACGTCGCGTCCGGCTCGGAGCCGGCAACGAGTTCAGGCGCGGCAGTCTCTTCGGGAGCCTCGACTGCCGGCGCAGCGGAGGCGAAGCAGCGCGCGCCCAGCGGCTCCTCGTCTTCGACGCCCGCCGCTTCGCGGAGTTCGGCGTAAGACTCTTCCAGGCACCCGGCGAGGCGCCACGGGTCGGGGATCAGCTTGGCGTCCACCGTCATTCCCAGGGTGATGCGCTGGTTGTAGCTCAGGATGGCCGCGAACAGGCCGATGTTGTTCGAGACGATGCCCAGCGGCAGCCAGTCGACCAGCTTGTGGCGCCCGAAATAGAGCGGGATCATCGGCCCGGGCACGTTCGTCGACACGGTGTTGAACAGGGTCTGGGAGAAGGGCATCGTCGCGCCGATCGCGGCCATGAGCGGCGGCACCCGTTCGCCGAACTGAGTCATCTGGTAGAAGGCCTTCGCCTGTCCGGCTTTCTTCAGCCTGTTCATCGCGTCCCGTTCCTTGCCGAGGCGTTCGACCGGATCGTCGACGCCGACGAAGAGCGGTGCGATCATGTTCGAGACCAGATTGCCGAGCTGGCCCCGTTCGTCCTCCTGGCGCATGCTGACGGGACACATTGCGCGCAGTTCGAGTCCCTTCGGATCCTGGCCGCGCGCCCGCAGGTAGCGGCCGATGCCGCCGGCGAGCACGGTGAGCACGACGTCGTTCACGGTGCCGCCGAGGGCCGACTTCACCGCGCGCATCGCCGGGAAGGAGAACTGGGCCCAGGCGAAGCCGCGCTCCTTGCTTACCGGCCGGTTGAAGATGGTGCGCGGCGCCGGCGCGGCGGCCGGCAAGGTCGCGGTGCTGGCGGTTACCATCTCCCGCATGCGATCGGCCATCCGGTTGGGCCGCATGGCGTCGAAGGCGCTATCGCTCCAGGACCGGCTCAGCTCGCCGAGACGATGCTGCATGGCCTCCTGGAGCAGGCTCAGGGAGTCGGGCAGCGGCTTCGGCGCCCAGGTCTCGGCCGGAGGTTCCGGCAACTCGTCCGTGGGCGAGAGGTCGCTCAGCACCATCGAGAGATCAACGCCCGAGACGCCGTCGACCATCGCGTGGTGGATCTTCCAGACCACCGCGGTGTGACCGGGAACGCCGCGCAGCAGAATTCCCTTCCAGAGCGGCCGGTTGCGGTCGAGCATGCCGCTGTACGCCTCGGCGGCGGCGCGGGCGAGCACCTGGTGGTCGGCGTCCTCGGGGATCCAGACTTCTTCGACGTGGTTCTCGAGGTCGAAGGCCGGGTCGTCGGCCCACACCGGGTGGGAGACGAGGAAGGGCGGGAACAGCACGCGCTGGCGGTAGCGCGGCAGCAGGTGCATGCGGGCGGCAATCTGCTCGACCATGTACTCGCGCGAGAACTCGCCTTCGTAGACCATGCAGCCGCCGATGTGCATCGTCTCGTTGGGGCGTTCGACATAGAGGAAGGTGGCGTCGAGAGGGGTCAGGAATCGGTTCAGTTCCGTGGCCATGGTGGGTCTCCAGAACGGGCGGATCGTGTACGGCAGGGGCTTTGCTGCGCTGCGCACTCGCGCTTGCTGCATCGCAGCAGGCGCATGGTGGCACAGAACCGGCCAGATGGCAAGAGCCTGCGCACGCAGGTTCCCTGCGGCGCTAGTGCCGCCACCTGAACACGGTGACGTCGATGACCTCGCGCGCGGGTTGAACCAGGATACGGACCGGCGACCGCGGAGCCTCGAAACGCGGCGTCAGGCACCGGCGTCGTTCCCTGCCTCTCTGCGTGTGCCGGCAGGGCATTGAGCTTCCGGCGACCTTGACCGAGATCCGTACGTCGTCCCGCGTGGGTGTGCGCACCGCGATCTCCAGCGAAACGAGGTGTTGGGCTTCTTCGGGTGCGCCGGCTTGCGGCTGGAGCGCGGCCGGGTCGATGTCGTAGAGCCCCTCGCCCGCCGCGGAGAAGGCAGCGGGTGTGGGCGGTTCGACCGCAGCGAAGGAGTGGCGGACAAGGACGACGGGATCTCCGCGGAGCCGGAACAGACTCGGTTCGAAGCGCCGGACGGTGCCGCCGGGCCGTTCCGCGGTCAGTTCCCGGTAGACGGAGTTCTGGCCGGGCGCGAGGCGCGAAGCCGGGAACAGCAGGACGTCCGCGGCTTGGCGCTCGTACGCGGACTCGGCCGCGATGTTCTCCGTGCGGATCAGCGTGGAGACGTAGTTCCCGTCCCAGATCCGGGGGTCGAAGTCCTGGGCCCCGAGCGGCAGTTCGGTGATGAAGGTCCGCCCCCTGAGCGGTTTGGGCCTGCCTGCCGTGCGGGCCGCTTCCGCGGAGGTCAGTGGGACGTTCACGTCGTACACCGTGGCGTGGACGAACCGGGCCTTGTCGAGGCCGGCGAGTCCGGCGACGGTCGCGAGGATGGCGAGGGCGGCGGCCGTGAATCGGGTCTCGGGCAGGGCGCGTGCGGCCCTTGCCAGCCTGCCGATGAACCAGGCGCCGGCCAGGGCCACGACCGGGGCCACGATCAACCAGTTCGGCGGCTTCGGATAGCGGGTGACGATCCACAGCGAGCCGACGTAACCGCCGAAGAAGACGGCCAGGATCCAGGCGTCTCCGGCGGTTGCGTCTCCGCCCGCACCCGGCAGAGGTCGACTGAACCCGCCCCGGGCGCGGATTGCGAGAACGAACATCCAGCCCAGGCCGAGGAGCCCGCATGCACCCAGCAGAGGGCTGAAGTAGACGCTGCCGGCGAGGCTGGTCACCGCGTTCAGCGGCTGATCGAAGAGGCCCGCGCCTACCTCGGCGAGCCGCTCCCGGTAGTGACTCACGGTATTGCCGAGATGGCGCCGATACATCCCGGGCGCCAGGACGAGCCAGGGATTGAGCAGGAGCAGCAAGCCCGCGCCGCCGGCGGCCGCGGCCGCGGTGCGGCGGATCAGCAGACCGAAGCCGCGAACGCCGTCGAGAGCGATCGCAACGAGCAGCGGCAACGCCAGCGCCGCGCCGTTCCACTTGGCGGCGGCGGTGGCGCCGACCATGGCGCCGGCGATCGCGTACGCCCGGAGGCTCTCGCTTCGCCGCGCGGCGAGGATCGCGTAGAGGGTCAGCACGGCAGTCAGGACCAGCATGACGTCGGGCTTGAACACCCCCGACTGGCGCAGGTGCCAGGGGGCGACGGCGAGCAGGGATGCCGCGCCCAGGCCGACCCAGGGGCCGAACAGCCGCCGCCCGATCAGGAACACGACGAACAGCGAGGCGGTGCCCAGCAGGGCCTGAATGATCCGGGAGTACCGCACGGCGACCCGGGTGAGATAGGGCCGTCCATCCGGCGCGATCCTGAACGTGGTCGGCAGGGAGGAGAGCCACGGCAGCGAGCGCGCCGTCTCGTACACCTTGAGGGTCGCCGCGTGGGGCAGGTAGGAGAGCGTCGGATAGTGCGTGCGCACCGGCCGCCACTGGTTGTGGGCCAGGATCGCGGCGACGTTGCCGGCGTTGTAGCGCTCGTCCCAGAGCCGGTTCATCGTGGGGTCCGGCCAACTGAAGAGCACTCGGGCGGCAAGCGCCCAAAGGAGCAGCAGGCCGAGCAGCCACTTCTGCAGCCTGGTCGTGGAGGGCGAGACCCCTTCCGGGTCCAGGTGGCTCGCCGCCTCTGCCGCGTTCATCGCGTCAACGCAGGATGGGATAGCCGCTCACGGCGGTCAGCTCGCGGAACAGGCCCTGCAGCCGTTCGAGCACCGGTCGCTCGCTACCGCCGATCGGACGGCCGTCGACGTCCGTGACCGCCACGAGTTCGCCCATCGTGCCGGTGCAGAACGCCTCGTCGGCGCGGTAGAGCTCGGCCTGGGTGTAGTCGGTCACTTCGTGGGGGATGCCGTTCTCCCGGCAGAGGTCGAGCACGGTCGCCCGCGTCACCCCCTCCGGGCACGCGCGGCAGTGGCTGGTCACCACGACGCCGCCGCGCACGAGGAAGACGTGGGTCGCGTTGGTTTCCGCGACGAATCCCTGGCGGTCGAGCATCAGGGCGTCGTCGGCGCCGGCCGCGTTCGCCTCGATCTTGGCCATGATCGACTGGATCAGGTTGTTGTGGTGGATTTTCGGATCCATGCAGTCGGGCGGAAAGCGGCGGATCGACGAGGTCATCAACCGGATCGGTTTCGAGCCGTAGACCGGCGCCTTGTGCTCGGCGAGGACGATCAGGGTAGGGCCGGCGGTGTTGAGCCGCGGGTCCATGCCGGAGGTGATCTTGACGCCGCGGGTCAGGGTCAGGCGGATGTGGACGTTGTCCCGCATCCCGTTCGCCTCCAGCGTGCGGCGGATCTCGTCGATGATCTCCTGATGCGAGGGGATCTCCGCGAAGGCCAGGGCCAGCGCCGAGTGGCGGAGGCGGTCCAGGTGCTGCTCGAGCTTGAAGATGCGGCCGTCGTACAGGCGCAGCCCCTCCCAGACGGCGTCGCCGCCCTGGACGGCGGAGTCGAAGGGGCTGATCCCCGCCTGGTCGCGGTGGATCAGTTCGCCGTTGATGTTGACGAGCAGGTCCCGGTTCCTGGGGTCGGCCTTCTGGAGCATGACGGGTTCGTGTGCGTTTGCGTGCGGATCAGAAGACGAGGCTCAGAAGAGGAGACGATGCTCGGCGAGGTGATCGTAGTGCTTTTGGCACTCTTCGAGCACCTCGGCAAGGAACCCCGGGACCGGCTCGTTCTTGGGTCGGAAGGGCGCGAAGCCCGTGCTCTTTTCGACCGCACCGTACCAGTGCGGCGCCCAGATGCCGTCCGTCTCGCGACGGCCGGGCGGCCAGCTCATCATCGCCTCGTCGAACTCCGCGCCGACCGCGTTGCACAGGCTCTGGAGGCCCGCGCGGGGGTTCCGCAGCACGTCGGCCGAGTCGATGACCGCCGGAGCCCGGCCGAGCCGCTCGCACTCCAGGTCGAAGAGCTCACGCTGCTGGGGCAGGCCGGTATCCGGCAGCTTGGGACGCGGCAGGATGTGGATCAGCGACGTCAGCATCTCCGCCGGGTCGCGGATCAGGAAGACGTTGCTGAGCTTCGCCACCCAGGACCGGTCCGTTTCCGGCAGCAGGTGATGCGCCATGTGCTTCTGGTAGAAGACCGGCCGGCCTTTCGGCGCCTCCACGGTCAGCCACTTCGTGACCCGGTTCAGGTCGCTGTCGTGGTGGGCGAGGATCTCGTCCCGGCCGGGATGGTCGAAACCATGCTCCAGCAGGTAGTTCGCGTAGAGGGGTTCGTCGCACACGAAGGTGTCGTCGCGGTTCCCCCAGGCGCGCAGCATCGCGGTCGAGATGTTCCGGGGACCGGACCACATCGCGATCCTCAGCACCTGTTCTTCGCCCGACATTCCAGCGCTCTCGAACCGAGCATATGGCGTTCTGTCCGGTGATAGCTTGCGCCGATGAGCCGGCGGGCCGAGTTCGAGGCTGAGCACCCGGAAGTTCACGTCCTGTCGGCCGACCAGGCGGGTCGCGTGGACCTGGTGATGGGCGCGGTCGGCTGGCTGGGCGATGAGGAGCAGGTCACGACCTGTGCCTCTCTGGGCGGAGAGTCGAGCACCGTGATGCGGGTCGAACTGCAGGAACTGCGCGGGGGCTGGCGCACCGCGGTGCTGAAGCAGTCACTGCCCTGGCTGCGGCGTGACGAGTCGGTCGCCATGCCGGGCGACCGCTGGCGCGGCGAGTACGCGTTCTATGCGGAAGTAGGCCGGGCACCCGAGGCCGCCGCCCTCATGCCACGGCTGATGGCCGCCAACGAAGCGAGGTTCCTGTTGCTGCTCGAGGACTTCCGAGGCGCTTCGAATCTCGTGTCGCTCTACCTGGGCGGTTCGCTCGGCGAGGGGGCCGCGGAGGCTCTGGGCTTGTTCCTTCGGGCGCTGCGGTGCGGCACGCGGGGAGAGCGGGACGCGGAGTTCGCGCACGGCGGCATGAACAGGTTGAGCCACCGACTCCTCTTCGAGGCGCCGTTCGGCTCGCCCGGGGAAGGCGGCAACGGCTTCGGCCCGGACGGTCCCGCGCCGGACGAGGGTGCGCTTGACGACATCGAGCCCGGCCTGGGCGCCGCGGCCTCGGCGTTGCGGTCGGACGGCGCCTTCCGGGAGGCGGTGGCGGAACTCGGCCGGCGTTTCCTGGGTGCCGGCGACTGCCTGGTTCACGGTGCGTTTCATCCCGGCAACTGGCTCCGGCTGCCGAATGGCGACGTCCGGGTCGTGGACCCGCAGTACGGCGGCTGGGGCGATGCCGAGTTCGATATCGGCACGGCGGCCGCGCACCTGCTGCTCGCGAGGCAGCCGGGGGAGGTTGTCAAGAGCTTCCTGGCTGCCGCTGCCGGCGTAGACGTGGAGGACGGAGAGGAACCGGGGGAGGCGGAAGGCGGCGGACCCGGCCTCGACCGGGCACTCATCGCCGGCTATGCCGGAATCGAGATCGTCCGCCGGCTGATCGGCGGCGGCCAACTGCCGCTCGATGCGGCCCAACTTCCCAAGGCGGAGGGCGGCTTTCGTTGCGACCTGCTGGAGGCGGCGCGGACGGCGGTCGTGTCGGGTCGCCTGGAGGTACTGGGAACATGAAGCGATCCCTTGCGCACGCGTCGGCCGCCGTGGCCATCGTTCTCACGCTCGGGTTGACCCCCGCCTTCGCGCAGACCGCCAACTTCGAGCAGGGCCGCGTGCTCGACGGGCCCGGCCACGTGCTCCCGCACCGGGACCGGGTCGAGCCCTTCAACCGCATGCTCGAGGAACGGCTCGACACGCTGCTGCCGCAGCTGATGCGGGAAACCGGGATCGACATGTGGCTCGTCATCAACCGCGAGTACAACGAGGATCCGGTGTTCTTCAGCCTGGTGCCGCGGCCGGTGTTCGCGGCCCGCCGTACGACGATGCTCGTGTTCTTCGACCGAGGGCCGGACAACGGCGGCGCCGAGCGCCTGACGGTCAACCGCTACCCGTACGGGTCGCTGTACGAGTCGGCCTGGGAGGGCGGCGACCTTGAGGAACAGTGGCAGGGCTTGGGCGAAGTCATCGCGGCGCGCGATCCGAAGCGGATCGGCGTCAATGTCTCGCGCCACTGGCCGGTCGCCGACGGCCTCTCGGAGGCGCTCCACCAACGGTTGATGGAAGTGCTGACGCCCGGACTCAAGGAACGGGTGACCAGTGCCGAGGACCTCGTCGTGCGCTGGATCGAGACCCGCAGCCCGCTGGAACTGGAGGCTTATCCGCAGATCGTCTCGATCGCCCGGGGCGTGATCGCGGAGGCGTTCTCGGAACGCGTGATCACTCCCGGCGCCACGAAGACGGACGATGTCGTCTGGCACATGGCCCAGCGCTTCGAGGATCTCGGGCTCGACATCTGGTTTCTGCCCTCCGTCAACGCGCAACGCCGGGCTGCGGGCGAAGACAGCGGCTGCGGCGCCGACGAGCCCTTCTGCGGCGGCAGCGGCGACTTCGTCATCCAGCGCGGCGACGTGCTGCACACGGACGTGGGCATCTGCTACCTCGGTCTCTGCACCGACACGCAGGAGATGGGCTACGTGCTACGCCTCGGCGAGAGCAAGGCGCCCGCCGAGCTCCGGGAGGCGCTGGCCGCCGGCAACCGCTGGCAGGACATCCTGACCGGCGAGTTCAGGACCGGCCGCAGCGGCAACGAGATCCTGGCGGCGACGATCTCGCTCGCCACGGACGAGGGCCTGCGCTCCAGCACCTACACGCACCCGCTCGGCGTGTTCGGCCACGCTCCGGGGCCGACGATCGGCATGTGGGACAACCAGGGACCGACTCCGATTCGCGGCGACTGGCCGCTGTACCCGGACACCGCCTACGCGATCGAGGGCAACGTGAAGGTCGAGCTCGAGATGTGGGGCGGCCAGGACGTCCAGATCAAACTGGAGCAGAGCGCCGTCTACGACGGCGAGCGGGTGCTCTACCTGGCCGGCCGCCAGACCGCGTGGCACCTGGTCCGCTGACTAGCGCCCCGAAACTCCTCGCAGACTCGGGGTTCGGCCCAGCCCGTCCGCACGGCGGAGCCTGACGCCGCAGAACTTGCTTCGCTGCGTTCTGCAGCGCAGGCTCCTAGAAGATCGCCCCCAGCAGGCCGAAGCCGGCGCAGACCGCCGCCACCAGGCCGCCGACGACCAGCAGCACGACGCCGACGGCGAGCGCAACCGGCAGCGCGATGACCGCGACCGGAATCAGGACGGCGGCCAGCAGGGTCGCGGCGATGAAGCCGATGATCTTGAACGGCAGAATCACCAGCTTGAAGGCGATCTTGGCGACGAAGGCCACGACGGCGAAAACGGCGAGTAGCCCGAGGGCGATCGCCCCGAGAGTCAGGATGGTCAGGACTTCCATGTCGAGTTGTACTCCTCCTGTTGACTACTACGCGATCCGGTTCGCCGAGGTTTCGCGGGCGCTACACTCCCGGCATCATGAAGACACCGAAGATCGACCGTAGACGTTTCCTTGAAGCTGGCGCCGTGCTGGGCGCCGCGGCCGTGACAGGCTGCATGGACGGCGACCCGGCCCCCGAAGGCGACGACGTTGCCGCCGCGGCAGCGGCCGAGCCGTTCTACCGCATCTCCCTGGCGGAGTGGTCCTACTTCCGCGAGCTGTTCGGGCCGGGCCTGAGCGCGTTGGGCGATGGCTCCTTCCGGGACGACCCGAGCGTGCTCTACCAGGGTGAACTCGACCACCTGGACTTCCCGGCGCGCGCCCGCAGTCACGGGATCGAGGCGGTCGAGTACGTCAACACGTTCTTCTTCGACCGCGCCCGTG
>JAPOXA010000079.1 GCA_026707325.1 Acidobacteriota bacterium | reverse complement strand
AGTGCGCCGTTGGTGCTCCTGGCTGCCCGCCGACTCCTCGAAACTCCGATCAGCGTCGCGGGAGCGCCCGCCGCGGCGCGGGCCGCGGAAGCCGCCGGTCCAGCGGAAAACGGCAAGCCGTTTCCCGCCGGACCTTGGAAAACCGGCGAACCGGTTTCCCACAGCTACCGCAGCCTCGGCGGCTACGGCGGATCGGTACAAGACGGTGACCGGAATCAACACCGGAAAGGTACAGGTGCGCCGGCGTCCCCGCCGGCATCCGGCGCGAAGCGCCGGTTCCGTCAGCCGCTACGATGCGAAGCACCATGACTCGCCATCTCATCGTAGTCATCCTCGCCCTGCTGACGGCCTCCGCCGCCCTGGCCCAACGCCCCGGCAACCGTGGCGACCGCGCCGACTGGATGCGGGAACGCAGCCGGCAGAACGACGCCAGCCTCGCCGACGACCCCTACGTCGGCATCCACGGCAGCTCCGGCATCCAGCGCGGCCTCTACAGGATCGAGTCGACCGGCGTGTCGACGGAACCTGTGCGCGAGGCCGCGGAGAAGTTCCTGGCCGCGCTGACCGCCGAGCAGCGCGCCAGGACAAAGTTCGCCGTCGACGACGATGAGTGGCGCAAGTGGATGAACCAGCACTTCTACGTGCGCCAGGGCCTCGGCTTCGACGAGATGGACAACGCCCAGCGGGAAGCGGCCTTCGGCCTGATGCGTGCTTCCCTCAGCGCGGACGGTCTCAAGCTCAGCCGCGACATCATGAACCTCAACCGCACCCTCGGCGAACTGAACGGCGACAACTTCGACGAGTACAACGAGTGGCTGTACTGGATCACCGTGATGGGCGAGCCCTCGGCCGACCAGCCCTGGGGCTGGCAGGTCGACGGCCACCACCTGATCATCAACTACTTCGTGCTCGGTGACCAGGTGGTGATGACGCCGCTGTTCGTTGGCTCGGAGCCCGTCATCGCCGAGTCCGGGAAGTTCAAGGGCACGGTGATCATGCAGCGGGAACAGGACCAGGGGCTGGCCCTGATCAGATCGCTTTCCGCAGAGCAGCAAACAAAGGCGATCATCGAGACCTCGAAGGACGGCAACGACAACCTCGGCGAGGCGTTCAGCGACAACATCGTCCTCGACTACGCCGGCATCCCCGCCGCTGAGCTGTCAGCCAAGGCCCGGAACCAACTGCTCGACCTGATCGGCCTCTACGTCCACAACATGCGCGAGGGCCACGCCAGGGTACGAATGGCGGAGGTCGAGGCCCACCTGGACGAGACCCACTTCGCCTGGATCGGCGCCACGGACGAGGACGCCGTCTTCTACTACCGGGTCCACAGCCCGGTCATCCTGATCGAGTTCGACCACCAGCGGCCCGTCGGGATCCGGCACCTCGTCGAAGGGCGTACTCCCATCCGCCAGCACATCCACGCCGTGGTGCGAACGCCGAACGGCAACGACTACGGCAAGGACCTGCTACGGCAGCACTACGAGCGGGACCACTAGGTCGCCGCCGCGCGGCGCCTTGTTCTCCGCGGGTCAGAAGACCCGCCGCTACAAAGCCGGCGGGGACGCCGGCGCACCCAGTGTTGCCGCCTCGCGGCGTCAGCCGGCCCGGTTCGCCTGCTCCTCCTCGGCGCACATGGCGCACCAGGCAGCGTTGCAGACGCGGGCGCTCAGCACCATGGCGCCGGCGATCGTCAGGCTGCCGGCGGACGACGTCAACGTCTCGGGCAACGGCTCGAGCAAACCGGCCAGGGAGGCCCCCCAAAGCGCCGCTCCCCCGGCAAACGTGAGCGTCACGGGCGTGCTCTTGCGGGCCGGGCCCATGAGAAGGATCGCCGCGCCGAGAAGAACGGTCCCGGCCCAGGCGGCCCGTTCGACGCCTTCGGAAAGCGCGAGCGCGGGCGCCGCCACGACCAGGACCGGCGTGAGCGCGCAGTGCAGGCCGCACAGGGCCGCCGCGCACGCCGCGAGCCGCGAACCGGAAACCAGGTACGGGCTTGACGGAACGGTGGCGAGAGAACTCTTCATGACCGCTGCCCTCTACTCTACCGTCACCCAGATCGGGGACGACCAGGCCATGTTGCCGTCGACCTGGATCACGCGCACGTAGTAGAGGTGCTCGCCGGGTTCGACGTCGGCGTCGGCGAACTCGAGGCTGACGTCGGCCCCCAGGTTCTGGCGGTTGTAGAGGAACGTCTGGTCGCGGATGATGTCGATCTGGCGGATGGGCGTCGTGCCGATGACCCGGACGCTGAGCCGGAAGTCGCCGTCCGCGGTCAGGATGTCGCCCTGGAGGTACTCCCTGCCGCCCGTACGCAGCCGGTAGTCGAGGATGATGTTGTCCGTCGCGCCGTAGCTGTGGCGCTTCTTCATCGCGTCGAGCATGCCCTCGCGCGTGAACTCCTCAGCAATCGTGGCGGCGTAGGAGATGTGGGTCGACAGATGGTCCGACGCGGCCTGGACGCCGAGCTTGTAGCCCTTGGCCCAGGCGTTCCAGACGTAGCCTTCCGGCCGGAAGCCGCCCGGCGCCGAGCGCAGGTTGCCGGTGCGTGCGGCTTTCGGCGCGCCTTCATACTCGTTCGAGACCCGATCCCCCTGGTAGATCTCGACCAGAGGCTCGACCTCCGGGTCGTTGTCGCGCCAGTCCGTCCCCATGTTCGAGGCCGACGTGTGGGAGATGGCGATGCCGTCGTTCTCCTTCAGGTACTCATAGAGCCTCGCCGCGCCCTCCTCGTGGGTCCGCTCCGCCTCGGTGACCGGCAGGGTCGGCTTGCCGCGCTCCGCGAACAGGATGTTCCGGTGGCCGTCGGGGAAGGAGATGCTCCGCTCGTAGCCGTAGAAGGGCTGGAAGCGGCCGGAGACCGAGAAGACGTCGACCGTCTGGTGCAGCAGCCAGTTGATGTACTCGATGTCCGGGCCGCCCAGGAAGTTGTGTTCGCTGGCCAGGAGGAAGTCGAGTTCGGCCACGTCCATCGCGTAGCGGTAGGTCTGGATCAGCGAGCCGTCGTTGTTACCGTCCATTGAGATCTCGGTGTGACGGTGGGTGTCGCCGCGGTAGATGCGGTACGTCTTCCCCTCGGACTCGATCTCGTAGCTGCGGATCCTCTCCACGTCCTCCACCTCGTTCTCGTGGATCACGTAGGCCGGCACCTCGTCGACGACAAGGGCCACCAGCTTCGGCGGCACGACCTTCGTCATGAGGCGCGGCAGCTTCGCGGCGTAGACGTCGGCGTGCTCGAACAGGAACCCCGAGTAGTCCCGGTTGTCCGTCGGCCAGGCGGCCCAGACATCGCCGTTGCCGTCCGACGCCAGGCCCCAGCGGGCATCCTGCCGAAAGCGCGTCATCGGGATGTGCTGCGGCCGGAGCCAGCGGTCTCCCTGGAGCGTCGTGCTCCAGATCTCCCAGGCGGCCCGGTGGGCCGGAGACTCGCTGAGGATGTCGGCCTGGCGCGTGGTCCGGTGCCGGAAGTGGAGCCAGATGCGTCCGTCGGCGTCCGGGAACAGCACGGGGAAGTCGTTGTAGCCCTGGAGTTCCTCGGGCAACGCCTCGTTGATGTCGGCAGCCGGCGACCGCCACTCCCAGCCGTCGTGGACCGCGACGTTCATCGTGCGCCACTCGTAGAGCCTCGTGCCCTCCCGGTTGAGCACCCAGCCGGTGTCCTTGCCCCAGTTCACGCCGCTCTCGTTCCATGCCGCCCAGACCCGGTCCTGGCCGTCGACGGCGAGGCTGATGTGCGCCTCGTACTTGGCCGTCGAGGCAACCGCCATCTCCTCGCCCCACTCGCCGCCCGCGTGGCGGCGGACCAGCACGTCGTAGTTGCCGGCATCGTAGGTGTCCCAGCCGACGTAGACGCCGCCCTTGGAGTCGGCGACGATCACCGGTTCCCAGTCGTTCACCGGTGACGACGAGACCTGCTCCGCCTCGGACCAGCGTTCGCCGTCGTAGCGGCGGGCGAAGATGTCGGCGACGCCGTCGCGGAAGCCCTGCCAGACCACCCAGAGATTGCCCTCGGCGTCCGTCGCCAGGTTGTGGAACACGTCCGGCTGCGGCGCTTCGGTCAGCCGTTCCGCCGCCGACCAGGCATCGCCGTCCAGGACGCGGGCGTAGAGATCCCAGTTGCCGTCCACCTGGGCCGAGTAGACGACCCAGGGGCGGCCGTCCCCGTCGCGGCCCATCTTCACCAGGTAGTGGTCACCAAGCTGTTCCGTCAGGGTCTGGACCTCTCTCCAGCCCTGTCCGTCGTAGCGGCGCGCCAGCACCTCGTTCGCGTTGTCGCGATAGCCGAGCCAGGCGGCCCAGACCTCGTCACCGTCACCGCCGAGCAACGTCGCGAAGTCGTTCTGGTAGTCGTCGGAGGTCAGCCGCTCGACGCCGGGCACGCGCTCGACCGTCACGTCGCCGCCCAGGAACCGCAGCCGCCGGCCGACCGCGACATCGGCGAGCCGGACCTCGAACTCGCCGTTGGCGGTGGCGAACATCAGACGCGAGCCGCCGTTGCCCCGCACGTCGACGACCACTCCGGGCGATCGGACGTACTCGACCGGACCGACCGTCTGCGTATCGTGGATCGCGCTGGGCCTGAAGTTCAGCCCCTGGTAGCTGTCCAACTTCCAGGCGGCGCCCTCGACCTCGTTGCCGGGCCGCGGCCGCCAGTCGCGCACGCCCAGCAGTTCGCCGCCCGACACTTCGAGCGAGCCGTCCCAGTCGCGGGCGGCCGTGTCGTTCACGCCCAGGCGGACGAGGAGCGAGACGACGTCGTCGCCGGCGAGCGTGCCGGCCTCCTGGGCCGGGGCGGGCGGCGGGACGAGGATGAACGAGGCGGCTGCCGCTACGGCAACCGAAGCGAAGGCGACCTTGTTGTGTGGCATTGCCGGCTAGCTTAGCCGGCGGGTTGAGCTAGCCGCGGACGCGTATGCCCAAAGATCGCGCTCGCACCCCGGCTACCCCACCTTCAGACGCTCGGACACCTGCTTCAACACCTCGTTCAGGGCCTCACGTGCATCGTCCGGCGCGTCTTCGCCCAGGACGACGCCCACCCGGAACCTCAGCACCCAACCCGCACTGGCGCTCAGCAGTTCCGGAAGGTGCTCGGCGAGGTCCTGGAGTACGTCCGGCTCCAGCAACGCCTGGGCTACCGGAGGTTCGGGCGGCGACTCGGGCGGCGAAGCGTCCTTCGGCCTCCGCAGCTTGAGCGAACCGGCGTCTTCCGCGCCACCGGTCGTGCTGCCTTCGGTCACCTCCAGCCACCGGCTCACCACCGCGTTGTCGATCCCCTCGCGCAGTAGTCCCCAAGGTACGGGTTCCCCGCGCTTCTGCGAGAGCGCCTGCGCCAGCGTCCAGCCACTGGTCTGACCGTCAGTCCAACCACCCGGCAGAGCTTCCTCCACCAACTCCTGAGGGGTCAGGCCTTCGGGCGGCGCCTGCAGCATGGCGCCCTCGTCCAGCGCGCCGTAGGGCAGATCCTCCTTCCATACGGAAGTCGGGCCGTTTCGGAGCCAGACGGACCCGTCCTTCACCGCCGCCTCGACGGCCTGATGAAGCACATCCTCGGAGCACCGCGGCACGTTGAACAGGTCTTCGTAGCCCTCGCGCGGAACCGTCACCGTGAAGCCGCCGGCGAAGTACTCCCGAAGGTTCGCGAACCCGACACCACCGGCGTCCTGCGCCCACAAACCGGGCAACTCTCCGGGTACGAGCAGCGATGGTGCGAGCTGCACCAGCTCGGCGTCGCCCGGCAGCAGAACTTGCAGCGCGGGGTCGTGGCTGGACTCGGCATCCACCGACTCGCGCCACCAGGTTCGGTGACTGCCGTCAGGCCGCTCCAGTCGAGCTGCTAGGAGGCCGCGTTCCACGCCCTGAAGCACAGTCTCCCGGACGACCGCCGGCCTCAGCATCTTCGGCAAGTGGGGATAGCGGGCGAACGCCACCGCCAGGTCCTTCACGAGGCGCGCGGTCTCGTCCTCACGCCAGAGATCGTAGGGCCCTCCGGGAAGGAGGGCCTCCGCGTCGACCGGCGTCTCCCGAATGCGAGTTCTCTCGTCGTTCTTGACTTCCAGGAAAAGCGGTCCTGCGGCCCCCGGCAGTTTGAACGCCTGCTCGCCGCCGGCAGCGTTCACGGTGATGACGATTGAATAGGCCTGCCTGACCGCGTCGGGAACTCTCTGCCTCGCGCCCCGCAGCCGCTGGTTGAGGCGTTCTCGGCGGACGGCGTCGACGGACCGCCCTTCCAACTGGCTTTGCACGTCCTCCCAGCCCAGCAGGGCGCGCACGCTGTTGCGGGCGGCCTCCAGACCGTCGCGCGACGGCACGGCGAGAACCAGCGCGTTGCGATGGACCCGCGGCCGGTCCGAGCCGGTCGTTTCGGCAAGGTAGCGGCGCGCCAAGGCGCTCGGCTTGCCAGACTCAGCCGCGGCGGCCGGCCCGAGTACCGCGTAGCGGAAGCTGCCGTCGTCACCCACGTCCCGTGGCGACGCGGGCAACACATGGACGACGGCACCCGCGGCGCGGGCGCCGTCCGTGAGCAGCCTGAGCTTGCGCGTAGCCTCTTCGAGACGCACTTCGACCGCGCGCTCGGTCACACGCTCCTTGCAGGCCTCGTCGTGCATCTGCCGCAGGTTCGGACGGTTGCCAAGCCGCCAGGACTTGGGCAGACCGGCCTCCGCCTCCATGGCGTCGCCTTCATCCTCGTCGTCCAGGAACCACGAAAGCTCGCGCCAGCGGGCCAGCCCCTTGCGAAGCGCGATCTCGTCCGGGCCTCCCGCGCCGACCATTCGCAGCAACTCCGGCGTCGACGCCTTGCGGCCGACCGGCTGCGAGTAGAGAAACACCGAAACCACCGCCTGCTCCACCTCGCGCCGGCCCGCCAACACGGGCAGTTCTTCCTGGATGCCGGCGGCCTTCGTCAACTCCGCTTCGAGCAGAGCCGCCCAGTCGGTTGGTGAGCCTTCGCCCGATTCCGAACCGGCCACGCCCGCCAACTCGCGCACCGCCTCCGAGATGCCCGGGTCGCCCGCCGGGCGAAGCAGCGTCGACGCACCGATCAAGGGGCTCGAGTCCCAGGATTCAGCCTCGCGCAGGGCGGTGGCCAGCGTGCGAAGGATGCCGCGCGTTCGCTGGAAGCCGGCGAGTTGGGTCCAGCGGCTGTATAAAACGTCGGTCAGGTCCGGGTGGAACGGGAAGCTCTCCTCGAACCGGCCTTCCTCGCGGCTCTTCGCCTTGGCCGTCGTCTCGTCGAGTCTCGCCAGTTCGCGAACCGCGCCGATGGCGTGGGACCGCCAGGATTCCCTGTTCCGCAGACTCTCCGGCTCGAAGAACCGGCGCCGCAGCACTTCCGCCACATCCTCGCGCTGGACCGGCTGAACGCCCTCCTCCCGCTGCCGGCGGAACACGTCGAAGAGATCGCCGATCAGTCTCTGGCCCTCGGCGCCCCGTTGCTTAGCGGGGTCGGTGGCAAGCAGCGACGCCACCATCGCCGCCCGGTCAACCTTGGTCACGGCCTGGCTCAGGTACTGGAAGAAGTGGATGATGCGGTCTCGCCACACGGGATCCTGACCCGCCTTCTCCCGCGCGTACATCAGGACTTCATCCACCAGGATCAGCGTACCCAGGCCCCGCTCCTGCGGGCGTTCCAGCAGCTTGGCCAGCAGCGGCTCCGCCGGCGGCGTGTCGCGCTCCTCGGCGCTGCCCTCGCCGTGAATCGAACGCAGCCCCTCGTCGCCGTCGAGCTGGTAGGCGAGCACGCTCCAGGGGTGGCGAAGCGGACGCGTGCTGCCATCAGGCGACCGCACCCCCTCGATGCCGCGTTCCACGTCGATCTTGTCGAAGCAGAGCGCCGCGGCATGGGCGCCCGGGAGCCGGCCATCGACGTGTTCCCGGAACTCCTGAACCGCCGCCACGTCCGGCAATGCATCCGGCTCCCGGAACAGGTGGTACAGCGTGATCAACGTGTGGGTCTTGCCGCCGCCATACGTCAGTTCCAACTGGCGTACCGCCTTGTCGCTCTGCCCGGCCAGCCGTGCCGCCACATCCTTCACCAGCTCTCGCAGGGCGTAGGTCGGGTAGGTCAGCGCGAAGAACTTCTCCGGTTCCTCGTACACCGGCCGCTGACCCCGCTGCAGCGTCACCTCGTGCAGATCCGCCGCGAACTCGGCCAGCGACAACTCGCCGGTTCGCAGCTCGTCCTTCAACCGGACGACCTCGTGCCAGGGTCTGGGGCTTCGACCCGCGGTCCGTTGGTTCATCGCTATTCGAAAGCCAGCCCGTCAGCGACGCTTTCGGCTCTTGCGGCGCATCGGTCGAACGGCTTGGTCCAACCACTCCAGCGCTCCCCGAGTGGCGTTCCAGTTGGCCACTGAGCGCGCGACGTAGACCTCGGCCTCCTCCGAGGAACCGAACGCGATGGTCTCGGCCAGCTCCACCGGCAGGAAGGTGATGCCCAGAAGCAGGTCCGGAACATGGGGGTTGGCCTTCCACGCCTTTCGTAGCGCGCCGCGCGCGCCTACCTCGTCGCCCTGACGAAATGAAAGGAGGGTCCTCGTGTACGGCCAATCGGCGAAGGCATCCCCCTCGTAGGCGGCCAGCAGCTTCTCGACGGCGTCGTGATCCTCGACCGTCAGCAACCAGGACGCAAGAGTCCAGCGAAGACCCTGGTTGTCGTTCGGATTCAGGCGGAGCAACTCGCGGTAATGGCCGATAGCGGCCTCGCGCTCCCCGAGGTCCCAGAGACACTCGCCGAGGCCCGCGCGGGCGCGCATGTAGGGCCGCGTCTCGAAGACGCCCCAGAAGTGGCCCACGGCCTCCTCGAAGAGTCGCCTGCCGATGGCGGCCTCCGCCGCCGCAACGCCCCGTTCATAGTGGCGGCGCATGTCCACGATGCCCTTGGCGCTCGTCTCGGCCAAAAGGACATGGGCGTCCGCGCACTGTTTCGAGATCGCCAGGGCGCGTTTGGCCAGTCGAACCCGTTCCAAATCCGTGTCCGCCTCCCAGGCGTCGTAGACGAGTTCCTGCGCCCGCCCGAGGGCTATCTCGGCGCGGTCTGGGCCGCCCGGCGCTTGCTGCGTCATGCGGGAAAGCTAGCAGAGCGTCGCACGCCAGCTTCTACTTCCCAAGGGGTGCGTGCAGGCGAAGGAGGGCGCTCTCGGCACCCGGTGGAAGCTCCAGCCACTACGCACGACGTCTTCCGGAGAGCCGACTACCCCGCGTTCCTTCTGCCCTTGGTTGCTCCAGCAGAAGCTACAGAAGGACGTTCCCATGAGGCCCACGTTAGCGAGCAGGAAACGACCGTCGTGGACGCTACCGAGAAGCTATCGGCGAGGCAAGGGAACGGCGCCGTGGCGGATCCTGGCGGCCGAACGCGGGCGGTCATGCTCCGAGAAACGGCACCGGGCTTCAACCGTCAGGCCCAGATCCGGCCCTGCCAGCCCGGCATCCCCTCAAGGGCGTCGAACTCGTCGTCCTTCGACACCAGCCGGCAGCGCAGTTCAAGGGCGGACGCCGCGATGAAGCGGTCAAACGGGTCGCGATGCACCCAGTCGAGCATGCCCGCGCGAGCCGCGACGGCGCGGGTCAGGGGCGCCGGCAGCGTTTCCGACTCGGCGACGAGAGCGTCGATGTGCGGCGCGATCTCCGGCCACTTGCCGAGTCGCGCCTTCTGCGTGACCTCGTAGAGGCTGATCGGGCTGACATGTACCGCGTCGGCGTCCAGGATGGCGGCTCTCGCGACGGCGGTCAGCCGGCTCGAATCCAGAGCGCTCCATACCCAGACATGGGTGTCGAGCACAAGCCGTTTCAAGGCTCTCCTTCCCAACGCGCCAGTTCGATCTCATCCATCGGCTCGTCGAAGTCGGGCACCCTGTCTACCAAGTGCGCCAGGGTGTCGAAGCGGAAGCCACCGGAACGGACCGGCACCAGCCTCACCGCCGGTCTTCCTCGCCGTGCGATGACCACGTTGTCGCCGGCTTCAGCGGCGGCAATGAGCTTCGACAGTTGCGACTTTGCGGCGTGCACGTTTACGAGCATCTCGGCCTCCGATAGAACTTAGCTAGACTGGCCAGGAATCCTAGCGACAGCCCGCCGGCGAGTCAAACGAGCTGAGCTACACCAGCTTTCGTTGACTCGGTCCAGCCACGATCGCGCCACTGCCCTGCAGGTGGTTCTGGATCGACTCCAGGATCGATCGCTCCTCGGAGCCTTCGGCGGCGAGTTCGATGACCGCTTGGACGACCCGCGCGAACAGCTCGTGCCGCCACAGGCCGCGGTCGGCCAGGTAGCGGTCCACGCGGCCTTGGTCACCGGTCCTCCAGAGCTGCATCAGGCGGTGGACGCAGTCGATGAGAGCCGGCGGCTCGCCAGTCGGCGAGGGTTCGCCCAGGCCGCGGCTCCCACGGCGGTTCCACGGCTTGAGGCGGGCCTCCGAGCCGGAGGGCGCGGGGGGCGGCGCTTCACCGTCGCCGTCCTCGTCGGAGGCTTCGGGCACCCCCGCCTGAGCGCCGCGCGCCAGCAGGTCGAGACCGCCGGCGAGGTCGGCGTCCGAGAGGTTGCACGAGACGGCGTAGAGGATGCAGACGCCCGCCGGGGCGGCGTCCAATCCGAAGTCGTTCCGGTGCAACAAGTAGTAGGTCGTCAGGTCGTCGAGTTCCGTCGGGCCGCCGGGCTCGGATTCGAGCAGCCGGTTCACGACGAAGGTCACGACGATGCGCCGTACCTGCCTCAAGAACTCCGCCACGGAGAGCGTCTCACTCGGCGAATCCGCCTTCTTGACCACTGGATGCCGACTGAAGGCTTCGAGCGCCGGGCCGGTGGCCGCCCACACGAAGTCGGGGCCCCGGATGCCGGCATCCCAGAACCGCCGCAGGCTCTCCGTGATGTTGGACCGCATCTCGGCCAGCACCGCAGCGTCCCAGCCCGGCCGGGCCTCGGCGGGCCGCCGCCGGCAAACGAGCCAGATTGAGGAAGAAAGCGCCGCCGAGGCCAACGACCGCTGGCGATTCTTCATCTCGGTCTGAATCGGCCAGGAACCGCAGGCAACGAAACCCGCTCGAATCAGCGCGGAGACCAGGGTCTCCCAGGCGTCGGGCTGTTTGTTCGCGAACACGATGACGAGGCGGCCGTCGGGGCGCAGCGCATCGTGGAAGCGGCCGAAGGCGCGCGCCATCCCGTCCTCGTAGTTCCGCTTCGACGCATCACGGTCCCCTCCGAAGCGGCTCGCATCGTCGATCAGCTCGCCGTCGCCCTTGCCGCCGGACGCCTCCTTGCTCCATTTTGGTCCGAGCGGAGCGGCGAAGCCGACGTCCAACTCGGACGACAGACCGTGCAGAGCGCGCCGCAGCCACACGTAGAAGAAGTCCATCAGGTCCGAGTAGGGGATGGCGTCGTAGTAGGGCGGGTCGGTGCAGATAACGTCGACACCGCCATCTAGCGGTTCGATCGCACTCTTCGCCCGCAGCACAGGCGCGCTGGCTGGCTGGACCGCTCTCACGCCATGATCGGCATAGCGCGCCACCCAATCGGCCATTGCAGCGAAGCCGCCTGACGTGCCGGAAAGAGGATTGACCTCGCAGTTGTCCCACACCATGGGCAGCGCAAAGCGCGCAAACGTAGCTCTCATCTGCTCTTTGGAGTTGTGCCAAGAACAAACGCCGCTGCTGTAGTCAGCGAGCTTGCTCAGGATGCACGAGAGGCTCGCACTCAACGCCTCCCGCCACTCTTCTGGATAGGGGTTCGTCTCCGTCGTAGAACCACGGATCGCCCTTACGAGCGCGCCCAACGCCAGCAACTGGCGGTTCGTGAACAGCTCCCGCCAAGTGCCAAAGCCATAGCCGTCAACAGAGAAGGCTCGTGCGGCACCACTGCCGCCCTTGGGCGTTGGTTCCTCTGGAAGTCCGAACGGGATCTCCGCGAAAAGAGCTCGTAGCTCCTCTTCACCAACCGAAGCCGCCGCCACCTCGACGTCGGTGGGCAACCGATACTCCTTGCCCTGCTGTCCGTCGACGACCACCGCCGTCATCCGCTCTCCGAGCCGGCCAGCCCGTCCTTCGTTGCGCAGGTCGGCCATCGTTGAAATGGCGTCGCAGCAAGGACAAGCGGCGCCGCTCCGGCTCATCGTCCCGGCGCCCAGGCGGCGGTCATGCTCCCGTCGCCGCGCCGCGTTGCCGTCGCCTTCCGGCACGTCATGCTCCACCGCAAACTCCACGCCGGAACCGTCCTCCCGCGGCGTCATGGACAGCAGCACGCGCTTACCCGACTTCTTGCACAACCAGCGCGTCTTGAGCAGCGGAATCTCCGCCCGGCAGTTCGCGCAACGGATCGTCCGTGCCCACAGGTAGGCGACTGTCGGCTTCGCAACCCAGCGCGGATTCGCCTCGTTCTCCAAGTAGGCCGCGTCGAACTCGGCGTTCAACTCGGCGACCGAGACGTTCCCGCCGGCGTCCGGTTCGAGCAGCCGCGGCTGGCGTGGCCTGAAACGTTGTTCGGGGAAGCGGATCTCGGAATCCCGCTTGCCACGCCCCTTGCGCCGCACCGGCTCGAAGTCAGCGTAGGTCGGATAGCGGTTCGCAAGGTCCCGTCGAGCCTCGGCCAGGACCCAACGGCCCCATGCCCGAAGGTGCCAGGGAAACCCGACCTGGAGCGCTGGACCGGCCCACTCGCCCCCTGTTGAAGCACGCGGCTCCGCCGAACTGTCGAGCAGCGCAGACCGAGCCTGGACGGGGTCGCCGTCGCTGTGGCCCAACCGCCGCAGTTCCTCGCGCAGCGCCGCCTTCCTCGTCACGCCCCGGGCCTTGAGGCACGCCTCGACGAAGACGCGGTCGCGCACTGCGAAGCCCGGTAGCGGCAGCTCTTGCCCGGCTACCAGCCGCGGATAGTGCAACGTGCATCGCAGGACGAACCAGGCGACCGGGTTCAGGTCCGACGCGGTGACCTCGCAGCCCAACCGCATCGCCTCCAAAGGAATCGCCCCGCCGCCCGCGAACGGATCGAGAACCCGTGGCGCCCGGCCGCCGAACGCCTCGCGGATCTCGTCGCGCAGTTTCTCCAGCTCCGGGTCGCTCTCACGGCCCCAGTGGAGAACGCCGCCCGCCGTTTCCTCCCGGAGCTTTCCGGCCCGGGTCTGCCTCCGGCGCACCTCGCCCCCGATTCGCGCCATCAACCGCCGCCGCCCTTCGACGTCACCAGGGTCCGGCAACAACGTCGCCAGCAAGACCGCCCGGCAAGCCGCCAAGGGCCGCCTCGCCGGCCAGATGTGCAACGTAGAGATATGCCCGTGCCGGACGTTCTTCTCGTGCACCGAGTCCAGAGACGCCTGACGCAGCGGAAACGCCGCCTCGATCAGGCGGGTCTCGGGGCCCGCCGACGTTGCGTCCTGCTCCGAACTCCGGCGGTCGCTCATCCGCGACGCTCAACCTGTAACGCGGACCGGACCAGCTCTCTGCTCCGGCGATCATGGGAACACGTCCGCATCGCTTCCAATCGTAGCCCGCAGACTCGGCTACCATCCGCCAGCGTGAACGGCGCCGAGTTCCTGAGACGCGCCCGGCGCTACGCTCGCCGCAACCGTCAGGAGTTCCGCTTCGACAAAGCCGGCGGCAAGGGGAGTCACGGGAAGCTCTACATCGGCGGCGGTCGCACGGTCGTCAAGCACGGGGAGATCTCGAAGGGTATGCTCTGGTCGATGCTGAGGCAGTTGGGCATCGAACACGAGGACTTCTAGCCGCCGACGAGCCACCAAGCATGGACTACGCGTACCCCTGCATCCTGACGCCGGACGAAGACGAGAGAGGATCGAGCTTCGTCGTCAGTTTTCCGGACGTGCCGGAGGCGATCACCGGTGCCAGAACGCGGGAGGAATCCCTGCTCCTCGCCGAGGACGCCTTGGTCGTGGCTCTGAGCATGTATGTTGACGCCGACGAAGACGTCCCGACGCCAAGCGCGCCCGCCGGTGGCCAGGAGTTGATCATCCTGCCGCCGCACACTGCGGCGCAACTCGCTCTGTACACGGCGCTGCGCCGGCAAAACAAGTCCATCAGCGATCTCGCTCGGTCCCTTGGCATCCGAGAGTCCAAGGCCCGTCGTCTTCTCAACTTCAGCCGGCCCTCCCCGCTCGATCACGTCCTGACCGCTCTCCGCGCTCTTGACCGGACTCTCGTGGTTCGCGACGGCGCGGAGTCGGGCCGAACTCCCGCTCGGGCCGCTACCGGCTGACCGCCGCGTCTCAACCCGTAACGCCGCTCCCAGCCGGCTCTGGCCGACGCCGCTCGTACCGGACATTCAGTCCATGCCTACGACTTCGGCCAAGCGCCGTTCCCGCCGCAGGAGGTCGAGGCACGCGGGCGAGCGTCGATTCGGATTCGGGAACATCCGTACAAGAGCGCTCCCCTCCATCCCGAGCGTCGCGTGACTGAACACGATCACACCGGCTACCCCCGACAGCGCGTCACGGAACGCGCCCCTGTCCAGGCCGTCGCCGGTGCGTCGATAGATGGGCTCCTCCCTGTCGCCCAGGAAGAAGTCGGCGTGACAGACGTTGACGGCAATCAGGAACGACTCGTCGTCCAGACCACTCCTCTTCCAGTCCTCGGCCTTCCGGGACAACGCCTTCGTCAACGGCGTCACGCCATCCACTGATCCGCCACCGCTGGGACCCCGAATCACCCCCTTGCCGTCGCGACCGGTGGCCGGCAGGAGCTTCACTTCCAGTCGCCAATCGCCCTCCTCGATGGCCGTTTGCGGAGACATCAGCCCACCGTGGAATCTCCTCACTTCACTCGGGGAACAGGAGCCCAGCAGTTTCTCGATTGGCGCGATCAAGCGGTGTTTGCCCAACGCACGCCCGAATTTGCCGTCCATCCTCAGCCGGATGTCCGAATGGGGTTCGGGAAAGGCGTCCGCGATCTTCCGAACCGCGTCTCCCTCGTTGGGGTTCAGCCGCAGGAGTCCCTGGTCGATGCCGCACACCGTCGCCTCCATGAAAAACTCCTCCGCGCCAGCGGTAACGCCGAAGTCCACCGTTCCACCCGTACCGGGAGTACCGGAAAGGCGCGGGTGAACCGTCACGTCGCAATCGAGACGGCGCAGCATGGCGAACACCTGCAACTCAAAGTACGCGCCCATGAAGTCTCGCGAGCCCCTTCAACTGGAGGCGCCGCTTGAGGAGATCCCGATGCTCGCCCGGGAAGTCCCGAAACCAGGTTTCCATCCAGCTACGGTTAGCAAGGGCTTCGGGACGGGCGCCGCGCTCCAGAAAGCCGAACACTGTTTCAGGCTCGGTTGGCGGTCCAAGCCGCTGTTCCATCGCGCGGAACAACCCTCTCTTTGTCATCGAGGCGAATCCACGCTGTTGGTTGCGACCTTCCACACGGCATCGGTCCTCAGAACTCGTCCTCCTCCGCGAGCCCAATGCGCCTCAGAAGCAAGCGCCCAAGAGGGCTCAAGCTGGTTCCGTGTGACTTGATCATGCCCGTCTTCTCGTCGAACTCGGGCAGTTCACCCTTTTTCGGTCTCCTGAACGTCTGATGGAGCAAGCCCAGGTCGACAAGCTGCCGCCTTGCCAACCGATACATGGCTTGCCGATCGAGATCCTCTCGTGGAGACCCCAGGTGTGCGCCGACCGGCGCAAGCACCTCCCCATGTCGCTCGTGGAACTCCTCGGACCTCCTGTGCCGTTGCAGCTTCGACCGCAGAGTGACGACCTGGTCGTCATCGATCTCGTCAAGCAGCTTCAGCAGGCGCTTGGCCTCAATCGCATCCCGTTCACCGGCGGTCAGACCACGGGCAACCAAGGCGGCGATGTACTCCAGACGTTCCGACGACAGCGCACGGACTGCCTGAACGGCGCCATCCTCGAACAGATCCACCTTGCGAGGTTCCCGAAGGGCCGACGCCAGAGTCTGAGCCTCGACTTCAGCCACACGGCTCTCCAGTTTCCTCAGATACTCGCCAATCCGCTCCCACCTCTGCTCAGGGATGATCTGGCTGATGAGGTTGGCCAGGATCGGCCCGATCGCAGGCACGATGCCCGTCAGGCCCTGCAAGGCCGAAAGAGCGCGGTCGCGCGGTGTCGGATCGACCGGAGGTCCGTGGTCACTCATCGCCGAAGCTCAGCTCCCCACGAGAGCCTCGCCAGCGGCCTTCAAGCGAATCGACGGCAGCCTCCTCAGTATCTGATTCGTCGGGTCGACCTCGATGCCCAGCGACTCCAACGCGGTCACGCCCAGCAGAGGTTCAGTGCCTTCTTCGCCGGCGACGACCGTGGTGCCGATCACATCCCCCATGAACTCCAACTCCGCGACAGCGATGTCCATCACCGCTTCCCTGCCATCCGCGAGTTCATAGGTACGTTGGTCTCGAGGTCGCAGGCCGATCTGCTCCAGGCGGTCTCTCGGCACGAGAGAGTCGATCGCACGGGTGTCGACCAGGAAGGTGCCCTCCCAGCTCCGGCCGAGGTCGGCGGGGTTGCGAACGGTGACTTGAACGTGGGTGAGTCCCGTCTTCACTTGCTCCTTTCTCATCAGTCCGGTCCCCTCCGACTTTCCAGTTTCGATTCTCGTGTCTCGGCCGCCTCGATCAAGGATCCCAGCGGCACGTCAAACTGCGCTCTCGTTCGCTGGCTGGCGAGCAGCTTGTGGAACGGATCACAGATTCGCAGCAGCTCGGGCTGCGGGCCAGCGCAGTCGAGGACAACGTAGAGCCAGTAGCGTCTGCGAAGCTTGCACGCCTGCTCCCATTCGTTGGACTGGATCGGAACCCCGGCCCGGCCGGCCCGGCCCTTGACTTCGATGCACCGCTGCTCGCCACTCGGGAGGGTCGAGAGCAAGTCGAACCCTGGCCAGTCCGACAGGCCGGCGGCCCTCGCGAGAACGGGCTTCGAGACGTCCTGTACTGTGGCCCTTCGGGCACGCTCCCGGTCGGCCGCGATGCGGACGGCGAGCTCTTCCACCACTACGTCGAGCCGCTCGGCGCTCGCGGCGGGCCCTGCGTCTTCCGGGCGAACGACAAGTGCGTGGAGCAGGAAGTGGTGGCCGCCCGGGAGGATCCGGCGCGGCTCCGCTTCGATCCGCTCCAACGCGAGCTGGCGTTCGCTCGACAGCCGTTTCTGTTCGGCCTTGACCGCCGCCAGTTCGTCGCCTCCGCGGTCCCTCACGGATTCGACTACGGGCGGGGCCAGGTCGATCAGCGCGCCCTTCAGGGCCTCGGCGGAGCGGTCCTTCTCCCGTTCCTGCCGCTGCGCTTCGGCCCAGGCTTCGGCCTCGGTTCGGTGGAGCGTCACCTTTTGACCCCGGCGCAGCCGCCAACCCGCTGACTCGGCTGGACGCCGACCGCTCCGCGCGAGCTTCGACCGCAGCGACGCCAGTTCGGACGCCCGAAGATCGAAGCCAACCGCGGTACGCCGGCAGCGCTCGGGCAGGTCCGCTTCCCGCTCTCCCCGCAGGTCCTTCGTCAGGTCTTCGAGAAGGGCGCCCAGGAAGGCGCCGGCCTGGGCCCGGAGGTCGACCGCCCGAGGCGCAAGCGGCGCCATTCCCGGGGCGAGACCAGTCGGAGCGAGCAACAGGACTCTCTCTACCGGGCACTGCTCGGGCGGCTCGTCGGCTCGCTGGCGCAAGGCGACGAGACGTCGCTCCACCACCCTGCGCCTTGCGGGATCGTCAGTGGCGGCCTCCTGCTCGACCCACACTTCGGCCAGATGAAGCAGGTAGGGCTCTTCGGCCATCGAGTCGACAAAGATCGATCCCCGTAGTGCGTCGTTCCTGAATCGCGTGCGAATCTCGTCGCACAAGGCATCGAACAGCGGTTCCCCGGGGTGAAGCCAGATGCCGGTGTCGTCATCCTGCGGCCGGCGAGTCGTCAACCACTCGCGCGCGTCGTGGGGATAAGTGTCGAACGCCGGCAGCAACCGGTCGAGAGCGCCGCGCCTTGCCGGCGCCAGTGCGAAGCGGTCGTCCAGGTCGCCCTTGATTGTGAGATCGAGGAGTCGCGCACCCCGCTCGACCAAGCGCCTCACATGCGCGGGAAGCAGGTGCAGGTAGCGCTCCCTTTCCACCTCAGGACGCAGATCCTCTCCGGTCACGGTGGCTTCCGGCACGCCATAGACGTCCGCGTCCCGCTCATCGATCCGCTTCACCCGGGCAGCGTCAACGGCCTGCTCGACCCGCTCGACTGCCCGCCGCTCGCCCTCGTCGCTCGTCGCACGGGCCATGAAACGGGTCAGCGACGCCCCCTCGAACAGGCGGCCGACCACGTCGAAGACCTTGTCGGATGAGAGTTCCTCCCGAATGGCGTCGAGCTTGTCCAGCAGCACGCGCAAGACCCTGCCCTCGCGGGTGCTGCCAGCGACGAGATTGAAGATACGGACTTCGAACCGCTGGCCGTAGCGGTGGATCCGGCCCATCCGCTGCTCCAACCGCGCCGGGTTCCAGGGGATGTCGTAGTTGACCATCAGCCGGCAGAACTGCAGGTTGATGCCCTCGCCGGCCGCATCGGTGGCGACCATGTAGCGCGCGCCGTTCGGCCGCCGGAAAGCCGCCACCTGGCGCTCCCGCTCCCGCCAGTCCATGCCGCCGTGGATCTGCGCAGTGTAGCCCCTGTAGCCAAGCCCCTCCAGCCGCCGGACCAGGTGGTTCACGGTGTCCCGATGTTCGCTGAAGATGAGCCACTTCTCATCCTTGCAGTCGGGATCCTCGAGGACCTGGCGGAGCTGCTCGAACTTGGTTTCCGTACCGGAGGCGATCAGTTGGCGCGCCTGTCCTGCCAAGTCTTCGACCTGCTCCGCCTCACGACGCAGCTCTTCCGCGCCGACCGCGGTGACTGCCCCGAGAACCGCATCCTCGTAGGCCTCGTTGCCCTCGGCCCAGCCGTCGGCAGCGACGTCGTCGTCCGCCGCCGCATCGTCGAAGTAGTCCTGGCGGTGCCGCTCGCTCAGCCGGCGCTGTCTCTGAAGGAGCAGCTCGGCGGTGAGTTCGCCGTTCTCGATCGCCTCCGCCGTCCGCGTGAGCTTCTCGATGCGCCGTTCGAACGAACGGAGCAGGGCCCAGGTCGAGCTGGCGAGCCGGCGTTGGAACACGGTCTTTGCCAGCTCGACCGCGGGCTGGTTGTCCAGGGCGCGGCCGTAGCACTCGTCGAGGTACTGGGTGGTCCGTTCGTAGAGGTTCTGCTCGCCGTCCTCGCCTCCGCTCAAGCGGTAGCTGAACGTGTCGCACTTTCGCGGAGGGTAGAGCGGTTGACCGTCGAGGCCGGTCATCTCCTCCTTCGTTCGACGGAGGAAGTGTCGGTCGCGCGTGGACCGGGAAGCCCGGCGGACGGCCTCCACCGCACCGAAGGCGGCGACGTCGAGCAGTCGCCACAGCCATGCGTAGGGAAGGCTCTGTCCCATGTGCGGCGTGGCGGTGAGAAGCAGGAGATGTCGCGCTGTCCAGTCAAGACCGCCGAACCGACCTTCCAGGCTGGCGGCGACCGCCAGTGCTTCGGCGAGCTGGTAGCGGCGGGTCCTGTCGATGCGGTTGCCCCTCTCGTGGACACTGAGTTTGTGCGCCTCGTCGAAGACGACCAGGTCGTAGCCGCTGCCGGCCCGCCGGAGGACATCGAACATCTTGTCGCCAGCCAGCGTGTCGAGCGACACGATCACGCGGTCGCCGCCGGAGCCGCGGAACGGATTGTCCGCCCTCGCATCGGCGCCGTCGACGATGCGGAAGTCCAGTCGAAACAGGTTCCAAAGCTCGCGCCGCCAGTTGCCGACCAGGCCCGCGGGAGGAACGATCAAGACACGCTCCAGGCGCTCCCTCGACATCATCTCGCGGACGTAGAGGCCGGTCATGATCGTCTTCCCGGCGCCGGCATCGTCGGCGAGCAGGAAGCGCAGCGGATCCTGCTTCAGCATCCGCTCGTAGACCGCGAAGCGCTGGTGCAGCAGCGGATGGATGCGCGACGTCTCGATCGCGAAGGCCGGGTTGAACTGCCGCCCGAACGACAACCGGAGCGCGTCCGCCACCGCGAGCACGGCCTCGGGGTCGCCCGCGAAATCCAGGCCGACAGTCTGGCGCGCTGCCGGGCGCAGCGTTCGCAGGGGCTGCGCTTGGGATGCCGCTGCCGCTGCCGCAGCCTCCTGGCGGAGTTGCGCCAGCTTCTCGAGCGCGAGCCGTCGGGGATGGGACTGTCCGGACTCCCAACGGTGGACGGTGATCGTCGAAACGCCCAGCCGCTCGGCGAACTGTTCCTGGGTCAGACCGAGGCGGCCACGAAGGCGGCGCACGTCGACGTCGACTTGGGGACCTTGATGAGAGCTAAACTCCGCCACGGCGGAGCATTCTACTACAGAGTTCCTGTGTGGTCGAACACGCGACCTATCAAATGTTAGATTCGTCGCCCCGCTCGACTCCTTGTCGGCCATCTGACCGCGCAAACCGGGCTCGCCGCTTCGCGGCATCGCACTTGATGCGGACCAGAAGGTCCGCGCACCAGAGAACCACCCCGGTGAGGCGGAGTTCTCTACATGCACGTGACATGGCGTCACTGCGGGCTACCGCAGGACAGCCTCCCGGCCCCGCGCTGTACCCAGTTGGCAATACTCTACGGCTCCTGCCAGACCGAAAGGGGTTCTCGATGCCGATCCGGTACCGCTACGCGATCGCTGCCACCGTGGCCGCGGCTCAGCTACTGAGCGTCGCCGCAGTTCATCCCCAGTCCGACGACACCTTCGTCCCCGTCACCGACGAGACTCTGGAGAACCCGGCGCCCGGGGACTGGCTCATGTGGCGGCGCACCGCGAACGGCTGGGGCTACAGCCCGCTCGACCAAATCACGCCGGAGAACGTCGGCGATCTGCGGATGGTGTGGACCCGCTCCCTCAACGACGGCAGCCAGACCGGCACGCCCCTCGCCTACCGGGGCGTCATGTACATGCCGAACCCGAACGACGTGATCCAGGCGCTCGACGCCGCGACCGGCGACCTGATCTGGGAGCACCGGCGCAAGGTCCCTGAGGACGCGAAGGACTACG
>JAPOXA010000051.1 GCA_026707325.1 Acidobacteriota bacterium | reverse complement strand
AAGACGACGCAACGGAGGATACATGAAATCGCCTGTTAGTGTGAACAGGCCCTAGTTCCCGAGCGCTAAGCTAAGGGGAAAGAACGACAGAGGGAAGGCATCGCCATGACAGACGCGCGGTCGAATCGTCCGTTCCTGACCGGACTCAGTTCGAGCCGGTCGGAATGTCGCTGAACGCCCGGTCGCGGTCAACCCGGATCTCGCCGGGCAAGGTGAGGACGCGCTCGGCGATGATGTTGCGCAGGATCTCGTCCGTGCCGGCGGCGATTCGCATGCCGGGAGACGCCAGGTAGGCGTAGTGGAACATGCCGGCCGAGGGGGCGTCGGCCCGTCCGCTGACGGCTCCCGCGGAATCGAGCAGGTCGGCGGCGAACGAGGCGATGTCCTGGCGGGCGCTGGCGGTGATCACCTTGCAGATCGAGTTCTCGGGTCCCGGCTGCTTGCCCTGCGAGATGGCCGTCAGGGTGCGCATGAAGGTCAGTTCGACGCCGCGGCACTGGACGTACCAGTCGGCGATCCGCTCGCGCACCGAACTCTGGTTCGCCGCCGCTTCGCCGTCGATCTCGAGTTCCGAGGCGAGGCGAAGGGCGTCGCTCCAGTCGGGTGTCATGTTGTAGCGGCCGTGGCGCTCGTTCATCAGCGTCGTGATCGCCACCTGCCAGCCGGCGCCGACTTCGCCGAGCCGGTTGTGATCGGGGATCCGGACGTTCTGGAGGAAGACCTCGTTGAACTCCGAGGTGCCGGGGATCTGCCGGATCGGCCGTGGGTCGATGCCCGGCGACTTCATGTCGACGACGAAGAAGGTCAGGCCCTTGTGCTTGGGCACGCTGGGGTCGTGCCGCGTGACCAGGATCCCCCAGTCGGCGTAGTGGGCGCCCGAGTTCCAGACCTTCTGGCCGTTGACCACCCACTCGTCGCCGTCGCGCTCGGCCCGGGTGCGCAGGCCGGCCAGGTCGGAGCCGGCGCCGGGCTCGGAGAAGAGCTGGCACCAGACCTCTTCGCCGCTGGCCAGCTTGGGCAGGTAGCGGCGCTTCTGCTCGTCCGTGCCGTGGGCCATGATCGCCGGCGCGCACGTGCCGTGGCCGATGCCGAGGAAGCCGTCGGGGACGTCGAATTTCGCTTCTTCCTGCGCCCAGATCACGCCCTCCATGAAGGTCGCACCGCGGCCGCCGTGTTCCTTCGGCCAGGTGATGCAGGCCCAGCCGTCGTCGTACTTCTTCTGCTGCCACTCCTTGGACGCGGCCAGGCCTTCCTGCTCGGGCAGGCCGTCGAACCGCGACGTGGCGCCCGGGGGAAGGGGTTCGGCGTTCGCTTCGAGCCAGGCGCGCGCTTCGGCGCGGAAGGCGGCCTCCTGCGGTGAGTCCTGAAAGTCCATGGATCGTCTCCTGGGCTGAGGGCCGTTTGGTTCGGGAAGGGAGATTGTAGTCGCGTTTGCGGCGGGCGGCGAATCGATCAGAGTCGGCCCGAGATGACGCCGCCGTCGGCCAGATCGGCGATCTCCGAGGCGTCGAGGCCGAGTTCCCGCAGCAGGTCGCCGGTGTGCTCGCCGAGTTCCGGCGCCGGCTGGGGCTGTACCTTGTCCTCGCCCTCGATGAGCACCGGGCTGTCCACCGTTCGCAGACGCCCGTACTCGGGGTGGTCGAGGTCGCGGAACATGCCGATGGCCTCCAGTTGCTCGTCGGCGACGATGTCGTCCAGGTTCGAGACGAGGCTGTAGGCGATCTCGTGGCGGGTGAAGCGTTCGCTCCACTCGGCGAAGTCCCGCTGCGCGAAGTCGGCATCCAGGATGGCGATGAACTCGGGCATGTTCTCGATCCGTTCCGGCGTGGTGCAGAAGCGCTCGTCGGGAATGAGGTCGCTGCGGTCGAGGGCGAGGCAGAAGCGCTCCCATTCCCGGTCCTGCTCGATGATGCTCAGCTTGATCAGGCGGTCGTCCCGGGTGCGGTAGTAGAGCTGGCCGAAGTTCATCGTCCGTTCGCGCGGGCGTTTCTCGTGGAACTCCGCTCCGACCAGCTTGGCCTGGATGGCGCAGGCATTCGCCCAGGCGCCGGCCGCGAGCAGCGAGGTGGTGACGTAGGAACCGATACCGGTGCGTTCCCGCTTGAGCAGGCCGGCGAGCACGGCCGAGAAGAGCGTGACGCCAGTGGGATGGTCGCCGGTGCCGCAGCCGAGCGGTCCGAGATGGCCGCCGACCGGCGTGAACGTGGCCACGAGCCCGGAGCGGGTCCAGTAGCAGACCTGGTCGTAGCCGGGCTTCTCGGCCTCCGGCCCCGTGTGCCCGTAGCCGGTGCCGTGGGCGAAGATGAGCCGCGGGTTGACCTCGCGCAGCCGCTCCCAAGTCATGCTCAGGTCCTCGAGCACGGAGTTGTGGCAGTTGGTCAGGAACACGTCCGCCGTCTCGATGAGCCGGTGGGCGATCGCCTGGCCGCTCTTCTGCTTGAGGTCGATGACGACGCTCTTCTTGTTCCGGCCGTCCAGGAGAAAGCAGTACGGGATCTCCGAGTCCGGCATGCCGGGCAGATCCTGGAAGTAGCGGTAGAGATCGCCCCGGCCCGGCGCCTCGATCTTGATCACTTCGGCCCCGAAGTCGGAGAGCATGGCGCAGGCCGAGGGCGCCATGACGATCGTGGCGAGCTCCACCACGCGAACGCCTTCGAGCAGGGCCGCTTCGGGACCGGGCTGGCAGTCGTCCGACAGGCCGAGGGGCGAGCTTGATGTCACGCGGGCTTGCCGCCGCGCGCAGGTTGGCGATAGGTGTCCAGAGCGGCCGGGATTGTGACACAGGGCGGCGACCACCGGAGGTGCGGGATACGATCCCGGCGATGTTCGCGAGGTGGGAGCCAGCATGACCGGAATCCGGCTCACGAACCCCTGGCGCGAGCTGGACGATGCCGCCATCGCCGCGCTGCCGGGGCAGTTGGGTGTGTTCGAGATCGGCGACGCGGAGGACGGCACCCTGGAACTGGGGTTCGCGGGAGGCCGCTCCCGCTTCGGGTTGCGCAGCGCGATCGCCGAGGTGGCGGCGAAGCACGACGCGGCTGCGAAGTTCCGCTACGAGGTGACGATGCAGTACTGGAGCCGCTTCGAGGAGCTGCTCGCGGTGTACCTGGCCGACCATGGCGAGTTGCCGCCCGGGAACGCGGACCGGGGTGATCGGCGAGTGGGCCGCATCGCCGCCGCCGGGGGATGAATCCATGGATTTCGAACTCAGTCCCGAGCAGAAGCTGATTCTGGAGACCGTGCGCCGCTTCGTGCGCGAGGAGATCGTGCCGCTCGAGGCGGACCTCGACCCGGACGCGAGCGAGCTGCCGCCGCACCACCGGGAACGGCTCGTCGCGATGACGAAGGAGCTTGGCTTCTACGGCCTCGACATCCCGGAGGAGTACGGCGGCCCGGGCATCGATCTCACGACAAGAACGCTGATGGCGTTCGAGATGGCCCAGCACCGGGCCGGTCTCTACGCGCCCTGTTACGGCGTGTTCGGCGGCGCCGGGCTGGCGCAGTTGTACGAGGCGGACGACGGCCAGAAGGAGCGCTACCTCTATCCGGTGCTGCGAGGCGAGAAGCGGGGTTTCTTCGCCCTCACCGAGCCCTCCGGCGGCAGCGATCCGGCACGAGCCATCCGCACGACCGCGGTCCGCGACGGCGACGACTGGATCCTCGACGGCGAGAAGACGTTCATCAGCGGCGCCGACAAGGCGGACTTTGGCATCGTCTTCGCGCGGACCGATCCGGAACTCGGGCGCAAGGGGATCACATGCTTCCTCGTCGACACGGACATGCCGGGCTTCCGGGTCCGGCGCATCGTCCACACCCTGCGCTCCACCCACTACGCGGCCGAACTCGAGTTCAACCGGGTGCGGGTGCCCGGCCGCAACGTGCTGGGCGAGGTCAACCAGGGCTTCGCGATCGCCAACGACCGTCTGAGCCGCAACCGGATCCCCTACGCGGCCGGCTGCGTCGGCGTTGCGCTCAAGGCCCAGGAGATGGCGATCGCCTACGCCAAGACGCGCAAGACGTTCGGCGACTACCTCTCGACCCGCCAGGCGGTGCAGTGGATGATCGTCGACAACGAGATCGACCTGCGGACGGCCCGGGCGCTGACCCTGGAGGCCGCGGCGCGGGCCGATGCCGGCAAGCCGTTCCGGACCGAGGCGGCGATCTGCAAGCTGGTGGCCAGCGAGGGCGCCAGCCGCGTGGTCGATCGGGCGATGCAGATCCACGGCGGTTACGGGATGACGAAGGACCTGCCGCTCGAGCGCTGGTACCGCGAACTGCGCATTCGGCGGGTGGGCGAGGGGCCGAACGAGATCCAGCGGCTGATCGTCGCCCGTGACGTGATCGGCGGGTCGTTCCACTGAGGCGGGCATGACCAAAGGCGAGCTTCCTCGGACCAGGCCTCTGGCCGGGGTCCGCGTGCTCGACCTCGGACAGGTCTACCAGGGGCCGTACGCCGGCTATCTGCTGGCCCAGGCGGGGGCGGACGTGGTCAAGGTCGAGCCGCCGGGTGGGGAGCCGCTGCGACGACGCGAGACTGATGGCGGGCCGCCGTCCTATCCGCTCGCCTTTCTGAACACGAACAAGCGTTCCCTGGCCTGCGATCTGAAAGACGAGCAGGGGAGGGAATTGCTGCTCCGGTTGGCCGGGGTCGCGGACGTGCTGATCGAGAACTTCGCGCCGGGCGTGATGGATCGCCTGGGCGTCGGCTGGAAAGCGCTGCGGGAGCTGAATCCGCGGTTGATCTACGCTTCGGGCACTGCCTACGGGCTCAGCGGCCCGGACTCCGAGCGACTCGGCATGGACCTCACGATGCAGGCGTGGTCCGGGGCGATGAGCATCACCGGCGAGGTCGGCGGCGGGCCGCTCAAGAGCGGTCCGGCCTTCATCGATTTTCTGGGCGGGACCCACCTGTACGGAGGCGTCGTCAGCGCGCTCTACGAACGGGAGCGCACCGGTGCCGGGCGCCTGGTGGAGGTAGCGATGCAGGAGGCGGCCTATCCGGCGCTGCTCACGCAGCTCGCGTTGATGCACCACGAGGGGAAGCTGCCTGGACGAACCGGCAACCGGCACGGCCGCGTGTCGCCCTGCGGCGTGTATCCCTGCCGTGACGGCCATGTCGCGATCATCTGCATCACCGAGCGGCACTGGCGGAACCTGCTGCGGGCGATGGGACGGGAGGACCTGGTCCGCGATCCCCGGTTCCGGAGCAACGAGGCCCGTGTCTCCCGTCGGGACGAGACGGAAGCTCTGGTCGAGAAGTGGACCACCGGCCTTTCGCGTGCAGAGATCAACGAGGCGGTGCGGTCTCGCCGGGTGCCGTGCGCCCCCGTCCGCGATCTGGCCGAGGTCAACGCGGACCCGCACCTCCGGGAACGTGGGTACTTCGAGACCGTCGATCACACGGCCCTCGGCGAGGTTGGTCTACCGACAAGCGCCATCCGTTTCGACGCACGACCGTCCGGTCCGCTCGAACCGATTCCGGCCCTTGGCGAGAGCACGGACGAGGTGATCCGTGAATGGCTGGGCGGTGACCCGCCACGGGAGGGAAGCAAGGGATGAAAGTCGCGAGCGTCGAAATCCGCCACTGCGATGCCGGTTGGCGGAACTACCACTTCGTCAAGCTCACGACGGACGACGGCGTCGTCGGCTGGAGCGAGTACGACGAGCACCAGGGCGCGGTGGGCGTGACCACCGTGATTGAGCAGCTCGCGGAGCGCGTCGTTGGTTCCCGGGTACGGGACGTGGAACGGATCTATCAGCGGCTCCTGGTTCGGGCCCGGCAGTCGATGTCCGGGGTCATGGCGATGGGCATCGGAGCGATCGAGAACGCGGTGCTCGACGCCTGGGCGAAGTCGCTGGGCGTGCCCTGCTGTGACCTGCTCGGCGGTCGGGTGCGGGACCGGGTACCGGTGTACTGGTCGCACTGCGCGACGTGGCGGATCGGCTTGCCCCAGTACTACGGGAACGCGATCACCGACATCGACGGCGTGATCGCCCTCGGCGCCGAAGTCCGCGAACGGGGATTCAAGGCGCTCAAGACGAACATCTTCGACTACTCCAGCGGCGCGCCGCGCGGTTGGGCGCCCGGCTTCGGCCGGCCCTTCGAGCCGGGCCAGAACGTCGAGCGCCGGACGATCCGGGAGCTTCGGCGTCACCTCGAAGCGCTGCGCGAGGGCGCCGGGCCGGACTTGGGCATCCTGCTCGACCTGAACTTCAACGCGAAGATCTCGGGATACCGGCAGATCGTGCGGGCGCTGGCCGACCTGGATCTGTACTGGATCGAGATCGACACGCCGTCGGCGGAGGGGCTGGCGACCGTTCGCCAGGAGAGCGCGCATCCGATCAGTTCCTGCGAGACCCTGATCACGCCAGCGGCTTTCCTGCCGTTCCTGCGCAACCAGGCCGTGGACGTGGCGATCATCGACGCCGTCTGGAACGGCGTCTGGCAGTCGATGAAGATCGCCGCCCTGGCGGGCGCCTACGAGGTCAACGTGGCGCCGCACAACTACTACGGCCACCTGGCGACGATGATGAACGCCCACATGAGCGCGGCGGTGCCGAACCTGCGGATCATGGAGACGGACATCGACCGGCTGCCCTGGGACGGCGAGGTGTTCACCCACGAGCCCGAGTTCGAGGACGGCTGCCTGATCGTGCCGGAGACGCCGGGTTGGGGCACGGAGCCGGACGAGGAGGGGCTCAGGGCCCATCCGCCGACGTAGACCTAGAATCAGGTGATTGGGTGAGAACGGCCTCCGTGCCGGCTTAGCTGAAACGCTTGGTTGAGGCGACACACTTGTAGGGAGGGGGGAGTGACCGAGAACGGTAGTCGGATCGAAGCGCGGCTTTGGGACGCCGCGAACAAGCTCCGGGCGAACTCGACCCTCAAGGCCTCGGAGTACTCCACGCCGGTGCTCGGGCTCGTGTTTCTCTGCTACGCGGACCACCGATTCCGCGCGGCCCGGGTTGAGATCGAGAGCCAGTCCGGCGGAAGCGTGCGACGGAAGATCGGCGCCGTGGACTACCAGGCTCGCGGAGTGCTCTACCTCCCCGAAGGGGCGCGCTTCCGGGCGTTGATCGACCTTCCCGAGGGGGAGAACGTCGGCGCCGCCGTGAACGCGGCGATGCGGGCGATCGAGGACGCCAATCCGGGTCTGAAGGATGTCCTGCCCAAGACGTACAACCGCTTTGGCGCCCCGCTGCTGGCCGAACTGCTCAAGATCATGAACTCCGTCCCCATGGACATAGAGGGCGACGTGTTCGGGAAGATCTACGAGTACTTCCTCGGCAAGTTTGCGATGAGCGAGGGGCAGAAGGGGGGCGAGTTCTTCACCCCGACCTCCATCGTGCGGTTGATCGTCGGCGTCATCGAGCCGTTCGGCGGCCGCATCTTCGATCCGGCCTGCGGTTCCGGCGGTATGTTCGTCCAGAGCGCCCGCTTCGTCGCCGAACACCGCCGGGGCGCCGGCGACGCGCTCTCCGTGTTCGGCCAGGAGCGGGTCGCCGAGACGGTCCGGCTCGCGAAGATGAACCTCGCCGTCCACGGCCTGGAGGGCGACATCCGGCAGGGCAACTCGTACTACGAGGACCTCCACCGATCGCCGGGCCGCTTCGACTTCGTGATGGCCAATCCGCCGTTCAACGTCAGGGAGGTCGACAAGGACCGGCTCAAGGACGACCCGCGTTTCGGCTTCGGGTTGCCCAGGGCCGACAACGCGAACTACCTGTGGATCCAGGCGTTCGCGAGCGCCCTTGCCGACGGCGGGCGGGCTGGCTTCGTCATGGCGAACTCGGCCGCCGACGCCGGCCACTCGGAACTCGAGATCCGGCGCAAGCTGATCGAGAGCGGCATCGTGGATGTGGTCGTTGCGGTGGGACCGAACTTCTTCTACACGGTCACCCTGCCCTGCACGCTGTGGTTCCTCGACAAGGGGAAGGGCGGCACTGACCGGGAGGAGCGGGTGCTGTTCGTGGACGCCCGTGAGATTTACCGGCAGATAGACCGCGCCCATAGGGACTGGTCGGAGAAGCAGATCGAGTTCCTATCCAACATCGCTCGGCTCTACCGTGGCGAGGCGCCGGAGAACCTGCACGACAGCGCGGAGATGCTGGCCGAGCGGTTCGGCGAAGAGCCCGCGTACCGGGACGTTCCCGGACTGTGCAAGTCGGCGACGCTGGACGAGATCGAGGATCAGGGTTGGAGCCTCAATCCGGGCCGCTACGTCGGCGTGGCCGAGCGGGAGGCGGAGGACGTGGACTTCAAGGCCCGGCTTCGCGATCTTCACGACGAACTGGAGCGATTGAACATTGAGGGCTTGGAGTTAGAGGAGCAGATCGCGGAGAACGTGGAGTTTCTGATGGAGGCGGAGTGACGGCTGAGCTTGCGGAGTGGCAACAGGTCCGAATCCGAGACCTGGCCAAGATCGTGGGAGGAGGGACTCCCTCCAGGAAAGACCCTTCGCTGTTCGGCGGCAACGTCCCCTGGATAACACCGAAGGATCTGTCGCGTTCAAAGAGCCGCTTCGTCAGCGTGGGCGCGAACAATCTCACCGACGAGGGGCTCAGTCGTTCATCGGCCCGTCTTGTCCCGCGACGGACCGTGTTGTTCTCGTCCAGGGCGCCGATCGGCTACGTGGCGCTAGCGCGACAACCCTTGGCCACGAACCAGGGCTTTCGGAGCCTTGTTTGCGATGAAGCTCTGTCGCTCCCCGAGTTCGTCTTTTACTCGCTAAAGGCGCATGTGCCCGCGATCGAGTCCATTGCCTCCGGCGCAACATTCAAGGAGGTATCGGGAAGGGCCTTGGGTGCCTTCGCGATTCCTCTGCCCTCATTGGCCACCCAACGGAAGATCGCGGAGCTTCTCTCGGCCTACGACGACCTGATAGAGAACAGCCTGCGCCGGATCGAGCTCCTGGAGGTAGCGGCGCGGCACCTCTACCGCGAGTGGTTCGTGGAGTTCCGGTTCCCCGGCCACGAACGTGCCCGCTTTGTCGATTCGCCGTTCGGGCGGATTCCGAGAGGCTGGAACGTCGTTTCCATCAGGGATGTAGCTGAGGTTCTTCGAGGAAAGTCGTACAGGGGCCGCGACGTTGTCGAGGAAGGCGGCGTACCCTTTGTCAGCCTCAAGTGTGTCGAGAGGGACGGCGGGTTTCGCAGTTCTGGTCTCAAGGCCTATGCGGGCCCCTTCGGTGAGGGGCAGAAGGTGCGGAATGGCGATGTTGTCGTTGCGATAACTGACATGAACCAGGAACGGCGAGTCGTGGCTCGGGCCGCCCGTGTTCCCCGGCTCGGTGCGGACTTCGGGGTGATGTCCATGGACCTTGTACGCGTGGCAAGTCGCGGAGGACTGCCGGCCGAGTTTCTCTACTCGGTGCTGCGTTGGTCGAGATTCCCCGACGAGGTCAAGCAGCAAGCCAACGGTGCCAACGTGCTCCATCTCTTGCCAGCCCGGATTGGGGACTGGCGGTTTGTCTGCCCTCCCGAGGACCTGGCGGACGGCTTTCGAAAGGTTGTTTCGCCGTTGTTCGTCTTCTCGGACACCCTCGAGGAGAAGAACTCGTTGTTAAGCCAAGTCCGCGATCTTCTCCTTCCCAAGCTGATCTCCGGCGACCTCGACGTCTCCGATCTAGCCGTTCGCACCCGGCCGCTCTACGCGGGCGATCCCCAACGGCTCACCGAGTACCGGTTCTTCCGCGAGATCGCTGCCCTGCCTTTCGTCGAGAAGATCGCGCTCTTCGGCTCCCGCGCCCGCGGCGACCACGAGGAGCGTTCGGACATCGACCTCTGCGTGTTCTGCGGCGACGCCGGCGAAGACGAGTGGCTCGAAGTGCTCGCCTGCCTGGAACGGGACCGCGTCGACACCCTCCTGAAGGTGGATTGCACGCGGTTCGAGGCGAGCAACGCCCCGATGCGGGAGAATGTCCTGACGGAGGGCATCGTGCTCTTCGAACGGAAGGAAGGGCCTTGAGCGAGACGAAGCTGGCCTGCCGGCTGAACAACGTCGAGAAGAGCCTCGCGCGGCTGGAGGCGGTGGCCCGGAAGCCTCTGGACGAGGAATACGTGAACCTGGACGCCACGGTTCACCGGTTCAACGTTGCGTTCGAGACGCTGCTCAAGGCGCTGGACACGTATCTGGCGTCGATGCACCGGATGTCGCCAAACGAACGGGGGCATTCGAACTTCGAGCGGCTCCAGGCCGCCTTCCGGGTGGGCCTGATCGATGACGACCGAATCTGGGCCCGCATCCGGAAGGCGCGGAACGCGACCGTTCACGAGTACGACCAGGAGCAGGCGCTGGCGCTCTACCGGGCGGTGAAGACCTACGTTCCGCACCTCCGGTCGTTGCTGCTCCGGATGCGAGCTGGACCGGCCGGATGACGGCGGGCCGCGCCGCCGTGCCTTTCCCGTACCGGGCTGCCGCCCTGGCTCCTGCGTGACTCGGGACCGCAACACCGAGGACGCGCTGGTCAAGCGTCCGGCGGTCGAGTTGCTGGGGGAGTTGGGCTGGGAGACGGTCGACGCGTACGGCGAGTTCGGACGGCCCGGCACCGACGGCAGGAGCGCGCTGGGGCGCGAGACGGAGGCCGAGGTCGTGTTGACCTCGCGGCTGCGGCCGGCGCTCTTTCACCTCAATCCGGAAGCGAGCGAAGAGGCGGTCGACGCGGCGGTCGCGGAGCTCGTCCGCGACCGGTCGGCGATGAGCCCGGCGGCCGCCAACCGCGAGGTCTACCGTGTATTGAAGGACGGAGTGCGCGTCGCGGTTCCAGCGGCGGATGACGGCAGCGAGGAGGTCGAGCGCATCCGGGTCATCGACTGGAACGAACCGGCGAACAACGACTTCCTGCTCTGCTCCGAGTTCTGGGTCGCGGGCGAGATGTACCGCTGCCGGGCGGACCTGGCAGGTTTCGTCAACGGCCTGCCGCTCCTGTTCGTCGAGCTCAAGGCGGCGCATCGGCGGTTGGAGCTTGCCTACGACGGCAACCTGAGCCACTACAAGGAGGAGATTCCGCAGGTCTTCTGGTTCAACGCGCTCATCCTCCTCTCCAACGGCCTGGACAGCCGGCTCGGCAGCATGACCGCCGGCTGGGAACACTTCGCCGAGTGGAAGCGCGTCTCGAGCGAGGAGGAGCCGCCCCGCGTTTCTCTGGAGACGGTGCTGCGGGCCGCGTGCGAACCGACGCGGCTGCTCGATCTGGTCGAGAACTTCACGCTCTTCCAGGAGGCGTCCGATGGGCTGATCAAGCTGCTCGGCAAGAACCACCAGGTCCTCGGTGTGAACAACGCACTCGAGGCGGTGGCGGACATTCGCGGTCGTCAGGGACGGCTGGGCGTGTTCTGGCACACCCAGGGCAGTGGCAAGAGCGTCTCGATGATCTTCTTCGCCCAGAAGACGCTGCGCCGCGTATCCGGCAACTGGACCTTCCTGGTCGTCACCGACCGCAAGGAACTGGACGGGCAGATCTACAGGCAGTTCGCGTCGTCCGGCGTTGTCCGCAAGAAGGAAGCGCAAGCGGCGAACAGCCGGGAACTGCGGCGCTTGCTGCGCGAGGACCATCGCTACGTCTTCACCTTGATCCACAAGTTCCGAACGGATGCCCCGGGCGAGGCGCACCCCGTGCTCTCGGGGCGGGATGACATCGTGGTCATCACGGACGAGGCGCACCGCAGCCAGTACGCCGCGCTTTCCCTCAACATGCGGCAGGCGTTGCCGAACGCGGCGTTTCTCGCCTTCACCGGCACTCCGCTCATCCAGGGAGAAGAGGAGCGGACGCGAGACGTCTTCGGCGACTACGTCAGCGTCTACGACTTCCGGCAGTCGGTGGAGGACCGCGCCACCGTGCCGCTGTACTACGAGAACCGCGTTCCCGAATTGCAGCTCTCGAACCGGGACTTGAACGAGGACATGGAGCGGTTGCTCGAAGAATCAGCGCTCGACGAGGCGCAGGAGGAGAAGCTCGATCGCGAGTTCGCCCGCGAGTACCACCTGATTACGAGGGAGGACCGGCTGGACGCGGTGGCGGAGGATCTCGTGCGCCACTTCTCCGAGCGCGGCTTCCGCGGCAAGGGAATGGTGATCTCGATCGACAAGGCGACCGCGGTGCGCATGCACGACAAGGTACGGACGCGCTGGGAGGGCCGCATCGAGGAATTGAAGCAGGAGCGGTCCGCACTTTCGGGAGAGGCCTTCGAGGCGGTAGCCGAGATCGAGGACCGGCTCGCCTGGATGGAGGAGACGGACATGGCGGTCGTCGTCTCGCTTGCCCAGAACGAGGTCGCGGAGATGAAGGCGAAGGGCCTCGATTTCCGGCGTCACCGTCGCAGGATGGTCGAGGAAGACCTGGAGACGAAGTTCAAGGACGCCGACGACCCGTTCCGCCTCGTCTTCGTCTGCGCCATGTGGATGACCGGCTTCGATGTGCCGAGCTGTTCGACGCTCTATCTCGACAAGCCGATGCGGAACCACACCCTGATGCAGACGATCGCCAGGGCGAACCGCGTGTACCCGGAGAAGGAGGCGGGCCTGATCGTCGACTACGTCGGCGTGTTCCGGGACCTCGAGCGGGCGCTGGCGATCTACGGCGCCGGCCGTGGCGGCGACGCCTCTCCGGCGGAAGACAAGGCAGCGTTGATCGCCGGCGTCCGGGAGTCCCTCAGGGAAGCGGAAGCGTTCTGCCGCGAGCAGAGCGTCGAGCTTGACGCCATCGAGCGGGAGGTGGGATTCCGCCGGCTCGAGGCGCTGGCCGACGCGGTCGATGCCCTCGTCGCAACGGCGGAGATCAAGAGCCGGTTTCTTGCCATGGCCGGCGCGGTCGACCGGCTGTTCAGGGCGGTCTTGCCGGATGTCCGAGCCCAGGAGTTCCGGCCTCGCGTCAAGCTGCTGTCCGTGCTCGCCGGCCGGATCCGCTCGCTCGATCCGCCGGCGGACATCTCGCTTACGATGAAGCAGGTCGAGGCGCTGCTCGACGAGTCGATCGAGGCGGAGGGTTACACCATCGGCGAGGGCGGCCGCTACTCGACGGATCTGAGCGCCATCGACTTCGAGAAGCTGGCGGCGAAGTTCGAGCGGTCGAGAAAGCGGACGTTCAAGGAGAAGCTCACGTCCCTCTTGACGCGCCGGGTGGAACGGATGGTCCGCGAAAACCCCACCCGGACGGACTACCTGGAGAAACTCCAGGCCCGCATCGACGCCTACAACGAAGGCAGCGCCAACGTCGAGGAGCACGTTCGGCGGTTGTTCGAGTTCGCGGAGGAACTCAACGAGGAGGATCGGCGCGCTCTCGGCGAGGAACTCGACCAGGAGGAGCTCGCCGTCTTCGACATCCTCACGAAGCCCGAGATGGAACTGACGTCGGCCGAGCGGAAGCGGGTGAAGGCCACGGCCCGGGAACTCCTCGAGACCCTCAAGGCGGGCAAGCTGACCCTCGACTGGCGCAACCGACGACAGGCCCGCGCGGACGTTCGGGTGACGATCGAGGAGCACCTGGACGCCGGGCTCCCTGGTTCCTACACGCCGGATCTCTTTCAGCAGAAGGCGAGTGCCGTGTTCCAGCACGTCTACGCGAGCTACCAGGGCGCCGGGAAGAGCGTCTATGAGGCGGCGTAGAGTCGGCTTCGGCGTTGGGGTGGTGACGTGAATGCGGTCGACCGGATAGCCGTGCGGACGACGCACAGGAGAAGACGGTGAAGGGCAGGAGCCTGCGGGAATCGGAGATCAGGCCTTCGGTTGAGGAACCATTCAAGGAGGACCTGCTCGGCCGCAAGGAGATGGTCGAGAGCATCGCAGGCGCTATCGACAGTTTCCGCGAGTCGCATGTCGTGGCCATCGATGGCGGCTATGGCACGGGCAAGACGACGGTTCTCCGGTTCCTCGAGGTGCTCTTGAGGCAGCACGGCTTCGGTGTCGCGGTGCTTGACGCCTGGGAGCAGGATCACCAGCACCCGCTGGAGTCCCTGCTGAAAGCGGCTGGCCCTGCGTTCGGGGACGAGGGGTGGAAGAGTGGCCTGAAGGAGGCGGCCGAGGCTGTCCTGCCCGAGTTGGTCGCCGAGTTTGCGCCGCCGGGCGGTCGCAATCTGGGTCAGCGGGCCCTTCGCCGGGTGTTGTCGGACTCGCAGCCTCCGGTTGAGAAGTTCCGGCTTCGGCTCCAGGAGGCCGTGAAGGAGCACGGCCGGGTCGTTCTACTTGTCGACGAACTCGACCGGTGCCGTCCGGACCATGCGGTCGGCATTCTGGAGTGGTCCAAGCACGCCTTCTCGATCGACGGCGTCCACTTCGTGTTCGCAGTTCACCTCGACCAGTTGTCTCGTACCGTGAAGCAGCTCCATGGCGCCGAGTTCGATGGCCGCGGCTACCTGGACCGGTTGATCCACATGGAAGTCAGACTGCCGGCGGTATCCGTCGAGAGACTGGTGGAACGAGAGCTGAAGAGGAGACAAGTCCGGGAGGTGTTGGCCAGCCGTGATCGGGGCTTCGACCCCTATGAGCCACTCCGGCAACTGAGGGTCTTTCTCGGCGAAGCGAAGCTCAGCGCCCGTGCTGCGATTCGAGCCGTGGCCCTGTTCGATTCGACGTTGAGGATGTTGCCGGAAGAGGGGAACCGGCGCGTGTTCGTCGGCGTTCTGACGATGATGGTGCTACTGAAGGCAGCCACGCCCCACGCGTTCCGGCGTTTCGTGTCGGGCGACCGCCTCGTTACCGGGATGTCCTGTAGAACGGTCGCGTTCAGATGAAGAGCCGGGACCATCCGGTCGGCTTCGTCGGGGTCGACGTATCGGCGCAGGCGTGGGCGACCGAGGACCGCTCGAAGCTCGTCTATCTGCGTCTGCGAGGTGACGAGTTCAACGTCGCCCCGAAGCCACGCCCTGTACAACTGATCCGGCGGTGTGCCCTTGGTGATGAGCGCGCTGACGAGGATGTTCGTGTCAAGGACGACTCGCACGCTCGGCGGCGACCTCGTCGTCGATCAGGTGCATGATCTCCTGTTGGTCCGCCGTTCTCAGGCGTTCCTTGACGCGACCGATAGCGAGGACCGAAGCCAGGAGCGTGAGCACGGCCGAACCGACGTTCTCGGTCGGCTGCGCAATGTCCGGGTTGAGCTCCGCGATGCGGCTGGTCTCCAGCTTGGCGAGGTCCCCCGCCTGGTCCTCGCTCATGCGCAGTTCAACCGTCACCTTGGAGTCGGTCTGCCGGCCGAGGTGGACCACCCAGTGCGTCGCGGACAACCGAGAGACCGTGGCCATGCGGACGATCCTAACAAGGGGCCCCTCGTTGGCCGGAGGCAGGCTCGACCAGCGGGCTGGCCTTCCAAGAGAGCGGTGGAGATCGACCCGAGCTTCGACACCGTGTCGGGTACGGGTCGGCGCTAACATCTGCGCCGTGGTGTCCGCTCTCCGCTACAGTGACGCCCTGATCGCCGGCATTCTCCGCCGCGTGCGGACGATCGCGATGGTCGGCGCGTCGCCGAACTGGAAGCGGCCCTCGAACTTCGCGATGAAGTACCTGCAGGAGAAGGGATACCGGGTGATTCCGGTGAATCCGCGGGCGGCGGCGGCGGGCTCGTCGATCCTGGGGGAGAGGGCCCGCGCCTCCCTGGCGGAGGTGCCGGCGCCGGTCGAGATGGTCGATGTCTTCCGCGGCTCGGAGGCCGCGCTCGAGATCACGAGGGAAGCCATCCGGCTGCGGGCGGAGAAGGGGTTCGAGGTGGTCTGGATGCAGCTCGGCGTACGCAGCGACGAGGCCGCCGCCGAGGCGGAAGCCGCCGGACTCACCGTGATCATGAACCGCTGCCCGAAGATCGAGTACGGCCGCATTTGGGGCGAGTTGGGCTGGGGCGGCTTCGACCGCGGCGTGATCAGCAGCCGCTGGCCACGGCCGGCGAAGCGTGACGAAGGCGCGGGGTGACGACCGACGGCGGTCGGCGTAGACTCCGCCGCCATGACTGATGAAACACCAGCCCCGGAGGGCGGCGCCGTTTCCGACTGGGGCTTCGAAACCCGGATGATTCACGCCGGCGCCGGCCCTGATCCCGTTTCAGGATCGCGCCAGACCCCGATCCACCAGACGTCCGCCTATGCGTTCCACGACGCGGACCACGCGGCGTCCCTGTTCAATCTCCAGACCTTCGGCTTCATCTACTCCCGGCTCGGCAATCCGACGGTGGCCGCGCTGGAGCAGCGCATCGCCAGCCTGGAAGGCGGGTGCGGGGCGACTTGCGCCGCTTCGGGCCACGCCGCCCAGGTCCTGGCCTTCTTTCCGCTGATCGAAGCCGGAGAGCGGTTCGCGGCGTCGAACAAGCTCTACGGCGGGTCGGTCACGCAGTTCAGCCGGACCTTCCCGAAGTTCGACTGGCATTGCGACTTCGTCGACACGGAGGACCTTGCCGCGGTCGAGGCGGTCCTGGATCGGGGCGCCAAGGCGCTGTTCGTCGAGAGCCTGGCGAACCCCGGCGGCGTGGTAACCGATCTGGAGACCCTGGCCGGACTGACCCGGGCCGCGGGCGCCCTGCTGATCGTCGACAACACGCTCGCAACGCCCTGGCTCTGCCGACCGTTCGAGTGGGGCGCCGATCTGATCGTCCATTCGGCGACGAAGTTCCTGTCCGGCAACGGCACGGTGATCGGCGGCGCCGTGGTGGACAGTGGTCGGTTCGACTGGTCGGAGTCCGGGCGTTTTCCGGGCCTCTCGGAGCCGGAGCCTGCCTACCACGGCCTGAAGTTCAGCGAGACGTTCGGTGACCTCGCCTTCACGGTCCATTCGCACGCGGTCGGCCTGCGAGACCTGGGCGCCTCGATGGCGCCGATGAACGCCTTTCTCACGTTGCTCGGCACGGAAACCCTCGCGCTGCGCATGGAACGCCACTGCCGGAACTCCCTGGCGGTGGCGGAGTGGCTGACCGAACACCCGAAGGTCGAGTGGGTGTCCCATGCCGGTTTGCCGACCAGTCCGTACCGCGCGCTGGCGGAGAAGTACCTGCCGAATGGGGCGGGCGCCGTGTTCACCTTCGGCGTGCGGGGCGGCTACGAGGCGGGCGTCAGGGTCGTGGAGAAGTGCGAGCTGTTCTCGCACCTGGCGAACATCGGCGATGCCCGCTCGCTGATCATCCATCCGGCGTCGACGACGCACCGGCAGTTGACGGATGAACAGCGCGCGGCCGCCGGCGCCGGTCCGGAGGTCGTGCGCCTCTCGATCGGTCTGGAGACGGTGGACGACCTGGTCCGGGATCTGGATAACGCCCTGGCCGCGGCATAGGGCCGTCTGGATCGCCGCCTCGTGCTCTCCTGCCAGCGCTACCGGTTCCAGTTGCCGCCGCACGTCCACTACCTGAACTGCGCCTACATGGCGCCGCTCGCTCGCGAGGTCGAAGAGGCAGGCCTGCGCGGGATGGCGCGGCGGCGCGACCCGTCCAAGATCGTGGCGGACGACTTCTTCGCCGAGACGGACGCGCTGCGGGAGCGTTTCGCACGGCTGATCGGGAGTTCCGACCCGCAGCGGGTGGCGATCATCCCGGCGGTGTCGTACGGCATCGCGACGGCCGCCCGCAACGTGCCGGTCGGGAGCGGCCAGAACATCGTCATCCTGGGCGACCAGTTCCCGAGCAACGTCTACGTCTGGATGCGGAAGGCGAAGGAGACTGGCGCGGAACTCCGGGTGGTCGAACGATCCGCCAGGGGCCGGCCGAGTCCGGGGGCCTCGTGGAACCGTCGACTGCTCCGGGCGATCGACCGGAAGACGGCGGTCGTGGCAACGCCAATTGTCCACTGGGCGGACGGCACCCGCTTCGACGTCGCGGCGATCGGGCGGCGCGCCCGCGCGGCGGGCGCCGCCTTCGTGATCGACGGCACCCAGTCGATCGGAGCGCTGCCGTTCGACGTGGAGAAGGTGGCGCCTGACGCGCTGGTCGTCGCCGCCTACAAGACCCTGTTCGGCCCGTATCAGAGCGGTCTGGCCTGGTTCGGCGAGCGCTTCGACGGGGGAGTGCCGTTGGAGGAGCCGTGGGCGGCGCGCGAAGGAAGCGACCGTTTCGTCGCGGGCCGGATCGAGTACGTCGAGTCCTACCGGCCGGGCGCGTTGCGCTATGACGTCGGCGAACGGAGCAACCAGATTCAGGTGCCGATGCTGAACGCCGCGCTCGACATGGTGCTCGAGTGGGAGCCGCAACGTGTTCAGGAGTACTGCGAGAGCCTGCTCGATCCGTTCGAAGACGTCTTCCGCGAGGCGGGTTTCGAACTGGAGGACCGGGCATGGCGGGGCGCCCACCTGTTCGGGCTCCGCAGTGCCCGGGGCCTCGACGTCGAGAAGACGGTGGCAACGCTGCGACGCGCCGGCGTCTTCGTCTCCGTTCGTGGCGAGGCGATCCGCGTGGCGCCGCAGGTCTACAACGACCGCGCGGACCTGGACGCGCTGGCGACGGCCCTCCGTTCCCTCTGACCTCAGGTGTCATTGCAACCCTGAGACATTTGTGATCGTATTTGTCACAAATGAGTGTGCAGACGAGCCAGGACGGCGTGATTCGGGATGGTCAGGCCGGGGCCGTTCTGGAGTTTCCGGGCCTGGCGGCCGACGGCGATCTCTGCGTCCTCGGTTGGGCCATGGAGCTGGAACCCGCGACGCCGGAGCAGGTCCTGCGTTGGGCTCACGGCCGCTGGGGAAGCGAGTTGACCCTGGCGACCTCGTTCCAGGCCGAAGGCATGGTGCTTCTCCACATGTGCCGCCAGCTCGGCCTGCCGGTGCGGATCGTGACGCTCGACACGGGCCGGCTGCCGGAGGAGACCTTCCGGCACATCGAGCACGTCCGGCTGCACTACGGCGTGGACGTGGAGATCGTGGCGCCGCGGGCATCGGATGTGGCGCGCCTCGTCAAGCGGGAAGGCCCCAATCTCTTCTACGCTTCGGTGGACGGGCGGCAGCGCTGCTGCAACGTGCGCAAGGTGGAGCCGATGCGACGGGCGCTGGCCCGCACGCCGGCCTGGTTGAGCGGCCTGCGCCGCGATCAGACCCCGACTCGCGACGTTCTGAACAAGGTGGAGGTCGACCGGGTCACCCGGACCAGGGGGCGGCTGGTGAAGGTCTGTCCGTTGCTCGACTGGACCGAAGACCAGGTCTGGGGCTACATCCACGAGGAGGGTGTGCCGTATCACCCGCTCTACGACCGGGGCTACCGGACGATCGGCTGCGCGCCGTGCACCCGTCCATCGCGCCCCGGTGAGGGTGCCCGCGGGGGTCGCTGGTGGTGGGAATCCCAGACCGGCAAGGAATGCGGCCTCCACGTCCTGCAGCCGCGTTGAGCGGCGACCCGCTCAAGCCTGCCTACTACCCGGTCTACCTCTCGCTCGCCGAGCGGCGGGTCGTCGTCAAGGGCGGTGGTCCGGTTGCCGAACGGAGAGTTGCCGATCTGCTGCGTTGCGGAGCCCGAGTGCGCGTGGTCGCTCCCGAACTGACTCCGGAGCTGGCGGAACGGGCTCTGGGGGGAGAGATCGAGCACGTGGCCCGGCCGTACCGGCCAGGAGATCTCGAACGTGCGGCACTGGCCCTGGCCGAGCCCGGCGAGCCGGCGTCGGACAGGGCGTTCTTCGCGGAGGCGGAGCGGCGCGCCATCTTCGCCAACGTCGAGGACGACCTCGAGCACTGCAGCTTCATCATGCCGGCTCTCGTGCGACGCGGCGATCTGGTCGTCGCGATCTCGACCTCCGGACGCGCTCCGGCGCTGGCGGTGCGCCTTCGGGAGCGGCTGGAGCGGGAGCTGGGTCCCGAGTACGGGGCGCTGCTTGAGCTTGCCGGACGGCTGCGCGCGCCGCTCGCGAGCACGGTGCCGGAGTTCGAGGAGCGGCGCCGGCGCTGGTACGAACTGGTCGACTCGGAGGTCCTGCACCTGCTCCGCGAGGGCAAGGCCGCCGAAGCCCGGGAACGGGCGGAGCAGATCATGGGCGTCGCGGCCGAGGAGCCGGATCGGTGAGTGGCTCGGGACGGGTCACGCTGATCGGGGCCGGGCCTGGTGACCCCGAACTGATCACGGTCCTCGGCCTGAAGCGTCTGCGGGCCGCCGATGTCGTGCTGCACGACCGGCTTGCGGCCACAGACCTTCTCGCTGAGGCGAAGGCTGGCGCCGAGATCGTCGACGTCGGCAAGCGCCCCGGCGACGACGTCCAGGCCCGGCAGCGCCGGATCGAGAACCTGATGATTGAACGGGCGCTCGACGGCGCTCACGTGGTCCGGCTCAAGGGAGGCGATCCGACGGTCTTCGGCCGCGGCGGCGAGGAAATCGAGGCATGTGCTGCCGCGGGCGTGCCGTGCGAGGTCGTCCCCGGCGTGAGCAGCATCGTGGCCGCACCGGCCGTTTCCGGCATCCCCTTGACGCATCGCGGGGTCTCTCTTGGCTTTGCCGTCGTGTCGGCGCGGAACGCCGAAGGCGGCGAACCGGACTGGGCGGGGCTGTCGGGAGCGGACACTGTGGTCGTCCTGATGCCGGCGCGCCGCCTGGAGCGTATCGGCCGCGGCCTGATCGCTGCCGGACGGCGGCCTGCAACGCCGGTGGCAGTGGTCGAGCGGGCGACTTCGTCCGAGCAGAGGACCGTACGCTGCACCCTTCAGAAGCTGGCGGCTGGAGACCTCTCAGGTCGGATCAACCCGCCCTGCGTCGTCATCGTCGGCGACGTGGCGGCTCGCCGGTTTCCGGTCCCGCGAACAGGCGGATGATCTCGCCAGCCGTCATTTCGCCCACCTGGCGCTCGAGGCCCGCTTCACGCACGGAGGCGATGGCCCGTTCGAACCGATGCTCTTCGCTCTCCGGAAGATCGATGATTTCGACGCCGGCCTCTTCCGCCAGGCGCACTCCCTCGGCGCCCGCGCGCTCGTACGCAACGGCCCCCGCCATGGACAGTGAGACGTCCGCGGCTTCGTCGACCCAGCCCCGCGCTTCGGGAGAGAGACCGTCGTACACCTCCTGATTCATCAGCAGGACGAAGGGCAGACCGGACGCGGGAAGCCAGGTGGTCAGGTAGCCGGCCGGCTCGTGAAGCTGGAAGGTGACGATCCCCGAGGGGGAGACGGCGACGCCGTCGATGACCCCTGTCGCCAGGCTCTGGTGGACGACCGTACCGGGCTGCATGACGGCGCTGGCGC
>JAPOXA010000114.1 GCA_026707325.1 Acidobacteriota bacterium | reverse complement strand
AACACCTCCACCTCGCCGGAGTCAAGCCGCAGCTCGACCTCCGTCACCTCCCAGGAACTCTCGATACCAAGAATCTGACCGTACAACTCTGTGTCGCGCATCGCGCCACACTACGGCATCTCCACCATCAACCCGGAAGAGCCGAGCGATTGAGCCAGCGGCTCGTTGTCCGCATCGAACTTCTTCTCCATGCCTTGCTATCCGCGCTCTTGAGACGACGCAACCGACTGCACCCGCTTGACCGGGTCGCCGAAGAGGGCCCGGCAGACCCTACTGGTCCTGCTCCTCCTTCGCCGCCTCCAGCGCCTCCCGCGCCGCGTCGACGCGGTTCTGGCCGCCGTACCAGCTAGCCAGCCAGTCCTTGCCGTCTTCGGCGGTGCCCTGCGCTTCGCGGTGACGCGCGCCGCGAAGCATGAGGGTCATCGCGCGGTTGCCTTCGTGGCAGGCGTACTCGAGAACCGGATCGTCGCTCCGCCGCATCTCGAGCGCGCTCGTCCAGGGAGCTTCGAAGGACTCGGGATCGTCGACGGTGTACTCGTAGAGCAGCGAGTCGGGGCCGGTGCGCGTGAAGCGCTCGGTCAGGACCAGGTTCGGGCCGGTGCCGCGGAACGCGGTGTGCTCGGTGTAGTTCTTCGTCGTCACGACGAACGTGTCGCCGTCCCAGACCCCGGACGAGTCGCCCTTCCAGAAGCGCATGCTCTCGTCGGCGTGCTCGCGGCCGTCGGTCGGGATGACCCGGTGGTCGTTGATCATCTCGGTCATGACCGCGACGTAGCCCGGCGACTGGAAGATCTCCATCATGTTGTTGTAGGCGCCCGGCGTCATCGGCGGGCCGGCATTGAAACCGACGATGCAGCGCTCGTACGAGTTCCGCTCTTCCGGGCCGGCCGGAGGCTGGCCCCAGAGGGCGTAGCGCTCGTTGACCCGCTGAATCGCCCCGTCCGTCATCTTCGGCAGCCGGCCGTTCGGCGGGTCGACGATCAGAGAGGTCCGCATCGTGCCGGACACCTTTTCGCCGAGATCGAGCCAGAAGGAGTTGTAGCCCACGTCGACATCTCCCTGGCTGGGATCGACGTCGGGTACGCCTGAGGTTTCCCGCGCGGCCCGCGCCTCCCTGCGCCGCTGCTCCAGGGCCGCCGCCTCTTCGGCGGTCAGCGTCGCCTTGTCGCCGAATTCCGCGGGCCGCTCGAGCGGCGTGATCGAGCGGAAGTCCCAGGTCCCCTGCAGGTCGGGAACGCCCCAGGACGTGACGAGCTCCTCGTCCTCGGCGTACACGGCCCCGGTGGCAACCAGGGCGGCGACGACGAAACTGACGGTGCTTGCGGACGGTCGGTGCTTCATGGCTTCGACTCCTTCTACTGCTGTGGCGTCGCCCCGCGGCGCAGATGGCCGTAGGCCGCGTCCTCTCCCCCGAGCGGAATGCACTTGAACTCGAGCAGGCGCGCGTTCTCCTCAAGGCGCCGGTAGAGCGGCATGCTGATCGTCCACGGCTCGGTGAACACGTTCGGGTCGGTGATCGTCGCTTCGTAGTGCATCGAGTCCGGTCCGGTGCGCGTGTACCGTTCGACGACTTCAAGCTCCTCGCTGTGGAAGTTGCCCGAGGCGTCGAACCACGTATCGGCAACCTGGTCGGTGACCTCGACCACCAGGGTGTCGCCTTCCCAGTGACCGAGCGAGTACCCCATCCAGGACGGCAACTCCGCCCGGGTACCCGGGCGATCAAGCCGGACCGGCCGGCTGTTGCCGCCCCATTCGTAGGCGAAGAAGACCGCCTTCGGCGTCTGCACGATCTGGAACGGCAAGGGCATGTAGTTGGCCCGCGGAATGCCGGGTATGAAGCACTTCGCCGCCGGGTCGAGGTTCAACCAGTCGGCCCGGTTCGCGTTGCGCTGCTCGAGCGCCCAGTCCTGGTATGGGATCCTGCCGCCCTCGACCACGCTCAGCCCGGCCGGAATGGCCCCCAGGGCTCCGTACGCGGGCACCGGCGTGCGCTGAGCGGCGTGAGCCTCCAGATCCCAGTGGGCGCTGTTCATCGCTTGCCAGATGCCGTTCAGATCCGGATCGCCGTCGGGCGTCCGGGGCGCATCCCAGGCGCCGTCCTGCGACTGCGCAACGGCAGCCGCGGCGAGAACCAGTAGCGCGAGCAGCGACGCGACCAGGCTGTTCCTTTGCATGGCCTGAACTATAACCAAGGCGGCATCAGGAGCTTGCACCGGGTGCGCCAGCGCCCCCGCCGGCTTGGGAAAGACCGCGCCGCGAAGCGGCGACCCTACTGGCGCCAGCTCACTACGGCAGGCGAAACACGAACAGCCCGTTGCCGTTCCGGGGGTAACGGATCTCCGGACTGACGGCCGCCGGCACGAAACGCGGACTGCCTCCGCCGAGACCCGTGGACACCGCCACGTACTGGACGCCGTCTACGTCGTAGCTGACCGGGAAGCCCTGCACGGAAGTCGGCAGGCGGGTACCCCAGAGTTCGCGGCCGGTTGCCGTGTCCCAGGCGCGGAAACGGCGGTCGATATCGCCGGCGAAGACGACGCCGCCGCCCGTCGTCAGCGCCGCGGTGAGGAAGGCCGGCCGCTGCTCGACGCTCCAGACCTCCTCCATCGAGTCCACGTCGTAGGCCGCGAGCTTGCCGAGGCGTCCGTCCGTGCCGGGCATCTCGAACCACTTGCGGTCCGCGCGTTCGCCCCCCGCCCCCTCTTCGAAGCGCGGCTCACGGCCGGAGATGTCGAGGCAGCTTTGGCTCAGCGGCACGACCAACAACCCGTGCGCGGGGCTGTAGGAGGAGGCCTGCCAGTTGTGGCCTCCGGCCGTGCTGGGACAGACCGAGACCCACTCCCCGACTTCGGCCGACGCGATGTCCTCGCGGTAGCGGACTTCGCCGGTCTCGCGGTCGATGTAGTCGAAGACGTTCTGGAACACCATCTCCTCGAGCGCGACGAAGGAGCCGTCCGTACGGTCGAGCTTCCACAGGATGCCGTGCTTGCCGGACGTGAGCAGGAGCTTCCGTCCACCGCGGTCGACCAGGACCTGCTCGAACGCCTCGTCGAGGTCGAGGGCCTCGCCGGGGACGTGCTGGCGGTAGAAGACGATCTTCCCGTCGCCCGGCCGCAGCGCCAGGGTCGAATTGGTGTAGAGCACCTCGTGGTCGATCGTCAGGCCCCTGCTCGCCGGCACCCAGGGCTTGGCCTGCGCCACCGGCCAGTAGACGAGTTGCAACTCAGGGTCGTAGCTACCGGGAATCCAGGAGTCGCCGCCGCCGCGCAGCATGAGCGGCAGATCGCCCCAGGTGTCGCCTCCGGGCTCACCGGGACGGGCGATGGTGTACGTGCGCCACCGCTCTTCGCCGGTTTCGGCATCGTGAGCGGTGATGAAGCAACTGTCTTCGTAGTAGCGGATACAACCGTTGATGCCGTTGACCACAAGCCCATCGACCACGATTGGACCGCTCGTGTTCCTGTAGCGCTTCGCCGGATCGGCGATCTGCGTCTCCCAGAGCGGCCGCCCGCTCCGGGCGTCGAGCGCGAGCATGGCCGCGTCCTTCGTGGCGACGAAGATCCTGTCGCCCCAGATCGCGAGGTTCCGGAGCTGGTTGAACCCGCGCGCCAGATCGCCCTCCAGCCCACGCTGGTACTCCCAGATCAGCGTGCCGGTGTCGGCCTCCAGGGCCTGGATGACGTTGCCCGGGTTGGCCAGGTACATGACCCCGCGGTAGACCAGCGGCGTCGGCTGATTCACGCCATCCGCCATCGCCCAGGACCAGGCCATCCGCAGGTCGCCGACGTTGTCCGTGTCGATTTGATCCAGCGGGCTGTGGCCCTGACCGTCGTAGGTCCGCCGGAACATCAGCCAGTCGCCGGGGTCCGGGTCGAGCAGCATCTCGGTCGTCACCGGTTCGAAGTCCTCGATCTCCCGTTCCCCAGGCGGCGTGACGAGCTCCTCCTCCGCTTCGGCAGGAGCGCCGACGGCGCGTTCCGCGATCACGGCTGAGTCCCTCGAAGAGGCGGCTGCGCCCCCCAACCCCAGACTGCCCAGTGACACGGCGAGACCGGAGCTGTCCGGTATCAGCGCTTCATCGCCGGGGGATGCGCCATTCCGTAGCAGCACGAAGGCCGCGAGGTCGAAGGTCTGCTGCGGCGTCAGGGAGTTCCGGTTCTCGGGCGGCATCGTGACCCGGATCGTGTCTGCGAGGTCGACCACGACGCCGGCTCCCCACGCGTCGAGAAAGTCCGCGCCGAGCAGAGGAGGCGCCTCGTTCGCGCCGGCCAGGCTCGAGAGGTGGCATTCGACGCAGATCTCTTCGTAAAGCGCCCGTCCACGCTCCGCCTGCTCGGCGGTGAAGACTCGCAGCGGTTCCGGCTGCTGCTGCGCCCCGGCACCCGCGGCGGCCGCTGCCAGGAGAGCCAACCCCGCCAACAACCCACATACACTCCGGACCATGGCACACATCCTAGCGCCGCCAAACCCCTCCCAGAGTCGGGGTTTGGCCCCAGCCCCCACCTCACCAGAACTCTGCGCTCCGTCGCAGCACAACGTGCCATGACGGCGCGCAGAGTTCTGGTTGTTGGCGGCACCGGACCCAGCGGCCCGCCAATCGTCAACACCTTCCTCCGCGAGGGACACGAAGTCTCCATCTTCCACTCCGGCCGCCATCCCGTCGACTTCGACGGTCCGGTGGAACGCATCCTCGGCAACGCCCGCGACCGGGACGACATCCACGCCAAGCTCGCGTCACGCGAGTGGGATCTCGCGATATGCATGTACGGTCGTCTCCGCACGCTCGCCGACGAACTTGCCGGCAGAACGGGCCGCCTCGTAGGCATCACCGGCCAGCCCGTCTACAGGGGCTCGCAGCCGCCGACGCCCGAGGGCCGCATTCCGCTGCCGATCCCGGAGTTCGCGCCGCGCCAGTACGACGCAGCGAACTACACCGGCAAGGTGGCGGCCGGCGAGGACCAGCTCTTCGAGCAGCACGGCCGCGGCGACTTCGAGGTCGTCATCCTCCGCTATCCCGGCGTCTACGGCCCGCGCACTCCGATGAACCACGAATGGGCGGTGGTCAAGCGCATCCTGGATCGGCGGCCGTTCATGATCCTCCCCCACGACGGCGTGACCTACTTTCAGCGCGGCTACGCGGAGAACCTGGCCCGGCTTGTCTACCTCGCCGCCACGCGGCCCGAGGCCGCGGGAGAGGCCTTCAACGCCGGCGACGAACGGGTGATCAGTTGCCGCGCCGTAGCGGAGGTCATCATCGACGAACTCGACGCCGGGATGGAGCTGATCGGCGTCCCGGCGCCCTTCTGCCGCGGTGTCTTCCCGCTCGCTGAGAAGTCGAACCAGCTTCTCGACATGTCGAAGGCCCGGAACCTGCTGGGCTACCGGGAAGTAGTCGACCCGGAGACCGCGACCCGTGCCACCGCACGCCATCTCCGCGACAATCCGCCGGACGAGAAGGACCTCTACGCCGCCGGCACCGGCCGTTTCGACTACGAACGGGAGGAACGGATCCTGGAGCGCTGGCGACGGGCGCAGGCGCTGATGGACGAGGACTGACGCGCCGGCCGACTTGATAGCGTCGCCAACACCGAACCCGTTACGGAGGAAGACCTGTGATCGGACGTACCACGCTCGCTCTCGCCGTGGCGACGACGCTGCTCGCGGCGCCTGCCCTCGCAGCCGACGACTGGAAGACGCCCCGCACCCCCTGGGGGCATCCCGACCTTCAGGGACTGTGGACGAACACCACGCTCACGCCCTTCGAACGGCCGTCGAGATGGGCGACAAGGCGTTCCTCACCGAGGAAGAGGTCGCCCAGGCGGAGGCCGCTCGCCAGGCCATGATCCAGAACCGCGCGGACCAGCCCGCGCAGAAGGCGGAAGCCGGCCAGAACGTCGGCGCCTACAACCTGCACTGGCTGGAGCTGGGCACCAGGATCGTCGGCAGCCGGCGGACCTCCCTGGTCGTCGATCCCCCGACCGGCCGCGTACCGGTGCGGCCGGAGGCGCAGCAGGTGCGAGCCGACAACCTGGTGAAGATGTTCGACTCGTACGAGCACATGAGCGTCTGGGACCGCTGCATCACGCGCGGTGTCCCCGGGCACCTGTTCCCGGCCGGCTACAACAACAACTACCGGATCGCGCAGACGCCGGAGTACGTGGTCATCTACTCCGAGATGATCAACGACGTCCGCTTCATCCCCGTCGACGGCCGGGAACGGATCCCGGAGGACCTCCACCTCTGGAACGGCGATTCCCGCGGCCACTGGGACGGCGACACGCTCGTCGTCGAGACGAGGAACTTCTCCGAGAAGGGCTGGATCGCGACCAGCGGCTCCCAGGGCCGGATCAAGGGGATTCCGGTCAGCACGGAGCTCGTCTCGGTGGAGCGCTTCACGCGCGTCGACGAGCACACCGTGGACTGGACGGTCACGATCGACGATCCGGTGAACTACACCGACACCTGGACGGTGAACATCCCGCTCTATTTCGATCCGGACAACGAGATGTTCGAGTACGCCTGCCACGAAGGAAACTGGGCGGTCACGAACACACTGAGCGGCGCCCGTCACCTGGAAAAGGTGACGGCGGGCGAAAGGTACTGAGGACACGATGAGCTTCGCCGCGGGCCGCTTCCCCGTTCCCGTCCGTGAGGACATGGCCACCGCGCTGCGCAGGTCGTGGGCCGACATCGGCCGCCCCGGCACTTGGTGGACCGGCCCCGAACGTGTCGCGATCGCCGCTCTCGCCCGCGCCGAGCGCATCCAGCGCAACGAACCGCCGTGGAGCCGTGACCGCCGCGAGCCGAGCGAGCCGCTGCCGGAGAAGGCAGTCGAGGCAGCCCGCAAGATCGGAGCGGATCCGGCCCACCTCGACCGCGAATGGGCGAACGGCGTGATTGCCGAGATCGGCGACTCGCACTACGTCGAACTCGCCTCGGTCGTTGTCACGACGGCCGCCGCCGACGCCTTCTGCGAGGCGATGGGGATCGACCACGAGCCGTTTCCCGAACCCGAGGCCGGCGAACCGACCCGCGAACGGCCGGACGGTATGGGCGACATCGGCGCCTGGGTCCCGGTCCAGGTCATCGACTGGAAGCGCGCCAACGTGGCGCGCGCGATGAGCCTGGTGCCGGAGGGCGTGCGCACCTTCTTCCGCATGGTCGCGGCCATGTACACGGGCACCGCCTCCGACTTCGATCGCATGGTCTGGGACCACCGCCCGCTCGCCCGCCCCCAGGTCGAGCTGCTCGCGGCCAGGGTCTCGGCCCTCAACCAGTGCTTCTACTGAACGACCGCCCACACCATGCTGCTCCGGGCGAGCAGCGACGCAGTCGGAGCCGAAGTCGACCTGAGCGCGGCGGTTGAGGACGCCGCCGACGGCGGCGTGGAGGACGGCGCCGTGTTGACCGCGTTCGCGGAAGCCGTCGTCCGGGCCACGGACGACCTCGACGCGGCCCGCGCCCGGGCCCTCGAAACTCTCGGACCCGAGAAGTTCGTCGAGGCCGCCGCGACCGTCGGCATCTTCAACGGCCTCGTGCGGGTCGCCGACTCGACCGGCATCCCCAGCGACGCAATGATGCTGGAGCGCACAGCCGACGTCCGCGGCGAACTGGGCTTCAACCGCTGGGGCGGCGCCAGGGCATCCGGCGTCGCCGAGGCGCCGGCGTAGCGGCGCGGGCGTAGCGGCGCGGGCACCCGCCGGCCAGGGTCATCGGGCAGCGCGACGATTGAGGCAGTCGTGCGCAGAGGATCAGAGTCCGTGACGAAGTCAGGAACAACTGACGTTGTAGATCCTGGCTTCGTTGAGTGCGGCGAGGGGTTCGAGCAACGGGTAGGGCTCATGGTGGCCGGCGCGGATGTCGGCGATGAAGGGGCCGAGCCAGTTGCTGGGGTCTTCGTCGGAGCGGGTGCCGCCGAGCTGGACATTGGGGCGGACAACGAGGAGAAGGCTGTCGAAGGCCGGGCAGTGGCGGTCGGCGATGCGTTCAAGCGTCGGGTAGGTGAGGACTTCGGTGTAGGGAAGGCCGGCGTAGGAGATCGCTGAGCTGCCGGGGACCAGGAAAGGTACGTCCATCGTGCCGCCGCCGATGACGAGGTCGCCGGCGCCTGTGTGGTCGCGCAGCCACTGCTGGCGTTCGCTCCGGAACTCGACGGCACGGGCGTCTCGGCCTGACGACCAGAGGTTCACTTCGCGGACGAATGCGCCGCCGGCGCAAAGAACGAGGATCGCGGCGGGTAGCCAGGCGAAGCGACGTACTCGTGGCAGGGCCCCGGCGAGCAGGGCGCCGAACACAGGGATGAGGGGCACGGTCGCGGGTAAGGCCAAACGGGCGCCGATGGGGTCGAAGTTGGCCTGGGTGCCGCGCCAGACGACGGCCGCAAGGCAGAGGATCGCCCAGACACCGATCAGCAGGGGTAGACGCCGCCAGGGAAGGGAAGAAGCTCTGCCGCGAGCGGCAAGCACCACCAGAACCGACAGCGCGACGATGAGAAGAACAGCGTCTGGCCAGTTCCCGACCGTGGTCGAGCGCCAGCCACCGAGGAGCGCCGTGACGCCGAGACTCAGGTTCTCGCAAAGCGAACGCACGGCCGGCATCGCCGCTGGCAACAGGCCTCCTTCGACAACCACGTTGCGGGCCAGAATCGCGGCAATCGGCGCCAGAGCTCCGGCTGCGAACGCGGCAGAGTCGTAAGTCCCGCCACTCCGCGGCTTCGGCCTGAGTGCGAGCCAGAGCGCTGCGACCCCGACGAATGGCAAGGGCCAGAGCGCGTAGCGAACACTGAGCGCCGCACCCGCGAGCAAGCCCAGCCCGAACGCCGCAATGGTCGCACGGCGGAACAGGCCTGCCCGATACCGATCGAGCAGCAGGAAGAACAGGAGCACGACGGCGACGGCCAGGCACTCGCTCAGGGCGGCTCGGCCCAGATGGGTCAGCGGAACGTAGAGGAGAGCGACACCGAGTGCGATCGCGCCGGCCGCCGAACCTCCGATCCGCTTCCCGAGCAGGTAGACGAGCGCGAGGATCGCTACGTAGGCCACGGCGGACACGACCAGCGCCGCGTCCGCGGCGTCCAGGCCGAGACGCGACAGGAAGGCGATCGCCAGCGGATACCCGGGCGGCTGGGCGGTGAAGGCGGCCGGAAGGTCCAGATCGCCCGACAGGTAGAAGGGCTGGTTGAACCCGCCGGTCGACTGCACCAGCCCGTCGCCGCCAGCCACCCGCCGCGCGACATCGACGTAGTTCATCGAGTCCGCCGTGAACGTGCGGACGCGAATCAGCGAGTTCGCGGCGAACAGGCCGCAGTAGGCGAGCCCGGCCAGGGCGAGCAGTACGGGTGCTGCTCTAGGCCGAACTCTCACCAGTCGTGAACTCGGGAACCGGCAGTTCGCCCAGATGCTTATGGCACATCTCGCAGCTCGAGACACCTTTCGCCGCCGCCGCGGGATCGAGCTCGTCGTCCACCCAGCGCAGGAAGCTGCGGTAGTTCTCGAACACGGTTCCGGAGTCCGAGCGGACGGCGCCGAGGTCGAAGTGAGGCGAGTCGATCTCGGCGGCGAAGGGACAGGCGTGGAACTTGCCCTTGGTGGTCAGCACCGGGAAGCAGCGCACGCAGCGGTTGCCCATGCCGTGGTACTCCGACTCCCGGTCGCGGTCGAACTCCCGGTCGGTGCCGCCACCGGCGTGGAAGAGGACCTTGTAGCCCTGGAAGATACGGTTCGGGTTCGCCCGCGCCCAATCCTCCAGGCGCTCGCGCGCGTAGGCAGGCATGGGATCCGCATCGCGGCCGTGGTAGATCGAGTAGTTCAGCACCGCCTCGCTCTTCGGGTCGGACTCGAGGATCGAGATCAGCTTCTCCGCCTGAATGCCGTTGGAGAACACCGTGATCAGGCCGGTGAAGCCCCTCTCACGGACGTAGCGCATGGCGGCGATGATCTCCCGCGTGTGCAGCGTCGGCTCGCCGCCGTAGAACTTCAGGTTGCCGTCCGCGGCAAGCGTGCGCAGCGCCTGGTCGAGCACCTCGGGCGTGTAGGCCCGGTACCAGCCGTCGGGCGAGCCGTTGATCGTGCACCAGGAACAGGCCCGGTTGCAGAAGTTACCCTCGTAGAGATGCAGTTCCCGGAGTTCGCCGTCGGCCGCGGAGAAGTGCTCCACGGGTTCATGGAACGTGATCGGGCCGATCTGCGGATCGCGGTGGGTGTCGTTCAGACCCCAGTCGTAGGTGTTGTAGACGATCTCGTAGCCGGCGACCCGCTCCAGGTCGAGGCCCGCGTGCTCGGCCACGAAACGGAGCACTCCGCTGCGGTACTCCTCCCGCGTGCCGGCGCCGCGGGCGAAGTCCTCGGCGTACATGCGGAAGATGCGGGAGACGAAGATCCTGCGCGCCTCGTGGTCAACGCGGCAGTTCCAGCGGTTGGCCAGGAACGCCCCGGCCGCTTCACGCAACGTGTCGCGCAGACCCTCGCCCCGGTAAGCCGAGGGTCGCACTGCGGGGCAACCGTTCGCGCCGCAGTTGATCGCGAAGTGGATCCGGGGCTCCGCGAACTCCGAACGCAGGATCTCGTGCTCGATGTCGTCGAGACTGAGCGCCGCGTTCCCCGCGACGTGCCGCCGACGCTGGAAGAACCGGCCGTCGCGCGTCTTCCACACCGAGCGGATCGGGTACTCGTCCACGATCGCGTCCAGAGTGAACGCGTTGTAGGCGTTGATCCAGTAGGCAAGACCGTCCTCTTCGCCCGGGAACAGGTCCGGACGGCTTTCCGGAGACGCGGCGCCGAGTTCGGCAACGAACTCCTTGAGCAGGACGCGCCGGTCCGCGAGACGCTCGTAGTCGACCTTGCCGTCGTCCGCGACGACCTCGGCCAGCAGGCGGTCCCAAGCCTCGTAAGAGAACGTCTCCATCAACGCCCTGGGGTCACTCGAGTCCGGAGCCGGACCCCGTGCTTTCCGCCTGCGCCTTTTGTTCCAGGTACTCCCGCTCGAGCAGCCGCGCACCGCGCAGGATGTTGCCCATCGCGTAGTTGCCCTCGTGGCAGGCGTACTCGTAGTTCTGCTCTTCGGTCTGCGGCCAGATGAACTCGCCGCCGTAGGGCGCGGTGTAGTCGGGGTCGTGAACCGTGAACTCGTACAGCAACCCGTCCGCGCTCTGGCGAGTGAAGCGCTCGACCACCTTCAGCCCCTCACGTGGTACGCCCGGCTGAGCGAGGAAGTTCGTCGTCTCGACCACCAGGGTGTCGCCTTCCCACCAGCCGATCGAGTCGCCGCCCAGCGAACGCACCTCCGGCGGCGCGTGCTCCGCGTTCAGCCGCACGACCTTGGCCCAGTGCATCCACTCGACCAGGATGACCACGTGGTCCTCGGTCTGGGTGATCGTCTTCAGGTTGTTGTAGAGAATCGGGCGAGCCGGAGTCGCCGCCGCTCCCAGGTACAGGCAGCGATCGAGGACCGACAGTGTCTCCGGACCGTCGTACGGGTCGTCGCCGGTCTCGAGCCACCAGGCGCTGCCGGTGTTCTCGTAGGCGTACGGATGCAAGTCGGCACGACGAGCCTTCCCCGCCTCGGAGAGGGACGGCATGCGGCCGTTCGGCGGATCGGTCAGGATGGAGGTGCGGAACTTCCCGTCGATGGCGAAGCGGTCGCTCCCGCGATCGGTCCAGAACGAGTTGTAGCCGCCGACCGCGCCCGCGGCGCCGGGAGAGCCGTCGCCGCCGGCCGGGGGCGCGGACCGCTCCGGATCGCTGGCGGCGTTGGACCTGGCCACCGCTGCGCGGGTCCGCGCCATGATCTCTTCCGCTTCCTCGACGGTCAGGAAGAGCTTGTCGCCGAACTCCGACGGCCGTTCGAACGGCGTCGAACTCGCGATGTTGTAGCGACCCGTCAGGTCGGGCTTGCCGCTGGCGGTGCGCGGGATTTCTTCTTCACCCGCCACCACGGCCGGAACCGCGATCAGCATGCCGGAAACGGCGAGCAGAGAGATGGGCAGGGCAGCTCGATCGATGCGCATGGAGGGGTCCTCCGTTTCGTCTCCACGTACCTTGGGGAAGCGCCATCGAGCCTACCGCACGGAACGAACGTCAGCCCGCCGCTTGTTAGACTGAACGCAATCGCCAACCCCATCAGTTCAGGGACGAACATACTCACGAGATCCCCTATCCGCCGCCACCCATACACGCTCGCGGCGTTGGTCGCCAGCACCGTCCTGCTCACAGCGACGGCAGCCGGCGCGGCCGAACCGCCGACCTTCAGCCGCGACGTGGCGCCCATCCTGTTCGAGAAGTGCGTCCAGTGTCATCGCCCGAACCAGGCGGCGCCCATGTCGCTGCTCTCCTACCGGGAGGCCCGCCCCTGGGCGCGCGGCATGGCGCGGGCGGTCGAGAACGGCGACATGCCGCCCTGGAGCGGCGAGTCGGAGCACGTCGTGTTTCGCGATGACCTCTCCCTCTCCGCCGAACAGATCGCGACGATCACAGACTGGGCCGCGGGCGGCGCGCCCGAGGGCGACCCCGCCGACCTGCCGCCGGCGCCGACCTTCCGCGAGGGCTGGGCGCTGGGCGAACCGGACTACGTGCTGACGCTCGACCGGGTCGACGTGCCGACAGAGGGCCCGGACCTCTTCCCCAAGCAGCGCATCGCGCTCGAGCTGGAGGAGGAACGATGGGTACAGGCCATCGAGTTCCTCCCCGGCGACCGCCGAGCCACGCACCACTTCCAGGCCACGTACACGACACCGCGGCGCGAGAGCGGCGGCCCGATCGGCTCAGGCGAGAGGGTGAGCGAGGGCGCCGGGGGCAGCGGCCTGTTCGGGATCTGGACCGCCGGCATGCCGCCATACGTTTTCCCCGAGGGCACCGGCCGCGTTCTGGGCCCGGGCACGACGATCACGATGGATTCCCACTACCACCCGTTCGGCGAAGCGACATCCGACGTGACTCGCATCGGCGATCACGACCGTGATCGACGGCGAACTCGATGCGCAGGGGGTGCTCCGGGGGACGATCACGATGGGTGCCGATACGGAACGCCCCTTCGAGATGAAGATGGTCGACCAACCCGCCGGGCGGGCGCCGTCCACCGAAGCCACCGGAGCCGCTGCCGGAGAGTGACGACGGAGCCACGATGAAACAGCGGGCTCTCGTAGCGCTACTGCCGATTGCGCTCCTTCTCGCCGCCGGCTGCGGCGGTACGAGCATGTCCCAGCTCAAGGCGCTGGTGCGGGCGAGTTTCCCCGGCGTGCCGCAGATGAGCGTGGAGGAGCTGGATCGCCGCCTCAAGAACGAGACCCCGCCGCTGATCATCGACGTCCGGGAGCCCTTCGAGTACGAAGTCAGCCATCTGCCCGGTGCGGTCCACGCTCAGGGTGCGGAAATCGCCAGCCTGATCACCGACGCGGAACCGGACCGGCCGGTCGTTCTCTACTGCTCGGTCGGCTACCGGTCCTCCGCCGCCGTGGCCGACCTGATCCAGTTGAACGACCCGGGGATCGGAGGCCGGGTCTGGAACCTCGAAGGCTCGATCTTCGAGTGGGCCAACTCCGGCCGCGCCGTCTACCGCGGCGAGAAGCAGGTGGGCGAGGTTCATCCGTACGGCAAGCAGTGGAGCAAGCTGCTCGACCCTCGACTTCGGCCCTGACGGCCAGCCGGCGCCAGCAGTCCAACCCAAACCGGTTGGTTACCGTACAAGGCACTGCATGACTCGACCTGCCCTCCTGTCGCTCACGTTCGCCCTCGCCATCCTCTGGTGTGGAATCGTCACTCCGACCGCGGCGCAGGAAGCCGAAGAAGACGAACCCCGGACGATGCCGGGGCAGACCTTCTCCGAGGAACTCACGGTCACCGCCCGCAAGCGCGAGGAGAACCTGCAGGACGTGCCGTTCTCCGTCGTTGCCCCGAGCGAGGACGTGCTGCGCAGCCGCGGCGCCGGCAACCTCGAAGAGATCGCGGCCAACGTGGCCGGCTTCACCGTTCAGAACCTCGGTCCCGGCCAGAGCCAGGTCGCGATGCGCGGCGTCGCCGCAGGCCAGATCGTCCGCGACCAGCCCGGAGTGAAGGAACAGGTCGGCATCTACCTCGACGAGTCCGTCATCTCCCTGTCCCTGTTCACTCCCGACATCGACCTGTTCGACATGTCCCGCGTCGAGGTGCTGCGAGGACCGCAAGGCACGCTGTTCGGGTCGGGCTCGCTCGCCGGCACCGTCCGCTACATCACGAACCAGCCCGAAATCGGAGTGTCCGACGGCTTCGGCGAGTTCTCGCTCAACTCGGTCGGCGACGGCGGCATGGGCGGCAACGCGAAGGTCGCCGTCAACGTTCCGGTGGGCGATACGGCGGCGATGCGGATCACCGCCTGGCACACGACCTTCGGCGGCTTCATGGACGCGGTGCAGCCCGACCTGAGCGTCGACGAGGACGTCAACTCCGGCGAACGCACCGGCGCCCGCTGGGCCTTGCGCTTCGAGCCGTCGCAGAACGTGACGGTCACTCCGCGCCTCCTCTACCAGGAAGTCGAGATGGACGGCTGGAACCGGATCGACGACTTCAACATCCTGGCCAACCCGTACACGACGACCCGTCCCGCGGTGGACCTGGGCGAGCGCCAGCTCTTCATCCAGCTCGAGGAGCCGACCACCGACGAGTTCCTGCTCGCCGACCTGAAGGTCGAGATCGACTTGCCCGATGGCTACTACTTCACCTCGATCACGTCGGCGACGGACCGCGACGTTCTCGTGGTCCGCGACTCGACCGCTCTCTACGCCAGTGTCGCCGGCCCCACGATCGGCCTTCCGGAAGCGGTCTACACGCTGAACGCGCCTCTGTTCGACGCGACGGCCGCGACCGGCCTGACCCAGGAACTGCGGCTGGCGAGCGGCGACGAGTACACGCACTGGGTTCTGGGCGTCTTCTACAGCACCAGTGAACGGGACTACGGCCAGAGTCTGCCCGTTACCGGCTTCGAGACCTTGGCCGGCATTCCCACCGCTGGTTCGTTCGGCGCCGCCACCGACGAGCTGTTCTATTCCGACCTGAACTACGACTTCGACCAGACCGCAGCGTTCTTCGAGCTCACCTGGACAGCCGGCGAACGGCTCGACCTGACCGCGGGAGCACGCTGGTACGACTACGAAGAGACACGCAGCCAGGTCTTCGACGGCCTCTTCGCAGACTCCGGACCGACCGAAGGCGAAACCAGCGCCGACGGCGTGGCGCCGCGCTTCATCGCCAGCTTCGAAGCGACCGAGAACACGCAACTCAACGCCCAGATCTCCAAGGGCTTCCGCCTCGGCGGCATCAACGACCCGCTGAACGTGCCCGTATGCACCCCGGAAGACCTCGCGACCTTCAGCGGCCGCGACTCCTGGGAGGACGAGGAACTCTGGAACGTCGAGATCGGATCAAAGTCCACGATCCTGGGCGGCCGCGGCACCTTCAACGTCGCGGCGTTCACGATGGACATCTCGGACCTGCAAACGACGGTGACCGCCGGCTCCTGCTCGTCGCGCCTCATCTTCAACGTGCCGAACGCCCGCAGCACGGGACTGGAGCTCGAGCTGACGGCTCAGCCCTCCCCCGTCTTCGACTTCGCGATCTCGGCCAGCTACGCGGACTCCGAGCTCGGGTCGACGTTGACCTCGACCGCGGCCGATGGAACGACCAGCGTGGTCTCCGGTATCGAGAAGGGCAACCGGCTGCCGACGGTGCCGAAGCTCCAGGCCTCGGTCGCCGCGACCTGGCGCTGGGAGGCCGGCGACTGGGCCGGCTACCTCTCGTCCGCCTTCCAGCACGTCGGTTCCCGCTTCACTCAGATCGGCGACCACGCGCCTGGTTTCGGCACCGTCGACCTGCTGGCGCTCTCCGCAACGAGGCCGATCGGTGGACCGCTGACGCAGGTCGTCTTCCGCTTCGATCCCGAGTTGCCGTCCTACGACCTCCTGAACCTGCGACTCGGCTTCCTGAACGAGCGCTGGGACCTCGCGCTCTTCGTCAACAACGCGCTGGACGAACGCGCCTTCCTGGCCATCGACCAGGAACGCGGCACCCGCGCCCGGGTCGGCTACCTGACGAACCAGCCGCGGACGATCGGCGTGAGCAGCCGGATCAGTTTCTGACGCGGCGGCGGGTCCAGCGTCTCAACGACCGCCGCGGACGATCGTGAAGGTCCACTCGCCGGTCAGGGCATGACCGTCGTCGCCCGCAGCCTGCCACTTGGCGGTGTACGAACCGTCCGGCATCCGACCCGAGACCCTGGCCATCAGGTCCTTCTCGCCCATCGTGTGAAGGCCCTCGACGCTCAGCGGACCGTTAGGACCCGTCAGTTCCAGCTTGCTCAGCGTCAGGTCCGGTTCCCGGTTGAACCAGACCCTCAGCGTACGCACCGGGCCGCTCAGCGTCGCGCCGTCCTCCGGGCTCGTGTTCGACACCTTGATATGGGCGAACGCGGCCGTGGCGAGAAGCAGCAGCAGGGCGACACTGCCGAACGTCCTGGTGCTGCGGAAGCGGTCTCGGTCCTTCATCACTGACATCTCCATGCTGTCGAGACGCCGGCGCCAGTGCCGGCGCGTGAGGGACCTCGAGCGTACCAGTGCCGCCCCCGCCGGCGTGGCCGCGCAACGGTGTAGAGTCGCGCCTTCACCCCCGATGAGCGACTCCACTTCTCCGCGGAGCGATCCCTACACCGTCCGCGAAGGCGGCGCGGTCGAGCCGCCCTCGACCTGGCGGGCACGGTTCCGTTACCTCGGCCCCAGCATCGTCATCTCGGGGTCGATCGTCGGCTCGGGCGAGATCATCCTGACCTCGGGCCTGGGCGCCGCCGCCGGCTTCGTCATGCTGTGGTGGGTGCTTCTTTCGTGCTGGATCAAGTCCCTGATCCAGGCGGAGTTGAGCCGCTACATCCTGGTTTCGGGAGACACCTACGTCCGCGCCATGAACCGGCTGCCCGGCAAGATCCCGCTGGGCCGCGGGCTGATCAGCTTTCCCGTCGTCATCGCCCTGATCGCCATCGTCCCGGGCGTGATGGGACTGGGCGGGATCATCGGCGGTGCCGGACAGGCACTGACGCTGCTGGTGCCGGAGGTGTCGTCGGTCTGGGCTGCCGGCCTGATCGCCGTGGTCACGATCGCATTGCTGGTCACCGGCTCCTACAAGGTGCTGGAGAACGCCATGTTGGGGCTGGTGATGATCTTCACCGCCGCCACCCTGGTATGCGCCTTCCTCATGCAGAACACGCAGTACGCGGTGACCCGTGCCGACCTGTTCTCGGGCCTCACGTTCAGCTTTCCGCCCGAGTACCTGGTCGCTGCCATCGCCGTCTACGGCTATACGGGCGTCAATGCGTCGGAAACGTCCGCCTACCAGTACTGGTGCGTCGAGAAGGGCTACCCGAACTTCATCGGACGCAGCGACGCCCCGGGCTGGGAGGCCAGAGCCCGCGGCTGGATCAAGGTACTTCAGACCGACGTCTGGGTCACGCTGGCGCTTCTGACCTGCGCCACGCTGCCCTTCTACATCCTGGGCGCCGGCGTACTGCGCGCCCGCGGCAAGGTGCCGGACGGCCTCGAAACGATCTCCATGCTGTCAGAGATGTTCACTGAGACACTCGGTCCCTGGTCGCTGTGGCTGTTCGGCATCGGCGCCTTCTGCATCCTGTTCTCGACCATGCTCTCCGCCGTGGGTGGCGCGGCCCGTTTCATCCCCGACTACATCATGGAACTCGGCTACCTCGACCGACAGAACCTCACCGCTCGCCGGAACTGGATCCGCGGATACTGCCTGTTCATTCCGATCGTCGCCTTCGTCATCTACATGACGATTCCGAACCCGAGGCTCCTGGTCACGATCGGGGCTCTGACCCTGGCCATGCTGCTGCCGATCCAGAGCGGAGCGGTGCTGTGGTTCCAGAAGAACCGGATGGACCCGAGGATCCGCCCGGGCCGATGGATCCGGCTCGCGATCTGGGGCATCTTCCTGTTCGAACTCGGGATGGTCTGGTTCGTCGTCCGCTACGGGGTCTTCGGCTGATTTCTCGACCGGGGAGTGCAGACCGCGGACACACCAGGTCCAATGTCCTCAGGCACCTGCGTCGAACAGAAGAGCGATCCCTACACCGTCCGCGAGGGCGGCGCGGCCGCGCCGCCCTCGAGCTGGCGGAAGCGGCTTCGCCATCTCGGCCCGAGCGTCGTCATCTCCGGCGCGATCGTCGGTTCGGGCGAGATGATTCTCACCTCGGGTCTGGGCGCCGCAGCCGGTTTCGTCATGCTGTGGTGGGTGCTCCTTTCCTGCTGGATCAAGTCCCTGATCCAGGCGGAACTCGCCCGCTACACGCTGGCTTCGGGCGACACCTACGTGCGGGCGATGAACCGTCTCCCCTTCCGCATCCGGATCGGCCGCGGCCACGTCAGCTTCGCGGTCGCCATCACCCTGATCGCCCTGGTTCCCGGACTGCTGGGTATGGGCGGCATCATCGGCGGCGCCGGCCAGGCTCTGACCCTCCTGGTCCCGGAGGTGCCGTCGACCCTAGCCGCCGGACTGCTGGCCGCGATCACCATTGCCGTCCTGACCACGGGCTCCTACCGGATCCTGGAGAACGTGATGCTCGCGCTGGTCATCATCTTCACCGGCGCCACGCTCGTCTGCGCGATCCTGATGCAGGGCACCGAGTTCGCCGTCACCCGAGCCGAACTCGCGTCCGGCTTCACGTTCAGCTTCCCGCCCGAGTTCATCGTCGCCGCCATGGCCGTCTACGGCTACTCGGGCGTCAACTCCGCGGAGACATCCGCCTACCAGTACTGGTGCGTCGAGAAGGGCTACCCGAACTTCATCGGCCGCAGCGATGCACCGGGCTGGGAGAAGCGCGCCCGGGGCTGGATCAAGGTCATGCAGACGGACGTCTGGGTCACGCTGATCCTGCTGACCTGCGCGACCGTGCCCTTCTACCTGCTGGGCGCCGGCGTGCTGAAGAAACTCGGCAGGGAGCCCGACGGTCTGGAGACGATCTCCATGCTGTCCGAAATGTTCACCCAGACCCTGGGCCCCTGGTCGCTGTGGCTGTTCGGCGTCGGCGCCTTCTGCATCCTGTTCTCGACGATGATCTCGTTCATCGCCGGGGAGGCCCGCTACATCCCCGACTACATCATGGAGCTGGGCTACCTGAAGCGGCAGAACCTGGCCGCCCGCAGATCCTGGATCCGCGGCTACTGCACGGTCGTCCCGATCTTCTGCTTCACCGTCTACATGTGGATCCAGAACCCGCGACTGCTGATCACGATCGGCGCCCTGGTCGCCGGAATGCTGCTGCCGATCCAGAGCGGCGCCGTGCTCTGGCTGCAGAAGAAGCGGATGGATCCCAGGATTCGTCCGGGCCGGGGGATCCGTGCCGGGATCTGGGCCATCTTCCTGGTCGAGCTGGCCCTGGCCGGGCTCGTCATCCGCTACGTGGCACTCGAGCCACTTCTCAACTGAGGAGCAACGATGTCCCTACGACTGACCTTCGGCACTGCATTTCTCTGCGCCCTGACCCTGCTGGCCGGGTGCGCTTCGCCGGACGCCGAGGTGGTGGAAACGGGCGCCGAAGGCGTCCGAACGATCGGTGAAAGCGCCAGCTTCCGCGGCATCAACGGGATTCTCTTCGGGCCGGACGGCGACCTCTACCTGACTTCCGTCGTCACCCCGGCGCTCGCGCGAATCGACCCGGAGAGCGGCGAGATCCTGGACAACTGGGGCCTCGAGGACGGCTCCAAGTCTCCCGACGACCTGGCCTTCGGCCCCGACGGTTCCGTCTACTGGACCGACATCAGCAATGGCGAGGTCGGCATGCGCACGCCTGAAGGCGAGACCCGCGTGGTCGCGTCGCCGGGGGTCGGGGTCAACCCGATCACCTTCTCGGACGACGGACGGCTGTTCGTCTCCCAGTGCTTCATGGACACGAACCTGTTCGAACTCGACCCGGCGGGCGAGGCCGAGCCGCGCGTGATTCGCGACGATCTCGGGCCGGGCTGCGGCCTGAACGGCATGGACTGGGGTTCCGCCGACGGCAGGCTCTACGGCCCGCGGTGGTTCCGCGGCGAGGTCGTCCGCGTCGACGTCGACAGCGGCGAGTTGGAGACGGTCGCCAGCGGCTTCGAGGTGCCGGCCGCCGTCAAGTTCAACAGCGAAGGCGTGCTCCACGTCCTCGACTCGCTGCGGGGCGAGGTCGTACGCGTCGGCGACGACGGCGGCAAGGAGGTCGTCGCCCGCGTTCAGTCCGGACTTGACAACTTCGCCTTCGACGCGGAAGACCGCCTCTTCATCTCGAGCTTCGCCGACGGCTTCATCGTCGAGGCGCTGTCACCCGGGGAGAACCGCATCGTGCTCGAGGGCGGACTGAACATGCCCGGCGGCGTGGCACTCATCGGCAGCGGCGACGCGACCCGGCTCGTCGTGGCCGACTTCTTCGCTCTCCGCCAGCTCGACCCGGCGACAGGCGACGAACTCGGCGTCGTCCGCGACGTGATCGGCTTCTCGGACATCGGCACGTCCATGTCCGTTCATGCCGCCGACGAGGGCCGCCTCGTGCTGTCGAGCTGGTTCGACAACGCGGTGCGACTCTGGGATCCGGCCGCCGACGCTCTGGTCCAGATCTTCGGCGAACTCGCCGCGCCCATCGACGCACTTCAGTTCGAGGGCGACATCGTCGCCAGCCAGTGGGGCGCCGGCAACGTGATCGCCTTCTCTCCGGCGAATCCGGACGAGAAACGGGTTCTCACCGAAGGCCTCGAAGGTCCCGCCGGTCTGACCGCGGCCGATGGCGCCCTCTACGTTGCCGACAACCTCGCGGGCACGGTGCTCCGCCTCGGCGACGGCGGCGCCGAGACGATCGCCCAGGGCCTCGATCAGCCGGAAGGGTTGGCGGCCGCCAACGGCTCGCTCTACGTCGTCGAGGCCGGCGCCGGCCGGGTGGTCGCGATCGACCCGTCGACCGGCGAGACGACGACCGTCGCCGACGGCCTCGACCTGCACGTGCCGGCCAGCGGCGCCTTCCCGAACACGATGCTGTTCAACGGCATCGCCACGGACGGTTCGACCACCTGGGTATCGGGCGACGCCGCAAACACGGTCTACGTCATCGATCTCGACTAGGAGCCCGCGCCGCGCCCACTGGGACTCCCCACCATTCTGCAAGTGGCGTAATCGCCGGTGGTCGTCGCTGTG
>JAPOXA010000158.1 GCA_026707325.1 Acidobacteriota bacterium | reverse complement strand
GCCTCGACTACCGCAGGGGTCTCATCGTGGGCGTGGCGTTCTGGCTCGGCGTCGCATTTCAGCTCGACTGGATCTTCCCCGAGTACTTCCAGGGGTCGTGGAGCGAGCTGCTCGCCAACGGCATGACGGTCGGCGGAGCGATCGTGATCGCCCTGACCCTGTTCGAGGAACTTACGGGGCCGCGCCGTCGACGCCTCAGGGTCCCGCTCAACGCCGATGCGTATCGGAAGGTCGACGCCTTTCTGGCCGGAGTCGGCAAACGCGGTCGATGGTCCGGGGAGATGGTCGAGCGCGTCCGGGCGGTCGGCGAGGAGACACTTCTTCTACTGATTCAGAAGGACGACCAGCGACCGGACGACGATGAGCGGGACCTCCTGCTGATCGGGCACGGGGACGCGGAAGAGGCGGTGCTGGAGTTCGTCGCCGCGACCGACGCGACGAACCTCGAGGACCAATTGGCGGTGCTCGGCGAGCCGGCGGCCGGTGGACCGGTCGAGGAAGAGGTCTCATTGCGACTGCTGCGCCACTACGCGTCGTCCGTGCGGCACCACCAGTACCACGACACCGACGTGGTCACGGTTCGGGTGACGGCGACGCAGGCGCGATGAGGTTCGCGTGGCGCTACCGAGGCCGCGACTGATGTTGCGGCGCCTCGATCTCGGTCTGCAGCCCCAGGTCGCCCTGGCCCTCCATCCAGGCCCGTAGCCGCGCGTGCATCGCGGCGAGCCGTTCCTTGTGCGACGGATCGTGCGCGAGGTTCGAAAGCTCGTGCGGGTCCGCCTCCAGATCGAAGAACTCGAACTCCGGCCGGCGCTGGTAGCGCTCGTAGAGCGCCTTCGCCGCCGGGTCCGTTTCGCCGGCGTCTCTCCACGAGAGGTAGAAACCGTCGCGGTTCTCCTCGGTGACGAGGTTCGTGAAGCGGTTCTCGTGCGCGATGTTCCAGATCAGCTTGTAGCGCTCGTCGCGGATGGAGCGGATGGGGTAGGGCTCCAGGTTGGCGATGATGCCGGTCGTCGTCTGGATGCCGTAGACGATGTCGCGGTGCTTCGGTCCCGGCTCCAGCAGCAGGTCGAGCATGCTCCGGCCCTCGATCTCGGTCGGCACGGCGCCTCCGGCGGCTTCGATCCAGGTCGGCAGCAGGTCGTTGATCTGGAGCAGAGCGGCTGAGATCCGGCCGGCCGGAATCCTGCGGGACCAGCGGGCGACGAGCGAGGTGCGGATACCGGCTTCGTACAGCGTCCACTTCGCGAGCGGACCGCTGATCCCCTGCTCGCTGTAGAACATGGTCAACGTGTTCTCGTGCGCGGCGTGCTCCCGGAGCAGGTCGAGGACCTGGCCGAGCTGGCCGTCCATGAAGGTGATCTCGGCGTAGTAGCGGGTCAGCGCCTCGCGGGTTTCCGGCGTGTCGACGAACCAGGGCGGCAGTTCGAGGGACGCCGCGTCGTAGCGGGACGGATCGCCCTTGCTCCAGGGCTGGTGCGGCTCGGTCGAGGCGACGATCAGGGCGAACGGCTGCTCCGGGTCGCGGCCGATGAACTCCCCGATCCGTCCGGGATCGAGGTCGCGCCCCGCGACCTTCTCGAACGGGTAGACCTCTTCCGGCGCCACGTGCGACTTGCCGGCCAGACCGACCCGGTAGCCGAGGCCGGTCAGATAGTGGACGACGCTCTTCGTGCCGGGATTCGCCTTGGCGTGGTTCGGGTAGGCGCCGCTCCGCACCGGATACTGGCCGGTGTAGAGCATGTGCCGGGTGGGCGAGCACATCGCGGTCGCCGTGTACATATGCGTGAAGGTCGTCCCCTGCTCTGTCAGGCGATCGAGGTTCGGCGTGTGGACCTGGGGGTTGCCCAGGGCGCCGGCGTCGCTGAACGTCATGTCGTCGGCGATGAACAGCAGGATGTTCGGCCGGTGGGCTGGCGGCGTCCAGCGGTTGACGCCGGCCGTCGGCGGCCGCCAGGCGCCGGCCGTCCGGATCGCTCCGGGCTTGGAGGCGAGCAGGGAGTCGATCGCCTCGACGCGGGCGGCGCCTTCCGGCCCGAGGTTCGCCGGATCGAGCGGCGACTGTTCGTTCGGGTCGGCGGCGAGGTCGAACAGGCGGCCGTTGTCGTAGCGCTTGAAGCGCTGGTCGAAGGCGTAGCGCGCTGGCGGGCCCGCGTACCAGCGGGACTCGTAGTGGATGAACAGGGCATCCCGTTCAAGCGCCGCGCCGCCCCTGAGCATCGGCAGCAGGCTCTCGCCGTCGAGGTCGAGGCCCGGCGGCAGGCCGGCGCCGGCCGCTTTGACCAGGGTTGGGAAGACGTCGCCGACGTCGACCAGGGCCTTGTTCACGTTGCCGCCGGGGATCGTGCCCGGCCACCACGCGAGGTAGGGCACGTGACTGCCGGTCTGGAGCGACCGCCCCTTGCCGCCGGGGACCTCCCTGCCGTTGCGGACCGACGTGATCCGGGTCGAGGTGCCGTTGTCGCCGATGAACAGCAGTAACGTGTCTCGTTCCAGTTCGTGTTCGACGAGCTTCGCCCGCACCCGGCCCACCAGATGGTCCATGTAGGCGACCATCGCCGCGAACCGCTCCTGGTTCGACTCCGCGTCGGGGTGGTGCGGCGTCGTGACGAACGGGTCGTGGGGCAGCGCCATCGGGTAGTAGATGAAGAGCGGCTCGCGAGTCGCCGGATCCGCCGCCGCGTGCTGGTCGATTGCCTCGAGGACGAAGTCGTTGGTGAGGTCCGGCCCGAAGACGTCCTCGCCCCAGGTCTCCTTCCGGTCATTCGTCACCAGGGTGGGGCCCCAGTAGCGCGAGCCGCGACCCTCCCGGCGGAGCTGCCACAGACGGTGCTCGTCGAAGCCCGCCTGCTGCGGCGAGGCGCCCTCGTGCACCATGTACAGGTTGTTCGTCAACTGCCACTTGCCCGAGATCACCGTCCGGTAACCCGCCTGCGCCAGCACGTGGGCGAACGTGACGTCGGCCGGGTCCAGGTACATGAACTCCCGGTAGTTCCGGTAGTTGTGCAGCCCCGTCATCAGCTTGACCCGGGTCGGCGTGCACAGCGGCTGGGAGTGCCCGTTCTCGAACCGCACGCCCTCCGCGGCGATGCGGTCGAGTTCCGGCGTCTCGTAGGACGTCCCACCGTACGTGCCGAGCGTCTCGACGCCGAGGTCGTCGGCGAGGATGACGATGATGTTGGGTTGGGAGGCTGGTTGGGCGAAGGCTGCGCCGGTCGTCGAGAGCGGAGCCAAGCCGATCAGCAGGACGATTACGAGGCGGTTCCTGAAATGCATGGACGTCAAGTTAGCAGCCGACCGGCAGTGGTCCGCCCGCAGCGAGGGCACGACATTGTCGGAGCGTGGCCTCCTCGGCTGCCGTGTGTACCGCTATCTCGTAGAGTCCTGGCTCGTCCTTGACCGGCAGGGCCCCGGACTGGTCTGGACGAGGAGGAGTAGAACCAGTGAGCGGAGTGAAGAAACAGTTTCCGGAGTCGAAGCTCGACGATCCGGACCTGCAGGCGGTTCCCGCGGCGATGGAGCGGGCGGTTCAACGCGCCCACTGGGATGCGCATCAGCACGGCACCGGCGTTCTAGTCGTTGAGAACGGCGAGATGGCGGAAGTCGACCCGGATCCGGCGCTGTACGAAGCGTACCGGACTCGGATGTTGAGAAGCCGTCAGCGCCGTGATGCTTCAAGTCTCGGCCGTCGGTATCAAGCAACCACAGACCGCCCGCCCCTGACTCGCCGAGACGACGCTCGTTGACGGGCGGAGCGCCTCGGCATAGGCTCGGCATATGCCGAATGTTGACGAACGAGCGGAACCAGGAGCAGCGCGTGTAGCACGCCTGTTCCGCAACGGTCGGAATCAGGCCCTGAGAATCCCCCGGGAGTTCGAACTGGACGCCGACGAAGTGACCATTCACCGCGAGGCGCGTCGCCTGATCATCGAACCGATCGATCGGAAACCCTCGATTGCCGAGGTGCTAGCTGGGCTCGAGCCTCTCGAGGAGGACTTCCTCGAGATCGAGGACCCTCCGACCACGCCGGAAGATCTCCTCTGATTCGGCCGGACCGTGTTGCGGTACCTGCTGGACACGAATGCCGTGTCCCAACTGATTCGCCGGCCCGACGGTCGGGTCGCTCAGCGAGTCGCGGAACTCGAGCCCGGCAGCTTCGCCGTCAGCGTCATCGTGGCGGCCGAGCTTCGGTACGGTGCCGAGCGTCGCGGGTCTTCGCGACTCACACGACAGTTGGAGGCTGTCTTGTCGGCCATTGACGTCTTGCCACTCGAGGAGCCCGTTGACCGCCACTACGGTGAGATCCGGACCGAACTCGAAAGATCAGGTCGGCCGATCGGTTTCAATGACCTCCTGATCGCCGCGCACGCAAGGGCGCTTGGCCTGACTCTGGTGACGAACAACGTCGGCGAGTTCCGGCGTGTGAGCGGACTCTCGGTGGAGGACTGGCAGTGAGGGAGCCTGCGGCTATGGAGACCGGTCAGGCGCCCGGCGGCCGCGCCGGACCGCCGCGGTAACCGCCAGCACCACGGCCAACGCGAGGCAGAGCAGGAGCGCGGACGCCTTCGACCGGGTGAACAGCGACGCGATCGCCACCTGCCCCGCGGAAACGTCCGGGTAACGAATCAGCATGACGATGATCTGGACGTTCTCGAGAAGATCGAGCGCTCCCGCCACCAGGGGCAGCCAGGCCAGCCGCCAGGCCCGTTCCGTTGGCCGGAACCGGAAGACGATTCCGGCCAGGAAGCTGGCATAGACGAGAGGCAGCAACGTGTCCAATGTCGCTGCGGACCACGCGTACACTCGTCGCCCCTGGTCGCCGTAGCCTTCCATCTCGGCGATGACCTCCGGGTGGGTGTAGCCCGCCTTCACATCGAGCATTTCGCCTCCGATGGGCAGCGCCGGGAACACCGCGAACAGGAGAACGAGGGTCGTTGCCAGCGTGACGCTGAGAACGAGAGTTGCGCTGACGAAGTCGAGATATGCCCTCATGGTTGCCTCTCACTGTGCCGACTCCGAGAGACCAGCCGCCCGACTCCGAGCCTTCAGGCAACCACGGACCTCCGCCCGAACACCGCGGCGCCCACGATCAGGATCGCCGCCGCCGCGTAGGGCAGCGCCAGCAGGCGGATCATCACCGGGATGTGCGCCATCGTATGGGCGGAGAAGACTACGTACCACGCGGGTACGCACCAGCCGGCGACGAGGATGCCGAACCAGCGCCAGGGCTCTTCCAGCGAACGCCGCTTCGTCAGGACGAAGACGGAGCTGCCGATCAGGGTCAGTGCGCCGCCGCCGATCAGGATGAAGGCGACCGCGTTGGAGCCGAAGCCGACGGTACCCAGGTTGTCTCCGAGCCGTTGGAGGAACCTCTCCACGGTGGGCCGGGAGGCGTAGAAGGGGTCGATGTCCGGGTGGATCGAGCTGCGGGGCGCTCCGTAGAGGCGGTGCGTGAGCTGGTCCCAGAACTTGAACAACACCGGCTCCTGGAACACGAACTCGGCGATCACGACACGGAGCAGGAAGACGGCGCTCAGGCAACCGACGTAGGCGCTGCCGCAGCGCAGGTAGAGGGCACGCCACCAGCTCCGCGCGACCGCGACCGTGGCCTGCGCCGGGGGTGGCGCCGTGGCGAGCGCGAGGAGGACGCAGACCAACCCGATCAGGGCGCTGCCGAAGAGGAGCTCGTGGTACGCGATCGCGGCGCCGAATCCGGCAAAGAGGAGGACCTGGGGACCCGGTTTCCAGTTGGCGATCCCCAACACCGGCACGCCGACGATCAGGGCGAGCGTCAGTACGTTCGAAGCGCCGGTGGTGAAGCTCTCGGCGCGACGGTCCAGGTCGAGGAACAGGAACAGGCAGAGGAAGAGCGCGGCGAGGGCCATCGCCTGGAAGAGGTCCTCGCGCCAGCGTTTCGACTCGCCGGCGCTCTCGTGAGAGTCGCTGTTGGGCTCGCGCCCGATGAAGAGCTGGACCGCGCGCGCCAGCGCGGCGAAGAAACCGAGTCCCAGCAGGCCGAACGTCAGCACTCGCAGTGTACGCCTGAGGCCGTTGATGCCGAGCGGCGGCAGCAGCCACTGCAGCATCACCCGTTGGCCGGCCCAGTACTGGTGGTAGAAGACGGTCAGGTAGTCCGAATCGTCGACCGCGCCCTGGCTCAGGCGCTGCTCGAGGGCGTCGCAAGGGCGCTGGGGCCGGGTGTAGCTGTACACGCGCCGGGGCGAGACGGTGCGTTCGACGATCGTTCCGCCGCGGTCGAGCGCCATCAGGCTCAGCAGGCAGTCGTTGAAGCGCTCGGCGGAGTCCGCGAGCGTGCGGTCGGGGTGCTCGAGCGAGGCCCGGAGAGCGTCGGCAACAGGCTCCGGATCGGCGCCGACCGCTAGCCAGTTCAGGGTCAGGAAGAGAGCCGTGGCCACCACCGTCACGACTGCCACCAGGACGGCGGCCCGCAGTCCGCCGAGGCGACGCTCACCCGCGGCCGCGGCAGGCGTCCAGAGCAGCGTTCGGAGGATGCGGAGGCCGTCCCGAAACGCGTGCAGCTTGCTTCGCGATCCTTGCGGGCGTGCAAAGTAGGGGCACTCGATCTCGTCCCAGGCCATGCCCGCCGAGGCGGCGAACAAGGTCATCTCGGTCTCGACCTCGAAGCCGTCCGAGCGGGCGGGGAAGGTGTCGACGAACCGGCGGGAGAAGGCCCGGTAGCCGGAGAGCAGGTCCCGTACCGTTCGGTGGCAACGCCACCAGGCGAGCAGGCTGAACAGTCGGTTGCCGAAGCGCCGGAGCGGCGTGTAGGCGCCGGGCTCCGTGCTCCGGCGGACCGCCACGACCATGTCCAGGTAGCGGCCGGCCAGGGTGGAAACGAGACGCCCGGCGCTGCCGGCGTCGTAGGTGCCGTCGCCGTCGGCGATCAGGAAGACGTCGGCGTCCACCTCGCGGAACAGGCGGCGGACGGCCCGGCCCTTGCCGCGTTCCTCCTCGACGAGGACCTCGGCGCCGACCCTACGGGCGGCCTCGGCGGTGCCATCTTCCGATCCGTTGTCGCAGACGTAGATCGACGCCTCGGGCAGGGCAGTGTGAAACTGGCCAACCACGCTCCCGATCGTCGCCTCCTCGTTGAGGCATGGCAGCAGGACGGCGACTCGCCCGGCGGGCCTCGTCGCCGGAAGCTCGGTGCTGGATCGTGCGGGGCTCACATCGCGCTAAAGCTCAGCGTGCGTCGCTGCGGCTCCCGGTTGCCGGTGCAGCTTCTTCGGATGCCGGTCCGAGCGCGAACAGGTGCTCGCTGCCGCGGATGTACAGCCGGTCGCCGACGATTGCCGGCGTCGCCCAGACCGATTCGCCGAGCGAGAAGCTGCCGAGCACGTCGTGCTCCCGGCCGGCCCGGAAGAGGGCGGCGTCGCCGTCCGTGTTGACCATCAGGATACGGCCGCCACCGCCGACCATGGAGGCGGAGTAGCGGCCGCGGATTGGCAGCCGGCCGCCTTCGTAGACCACTTCGCCGGTGCGCGCGTCGAGGCAGGTGATCACACCGCCGTCGTTGGTCAGGTAGAGGAGCCCGTCGTAGAGCAGGTTCGAGGGTACGTAGCCGGTGCCCTTGCGGTAGGCCCAGGTCCGCGGGTCGCCGCCGGTCAGGTCGCCGCGACTGTCGAGGGAAATCGCGAAGACGACCTTGCCGGGGTAGCCGGAACTGAAGACTGCCAGGTCGCCCACCGTCATCGGGATGTGGATCGCGTTGTTCTGGAGGCCGGTGGCTCGCCAGAGCTCGCTGCCGTCCGCGGGGTCGTAGGCGATGACGAACTCGTAGCCGCTCGTCAGCAGCTGCTTCCGCCCTTCGTGCTCGACCAGGACGGGCGTTGCCCAGCTCGCCTGCACCGGCCGGTCGCGCTTCCAGACCTCCTCGCCGGTCGTGGCGTCCAGAGCGACGATGAACGAGTCGTCGCCGCTGTCCTCGTCGGCCAGGATGATGAGGAGGCCGTCGTGGAGCACGGGCGACGTGCCGACGCCGAGCCCGACCGTCTTGATGTCGCCGATGTCGCGCTCCCAAACCGGCTCGCCGTTGACCGTGTACGCGTAGACGCCCTCCGAACCGAAGTAGGCGTAGACCCGCTCACCGTCGGTGACCGGCGTGGGCGAGGCGTAGGACGACGCGGAGTGGCGGTCGTCGTAGACGCGTCCGGCGTAGGCCGTGTGGGACCAGAGCAGGTCGCCCTGTTCGGCGTCCAGGGCGATCACCCTCATCGTGTGGTGGCGGTTTCCGTCGACCGCCTGCGGGTGCTTGAAGGGCTCGCCCCCGAAGGTGTGCTCGGGCGGCCCGGCTCCGGGGATCACGTCGCCCACGATGGCGGTGGTCAGGAACACTTTGCCGTCCGAGATTACGGGCGACGAGTGACCGCGGCCCTCGATCTTCGCCTTCCAGAGCAGGTGGCGGTCCAGGTCGAGGTCGGCTGCCGGGCCGGGGCCGGAACGGGCGATACCGCTGCCGTCGGCGCCGCGGAAGCCGGGCCAGTCGTTCGATTCGGCCGTAATCGCGGGCACGGCTGCGAAGGTTGCGGTGAGGAGGAGGTGGAGGCTTTTCGACACGGGATTCTCCTTGCAGCCTACGGGGTCTTGATCGGGTCGGCCGGACGGCCGGGCAGCGTCCGCGGATCCTCAGCCAGCTTCTCGAGCAGGAGCTCGACGGCTTTCGCGAGTTGCGGGTCCCGCCCTTCGAGAATGTCCCGGGGCAGGTTCGTCACCTCGATGTCCGGGTCGACGCCGTAGCCCTCGATCACCCAGTTGCCCTCCGGATCGGCGGAGCCGGCCTCGGGCACGTTGACGGAACCGCCGTCGATCAGCGGCGCCCGGCCGTAGATGCCGACCACGCCGCCCCAGCTCCGCTTGCCGACGATGGGACCCAGGCCGGCGCGGCGGAACTGGTACGCGAACTGGTCGCCGTCCGAGGCAGTGTCCTCGTCGATCACGCAGACGAGGTGACCGTGGAAGACGCCGCCGGGCGAAGTGTCGACGGAGTCCCGGTTGCGCTCGAAGTCGAGCATCAGGGTCTCGCGCCGCAGGCGCTCGATGATCATCGGTGACACGTTGCCGCCGCCGTTCGAGCGGACGTCGACGACCATCGCCTCCTTGCGGACCTGGCCGTAGTACCACTTGATCCACTCCCGGATGCCGCTCGCCGACATGTCGGGGATGTGGAGGTAGCCGATGCGGCCGCCGCCGAGGTCCTCGACGATCCCTCGGCTCCGTTCGGTCCAGGCGAGGTAGATCAGCGCGTCCTCGCTCGCGATCGGATCGACGAGGACGTTCTTCGCCTCGCCGCGGTCGGCGCTCGAACCGACGGTCAGCTCCAGGGGGCCCCGCCCGGCCTCGCGCAGGAGCTGGAACGGGTTCGCGTCTGCGGTCAGCTCCCGGCCCTGGATCGCGAACAGGTAGTCGCCCTCGTCGATGCCGACGCCGATCTCGGTCAGTGGCGAGCGGTAGCGGGGCTCCTCGTTCTGGCCTTCGAAGATGCTGGCGATCCGGTAGCGGCCGGCGTCCTCGTCGAGTTCGAAGCGGGCGCCGAGCAGGGCGGCGCGCGGCCGGTCGGGCGCCTCGTAGTCGCCGCCGCTGACGTAGGCGTGGGAGACGTTGAGCTCGGCGACCATCTCGCTCATCAGGTAGTTCAGGTCGCTGCGATGGCCGACGTGGGCTAGCAGCGGGCGGTACTGCTCGCGCAGCGCTTCCCAGTCGTAGCCGTGCATGTTCGGGGCGTAGAAGAAGTCCCGGAACCGTCGCCACACCTCGTCGAAGATCTGGGCCCATTCCTCGGCCGGCACCCGGTCGACGGTCAGGCCGGCCAGGGACAGGGTCTTCGCCTCGCCGCCGCCGACGTCGAGAAGCCGGAAGCTGCCGCGCTCGCTGACCAGCAGTTTCTTGCGGTCGCTGGAGAGGACGAGGCCGCCGATGCCCTTGGCCAGGCTCTTGCTCTCTCGCGCCTTCAGGTCGTACGAGAAGACCTCGGTCTGCACGTCGGACGAGCGGCCCAGGTAGCCGGCGCCGCCGCGCACGTAGAGCAGCTTGCCTTCGGCGGCGCCCAGGCCGAAGTAGTTGTCCGCGTCGACCGGAACGCGGGCCACGCGCCCCGCGATGCCGTCGAGGTCGATCCGGTCGCGGTCCTTGTCGTCTTCGTCGGCGCCGTCTTCGTGGTCGCTGTCGCCGTCGTCGTCGCTCTCGTCCTCCTTGCCGCCGTCGCCGTCCTCGTCGCCTTCCTCCTCGTCGTCTTCTTCCTCGATCTCGACCTCGTCGCTCCGCGGCGGGAAGGGATGCGCCGTGTCCTCGCGTAGCGCGAGCGCGTAGACGTACGTCTCGCGATCGGCGGCGTAGTTGTACTCGAAGCTGCCGATTTGCGGCTGGAACTGCCGGTCGGAGAGGAAGAAGAGATAGTCCCCGCCCGCGCCGAAAACGGGGAAGAAGTCATTCCACATCTCGGACGTCACGCGGGTGAGCGTCCGGCTCTCGACCTCGAACAGGTGGATCGAGCCAAACGTGTTCTCGTCACCGAGTTCGACCGCCAGGTAGTCCCCTTTCGGCGACCAGTCGTAGCTGGTGCCGAAGGGCCGGGAGTCGTCGGCGACCTCGATGACCTCCCGCGGCCCGGTAGCCGCGCCGTCGCCGCTCCGATCGCTCGCGTCGACGATGCCCAGCCGTCCCTGCTGGTCGATGAAGGCGATGCGGTCGCTGCCTGGCGACCACAGCAGGTTGTTGTAGTGGCGTCCGACGCTGCCCTCGGTGAGTTGCACGGGTTCGCCGCTTCCGTCCTGGTCGACCACCCAGATCTCGGTTTCTCCGCTGCGATCGGAGGTGAAGGCGATCCGCCGCCCGTCGGGCGACCAGGCGGGGCCGCGGTCGTTGGCGCCCGAGCTGTGGGTCAGGTTCCGGGTCGGTCCGTGCTCGATCGGCACGCTGAAGATGTCGCCGCGGGCGGAGAAGGCCGCGCGCTTCGCCTTCGGGCTGAGCGAGTAGCCGGAGACCCGGTTCGCCGCAGAGACCCGGCTTGGCCGGCGGGCGAGCTGGTCCGTCGGGACGTGCACGGGGACGGCGCTCGCGGTGCCGGAGGCGGTGTCGAAGATCTCGAGCGAGCCGGCCTTCTCGTAGACGATCCGCCCGTTCGCCTTGTCGGCGCTGGGCCAGCGCACGTCCCACTGGTCTTCCTCGGTGAGCTGCTCGATGTCGCCGGAGGCCGTGTCGTAGGCGTAGAGGTTGAGGGTGCCGTCACGATCGGACGAGAAGTAGATCGTGTCGCCGATCCACATCGGGTCGCGGTCGGAGCGCTTGTGGTCCGTGACCTGGATGGACTCCAGGCTGTCGATGTCGAGGATCCAGAGGTCCTGCGCCCAGCCGCCCTCGTAGCGCTTCCAGTGCCGGAAGTCCCGGGTTACCGGCGAGTAGACGACGCGCTTGCCGTCCGGCGAGAGGTCGCCGCCGCCCGACTCGGGCATCGGCAGCGCCCGGGGCAGGTCGCCGGAGACGTCGACCAGGAACAGCTTCGTGTCGCCCAGGTCCCAGCCGTCCCGCAACGAGCGGAACAGAACCTCCGAGCCGTCCGGCGACCAGCCGTAGACCTGGTAGTCGTAGCCCCAGCGCGGCGCCAGCGGCCCGGCGGCCGGGTAGAAGGTCAGTTGTCGCGGCGCGCCGCCTGCCGTCGGCACGACATAGACCTGTTCGTCGCCGTCGTACTGGCCGGTGAAGGCGATCTGCGAACCGTCCGGCGAGAACTTGGCGAACAGTTCCAGGCCCGGGTGCGAGGTGAGGCGGGTCGCCGTGCCGCCGGAGGCGGCTGCGAGCCAGATGTCGCCGGCGTAGGTGAAGGCGATCCGGTCGCCGGAAAGGTCGGGGAAGCGCAGCAGCCTGGTGGGCTCGCCGGTCTGGGCCGGGCCCGGCGTCGGGATCGTAGCGAGCGCGAGCAGAACGACGCCGCATCGCGTCGCGCGCTGGATCTGACGGGTGACGGTCATGGGAACCTCCGTTTCGCGGCGCATCGCTCCGGGACGAGCAGCGCCGCGGCATTGTCTCACGTTCGAGGCAGGCATTTTCGGGCTCGCTGCTTCGGGTAAGCTGCCGCCGCTTCGCCCAGCCGAGGTACGGGATTCGGAGGGGCGGGTTGCACGAATGGACGACAGTACGCCGGCTGCTGGCCGGCCCCGGGGGACGGCAGCATGAGAGGGATCGAGATCACGGGACCGCGCGACTTCGAGGCGGCGGAGCACATTCTGACGCCGGAGGCTCTGGAGTTCACGGCGGAACTCTGTCGCCGGTTCGAGGAGCGGCGGACCGCGCTTCTTGAAGACCGGGTCGACCGCCACGCCCGCATTCAGGCCGGCGACGATCCGACGTTCCCGCCCGAGACGCGGGAAGTCCGGGACGGCGATTGGAAGGTGGCGCCCACGCCGGCGGACCTGAACTGCCGCTGGGCCGAGATCACGGGCCCGGTCGATCGCAAGATGATGATCAACGCGCTGAACTCCGGCGCGAAGGTCTTCATGGCCGACATCGAGGACGCGCTCAGTCCGAGCTGGCGTAACGTGATCGAGGGCCAACAGAACCTGTACGACGCCGTGCGGCGCCAGTTGGAGTTCACGAACCCCGGCAACGGCAAGGAGTACCGCCTCAAGGATGAGATCGCGACCCTTCTGGTTCGTCCGCGCGGCTGGCACCTGGTCGAGAAGAACGCGTTGATCGACGGCAGCCCCGTCTCGGCCGGCGTCTTCGACTTCGGGCTCTACTTCTTCCACAACGCGCAGGAGGCGCTCAGCCGCGGCAGCGGACCGTACTTCTACCTGCCGAAGCTGGAGAACCGTCACGAGGCGCGGCTCTGGAACGACATCTTCGTCGCCGCCCAGGACGTGCTCGGCGTGCCGCAGGGCAGCGTTCGCGCCACGGTGCTGATCGAGACGATCCTCGCTGCCTTCGAGATGGAGGAGATCCTCTACGAGCTGCGCGACCACTCGGCGGGGCTCAACGCCGGGCGCTGGGACTACATCTTCAGCGCGATCAAGAAGTTCGCGTTCCGCGAGGACCTGGTGCTGCCCGACCGCGGCCAGATCACGATGACCGTTCCCTTCATGCGCTCCTACACGGAGCTCCTGGTCCGCACCTGCCACGGCCGCGGCGCTCACGCGATCGGCGGCATGGCGGCCTTCATTCCCAGCCGGCGCGACCCGGAGGTCAACGCGACGGCGCTCAAGGCGGTCCGGGCCGACAAGGAGCGCGAGGCCGGCGACGGCTTCGACGGCAGTTGGGTCGCTCATCCGGACCTGGTGCCGATCGCCTTGGAAGTGTTCTCTACGAAGATGGACGGCCGCCCGAACCAGAAGGAGCGGCTGCGGCAGGACGTTTCGGTGGAACCCGGCAGCTTGATCGATCTGAACGTGCCCGGCGGTTCGTTGACCGAGCAGGGGCTGCGCAACAACGTGTCGGTGGGTCTCCAGTACATGAACTCCTGGCTCAACGGCAACGGCGCGGCGGCGATCAACAACCTGATGGAGGACGCGGCAACCGCCGAGATCGCCCGGGCCCAGCTCTGGCAGTGGGTCCACCGCAACGCGCGGATGGACAACGGCGAGAAGGTCACGGCCGAGCTCTACGAGCAGGTGCGCGACGAGGAACTGAGCCAGCTCGGCGGCCGCGACGCGAGCCGCTACGGCCTCGCGGTGGAGCTGCTCGACGACCTGGTGCTCGGCTCCGAGTTCCAGGAGTTCCTGACCCTGCAGGCCTACCAGCACATCTGATCTGTAGCCTCGCCGCTGCGCTACGCTCGCGGCAATGCAGCACGCGATCGAGCTGGACGCGCTGCGGAGCGAGGTCGGTGACTCGGCCTCGGCGATGGCGAACGCGGTTTCGGCCTGTGTTCACTGCGGTTTCTGCCTGCCGGCGTGTCCGACCTACATCGAGCTGGGCGAGGAGATGGACTCGCCGCGCGGACGCATCGTGCTGATGAAAGAGGTCCTCGAGGGCGGCCTCTCCCTGGAAGAGGCGCTCGGCCACATCGACCCATGCCTCGGCTGCATGTCTTGCGTCACTGCCTGCCCCTCGGGCGTGGAGTACGGCGAGCTGCTGATGCCCTTCCGCGAACTCGCGGAGGCCGGCCGCAACCGTTCGTGGCTCGACCGCTTCTGGCGCGGACTGATGCTCGACACGTTGGCGAGTCCTTCCAGACTTCGCCGGATGCTGCGTGTCGGCCGGTTGGCGGCGCCATTCCGCGGGTTGCTGCGCGGACTGCTCCCGGCGCGGTTCGCGGCGCCGTTGGACCTGTTGCCCCGGTCGACGGACCCCGTCCAAGTCGGGTTCGGCACGTTTCCGGCGGTGGGCGAGCGGCGCGCGCGGGCGGCTCTCCTCGCCGGCTGCGCCCAGCAGGTACTGGCGCCACGCATCCACCGGGCGACGATCGAAGTGCTGACCCGCAGTGGAGTCGAGGTCGTCGTCCCGAGTGAGGAGAGTTGCTGTGGTTCGCTGGCCTTTCACGCCGGCGATGCGTCGCGTGCAAGGGCGGCGGCCGGCTCGCTTCTTCGCGTACTGGGGCCCGCGGGCCTCCTGCCGGACGTCGACGCGGTGCTCACCAACGCCGCCGGCTGCGGTTCGGGCCTCAGGGAGTACGGCCTGCTGTTTGCCGGCCGCCCCGAAGAGGAGAAGGCGCGCGCCCTGGCGGCGAAGGTGCGCGACGTCTCCACGTTCCTCTCCGCGCTCGATGCGCCGGCGCCGCCCCCGCTGGCGCAACCGCTACGGGTCGTCTACCACGACGCCTGCCATCTCGCTCACGCGCAGAGGGAACGGACGGCGCCCCGTCGATTGCTCGCACAGGTTCGGGGCGTGACCTTGATCGAGCCGCGCGACTGGCAGATCTGCTGCGGTTCGGCGGGAATCTACAACCTGGAAGAGCCCGAACTCGCGGCCCGTCTGGGACGGCGGAAGGCGGAAACACTGCTGGAGGGGGAACCGGACGTGATCGCGACCGGCAACATCGGCTGTCTCACCCAGATCGAGAGCCACCTCCGGCGCCTTGGACGTGCGGTCCCGGTGCGCCACACGATGGAGATCCTGGCCTCCGCACATGGCGCGAGTTATCCTGCGCCCGCTCGTTGACCGCTTCTTCTTACGCTTCGACTACTTTCACACCCGGATGACGACAACGACTCGCATTGGAATCCAAGGCTTCGGCCTGCTCGGCCGGAGCCTGTTTCGCCTTTCCCTGGACCGGCCCGAAATCGAGATTGGGGCCGTCGCCGAGACCGCCGATCCGGAGATGCTGCGCTACCTCCTGCAGTTCTCGACCCTGCCGTGGCGATACGACGGCCACGTCGTGCTGGAGGACGGCAGCCTGAGCGTCAACGGCTTCAGCGCTTCGGTCGTTCGCGCCGGGAACGCTGGAGAGGCGCCCTGGGGCGACCTGGGCGTGACCACGGTCGTCGACTTTCGGGACAGTCAGCCGACGCGGAACGAACTCGAGGGGCATCTCGCGGCCGGCGCCGAGCGGGTCGTGCTGTGCGCTCCGCCGGGCGGCGACCTGGACCGGACGGTCGTGGTCGGCCTGAACGAGGACCGCATCGAACCGTCCGACCGGATCGTCTCCGCCGGCTCGTTCACTGCGCATTGCGCGGGGCCGTTGCTCCGTATCCTCGATGGGGCCTTCGGCGTCGAGCAAGCGTTCATCAGCTCCGTCCGCGCCTATGGGGCCGGTTCGAGGCTGGCCGACGTACCCGCGCCGGAGCCGCGGAAGGGCCGGGCCGCGGGCGAGAACATCATTCCCGCCGCGACGGGAGCGGCCGAGGAACTCGCGGCCGTGCTGCCGGAGTTGGGCGGCAAGCTCTCGGCCTCCGCGATGGACGTGCCGGTGTCGAACGGCTCCGTTGTCGATCTGGTCTGCTGGCACCGCGACGGGGTGACGGTCGACTCGGTCAACGATGCGGTGGCCGCTGCCGCCGGCGGCGAGTGGAACGGCCGTCTGCGCTTCGAGCGGGAGGCGATCGTCTCCGCCGACACCGCGGGCAGCCGCGCGACCTGCATCTTCGACTCGCAGGCGACCATGACCCTGGGCGAACGCGTCTCCAAGACGATCGCCTGGTTCGACAATGGCTGGGGCTACCTGCACCGGCTCGTGGAGCTGCTGGCCGTACTCGATGGCGCGGCGGGCGCCCAGGGAGGCGACTCATGATCCGCGTCGGCATCAATGGCTTCGGGCGTATCGGTCGCAGCGTGTTCCGCATTCTGGCCGGCCGGCCGAATGTCGAGGTCGTCGGCATCAACGACCTGTTCGACGCGGACCGCCTCGCCTATCTGCTGCGCTACGACACCGTGCAGGGCGTCTTCGATCAACCGGTCGAGGTGACCGGCAACGGCCTGCGGGTCGGCGGCCGGGAAATCCGGCTCTCGGCGGAGCGGGATCCGTCCAGGCTGCCCTGGAAGGACCTCGGCGTCGACATCGCGGTCGAGTCGACTGGCGTCTTCCGGACGCGCGCCCAGGTGGCGCAGCATCTCGAAGCCGGCGCTCCGCGCGCGGTCCTGACGGTGCCCGCCAAGGACGAGATCGACGCCATGATCGTGCTCGGCGTCAACGACGGCGACCTCGGTCCGGAGCATCGCGTGGTTTCGAACGCCTCCTGCACGACGAACTGTCTGGCGCCTCTGGCGAAGACTCTGGACGACGCGTTCGGTTTCGAGGAGGGATTCATCACTACCGTCCACGCCTACACGAACGGTCAGCGTCTGGTCGACTCGCCCCACAGCGACCCACGCCGCAGCCGCTCGGCGACCGCCAACATCATCCCGACGACGACCGGCGCCGCGCGCGCCGTCGGCAAGGTGTTACCGCACCTGAACGGAAAGCTCGACGGCATGGCGATGCGGGTGCCGGTCGCGGACGGTTCGATCGTCGACCTCACCTGCCGGCTTCGCGGTGCTCCGAGCTCGGAGGACGTGAACGCGGCGGCGTCGACTGCCGCGGAGTCGAACCTGGCCGGCATCCTCCAGTATTCGGAAGATCCGCTGGTCTCGAGCGACATTCTCGGCAACCCCCATTCGTCGATCTTCGACGCGCCGCTGACCCGGGTCGGTCCGGCTGAGGGCGGCGGCGTGTATGCCCGCGTGGTGTCGTGGTATGACAACGAATGGGGCTACTCGAACCGAGTCGCGGACCTGATCGAGCGGCTGGCGCAGTTCGAGTCCTGAGCCGGCAGAACAGGGGATCTGGATCGTGCAGCGTCGAGCCAAGATCGTCGCCACGATCGGACCGGCGAGTTCGAGCGAGAAGACGCTCGCGCGTCTGATCCGCGCAGGCGTCAACGTCGTCCGGTTGAACCAGTCGCACGGCACCAGGGAAGAGCACCGGCGTCTGATTCGTCTGGTGCGGGAGGTCAGCGAGGAGGCCGGCCGGTCAGTTGGCGTGATGGTCGACCTGATGGGTCCCCGCCACCGGCTCGATCACTTCGAGGGCGCGCGGATGCTCAAGGAGGGCGACGTGGTCGGCCTGGGCGCGAGCGCGGAGGCGGATTTGCCTCTCGACCGGGACATGGTCCGGCACGTCAGGCCGGGTGAACAGATCCTGATCGACGACGGCCGGGTGCAGTTGGAGGTGCGCTCGAAGGATGAGGACAGGATCGAGGCGGAGGTCATCGTCGGCGGTGCCGTGTCGAGTCGCAAGGGCGTCAACCTGCCGGACAGTCATCTGCCGTTCCGGATCTCCGCGAAGGACATCGACGACATTCGGATGGCGGTGGAGGAGGACGCCGACTTTCTCGCGGCGAGCTACGTCGGTACGCCGGCGGACGTGGTCCAGGTGCGGGAAGCGTCGCGAGAGGCGGGCCGGCCGCTGCAGATCATCGCCAAGCTCGAACGACGGCGGGCGCTCGACCACCTCGACGAGATCGTGCTCGAGTCCGACGGGGTGATGGTCGCGCGCGGCGACCTGGGAGTGGAGATCCCCCTGCACCAGGTGCCCGTCGTGCAGAAGCGGATCATCGAGACCGGTTGGCGGCACGCCCGTCCGGTGATCGTCGCGACCCAGATGCTGGAGTCGATGATCGAGCATCCGCGTCCAACCCGGGCGGAGTCCTCGGACGTGGCCAACGCGGTGTTCGACGGCGCCGACGCGATGATGCTCTCCGGCGAGAGCGCCGCCGGGCGCTATCCGTTGGAGTCAGTCCAGACGATGCACCGGATCATCACCGAGTCGGAGCGCTACAACCTCTCGAAGCACACCTCGCAGCCGGTCGGCTTCCACACGATGGAAGTCGGCCCGTACGACATCGAGCCGCCGCACCGGCCGGGCACCCTGGAGATCCCCGAGACGGTCTCCGCCGCGGCGATCCTGTCGGCGCGCCACTTGACCGCGCAGGGCATCGTCGTCCTCAGCCAGGGCGGTTTCACCGCTCGCCAAGTTGCCTGCCGCCGGCCGTCGACGCCGGTGTTCGCCTTCACGCGCGAATCGCGGTCGATGCGCGAGCTCCAGCTCGTCTGGGGCGTTCACTCCGTGAAGATGGACCAGGAGGTCTACCACCACGACGAGGTCGTCGCGATGGTCGACCGGCAACTCCTGGTCGGCAATCTGGCGCTGCCCGGCGACACGATCGTGCTGCTGATGGGCGACCCGATCCAGGATCGGCCGCCGACGAACCTGATGCGGATCCACCGCGTGCGCCCGCAGTAGCCGCCGGACTGGCGAAGAGGCCGCACACTGGGTACGCCGGCGTCCTCGCCGGCTTCTGAGAGGACGCGCCGCGAAGCGGCGACCATGGCGCTACGATCACGTCCCATGACCGACAGCGACCTCCACGTTTCCATCGAGAACGACTACGCCTTCCTCCGCGATCCGGTCCGCCGTATCTGCGAGCAGTTCCCCGGCGAGTACTGGCGGCGGCTGGACGCGGCCGCCGAGTACCCGACGGAGTTCGTGCAGGCGCTCACCGAGCACGAGTACCTTGGCTGTCTGATCCCCGAGGAGTACGGAGGTTCCGGTCTGCCGCTCCGCGCCGCGAGCGTGGTCCTCGAGACGATCCACTCGAGCGGCTGCAACGCGGCCGCTTGCCACGCCCAGATGTACACGATGGGCACGGTGCTCCGCCACGGCAGCGACGAGCAGAAACAGCAGTACCTGCCGAAGATCGCCAGCGGCGAACTGCGCCTGCAGGCGTTCGGCGTCACCGAGCCGGTGACCGGTTCGGACACCACGCAGCTCAGGACCACGGCGGTCCGCGACGGCGACAGCTACGTCGTGAACGGCCAGAAGATCTGGACCAGCAGGGCGCTCCACTCGGACCTGATGATCCTGCTCGCCCGGACGACGCCGGCGGACCAGGTGGAGAAACGCTCGCGCGGCCTGTCCGTGTTCCTCGTCGACCTCCGCGAGGCCCGCGGCAACGGCCTGGAGATCCAGCCGATCGACACGATGATCAACCACGGCACGACCCAGATCTTCTTCGACAACCTGCGCATCCCAGTCAGCAGCCGGATCGGCGAGGAGGGCCACGGCTTCAAGTACATCCTGAGCGGCATGAACGCCGAGCGCATCCTGCTCGCCTCGGAGGCGATCGGCGACGCCCGCTACTTCATCCGTCGCGCGGTCGAGTACGCCAACGAGCGCGAAGTGTTCGGCAGGCCCATCGGCCAGAACCAGGGCATCCAGTTCCCGATCGCCCGCGCCCACGCCGAAACCGACGCCGCCGAGATGATCGTCCGCAAGGCCGCCGCCCTCTACGACGCCGGCCGCGAGTGCGGCGCCGAGGCGAACAGCGCCAAACTCCTCGCCTCCGAAGCCGCCTGGAAAGCCGGCGACACCTGCTTCCAGACCTTCGGCGGCTTCGCCTTCGCCACCGAGTACGACATCGAACGCAAGTGGCGCGAATGCCGCCTCTTCCAGACGGCGCCGATCTCGACGAACCTCGTGCTCACCTACCTGGCCCAGCACGTCCTCGGACTGCCGCGCAGCTACTGAGGCTGGAACCGCCGGCGGAGGCGTTGCACCCGCCTGCTCCGGGCCCGAAGGGGTGAGGTCCCAGCGGCCGCTTGCGCTCTCTTGGTGAATGGGGGTTCAGCGCTCGCTTCGGTCGGCTGCGCTGCGATGAGTCGTCGGTCAAGTTGACGATCTCGGGAGACGCTTGCCTCCAGCCCGCTGGGACCCTCCCCTTCGGACCCTGCGCAGGCTGGAGGGCGTCGAGTGGCGCCGCCGCTTGGCCGAAGGTCCCGGAACCTCCTTGCCACACACTGGGCGCGCCGGCGTCCCCGGCGGCTGCCGCCGCAGGCGGCCAGGAACGAGTGCCGGTCGGAGACCGGCTCCTTAGGCAGGGCCCGCGATCAGCCGAGTCTGCTCAGGTTCTCGTCGCATTCCGCGACGCCGGCGGCTACGGGAACGGCGGCATAGAGCGTCTTCGCCCGTTGCCACAGGAGCCGGGCTTCGTCGAATTCTCCCAGCACTTCCTTGAGGATCGCCATCGGTCGGATGGCATTGGCATAGTCAAGCTTTGGGGGGTAGGGGTGCTCGGCGTAGAGGGTCAAGGCCTCTTCGTAGCAGGTTTCCGCCCCAGCGAATCGCTGTGCGGCGCGATGAGCATCCCCGAGATGCCGGATGGCATGAGCCAGCAGGAGCGGATCGCCGGTCCGACGGGCGGCGGCGACGGCTTCCTCGTATCTGGCGACCGCGATGTCGTCGCGGCCGGCATCCTGTTCCGCATGCCCGAGCCGCCGAAGAGCTGTCGCCAACTCGCGGTCGGCGCCAGCCTTACGGAACACCATCACAGCTTCGCTGAGCTGCTTGCGTACGAGACGACCGGTCTCGTCGCTCTCGGCCGGGTCAGCGGTCGACGAGGAGATCGTGGTACTCCGCAGCTTCCAGGCCGTGTTCGAGAGATCGCGAGCCCGATTCAGCCGGGAACGCCGAGAGGGTTCACCCATTACCGGGACAGGTTAGCGAGGCATCACCGGTCCGCCGGATCTCCGTCACGCCGGCAACTGACGCAGTCCAGCCTGCGGAGAGGCCGGATGGTCCGAACTAGGTGGTGTCATTCGGTTCGGAGTTTGGGTTCGCGCCTGTAGCGGTTTCGAGGTGAACGGGCTGGGCTTCAAGTGGCGCTGGGCCTCCTACGTAGATTGTGCCCATCCTGAGGTTCACGTAGCTGCCCTTGACGGAGCGCTCGCTGCCGTTCGGGAGCGTCTCGGTGAGCCTTAGCGTGTCGTTTCTTGGCTCGAAGAGTTCGCCATCGGACAATCGGTAGAGGCATCTGCCTGAGTACGAGAACGGTAGACGCCTTCGTCGGTCTGTGCTTTCCCATGCATCGCTAACGCTGAGGCGCATTGAGCTTGCCCCGGTTTCGTGGACACTTCATCCTTGGAGGAGGAGGTACCCACGATGCCAAGATCAAGACCTCGGTACCCGGCAGAGTACCG
>JAPOXA010000001.1 GCA_026707325.1 Acidobacteriota bacterium | reverse complement strand
AACACCTCCACCTCGCCGGAGTCAAGCCGCAGCTCGACCTCCGTCACCTCCCAGGGACTCTCGATACCAAGAATCTGACCGTACAACTCTGTGTCGCGCTTCGCGCCACACTACGGCATCTCCACCATCAACCCGGAAGAGCCTCGTGGAGTTCATCGGGGCGGCCGAATCGTAGCCGCTCGCGTTCCGCGAGCGTCGGTGAGCGGGCTGCTCGCGCTTCCCCGACCGCCTCCTCAGCCGGTAAACCGGAGCAGCGCCGCGCCCCAGTGGAAACCGGCGCCGAAGGAGGTGAGCAGCACCAGGTCGCCGGGCGAAATGCGGCCCTTGCTGTGCGCTTCCCACAGCGCCAGGGGAACCGATGCCGAGCCCGTGTTCCCGTACTCCTGGAGGTTCGTGTAGACCTTCTCCATCGGCACGGACAGGTTCTTCGCGACCGCCTGGACGATGCGCAGGTTCGCCTGGTGGGGCACGATCATCGCCACGTCTTCGAGCTTCGCGCCCACGGCTTCCAGCACCTCGAGGCCGACTTCCGACATGCGATGGACGGCGTGCCGGAACACCGCCCGGCCCTCCATGATCAGCTTCAGATGCTCTTCCTTCTGCGCGTACTCGAGGCTGAACGGTTTGCGCGTGCCGCCGATCTCCAGGGTCAGAATGCTCCACTGGCGGCCGTCGGTACCGGTCCTGGCGCCGAGGATCTCGGCGATCTGCGGTCCGCGTTCGACGATCACACCGGCCGCCGCGTCGCCGAACAGAACGCACGTCTCCCGGATCTTCCAACTCACGAGACGCGTAATCAGCTCGACCCCGATGACGAGCACCCGGCGGGTGCCGGTCAGCACCCGCGAGCGGGCGACATCCATCGCCTGCACGAAGCCGGCGCAACCGCTGCCCCCCAGGTCGTAGGAAGGCACCTGGCGAGCCCCGAGCTTGCGCTGGACGAAGGAGGCTGTATCCGGCGTGTAGACCTCAGGAGTATCCGTGGCGACGATGATCTCGTCGATCTCTTCGGGGCCGATCCCGCGGCTTTCGAGGGCCGATCTGGCGGCGGCCGTTGCCATGTCGGCGGTGGATTCGTCCTCGGCGGCTACGCGACGCCGGTGGATGCCGGTGCGTTCCACGATCCACTCGTCGGAGGTGTCGACGTACTCGGTCCAGTCCTCGTTCGTCATCACGCGTTCGGGCACGTAGCCGCCGAAACCGCTGATGCCAACAGTCGTGTCGGTCAAAGGGGCCTTCCTCTCGTAGCCTGAAGTGGCAGGGCTTGGGCGCACCGTACCACCTTTCCCGGTTAGGGCCCTCGGTCCGTGCCGGGCCGGCATCGGCGGGAATAGACTCGGCACGGTCGGATTCCCGGCCGGTGGCCCCAGGCGCCGGGAAGCCGGGACGAACGCCAACGACGGACGGCTCAGATCGTGGCCAGCATCCTCCAGATCAACCTCGACGACTTACTCCACTGCCGAAACGTGGAATCGGCGCGCGTGGAGTTCAAGGAGTCGTGGAATTCGGACACCACCGGGCCGCAGGTGCTGAGGACGATCTGCGCGTTCGCGAACGATCTCCACAACCTCAACGGCGGCTACATCGTCATCGGCGTCGGTGAAGAGGGCGGCCATGCGATCCTTCCGCCGTCGGGCCTCCCACCCGAGGCGATCGAGGCGGCGCAGAAGTGGATTCGCGGTAACTGTCAGCGCCTTGATCCGCCGTACGCTCGTCCCATCCTGTCACCGGAAGTCGTGGGCGATCGGCTCATCTTGGTCATCCGGGTTCCGGCAAGCGACATGCGGCCGCATCGAGCGCCCGCGGACGAAGGCCGCCGCGGTCGGTACTGGATTCGCTTGGGCGCCGAGACGGTCGACGCCGAGCAGCGTGGCGACATGCTCCGGTCGCTGATTGAGCAGACCAATCGGGTGCCGTGGGATGACCGTCCGGCCCGCGATGCAGAGGTGGAGGACATCCGGGAAGCCAAGGTCAGGGAGTACCTGCGGGACGTGCGCAGTGGTCTTCTCGATGTGCCCGATCACAAGGAGGTCTGTAGGCGCATGCGGATCACGGCGCGAGCGAACGACCACGATGTCCCAAGGAACGCCGGCCTACTCTTCTTTTCAGACGATCCTTCACGCTGGTTTCGTGGCGCGACGATTGAGGTCGTGCAGTTCGCCGCGGACCGCGCGGGAGACGTGCAGGAAGAGCGGATCTTTCGAGGTGGGCTCGCCGATCAGCTTCGCGACTGCCTGAACCATCTCGAGAGTCTCTCGGTTTCTCATCTTCAGAAGCGGCCAGATCGCAGCCAGGTGCGCGGCTGGGTCAGTTACCCGCTGCCGGCGTTGCGCGAGACCTTGGTCAACGCGGCCTATCACCGCGGCTACGATGTCGATCAACCAGAGCCGGTCAAGGTATACCTCTATCCGGGTCGGGTGGAAGTCATCAGCTACCCGGGGCCAGTGCCCGGTATTGAGCGAAGTCACCTTGTAGCCGATGCTCCGATCAACCCGGTTCCCGCTCGAAACCGCCGCATCGGAGAGTTCCTGAAGGAGTTGAGGCTTGCCGAAGGCAGACTCACAGGTCTTCCGAAGGTGTTTCGCACCATGGAGGCGAATGGATCGCCGCCGCCGAGCTTCGATTTCGACGAGGAACGGACGTACTTCCGGGCCACTCTGCCGGCGCACCCGGAGTACGTAGCTCTTTCCACGTTGCGCGACGCTGCCCATCTTCGGGCCTTGGGGGAACGGGAGGAAGCGCTGCGCCGCATCGAGTCCGCTTGGGAGTCGAATCCGGCTTCGGCTGTGCTCGCATCGGAGATGATTCGTCTGTACGTGGAACGCGACGAGTTGGAGCGTGCGGAAGGGGTTCTCGCAATCTTCGCCAAGCGGGGCTCGGCGGGGGCGATTCCCCACGTCGCAAACGCCTTGATCGATGTGCTAGCGAACGCCGGCGAGAGAGACCGGGCCCGTCGACTGCTCCAGCGGCGCGACGAAGCGGTGTTCGGCGAGGATGCGATCGATACCGCCATTCTCGCGCGGCGCCTTGGGGAACGAAAGGCCGCCCACCGTTACTTCGAGCGCGCCGGCGACGCGATTCTCGGCGATGCCCGGGCCCTTCACGAGTTCGCTCAGACGAAGATGCAGTTAGCGCAGGACGCGCATTGGAGGCGTCGCCGAGACGTGAACCGGAGACTACTCACGGAAGCCAGAAGTCTCCTGGAGAGGGTGCTCCAACTAGACGCTCCGCCTACGCGCCATGCTTGGGCTTGGAGGGACTTGGCGCGAACTCTCGATTGGCTGCGCCTGCCCGTTCGGGAAAGCGAAGACGCCTACTCGAAGGCTATCGATCTCTTGCCGGATGAACGGAGGTTCGGCGAAGAACTGGCGCGGTTGCGCCAGCGGCGGCGCCGCTAGCTTCTCGACTCAGTCGCCTTCGCCCAGCAGTTCCGCGATCACCTCGTCCGTGTCGGCGCCGCACACTGGCGGCGACCGCCGGTAGCTCACCGGTGTCTCCGACATCCTGATCGGGTTGGCGACCAGCCGGACGCTGCCGCGGCCGGCCAGTGGATGCGGCACGTCGATCGTCATGCCGCGGGCCAGCGCCTGGTCCGAGGCCAGCGCCTCCTCGAGGTCGTGGATCGGGCCGCCGGGGATACCGCGAGCTTCCATGCCGGTGAGGATCTCGGCGCTGGTCAGCCTGCGGAGAAGCCGCGCCAGTGTCGCCACGAGCTCTTCACGGTGGGCTAGCCGGCCGGCGTTCGTCCGGTAGCGGTCGTCCGACGCCAGTTCGGGCGCGCCCAGGAGTTCGCAGAACCGCTCGTACTGGGCGTCGTTGCCGACCGCGACGATCACGTGGCCGTCCGCGGTCTCGAACACGCCGTAGGGAACGATGTTCGGGTGCTCGTTGCCGCGCCGCTGCGGCACTTCGCCGGAGATCAGGTAGTTCGATCCTTCGTTGACCAGCCAGGCCATCTGGGCGTCGACCAGGGCGACGTCGATGTGTTGGCCGCGCCCGGTCCGGTCGCGGTGCCGCAGCGCCGCCAGGATCGCGGTCGCCGCGTACATGCCGCACATGATGTCGGCGATGCCGACGCCGACCTTCATCGGTTCGCCGTCGGGCGCGCCGGTGAGGCTCATGATGCCGCCGTAACCCTGCGCCAGCAGGTCGTAGCCGGCGCGATGCGCGTTCGGTCCGGTCTGGCCGAAGCCGGTGATCGAGCAGTAGACGAGGCCCGGCACCTCGTCCTTGAGGTCGTCGTAGCCGAGGCCGTAGCGGCCGAGCGCGCCGACCTTGAAGTTCTCGATCAGGACATCGGAGCGGGCGGCGAGCCGGCGGACCAGGCCGGCGCCCTCGGAAGTCGCGAGATCGATCGCGACCGAGCGCTTGTTGCGGTTGGCGCAGAGGTAGTAGGCGCTCTCGCTCGTGTCCTGGCCGTCTGCGTCCTTGACGAAGGGCGGACCCCAGCCGCGCGTGTCGTCGCCTCGGCCGGGCCGTTCGATCTTGATCACGTCGGCGCCCAGGTCGCCGAGCAGTTGGGTGCAGGTCGGCCCGGCCAGGATGCGGGTCAGGTCGAGGATACGGAGTCCGTCGAGGGCGGGCATGGTGCGGCGCGTCCGCCGGTCGGCGCCGGACGCGGACGGCTCCGTAGCATACGATCCTCTCTCCATGCGGAAGTTCGATGTCGTCGTCGTCGGGGCCGGTTTCGCCGGCCTCTACATGGTCCACCGTCTGCGCGGCCTGGGTTTCACCGTTCGGGCCTTCGAGGCCGGCGACGGGGTGGGCGGCACCTGGTACTGGAACCGTTATCCGGGCGCCCGCTGCGACGTCGAGAGCCTGGAGTATTCGTACCAGTTCTCCGAGGAACTCCAGCAGGAGTGGTCGTGGGGCGAACGCTACGCCGGCCAGCCCGAGATCCTGCGGTACGCCAACCACGTGGCGGACCGTTTCGAGCTGCGGCGCGACATCGAGTTCAATACGCGGGTCGCGGCAGCCCGCTTCGACGAAGACAGCTCGTGCTGGCGGATCGAGGTGCGGCGTCAGGCGCCGGGTTCCGGCGGATTGCCCGCGCTCGGGGGGGCTGGCAACGGTGCCGGGAAAGGGCGCGCCGCTTTCGAACCGCGGACGGAAACCGTCGAAGCCCGTTTCGTCGTCATGGCCACCGGCTGCCTTTCGGCGGCGAACCTGCCCGACTTCGACGGGATTGACGACTTCGAGGGCGCCACGTACCACACCGGCGCCTGGCCGCACGAGGGCGTCGATTTCACCGGGCTCCGGGTGGGCATCGTCGGTACCGGGTCATCGGCGATCCAGGCGATTCCCGTGATCGCCGTGGAGGCGGCCCACCTGACCGTCTTCCAGCGCACGCCGAACTACTCGATACCGGCGCACAACGGCGCGATGGACCGGGAACGCGAGGCCGAAGTCAAGGCGGAGTACGCAGTGTTCCGGGAGCGCAACAGGCAGATGCCGGCCGGGCTGGGCGCCGACATGAACCCGATGCACGACGCGTTCGCGGACGTGCCGCCGGAGGAGCGGCGCCAGCGCTTCGAGCAGCGCTGGGAGTATGGGGGCTTCGCCTTCATGGTCTCGTTCGCGGACATGCTGATGAGCCAGGAGGCGAACGCCGCCGCCGCCGAGTTCGTGCGGGAGAAGATCCGCGGGATCGTCCGGGACCGCGAGGTCGCCGACCTGCTCAGCCCGGACAACGTGATCGGCTGCAAGCGGATCTGCCTCGACAGCGGCTACTTCGAGACGTTCAACCGACCCAACGTCAGCCTGGTCGACGTCAGTTCCGCGCCGATCGAGAAGATCACCAGGTCCGGGCTCCGCACCGGCGGCCTGGACTACGAGCTCGACGCGATCGTCTTCGCCACCGGCTTCGACGCGATGACCGGCGCGCTCACCCGCATCGATATCCGCGGTCGTGGCGGCCGGACCCTGCGCTCGAAGTGGGAGGACGGCCCCCGCGCCTACCTCGGCCTGGGCGTCGCAGGATTCCCGAACCTGTTCGTGATCACGGGCCCCGGGAGCCCCTCCGTGCTCTCCAACATGCTGCCGTCGATTGAGCAGCACGTGGACTGGATCGCCGACTGCATGGCCTGGATGCGGGATCGCGGCCACGCCGCGATCGAGGCGACGCCGGAGGCCGAGGACGGGTGGGTCGCCCACGTCGGCGAGGTTGCCGGCGCGACCCTCTATCCCACCTGCAACTCGTGGTACCTGGGGGCCAACGTGCCGGGCAAGCCGCGGGTGTTCATGCCCTACCTGGGCTTTCCTCCCTACGTGGAGAAGTGCGACGCCGTCGCAGCCAACGACTATGAGGGGTTCGAACTGTCATGAAATGCAGAACCGGCCTCGTTCCTGTTTCCGTGCTGGCCCTCCTGGTCGCGGCGCCGGCCGTCACCGCCCAGCAACAGGCTGAGCCCGCAGCCGGCGCCATCCAGGAGACGGTCGACGTCGAGATCGTGAACATCGACGTCCACGTCACCGATCGGCGGGGCGCGCCGGTCACCGGGCTCGAACTCTCCAACTTCCAGGTGTTCGAGAACGGCGAACGGGTCCAGCCCGTGAACTTCTACGAAGTCGTCCGCGAAGACCCGGACGCGAACGCGCCGATCTGGCTTGTCCTCTACTTCGATCAGCACAACATGCTGTCCGCCAACCGCGACCGGGCGCTTGCGGAGCTGGAGGTTGACCTGCCGACGGTGCTGGAGGACCGCCGCGTACGGATCATGGTCGCGGCGCATGACCAGGAGCCGCGCGTCCTTCTGGGCTTCACCCGGAACTGGGGCGCGATCCGGACCGCCCTGAACGGTCTGAAGGGTCAGCAGACGGTCGGCGACCAGAGGGACGGCCTCCGGCAGAGCGCACAGCTCTCCGTAACGGACATCTTCCACCGGATGCGCAGCCGAGACCGGCTCGAACGCCAGAACGCGGGCCTCGCGATCGACGCCCTGCTGGGCGAGATGAGGACGTACGCCCGCGAGGTCTACAACGATTCGGAAGCCAGCTTCGAGGCGCTCGGGAACTTCGTGCGCACGCTGGCCTGGCTCGAGGGCCGCAAGGCGCTCGTCTTCGTCTCCGACGGCGTGGCCGAACGGCCCCTGGGCACGCTGATGGAGCACATCCAGGACCTGCTCACCGGTGGCGCCAGCGACGCGGGCGCCCTGGTCGAGAGGGCAGGCGGCGGTCAGGCCGGCGGCGTACCGGGCACCGGTGGCCCCTTCGACCGCGATGCGAGCATGGAGGTGGGCCGCCTGCAGCAGGAGGTCGAGCAGTTCCGGGCGACCGCGACCATTCAGGCCATCGTCGCCGAGGCGAACACCTACGGCGTCACGCTGTTCGCGGCCAAGCCGCCTCCGGGCGACGCCGCGACGAGCGCCAGGCGCTCCAAGGGGCGCGGCGCGCTGATGGAGGTCTCGGACCGCCGGGAAGCGCTGCACAACCTGGCCGAAGGAACCGGCGGATTCGGTCGCACCGGCGGGGGAAACCTGACCGGCGTGCTGGCCCAGGCCGTCGGTGGCATGCAGTCGTACTATTCGCTCGGGCTTTCGTCGGAGAACAAGGTCGAGGGCGAGTTCACGTCGATCGAAGTGCGGGTGCGCGGAGTGAGGGGCGCGTCGGCCGACTACCGCCGAAGCTACGTCAAGAAGGGCGTCCGCTCGCGCATCTCGGAGCGGGCCCTGGCGGCCGCTTACGTGGGTGAGAGCCACAACCCGCACCAGATGGAGGTCAACGTCGACGCGATCATGCCCGTCGAAGGCGAGGACCTCTACGACGTGCAGATGTGGATCGAATTCCCGATCAAGAGCGTGGAACTCGTCGAGATCGACGGGGTCCACCGGTCCGCTACACGGCTGGTCGTCGTGGCCATGGACGACGACGACGAGCTGACCGCGGCGCAGCACCTGGAAGTGCCGCTGGAGGTTCCGGCGGAAGCGCTTGGGGACGCTCTTGAGAGCCACTACCGGGCCGGCTTGAGAATCCGGCTGCCCGAGGGTCGCCAGCGAATCGCGCTCGGACTCTGGGACCAGACGGCGCGGTCCGGATCCGTGTTGACCGACGCCTTGACCGTGGGGGGATAGCGATGAAGAACCTGTTCGACGTGTCCGGCAAGGTGGCGGTGGTCACCGGAGGGTCTCGGGGCATTGGGGCGATGATCGCCCGCGGTTACGTCGAGAACGGCGTGCGCACCTACATCAGCTCCCGGAAGGCCGCCGTCTGCGACGCGATGGCGGAGGAGCTCTCGGCCCACGGCGAGTGTGTCTCGCTGCCGAACGACCTGTCGACGATCGAAGGGGTGGAGCGCTTCTGCGCGGAGCTACGGGAGCGCGAGGACAGGCTGCACATCCTGGTCAACAACGCCGGCGCCGCCTGGGGAGCGCCTCTCGAGGAGTTCCCCGAGTCCGGCTGGGACAAGGTGATGGACATCAACCTGAAAGGCCCCTTCTACCTGACCGTCAAGCTGCTCCCCGAGCTGCGCGCCGCGGCAACCGAAGACGATCCGGCGCGAGTGATCAACATCGCCTCGATCGACGGCCTGCACGTGAACCCGCAGGAGCACTATCCCTACAGCGCCAGCAAGGCCGGCATGATCCACCTGACCCGGGCTCTCGCCCGGCGCCTCGCGCCCGAGGACATCACGGTGAACGCCGTCTGTCCTGGGCCGTTCGAGAGCAAGATGATGGAGTACAACCTCAGGAAGTTCGGGGACGAGATCCGCGCCCGCAACCCGCGCAAGCGGATCGGCACGCCGGAGGACATGGCCGGCGTCTCGATCTACCTGGCGTCGCGCGCCGCGGCCTACGTCACCGGCGCCGCCATCCCGGTCGACGGCGGCATCTTCGCGGTGAGCTGAGGGGGTGGGTCTGCTTCAGTCCTCGTCGCCGCCGAGGCTGCACATGCCGTTGCCTTTGGCGGCGATGTAGAGGAACACGAAGCAGAAGAGGACGGCGGCTTCGCCCCGGTTCACCAGCGGCAGCAGGTAGTGCCAGACGCCGGGGTCCTCGACCGGTCGGAACACGTGGCCGATGAAGTAGGCGAAGGCCATCAGCCCGCTGGCCAGGAAGGCGATCGGACGCGTGAACAGGCCGACCATGATCAGCGCGCCGCCGATCAGCTCGATCGGTCCGGCGATGTAGAGGATGAAGGTCGGGGCGCCTTCGGGAGTCGGAAGCGGGAAGCCCAGGAGTTTCTGCGCCCCGTGCCAGAGGAAGAGGAAGCCGGCGACGATCCGCAGCGCGGCGTAGGTCTGGGGCTGGCAGTTCTTGAGCGAGTCGAGCATCGCGTTCCTCCCTGGGCTGTTGTGGTGGTAGGGCTAGCCTAGCGCTTGGCGCGCTGCTCCAGCGGCTTCAGGAGTTCTTTGTCGCGACCTGCGATGAGCAGCCGGTGCGGGCGGTCCTTGACCAGGCTGCGTTCGAAGGGGACGATGCGGAAGGCCCAGTTCCGGAGCGCCGGGAACTCCTCGAAGTTCCGGTGGATCGTGAAGATGCCGACGGTCAGGCGGTTCGAGATCGCCTCGAACTCGCTCCAGAAGTCGGCGAGCGACCAGTGGAAGCCGGCGGCGTAGAAGGAGTAGACGAGGTCGTAGGGGCCGGGCAGGGCGTCCAGGCGGTGGTTCAGTTCGTGGGCGTCGAAGATGCGGAAGTTCGCGACGTCGTTGTACTCCAGCACCTGGCGCAGCGCTCCGAGGTCGCCGCAGAAGGAACGGTCGGTGCGTTCGCCGCTGCGGGGATAGTCGATCCGCGGGCCGTCGCCGTCGTAGAGGTGGAACTCGGTTTCGTTCCAGTCGAGGGCTCGCCGGAAGAAGGCGGTCGAGCGGCCGAGTCCGCAGCCGATGTCGAGCGCCTTGGCCGGCGGCGCCATCGAGCGAAGAACTGGTTCCGCGGCGTCGAACTCGCCCCAGCAGGAGCCGTTCTGGGTGAGTTCCCAGAACGACTGCGAGGACTCTCCGGCTTCGAGGTGAAACTGCGGCGACAGGCGGGAGATCGTCGCCACCATCTCCGCCGTCATCGGCGGCGACCGGAAGTGCCGTTCGCGATCCCTGAAGCGCGGGTGGATGTCGGCAGTCGAGAGTTCGCGCCCGGAGCGTTTTCGCCACTCGGCGCGCAGCCTCGGCAGAAGAAAGGAGAGGTTCATGTGGACGCTGACCGTAGCTTCGCTTCGCGCGGGCGTATGCCGGCCAGAAGGCCGGCGCACCGACAGTCGCCGCGGCGACCCCTAGCGACGCACCCGGATCGGGAAGGGCGGCTTCGCCGGTTCGGCGGGCGGGTTCGACTCCAGTTGCTCGAGGACGATCTCGATCGCCTTCTCGAGTTGCGGGTCCCGGCCGGCGATGATGTCCGCCGGCCACTGCTCGACGTCGACGTCGGGCGGCACGCCGACGTTCTCCACGACGAAGCCGTCCTCGGTCCAGATCGCGAGGTTCGGGGCGGTGACGAAGCCGCCGTCCATCAGGACGGGGAAACCGAGGGTGCCGACCAGGCCGCCCCAGGTCCGCTTGCCGACCAGTGGACCCAGGCCGAGCTTGCGGAACATCCACGGCAGCAGGTCGCCGCCGGAACCGGCCGTCTCGTCGATGATCATGACCTTCGGCCCGAGGATGGCGGCGCTCGGGGTGCGGAAATCGGCGCCGTAGCGGGTCGCCCAGTGGCTGATGTACGGGCGCCGCAGGTGGTCGATGTAGTAGTCCGCGACCTGGCCGCCGCCGTTGAAGCGCTCGTCGACGATCAGGGCCTGCTTGTGGACCTGCGGGAAGAAGTACCGCTTGAAGTAGGTGTGGCCGAGGGTCGTCGTGTTCGGCACGTAGACGTAGGCCACCCGTCCGTCCGTGGCCTCGTCGACCTTGGCCAGGTTGCTCTCGACCCACTCCCGGTTGCGGAGCGCCGACTCGTTCGGGATCGGGACCACGGACACGGTGCGCGAACCGGAACCGTCCGCGTTCGGGCCGACCGTGATGTCCGTGATCTTGCCGGCCGTGTTCTCGAAGCGCTCGAAGACGTTGTCGGAGGCCTCGAGGTCGACGCCGTTGACGGCGAGCAGGTACTCGCCGGCGGACACGGAGACGCCCGGCTCGGTGAGCGGCGCGCGCAGTTCGGGGTTCCAGTTCAGGCCGCCCAGGACGTGGGCGAACCGGTAGCGTCCGTCGGCGATCTCGAAGTCGGCGCCGAGCAGGCCCCCGCCCACGCGCTCCGGGTCGGCTCGCCGGTCGCCGCCGCCGACCCGGTGGTGGCCGACCGCGATCTCGCTGCACATCCAGCGCAGGACCTTGTTCAGGTCGGCGCGGGTTGCGATATCGGCCAGGAAGCCGCTGTACTTCTCGGCCATTGCCGGCCAGTCGGCCCCGTGCATGCCCGGGTCGTAGAAGTAGTCGCGGTTGATTCGCCAGACCTCGTCGTAGATCTGCTTCCACTCGGCGCGCGGATCGATGCGGACCGTCAGCTTGTCGACCGCCATGGCGCTTTGCGCACGGTCGATCTTGCCGCCGGCGTTCGCGATGCCGAAGTCGTTCTGGCCGGCGTAGAGAAGCTTCTTGCCGTCGGCGCTCAGCGAGAAGCCACCGACGCCGGAGAGCAGCACAGTCTCCTCGCGATCCTCCAGGTTGAAGAGGACGAGATCGCCGCCACCGCCGCCGAACCTGCCCGCCGGCGAACTGCGGACGTAGTAGAGCTTGCCCGCCTCGCCGGCCTCCAGGTTGCTGTAGCCGCCGGCCTGGACCGGAAGCGCGAGGATGCGCTGGCTCAGGCCATCGAAGTCGATCTCGACTCGCGGCTCGTCTCCGTCCTCACCGTCGCCGTCGGCTTCCGCCTCGACTTCGGTTTCGTCGCCTTCTCCGGCTTTCCCTTCGCCGTCGGACTCCGCCACGGTCTCCTCGTCGCTCTCCGCGGCCAGCGGCGATTCGCCGTCCTGGCGCAGTACCGCGACGTAGATCGCGCTCGACAGTTCCATGTCCGCGTTCGACATGGCGAACCAGTGTTTCACCGGACCGGCGTCGGTCGAGGCGCGGAAGTAGAGGTAGTCGCCGCTCCGGTCGAACACCGGCTCCCCGACCTCGCTCAGCCCGTCCGTCACCGGGTGGGATGTCCGTGCTTCCACGTCGTAGACGAACACCTGCTGCATGTAGGAGCGGGTGTTCAACGTGTAGGCGACGTAGCGCGAGTCCGGCGCCCAGGAGTGCCCGGGCCGGGGCGGGAAGGAGGGGCCGTAGTAGTACTCGCTCGCCACCATCGCCACGTCGCCGCTGTCAAGATCGATGACGAACAGCGCCATCGAGTTGTCCACGTAGCTGATTCGCTTGCCGTCGGGCGACCACTCGGGGCGGTGGTAGAAGCCGTTGCCGCCGCGTTCGCCGCCCAGTTCGTAGCGACGAACCTCGCCGCTCTCCTGGTCGCGGACGTGGAGACCGTACTCGCCGCCCAGGTCCGAGAAGAAGGCGATGCTGGCGCCGTCGGGCGACCAGGACGGGTCGCGCTCGTGGACGCCGGGCGTTCGGGTGAGGTTGCGCGCGTCGCCCTTCTTCGCCGGCAGCGTCAGCACCTCGCCCCGATACCCGAACACGGCGCGGGCGCCTGTGGGAGAGATGGACGCGCTCCGGATGTTCTCCCGCCCCTCGACCCAGCGGGGTCGGGTTTCGGTCAGGTCGGCCGCGACGCCGATCCGCAGGCGCTCATGGCGGTTCGAAGCCGGCTCGTAGAGGTGCAGGTAACCCGCCTGCTCGTAGATCACCGTGTCCGTGGAACCCGAGAGGTCCTCGACGTGGAAGTCCTCGAACTCGGAATGCCGGACGATCTCGCCGCTGCCCGTGTCGAAGGAGTAGAGGTTGAACTCGCCGTCCCGGTCGGACCGGAAGAAGACCCGGTTGCCGATCCAGGTCGGGTTCGTGTCGTTCGAGCGGCCCTCGGGCTGGGGGATCGTCTGCACCGAGTGGTCGGCGGTGTCGTAGATCCAGATGCGCGACGTCGTGCCGCCGCGGTAGTTCTTCCACTGCTGGAAACGCTCCGGCGTCGGGATGTAGGCGATGCGGCGGCCGTCGGACGAGTAGCTGGCGCGCAGCCCGTGCGGGATCGGCAGCTTCGAGGGCAATCCGCCGGTCAGCGGCACGGTGAAGAGCTGGAAGTGGCGGTTCGTGAACATGCTGCGCTGGGAAGCGAACAGCACGGCCGAACCGTCGACGGTGAAGCCCTGAACGAGATCGGCGCCCGGGTGCCAGGTGAGCCGCTTCGGCTCGCCGCCGGCGGCGGGCATGACGAAGACGTCGATGTTGCCGTCGTACTCGGCGCTGAACGCCACCAGAGTGCCGTCGGGGGAGAAGCGGGGGGTGGTCTCCGTCCCCTCGTGGGAGGTCAGTCGTCGCGCTCCGGAGCCGTCGCGGCCGGCGATCCACAGGTCTCCGGCATAGGCGAACGCCACGTGGTGCGCGCTCACCGCGGGCTGGGACAGCAGCCTCGTGTCCGACACGTCGATCGCGTGAAGGTCAGTTGCCAGCGTGCCGGCTGCCATGGCGGCGATGGCAGCGGTCAGAAAGCGGATCCTGTTCGCGGTTGGATTCATGTCGGTCCCTCGGGAATCTGGTCGGTTCTGCCGTTTCGGCGGCTGGTACTCTGCCACGATGCGCAACAAGACAGTCGGTTCTCAGGATTCGGCGCGGATTCCGCGGCGGCGGTTCCTCGCCGGCGGAGCGACGGCGGCGGCGGCACTGGCCGCTGGCGTGGCTCCGGGGACGTCCGCGGCGGGTGCCGCACAGCCTGCAAGCGGAGGCGCATTCCAGCTCAAGTACGCGCCCCACTTCGGGATGTTCCGGCACCACGCCGGGAACGATCACGTCGACCAGCTCCGCTTCATGCACGACGAGGGTTTCCGGGCGCTCGAGGACAACGGCATGGGCGGTCGCGAGCCGGCGCTTCAGGAGAAGATCGCCGCGGAGATGGACCGGCTGGGAATGGAGATGGGCGTGTTCGTTGCCCACACCTCCTGGGGCGGCGTGAGCTTCGCCTCCTCCGCCTCCTCGGTGCGCGAGGCGATCGAGGCGGACATGAAGAAGGCGGTGGAGGTTGGCAAGAGGGTGAACGCGACGTGGTGCACCGTGGTCCCGGGCCAGCTCGACCCGGGCCTCGAGTGGGAGTACCAGACGGCGAACGTGGTCGAGAACCTGAAGCGGGCCGCGGCGATCCTGGAGCCGGCCGGACTCGTCGCGGTGCTCGAGCCGCTCAATCACTGGACGAACCATCCAGGCGTGTTCCTGACGGGGATCCCGCAGGCGTACCAGATCTGCAAGGCGGTCGGCTCGCCCTCGGTCAAGATCCTCGACGACCTCTACCACCAGCAGATCACGGAGGGGAACCTGATTCCGAACCTCGATCGGGCCTGGGACGAGATCGCCTACATCCAGGTCGGCGACAACCCGGGGCGCAAGGAACCGACGACGGGCGAGATCAACTACCTCAACGTGTTCCGGCACCTGAAGAGCAAGGGCTTTGAGGGCATCGTGGGCATGGAGCACGGGAACTCGAAGCCGGGCCGGGAGGGCGAGCGTGCCGTGATCGACGCCTACCGGGAGTGCGACGCCTGAGGCCGGACCAACCGGTTCCCCGCCTCTCCGGGCTGGTGCTCCTGGTCGCCTTCCTCTGGCCGGCCGCGGGCGCCGCACAGCCGCGGACGCCCTGGGGAGATCCTGATCTCCAGGGAACCTGGACGAGCGCCACACTGACTCCGCTCGAACGTCCGGAGGCGATGGCCGGTCGCGAGTCGCTGAGCGAATCCGAGGCGTCAGAGCTGGAGCGGACCACGGTCGAGAACCGGGTCGCCGCCGACGGCACTTCCCGGCCGGGTGAGGTGGGCGGCTACAACCTGGTCTGGATGGACGCGTCGACCCGGATGGACGCGCAACGCCGCACCTCGCTCATCGTCGATCCGCCGGACGGCCGGATCCCGTGGACGGCGGCGGCGCGCGAGGCGAACAGGGTGGAGCTGGCGCGCTACGGCAACGGGCCGTACCTGGACCACACGGATCTGGACACCGGCGAGCGCTGCATCACGGACGGCCTGCCGCTGATGGTCCCGATCCAGCCCTACAACATGAACTTCCTGATCCTGCAGACCCCGGACGCGGTGGTCATGCTGCACGAGATGTACCACGAGCTCCGCATCGTGCCGCTCGATAACCGGCCGCGCCTGCCGGAGACGATCGGGCTCTGGCTGGGCGACTCCCGCGGCCGCTGGGAGGGCGACACCCTGGTCGTCGAGACGACGAACATCGCCGACAAGACGGACTATCACTGGAGCCGCCTGTGGCGCGCGTCGCGACCGACGCTCCGGCTCGTCGAGCGCTTCACGCGCATCGACGAGCGGACGATCGACTACCGGTTCACGGTCGAGGACCCGAAGATGTTCACGGCCGCCTGGACGGTGTCGGCACCGCTGACCAACGACCAGGCGTCACGGGGCGTGACCGTCGGCGGGCTGTTCGAGTTCGCCTGCCACGAGGGCAACCGGGCGGTCACGAACGTGCTGAGCGGCGCCCGGGCAGAAGAGGCCCGGGCCGCCGCTGAGGACTGAGCTAGCCGAGAGCTATTGGCTGACGCCGAAGGGCAGGACGCCCATCTGGTTGTCCCATATGACGACGATCGCGCCGCCGGCGTCCGAGACGTCGCTGAACAGGATGGTCATCTGGTCGACGGAAAACTCCTCCGTCGTGGTCATCATCGGCGCGCGGACGACGTCATGATCCGCGCTGTAGCCGTAGGCGCCCCAGGTCAGGCCTTCCGCCATCTTGGCGCGGTCGAACGCCTCCATGTAGCCCTGCTTCGAGATGATCGCGGTCCAGGCGCCGTCCTTCAGGTCGATGAACAGGCTGTACTCGCCGGCCGGGACGGTGCTGTCGCCGATCATCAGGTCGGCCTCGGTGTTGATCCGGGTCGTCACGTTCGCGCCGGCACGCCAGACGGGGCCGCCCGCGAGAAGCGTCTGCCCGTACTCTTCGCCGGAGCCGAAGATGCCGTTTCGGCCACGCAGGATCGGCCGACTGTAGGTGATGTCGATCCACGCGTCGCCGATCTGGGTAGAGGCGGCGCCTTCGGGGCTGGCGGGCCGGTCGCCCTGGCCCGCGGCGGGTGCGAAGCCGATCACCGCGAGGCAAAGGCTGAGAATGAGAACTCGGCAGGCAGTCTGTCGGTACATTGTCGCTGGGTCTCCTGAGGTTTGGGAGTGCTGGTTCTTTCGCGAACGCGGACTCTAGCAGCCCTTGGCGGCAGCCGTGCCGCGTCTAGCCAACAGGGTGTGAAGTAGTCTTCGATGGGTCAGATGAGGCCGTCATGATGCGCTCGTTTCCGACCGTTTCGCTTCGCCGCCGAGCCGTCCGGATCGTGGCGGCCACCTTGGTCGCGTCCTTCTCCGCGGCTGCGTTCGCCGTCCCCGCCGCTGCCGCCGACAGCGACGCGGTGGTCTTCAGCCGCGACGTGGCGCCGATCCTGATGCGCCACTGCGTCGGCTGTCATCGACCGGACGAGATCGCGCCGATGTCGCTCCTGACCTACCGGGAGACGCGGCCCTGGGCACGCTCGGTCCGGCGCGTCGTCGTCAACGGCGAAATGCCGCCGTGGTTCGCGAACCCCGAGCACGGCGCCTGGGCGAACGACGCCCGGCTGAGCAAGGAGGAGATCGAGACGATCGTCGCCTGGGTCGATGGCGGCGCCTTGCCCGGCGATCCGGCGCTGATGCCCGAGCCGCCGCGGTTCAGGGATGGCTGGCAGGTGGGCGAGCCGGACCACGTGATCGAACTGCCGCCGGTAACCGTGCCGGCGAACGGGCCGGACCTGGCTCCCACACAGCTCGTGCGGCTGGACATCCCGGAGCGTCGCTGGGTGCGGGCCGTGGAGTTCCAGCCCGGCGACCGCACCGTGAATCACCACCAGATCGTCTTCAGGGGTGGATTCAGCGGGACGGGTTCGCCTGGCGGCGAGGAGCGGCCGGTCGGTGACCGGCAGCGCGGGGAAGCCGGTACCGTCGATGTGAACATCTTCGCGGTCTGGGCGGCCGGGGCGGCGCCGACCGTGTTCCCTGACGGCGCCGGACGCTTGGTGGACCCCGGGGGCTTGCTGATGGTCAACCAGCACTATCATCCGAACGGCGACTCGGAACGTACCGACAGGACCCGGATCGGCCTCTACTTCGGCGAGGGTCCGCTGGAGATCGAGGTGGAGGCGATCTTCGCGAGCAGGATGGACTTCACCATCCCGGCCGGCGCCCCGAACCATCGAATCGTGACCCGCCACGAACTCGGGAAGGACTCGCGGATCGTGTCCTACTTCCCGCACATGCACATGCGCGGCCGGGCGATGTCGTTCATCGCGGTCTACCCGGACGGCAGCCGCGAGATCCTCCTCGACGTGCCGGAGTACGACTTCGACTGGCAACTCTTCTACTACCCGAAGGCGCCGAACCTGCTGCCGGCGGGGAGCGTGGTCGAGGTCGTGGCGCACTACGACAACTCGGCGGCGAACCCCTACAACCCGGATCCGACCCGCGATGTCGGCTTCGGCTTTCACTCGACGGACGAGATGATGGTCGGCATCTTCGAGTTGATCGAAGTCGGTCTGGAGGAGAGTGCGGAGCCGGTGCCGACCGGCGGCTCTTGAAGTTGACCGAGCGTTCCCAGGACCGTTGCGCCATGTCCCAGGTCGCTTCGAGGATCGGCGTGCCGAACTTGAAGTTGACCGAGCGTTCCCAGGACCGTTGCGCCTCCCAGGCGCTGAAGGAGCAGCGGGGTGTGCAGGCACGGCAGGTCGAGCAGATCCGGCGAGCCCTCGAAGAGGCGGTCGCCGCCGCGAAATCGGAGTTCGTCGAGCACGACAGGGTTGCGGCCTGGCTTGAGTCCTGGGGTTCCGAGAACGAGCAAGATCCTCCGCGTGCTCCAGGCGAGGCGTCGGTGGCCCGACCGTCTCGCATGAACCGGACGAGGTAGCTGCGTAGCTGACTTATAGTCGAGAGTCGATTCCTCAGCGCCTGGCACGGCATGAACCAGACATTTGACTTCAAAACGCCTCGTCGAGCTGTGTCGGCGCACTCACGAGGAGACGCGGCGTTCCGCCGCTCGGGCCGTCGACCGCTCGCTGGTCGTGCGGAACTGGCTGTTCGGGTGGTACGTCGTGGAGTACGAGCAGAACGGCGCGGACCGGGCCGAGTATGGCTCGCGGACCCTCAAGAGGCTCTCGGCGGCCCTGATGGAGGAGATCGGACGGGGGTTCTCCGTGCGATCGCTTGAGCTGTTTCGACGCTTCTACTTGCAGTTTGGGGAAGCCCTGCCGCCGCCCGGAAGACCGCAGACACCGTCTGCGCTTTCCGCCGTCGCGGAGATTCCGCAGACGCTGTCTGCGATTTCTACCGCCGCGCAGATTCCGCAGACACCGTCTGCGGAATCTGCGGCGTCAGGAGAGGAGTTGTCCGGGGCACTACGGTCAGCGTCCAGCGCGCTGCTTCAGCGCCTCCCCCTCGGCTGGTCCCACTACGTGACCCTCCTCGCCGTCGACGATTCCGACGCCCGCAGTTTCTACGAGATCGAGGCTGCCGAGAACGGCTGGAGCGTCCGCGAACTCAAGCGGCAGCTCGACAGCTCGCTCTACGAGCGGCTTGCGCTGAGCCGCGACAAGCAGGAGGTCCGGCGCCTCGCCAGCGAGGGCCAAGTTGTCGAGAAGCCGTCGGACCTCATCAAGGACCCGATGGTGCTGGAGTTCCTCGGCCTGGAGGAGAGGCCCGCCTACTCCGAGAGCGACCTGGAAACCGCGATCATCGACCGGCTACAGCAGTTCCTCCTGGAACTCGGCAAGGGCTTCCTGTTCGAGGCGCGCCAGAAGCGCTTCAGCTTCGACGACAGCCACTTCTTCGTCGATCTCGTCTTCTACAACCGGTTGCTGCGGTGCTACGTGCTGATCGACCTGAAGACCGGGAAGCTGACCCACCAGGACCTCGGCCAGATGCAGCTGTACGTGAACTACTTCGACCGCCATGTGAGGACCGACGGCGAACTGCCGACCATCGGGATCCTCCTCTGCGATCGGAAGAACGACGCCGTGGTCGAGATGACACTCCCCGACGAGGCCAACATCTACGCGTCGAAGTACCAGTTGTACTTGCCGTCGCGGGAGGAACTTGCGGATCAGGTGGTGAGGGTTCGGCGGGAGGTGGAGGGGCGGGAAGAGACGCTGAAGCCCGCATCGTCGGCGATGGCGGGATCGGGTGGCCCTACCCGGCGGCCTTCAGCTCACGGTGGAGGCCGTCCAGCTTCTTGAAGATGCCCTCGATCACGTTGGCTTTGTCGCTGAACAACGCTTCGGGACCGCCGGCGTGCAAGCTGTTGAAGGGTGCTTCGTAGAGCGCATCCGGCTCCATCACGCCGCGGGCCGTGAGCTGGTCGATCACCATCTCGATGAACCGGATCTGGGGCGTGGTCAGGCTTCGGTTGGAGAGGAATTCAGAAAACGCCTCGTTGGCGGTGGCGCGGTCCATCCCGACCATGCTTCGGACGAAGTGGGCCAGAGAGAGGGCGTCGTGGCGGGTCAGCAGGGCGCTCAGCAGCTCGGGGTCGCCGTCTTCGCCGATCTCGATGAGTGTCCGTTCAAGGCTGCGGAGGTCGGCGGCCGTGAGCGGCTGATTCGTCCGCAAACGGTGGATCACGATGTGATCGAGATGGCCGGCCAGGTACTCCTGGACCTTCTTCTCGTACTCGGCTCCCGTCATCTTCGGCCAGAAGTGGTCGGTGCCAGCGCGCACGGAGAGGATGTCGTCCTCGAAGTCGGTGTAGACGACCTTGCGCGTCTTCTTGTCCAGGAAGGGCACCAGACCGCGCAGACGCAGGCGCAGATCCTCCAGATCGTCCAGGGCGACGCCTTCCCAGAAGGCGCTCTCCTGCGCTGAAGCCAGGTAGGCGAGCTGAGCCGCCACCGCGGGAATCGTGCGCTTCTCTTCGAGCAGCGCCGCGACCTCCACCACCCGTTGGCGGAGCCGCTCGAAAGTGCCCACGTCGCCCTCGGCGAAGGCGAGTTGCAACTTCAGCGCCGTGAGATCGAACAGGCGCGACTCGATGTCGTCGGTCTCGATCTCGCTGGGTAGCCCGGCAACCTTACTCTGCAAGGTGTCTACGTCGGACGGGGTGAGCCGCTCCCACGATTCCCGCTGCTGGAAACGCTCGACCGCTTCGAGCTGCATCCGCACGATGAAGTTCTTGCGGTTCATCGCTGCCACTTCGCCGTGCAGTTGCGTCATCAAAGCTCCGGCCAGCGCCGCCTCCGGGTCGAGATCCGGCGTGGTCTGCACGTTAGTCAGCAACTGCACTCGAGCACGAAAGAGCCGGGCGCCGAGCGGAACGTTGCCACCGGGTTCGATCCCCTCCGGTTGCTCGCGGAAAAAGTCGAAGTTGAAGCAGAAATCGAAGACGCGAAAGTCGTGCTTGTCCTCCCCGGGTCCGAACAGATCGGGGCACAGTCGCGTGCCGCGCCCTATCATCTGCCAGAACTTGATCCGCGAGTAGACCGGCTTGAAGAAGACCAGGTTGGCGACCTCGGGCACGTCGATGCCGGTATCGAGCATGTCCACGGAGATCGCGATGTCCGGCGCCTTGTCCTTCCGCGAGAAGTCGTCGATCAGACTCTGCGGATACGTGGCGTAGTGATCGATGACGCGGGCGAAGTGCCCAGCGTAACGAGGGTAGTGGCGGTTGAACCGCTCCTCGATGAACTTCGCATGCTCGTGATTGCGCGCGAAGATGATCGTCTTGGCCAATCGGTCGCCACCGTCGACCGTGTGGCCGTGCTCCATGAGATGTTGGAGCACCTTGTCGACCGTGTCGCTGTTGAAGAGCCAATTGTTGATGGCGGACGCGTTGACCCGGTCCGGCAGTCCCGCATCGTCTTCGTCGTCGCCCCAGTCGAGGCTCTCCCACTGCTCCTGCTCTTCCTCGCTGAGCGAGTCGTAGTCGATGCCCTCGCGCGGAAACCGGAGATCCACCTGCTGAACCTTTGGTGGTACGAGAAAGCCGTCCGTCACCGCGGTCGCCAGTTCGTACGCGTCGGTGGGCACGCCCGGCTCCAGGTCGAAGAGCTCGTAGGTGTTGCGGTCGACCTGATCCCGAGGCGTTGGGCATGCCCGTGACTTCGTACTCATGGACGTGTTCCTTGTCGAGCGGCCAGCCAGCACGCTGCAGGGCCAGGTCGATGATCAGACTGCGGGTCTTACTCTCGTTCCAGTCGCGGGTCTCGGGGACGGCCTCGTTCTCCGCCTTGATGGCGGCGAGCCGTTCACGCAACACGTCCAACTCGCCTTCGATCTCCTTGCGAGCGTCGTCGGCTGCGTCCAGTTGGCTCTTGAGGTTGTCCAGCTCTTCGACGCTGGCCGGCGTGGCCCCCGGTTCCAGTGTGGGGACAAGGGACTCGTCGAAGGTCTTCCCGTGAAGGTTCTCCGCCCCTTTCCGCAGATGGCTCTTCAGGGTTTCGTGTGGAATGTGAGTGAATCGGGGTAGAGGTCGAGTCCG
>JAPOXA010000002.1 GCA_026707325.1 Acidobacteriota bacterium | reverse complement strand
AGTGCGCCGTTGGTGCTCCTGGCTGCCCGCCGACTCCTCGAAACTCCGATCAGCGGCGCGGAAGCGCCCGCCGCGGCGCCGGCCGCGGAAGCCGCCGGTCCAGCGGAAAACGGCAAGCCGTTTCCCGCCGGACCTTGGAAAACCGGCGAACCGGTTTCCCACAGCTACCGCAGCCTCGGCGGCTACGGCGGATCGGTACAAGACGGTGACCGGAATCAACACCGGAAAGGTACAGGTGCGCCGGCGTCCTCGCCGGCTTGTGGGAAAGACGCGCCGCAAAGCGGCGACCTTTCGGGTGCTCTTGTTCGTTGGCTTGGCCCTGGTTGCCATCGCTGCACTCGACATGGCGAGGCCGCCGGAGAACCAGGTCGCGGCGCGCGCTGCCGACGCACTGATCGGCGCCTACCAGGCGACCGTTTCGCCACTGCTCTCGCGCGCGGGAGTCCGCTGCCGCTTCCAGCCAACCTGCAGCGAGTACACGCGGACGACCATCCGGGATCGCGGACTGGCAGCGGGCAGTCTGCGAGGTCTGGCCCGGCTTGTCCGCTGCGGCCCCTGGACCCCGGCCGGCACGGTAGATCCGCCGACCGTGGCAGCGGCTGCCGGTGCGCCGGCATTCTGACCGTGACCACCTGGCCTACCGAAGTCCGCCGGGACCACGAGGCGCGCCTGCTGCGCGTGCTCTGGCAGGACGGCCACCGAAGCGACTACGAGTACGACGTCCTGCGCGGCTACTGCCCCTGCGCCATGTGCCAGGGCCACAACGCCGGCCCGCTACGGTTTCAGCCGCCCCCGCGGCCGGTGACGGCGCAGACGGTTTCCCAAGTCGGCAACTACGCGCTCAGCATCGCCTGGTCGGACGGTCACTGGACCGGCATCTACCGCTTCGACTTCCTGCGGAGCCTCTGCCCCTGCGAGGAATGCCGCGAGCGCCGATCAGCCGCCGGCGCGCCGGCTGTGCCGGGCTGACTCCCGCTCGACCAGCCGGCGGGCCCGCTCCCAATCGGCGGCAGTGTTCACGTTCAGCAGGACGTCATCCAGGTCTCCGAACCGACCCGCGTCAACCGGCTCGACCCGCAAGCCGGCGTATCTGGTGAGCGGGTAGAGACGGTTGTCGCCCTCTTCGACCCGCGCCGCCAGCCGTCCGAGAGCCGGCGCCGCCCAGAGTGCGCAGGTCGGGTTCATGCATCGTGGGTCGCCGGGGTCGGTCGTTGCGGGCGCGAGTTCGGCGTCCGAGGCGGCGAGATCGTCGAGCAGGGCGACCGGAACCAGCGGCAGGTCGCAGGCTAGGACGAGCAGGCGATGCCCCGGCCGGGACCGGGCCGCTCCCAGCACTCCGGCCGCGGGACCGCCACCGGGCCCGTCCGGCGCCGTCGAGACGCGGAGACCGCGGTCGACCGGACGGACTTCGGCGCCGAGGTCACCGGCCGCGACGAGGATCTCCTCGACGCCGGCGACGGCGGCAAGCCGGGCGACCGCCCAGTCGACGAGCGTCGGTCCCGGTTCACCGGATCGCGAGCCGGGGAGGCAGAGGACGGCCTTGTTCCGCCCCAACCGGCGTCCTTCGCCGCCGGCCAGAACGACTCCGACGATCCGGCTGCCAGCGCCCCGAAACCCCTCGCGGGCTCGGTGTTTCGGCCCATCCCGTCCTCGCCCGCGAACTTCCGCCGCAGACTTGCTACGCTGCGTCCCGCGGCGCAAGCTCTCGGGCCGCCCGCGCTTCGCGCCCGTTGCATTCGGCCCGGGCGGTTTCATCTCTGGAGATCGACCAGATGCACAGTTCACTCACCGGACCCTGGAGTCGTTTCTTGATCTACGCCGCTTCCACCGTCTTGCTGGCCGGGCCGGGCTTTGGCCAGGACACGCCCCCGAGGGTAGCCCTCGAAACGAGCCACGGCACTATCGTGCTGGAACTAGACCCCGAGAAGGCACCGATCACGGTCGAGAACTTCCTCGACTATGTGGACCGCGGATGGTACGACGGCACGATCTTCCACCGTGTGATCGAGGACTTCATGATCCAGGGCGGCGGCTTCACGTCGGATCTTCAGCGGAAGATCACCCGCCCTGAGATAGAGAACGAGTCGAAGAACGGTCTCTCGAACGAGCGCGGCACGATCTCGATGGCGCGGACCGGCGATCCGCACAGCGCCACGGCGCAGTTCTTCATCAACCACGTGGACAACGACGGCCTGGACGGGGCGGCCAACAGTTGGGGTTATGCGGTCTTCGGCAAGGTCGTCGAGGGCATCGACGTTGTCGACTCCATCGCGAAGGTCGAGACCGCTGTGAAGAACGGCATGAGCGACGTGCCGGTCGAGACCGTCGTCATCCAGAGCGCCAAGCGCCAGTAGGGCGGCCGCCGCGGTCGGGGGCCGGCCGCGCCGGTCACGCCGCGGCGCGTGTTCCCGGAGGGTGGTGCCGAAGGCCGGACTCGAACCGGCACGGGTTGCCCCACACGGCCCTCAACCGTGCGCGTCTACCAATTCCGCCACTTCGGCTCTGGCCACGTCGTCCGCTTGATCTAGCCCTGGTTGTTGCTTCCGGTTCCGCCATCGGTCGAGTCGCCTTCGGCTTCCGCCGGCGCGCCCTCGACCTCCTGGGCCGGCGTCGTCGCAGCCGGCGCTTCCGCCGGCTCGGTTGCCTGGACTTCGTCCATCACGGAGCCGACTCCGCTCATGACCGATGAGGTGTCCTGCTTCTGCAGGAAGCCGATCGAGAGGGTCGTCAGGATGAAGAGGACGAAGCACCCGACGGTCAGCTTGTGCAGAAGCGTGGCCGCGCCGCGGGCGCCGAAGGCGGCCTGAGACGCGCCGCCGCCGAACACGGACAGGTCGGCCCCCTTGCCCTGCTGCAGCAGGACGACGAGAACCAGAAACAGCGAAACCGTCACGTGGACGGCATACAGCACGAAGATCAAGTCAATCTCCCCTCTTGAGTATCCGCAACGGGAGCACGGCTCCGTTCGTCAGGGCTAGCAGCCCGTGGTGGAAGTGCGCGTCGCACCGAGAGCGGTCAAGCGCGCGTCCAACAAGGCGCGATGAGGGAGCATATCGGGCCATATTCGATCGAAGAGCAACGATGTTGGACGTGATGCATGGCCGCTCGAATGCAGCGCGACTTCCACCACGGGCTGCTAGAAGCCACCGGCGGAACCCGTGGAAAGACGAATGATACGCAGGAACGAGGCAGGATCAAGACTTGCGCCGCCAATGAGGAAGCCGTCGATGTCGGACCGGCCGATCAGATCCCGGCAGTTGTCGGCGTTCACCGAGCCGCCGTAGAGGATTCGGGTCGAGTCGCCGAGTCCGGTCTGGTGGCCGTTCAGCCGGGCCCGCAGGTGGCCGTGAACGGAGGCGGCGATCTCGGGCGAGGCGCTGAGGCCGGTGCCGATCGCCCACACCGGTTCGTAGGCGACGACGGCGCCGACTCCGGCGCCGGCGGCAGCGGCGAGCACCTCGAGGACGGCCCCCAACTGGACGTCGAGGACCTCCTCCGTCTCGTCCCGCTGGCGTTGTTCCAGGGTTTCGCCCACGCAGACGACCGGGACCAGCCCGGCGCCGAGGGCCCGCCGGGCCTTGCGCTCCACATCGTCGTCGGACTCGCCGTGGTACTCGCGCCGTTCCGAGTGGCCGGCCAGCGCCCAGGAAGCGCCGGCATCGACGATCTGCGCGGCGGCGACGTCGCCGGTGTAGGCGCCGCCTTCCTCGGCGTGGACGTCCTGGGCGCCGACGGCGACCCAGTCGGGCATGGCCGTCACAGCGAGGCCGAGGTAGACGGACGTCGGGAAGAGGACGACGTCGACCTTGTCGTTGGGGACCTGCGCGCCGGGCAGGCCGGCGGCAGCGAGCGCCTCGCCGTAGGCCGCGACGTCCGCGCGGAGCAGGTTCATCTTCCAGTTGCCGGCGACGATCGGTGTGCGCGTCATGTTTCCTCCCTGCGGCGCGCGAGGAGTGCCTCGACGGCCGGCAGTTCCTCGCCCGCCAGCAGCGCCAGGGAAGCGCCGCCGCCGGTTGAGACGTGATCGATTCTTCCGGACAGGTTCTCCCGCCTGACCGCGGCGACCGTCTCCCCGCCGCCGATCGCGGTGAAGCCGTCGCAGGCGGCGACGGCTTGCGCCACCGCGAGGCTGCCGGCATCGAAGGGCGGTGTCTCGAAGACACCCATCGGACCGTTCCAGAACAGGGTCGCGGCGCCGGCGACCGCGGCTTCGAACGCGGCTCGGGTCTCCGGCCCGATGTCGACCGCGAGCCATCCGGCCGGCACGCCGTCCTCTACCGGCAGCGTGCGGATCTCCCTCTCCGAAGGCGCTGCCCCGAGCGAGTCCGTGACCACGACGTCGGCCGGCAGGAGCAGCCCGGCGCCGCCGGCCGCGGTCTCGGTCTCGATCTCACGCGCCAGGTCGAGGCTCTCCGACTCGACCAGCGAGGAACCGAGCTCGGCGCCGCGGGCTGCCAGGAACGTGTTCGACATGCCTCCGCCGACCAGCACGCGGTCGACCAGCGGCAGCAGGCGTCGCAGCGCGCCGATCTTGCCCCGGATCTTCGCGCCCCCGACAACAAGCACGAACGGCCGCGGCGGGTCGTCGAGAAGCCGCCCGAGCTGCCGCAGTTCGCGGTCGAGCAGCAGCCCGCTGAAGGCCTGCTCGACGAGGCCGCAGATGGCCGCGGTAGAGGCATGGGCGCGGTGGGCGGTGCCGAAAGCGTCGTTGACGTAGACCTCGCCTAGGGCGGCCAGCCCGGCGGCGAAGGCCGAATCGTTCGCTTCCTCGCCGGCGTGGAAGCGGAGGTTCTCGCACAGCAGCACGTCCCCGTCGCCGACGACGGCGGCGGCGTTCCGGGCCGCCGTCCCGACACAGTCCGCGGCGAAGTCGACGGGCTGGCCGAGGATGGAGGACAGGGCGCCGGCGACCGGACGCAGGCTGAGCCCCGGATCGGCCTTGCCCCGTGGCCGGCCGCGGTGGGACAGTAGGACGACGCGGGCGCCCGCGCCGCAGAGAGTGTCGATCGTGGGCGCCGCTTTCCGCAGACGGGTCGCGTCGAGCACCTCCTCGCCCGCCATCGGTACGTTGAAGTCGACCCGGACGATGACCCGGCGGCTCCGCAGCGCGAGTGAGCTGTCACGGAAGCTCGGTGGGAAGATCAAGGTCGCGATCTCGGTGGGCCGCCGTGCCAGCCGGCGCCGGTGAGGGGGAGGATAACGTCGCCGGCATGTCCACGGCTAACGAAGCGGCCACCCCGTTCGAGGGTTTCGTCCTCGGCATCGAAACGTCCTGCGACGACACCGCCTGCGCGGTGCTCGACGCGGGGGGCCGAGTGCTTTCGTCCGTCGTGTCGAGCCAACTGGACGTGCACCGTCCGTTCGGCGGCGTGGTACCCGAGGCGGCGTCTCGGGAACACCTCCGCAACTGGCCCGGGGTGTCGGCGGCGGCGCTTCAGGAGGCCGGCGTGGACTGGTCCGACGTCGGCGCCGTCGCGGCGACCCGCGGGCCCGGCCTGGTGGGGTCGCTTCTCGTCGGGCTCTCTCTCGCCAAGGCGATCAGCTACTCGCTCGGCGTGCCCTTCCTTGCGGTGCATCACCTGGAGGGCCACCTCTTCTCGCCCCTGCTCCGGACCGACGGCGCCAGCCGGTCGGTACCCGAGTCGATGGTCGGCCTGGTCGTTTCGGGCGGCCACACCAGCCTGCTCGCCGTCGACGGTCCGTCCGGCGCCGTGACCAGCCTGGCCGAAACTCGGGACGACGCGATCGGCGAGGCGTTCGACAAGATCGGCCACCGTGTCGGCCTGCCCTTCCCGGCTGGCGCCGAGGTCGATCGGCTGGCCGAGCTCGGTGATCCGGCGGCCTGTCCCTTCCGGGTGGCCACGATCAAGTCCAGGGAGCTGGCGTTCTCGTACTCGGGATTGAAGAGCCAGGCACTGCGCGCGCTCGGCGAGATCGAGGCGGGGAACGGTCATGCCGCCGGCGACGAAGAGTCCTGGCCGCAGGAGGTGCTCGACCTCCTCGCCGGTTTCCGGCGCACTGCGGTGGCGCAGTTGATCGACCGCCTGGACCGGCTCCGCGACGAGCGGCCGGTGGAGCGGCTCTCCGTCTCGGGCGGCGTGGCGGCGAACCGCCTGCTGCGGCGGGAAGTGGTCGCCTGGGGCGAACGTCGAGGAGCGGAGATCCTGCTCGTCCCGCTCCGCTACTGCGGAGACAACGCGGCGATGATCGCCCACGCCGGCCTCCTGCGCCTCCGCCGCGGCGACACCGACGACCCCCGTTCCGCGGATGCGGAGAGCCGCATCCCGTTTCTGACGCGCCAAGAAGAAACCACCTAGTGACCCGGGTCTTCTGACCCGGGCGACATCAAGACGCGGCACGAAGAAGCCCTTAGTGACCCGGGTCACTAGGTGGCGCACTGCTGTAGCACCCGGAGGGCTGCGGCACGGGCGTGTCGGCGTGGCCCGGGTCAGAGGACCCGGGTCACTAGGTGGCGCACTGCTGTCGCCTACTCAATGACGCCGGTCTCCGGGGAGGACGCCGTCGCGTACAACTTCCGTGGAATCCGCCCCGCGTGGGCCGCCAGCCAGCCGGCCTCGATGGCCAGCTTCATCGCCCGGGCCATCCGCACCGGATCCTGGGCGCCGGCGACGCCCGTGTTCATCAGCACGCCGTCCGCGCCCAGCTCCATCGCCAGGGCGGCGTCGCTCGCGGTGCCGACCCCGGCGTCCACGATTACCGGCACGTTCGCCTGCTCGACGATTATCCGAAGGTTCGCCGGATTGCGGATGCCCATCCCCGAGCCGATCGGCGCCGCGAGCGGCATCACCGCGGCCGCGCCGAGGTCCTCGAGCTTGCGGCAGGTGATCGGATCGTCGGTGGTGTACGGAAGCACGATGAAGTCGTCGGCGACGAGTTCCCGGGTTGCCACGAGCAGTTCCTCGTTGTCCGGGAAGAGAGTCTTCTCGTCGCCGATCACCTCCAGCTTGACCCAGTTCCAGCCGCCCAGCTCGCGCGCCAGCCGCGCCGTCCGCACCGCTGCGTCCGCGGTGTAGCAGGCGGCTGTGTTGGGGAGCAGCAGGTAGCGGTCCTGGTCGATGTGATCGATCAGCGAGCCCTTGCCCAGGTCGTCGAGGTTGACGCGTCGAAGCGCCACCGTGACCATCTCGGTGCCGGAGGCGTCGAAGGCATCGACCATCACCTGTTCGTCGCTGTACTTGCCGGTGCCGAGAATGAGACGCGAGTGGAACTCGCGGCCGGCGATGACAAGGGGTTCTGGCGTGGTCATGGCGTCTCTCTCTCAGGCGCTGCGCGCGGGCACGAAGTACTCGGTGCCGCGGATCTGCCGCGAGATGTGGTGGAGCAGCTCCTCGAAGTCGGTCGGTTTGTGCTCAAAGTCCAGGTTGCGGCTGTCCACGACGAGCAGGGGCGAACCATCGTAGTGGTAGTAGTGGTGGTTGTAGGCCTCGATCAGTTCGCCCAGGTAGTCGGCCGAGATGTTCTGTTCGATGGCGCGGCGGCGCTTGTGAATCCGCGCCATGCAGGTGTCGATGTCGGCGGTCAGGAAGATCAGCAGGTCCGGCTGGCTCAGTTGCGGCTCGAGCAGGTCGTAGAGCTTCTCGAACAGCATCAGGTCGCCGTCCGTCAGGTTCAGGAAGGCGAACAGCCGACTCTTGGCGAAAGTGTAGTCGGCGAGGCGGATGGGATCGAACAGCTCTTCCTGGGCCAGGTCGAGTTGCTGCTTGTAGCGCGTCAGCAGGAAGTAGAGCTCGGTCTGGAACGCGGTGCCGGGCCGGTCGCGGTAGAACGCCTCGAGGAACGGGTTGTCCACGTCTTCGAGGATCTTCACCCCCTCGAAGCGCTGCGCGAGCATCTCGACCAGGGTCGTCTTGCCTACGCCGATCGGTCCGTCGACGGCCAGGTACCGGTACGGGAGCGCGTCCACGGGCACTGCCCGGACTATACAATCCCCGGCGGTGCCGGCCGCGGGCGGGAGAGGCGAGTCTCGACCGGCGCCGGAGCAGCCCGACAGGACTTCCGATAGGGGGAAGGTGAGAGTGAATCCCTGGTGGCGGAGACCGGCAGCGGAAGAGAAAGCTGGACCGGCGGGGTCGGAAACGGCCAGCCCCGAAACCGAAGACGAACCGCGGCACGAGGCCGCCGCCGAAGCCGAGCCGACGGAGGACAGCGAACCGGCGGAGGACGCGGCCGTCGAGGAGACCGCCGCTTCCGAGCCGGCCGCCGAACCACGGGTGTCCGCGGCCCTCGAGGCTGCGACGGAACCGGCGGAGCCGGCCCGGCCGGCCACTGGCGATGACGGCGAGGCCGCGCCTCCCAAGCGTCGCCGCCGTCGCCGTCGCTCGCGCCGCCGTGGACGCGGCGGCGGGCCCCAGCAGGGGGGCGAGGCCGGCCAGGGCGCCGAAGCGCAGGCTCCGGCCGCCGCGCCACGGAAGACGAAGTCGGGTGGACCGGGCCGCGCCGCGGTACTTCTCGACCTGGGCGGTCTGGAGCGAAGCCTCGAGGGCGGCCCGGCGCTCGATGCGGAAGGCCTGCTGGCGCGGCTGGACGGGGAACTCGGCAAGCTCGTCCTGCGCCGCGTCTATGCCGACGCGAGCGAGGAGCGGCTCGACCGGAAGGCGCTCCACGGTGGAGGCGCCGAGGTCGTCGACGTGCCCTCGGGCACGGAAGTGCGCGGCTGCTCGGCGGCGGTGCGGATCGTCGTGGATGCGCTGGAACTCTGCTACACGAAACGAAGCGTCGACACGGTGGTGCTGGTGGCGACGTCGGTCCAGATGTTGCCCCTGGTCGCCAAGCTGCAAATGAACGGCCTGACGGTCATCGGCCTCGGCGGTTCGGAGGGCGACGCGCAGGTGCGCGCCCAGTGCGACCGCTTCATCGACCTGGGTGCGTAAGCGGCGTTCCACTTCTCGAACCCAAGCTGCTAGGGTTCCGCACTCGCTCGGTGCGGCGGCCTTGAAATGCACCCTTAGCTCAACTGGATAGAGCGTCGGACTACGGATCCGAAGGTTGGGGGTTCGACTCCTCCAGGGTGCACCATTCCCTCCACGCGGCGGACCAGGATTGACCTCATGAACAGTTCCCCCTACACCCCGCCCAAGGTCTGGAAGTGGGACACCGAGAGCGGTGGCCGCTTCGCCGAGATCAACCGGCCGATCGCGGGTCCGACCCACGAGAAGGACCTGCCGGTAGGCGAGCATCCGCTCCAGCTCTACTCGCTGGCGACCCCGAACGGAGTGAAGGTCACGGTGATGCTCGAGGAGCTCCTGGACCGCGGGCATGACGCCGAGTACGATGCCTACCTGATCAACATCGGCGACGGCGACCAGTTCTCGAGCGGTTTCGTCGCGGCGAATCCGAACTCCAAGATCCCCACGCTCGTCGACCACGGCACCGAGCCTCCCACCCGGGTCTTCGAATCCGGCGCCATCCTTGTCTACCTGGCCGAGAAGTTCGGCGACTTCCTGCCCGAGGACCACGGCGCCCGGACCGAGTGCCTATCCTGGCTGTTCTGGCAGATGGGAAGCGCTCCCTACCTCGGTGGCGGCTTCGGCCACTTCTACGCCTATGCGCCGGAGAAGATCGAGTACGCGATCGACCGGTTCACGATGGAAGTGAAGCGTCAGCTCGACGTCCTCGACCGTCACCTGGCGGACGCGCGCTACATGGCTGGAGACAAGTACTCCATCGCCGACATGGCGATCTGGCCCTGGTACGGCGCGCTGGCCGCCGGCCACCTCTACGAGGCCGGCGAGTTCATCGAGGGGCAGAGCTACGAGAACGTGAACCGCTGGGGCCGCGAGATCGCCAGGCGTCCGGCGGTGAAGCGCGGCCGGATGGTCAACCGCGCCTGGGGATCGCCTGAAACCCAGCTACGCGAGCGTCACGGCGCCGCCGACTTCGAGACGAAGACCCAGGACAAGCTGGAACCCGAGTCGGACTGACGCCGCGTTCAGCCCGTCCGTGCCGAAAGCCGATCCTCGACGCTGGCGCGGAGGTTCTCGATCGCCGCGACGAGATCGACCTTGTCCGGATCGAGCAGCCAGAGAAGCGTGGTGCCCCTGATCGAGGCGAGGATCTCGAACGCCGTCCCGGCGGAATCGACGTCGGTCCGGATTTCGCCGGCTTCCTGCCCCTCACGGATAGCCCGTTCGAAAGCGGCGGCGAAGTTGTCGTTGCCGGCCCTGAACAGGTCGATCTTCCCGTTCAGCGGCCCCAGGGAATCCGTCATCAGCATGAACAGGGCGCGCAGCCAGATCCCCGCGTCGCGGATGAGGTCCGAGTAACCGTCGAAGAGCCGGTTCAGCCTGGCCAGACCGGTAACTCCCTCCTCGGGCTCGAACACCTCGCTGCCGGCCCGGCTCTGGAGACGGTCGACGATCGCCTCGGCGATCCCCTCCTTGGAGCCGTAGCGCAGCGACACGAGGGCGCTCGAGTAGCCGGCCTCCTTGCCGATCTGCTCCAGGGTCGTCGCCGTGTAGCCCTGGCGTCCGAACAGCGTTGCTCCGGCGCGGAGGATCTCGCGTTCGGACTCGGCCCGCCGTTCGGCCTGGGTTCGGCGCGGACGTCTCGCGGCCTGACCGTCGGTTCTCGAATTCAAGCGGCTGGACTCTGTCATGCCGGACTCGGCTCGAATGAAGTGCTGGCTGGTCGCTCAGTAAGATGTTGGCTCCAGGGCCACCGCGACTCTATCCGCCTCGGGTACGCTGCGAAGTTGCGGCGTAGTTCCCGGGGCTGGTGAATGGCGACAGGAGGTAGCGTGCAGACGGAGTTCTCGAAGGAGCAGAACCTTCTCCGTGACGTCGTGTCTCGGGCCCTGCGGGACAAGTCGCCGGCGACGGCCGTCCGTGAGTTGATGGCGACGGATCGCGGGTACGACCCGGCTGTCTGGCAGGAACTCTGCGGCGACGCCGGCCTGGCCGGCGTCCACGTCCCGGAGGTCCACGGCGGCGCGGGCGGCGGCGCGGTCGAACTCGGCATCGTCGCCGAGGAGATGGGGCGCACGCTGTTCTGCGGCCCCTGGTTCGCTTCGGCGGTGATGGCCGGGACCGCGCTGCTCGAAGCGGCGAACGAGTCGGACCGGGAGGAGCTGTTGCCCGGCGTCGCCGACGGTTCGACGATCGCGACCCTGGTGCTCGACGACCTGGACGATCCGGCCGGCGTCGGCGGCTCGATCACGGCGACGGCGAACGGGACGTTGACCGGCGTCGCCTCGATGGCGGTGGACGCTCACGTCGCCGATCTGCTGCTCGTCGTGGCGAGCGGCACCGGCGTACTCGGGCTCCACGCGGTCGAAGGCGGAGCGTCCGGCCTCGCGATCGAACCGCTCCAGGTTGTCGATCCGACCCGCAAGCTCTCCCGTGTCGCCTTCACCGGCGTTCCGGGCCGGCACATCGGCGAAGTGACCGGCGACACCCTGAACCGGATCTGGGACCGGATCTGCTCCGCCCTGGCCCACGAGATGATGGGCGGCGCGCAGCATCTCTTCGAGACGACCGTGAGCTACACGAAGGAGCGCTTCCAGTTCGGGCGGCCGATCGGCTCTTTCCAGGCGCTGAAGCACCGCTGCGCCGACCTGCTGCTCGAGATCGAGATCGCGCGTGCCCTCACCCACCACTCGGCGCGCTGCCTGGATTCCGGCGAGGGCGAACCCTGTGCTGCCAGCATGGCCAAGGCGGCGGCCGCCGACGCCTACATGAGCGCGGCCAGAGCGGGCATTCAGTTGCGGGGCGGGATCGGCTTCACCTGGGAGAACGACACCCACCTGTGGTTCAAGCGGTCGAAGGGCTCCGAGGTGCTGTTCGGCACGCCGGCGATCCACCGCGAGCGGATGATGACGATGCTGGAGGGCGCGGCATGACCCCTGACCGGATCCGCCAGGAGGTCTCGGCCTGGCTCGACGCGAACTGGCGGATCGACCGTCCCCTGATCGAGTGGCGCGAGATCCTGCTCGAGGGTGGCTGGGCGGCGCCGCACTGGCCCGAGGAGTGGTACGGCCGCGGCTTCACGCTCGACCAGACCGCGGTGGTCGCCGAGGTCTTCCGGGAGAGGGACGCGGTGCCGGCCGCCCAGGTAGGCCCCCGGGGACTGGCTTCCGAGACGATCCTGGCCTGCGGCTCGGACGACCAGAAGCGGCGCTTCCTCCGGCCCATCCTGACCGGCGAACACACCTGGTGCCAGCTCTTCAGCGAGCCGGGCAGCGGTTCCGACCTGGCCGGCCTGAGCACCCGCGCCGAGATGAAGAACGGCAAGTGGATCGTCAACGGCCAGAAGGTCTGGAACACCAGCGCCCACCACGCGGACTTCGGGCTGCTCGTCGCGCGCACCGACTGGGACGTGCCGAAGCACCAGGGGATCAGCTACTTCCTGCTGGACATGCGCCAAGCGGGCGTCGAGGCGCGTCCGCTCCGGCAGATGAACGGGCACCAGTCGTTCAACGAGGTCTTCATGACGAACGCCGTCGTGCCGCCCGAGGACCTGATCGGCGGCGAGGGCAACGGCTGGCACGTGGCGAAGACCACGCTCTCCTTCGAGCGTCGCGGCTTCAGCCGCCGGGTCCGGGGGTCTTCCATCGACGGGCCGAAGCAGGGGCCGATCTACGAGGAGTACGAAGAGGAACTCCGGATCGCCGCCGAGCCCTACACCTGGTACCCGCAGCGCGAGGGCCGAGTGGACCTCGTCCTGCCGCGCGCCCGCGAGACGGGCGCGATCAACGATCCGGCGACGCGGCAGGAGATCGCGAAGCTCATCTGCCTGTACACGGGGGCGAGGCTCGCCTCCGACGGCGCCGAGGCCAGGCGCAAGGCCGGCACGACGGAGATCATCCCGGCCGGGTCGATCGGCAAGCTCGCCGCGAGCGTCATCGCGCGTCAGGCGTCCGTGGTCCACACGATGATCTCGGGCGCCGACGCGATGCTGAGCGGCCCCGACTCGGCCGCGGACGGGATCATCGCCGAGGTCCTGGTCTCGGTGCCCGCGATCTCGATCGCCGGCGGCACGGACGAGATCCAGCGCAACATCATCTCCGAACGCGTGCTCGGGATGCCCAAGGGGTTCCGCGCCGACCAGGGCCCGTTCCGGGACATCAAGCGCAACGCGTGACCTGGCCCGCGCGGCGTATCGCGGCGGCGGCCGGCTTGCTGGCCTGGGCCTGCGGCAATCCGCTTCCCGTGGTCGAGACCGGCGGCGACTACGACCCGTTGGCCGATCCTCTCGTCGATCCGCCGTCGTTGCGCGAGCTGTACCCGGTCACCGAGCCACAACGGGCCGACACCGGGACGACGATCGTCCGCCACGACTTCTCGCAGCCGGCGACGCTCAACCCTCTGTTCCCGTCCGGCGCGGCGTCCGCCTGGACGATGTTCGGGATGCTCTTCGAGTGGCTCGTCGTCCGCCACGGCAGCCCGTCGGACTACGACTGGAACTCGAACGTGGTCCTCGACGTGCAACCGTCGGAGGATCTGCACTCCGTCACGCTCGAGTTGAATCCCGAGCTGCGCTGGCACGACGGCGAGCCCTGGACCGCGCACGACGTCGTGTTCTCGCTCGAAGCCCTGCGCGACGAACGGGTTCCGGTGAGCTTCTGGCCGACACCGCGAGACCTCGTCACCGGGGCCGCGGCGGAGAGCGAGCACCGGGTGCGGTTCGACTTTGCCGGACTCCTGGCGCCGCAGCTCCGCCTGGAGGCGCTCGTCTTTCCGATCATGCCGCTCCACATCGTGGGCGACCCCGCCGAGCGCGCGGCCGATCCGACGCTCCGGTCCTCGCCCTACTACAACCGCTACGGCCGCGAGGCGGTGATCGGCAGCGGCCCGTTCCGCTTCGTGGAATGGCGGAACAACGACCGGGTCGTCCTCGAACGGTGGGAAGGCCACTACCTCTTCGAGCGCGCGCCGCCGGCCGCGAAGACGATGATCTTCAAGTTCCAGCCGGACCGGAACCTCGCCTTCCTGCAGTTCCTGGGGGGCGAGTACGACCAGGTCTACGTCGACGCGAACATCTTCGCCCGGCAGGCGAAGGGGGGACTGTTCGAGAAGAGAGGCGTCAAGGGCCGCCACGCGTCGGCACTGCTGCTCAGCCTTCTCTGGAACATGGACGGCAGCAATCCCTTCTTCACCGATCCCCGTGTGCGCCGGGCGCTCGCCCACGCCTACGATGCCGAGACCGTCCTGCGCCGGGTCGGTCACGGCCTGTACCGGCGTTCCTACGGCTTCATGGTGGAAGAACGCCGCTGGGACTACGAGCCGGCGATCCTCGAGCAAGCGCTCGACTACGACCTGGAGCGCGCCGCCGAACTTCTCGACCAGGCCGGCTGGCTCGCCGACCCCGACACCGGTTGGCGCTACAAGGAGATCGACGGCGAGCGGGTCCGCTTCAGCTTCGAGCTGTCGTACACCGCCGGCCTGACCTACGTGCCGCCGACGCTCGACATCCTGCGCGAGGACTTCCGTCGCCTCGGGGTCGAGATGGTGACCCGTGCCTACGAGAGCGCTTCGCTCAACGAGAGACGGCTCGCCCACGAGTTCCAGGCGCTCGGGACGATCGTCGGCACGACCCAGGACCCGAACGCGCTCCGCAACCAGCTAGCCACCGACGCCTACGACGGCGGCCGCAACAGCGGCGGCTACTCGAACCCCAGGGTCGACGAGCTCTTCGAGCTGGGCAAGCGGGAACAGGACAGCGAAAGGCGAGGCGCGATCTACCGCGAGATCCACCGCGAGGTGTACAAGGACCAGCCGGTGCTGTTCCTGTTCCACGTCAGCTTCCTCTGGGTGTTCAACAACGACATCCGCGGTGTCGAACTCGGTCCGATGGGCACGATCCTCCTGTGGCCGACAGCGCCGGAAGGTTGGCCGTCCCGGGTCGGTCCGGGCTGGTGGCGCGAGCGGCAGGCGGCCGAGTGACTTCGGCGCCGTTCATTCCCGCCGCCGAGGAGGTGAGCGCGGAGTGGCTCGGCGAGCAGCTCCGCGCCGCGGGCCACGAGGTCGAGGTGCTCGGCTTCGAGGCCTCCGACATCGGAACCGGGCAGCTCGGCCGCTGCATTCGCTACCGCCTGGAGTACGGCGAAGGCTCCGCGAGCGCGCCCCGTACTCTGGTCGGGAAGTTCCCGTCCGACGATCCGTCCAGCCGGGCGACCGGCGTCGTGCTGCGGAACTACTTGAAGGAAGTGCGCTTCTACCAGGAGATTCAGGCCCGTCTCGCGATGTCGACGCCGCGCTGCTACTTCGCCGAGATCGAGGGCCAAGGCCCGCACTTCGCCGTCCTGATGAGCGACGAGGCGCCGGCGGAGCAGGGCGATCAGATCGCCGGCTGCGAGGAAGACGTGGCGCGGGCGGCGGTGCTCGAACTCGCCGGCCTGCACGGCCCGGTGTGGAACGATGCCTCCCTGCTCGAAGCGGGGTGGTTGGGCCGGCCGAGCCCCGAACTCTCGGCGGCCCACCACCGCCGCTACCAGACCCTGTTGCCCGGTTTCCTCGACCGCTACGGCGACCGGCTCGAGAACGACTCGCGGGAGGTCCTCAGCGTCTACGGCGAGGCCGAGTCAGCCTGGACCGGCGACGCGCCCGACCCGTTCTGCCTCGTCCACATCGACTACCGGCTCGACAACCTGCTGATCGACCCGCGCACCTCGCCGCCCGCGATCACGGCGGTCGACTGGCAGAGCATCACCATCGGGCGTCCGTTGGGCGATGTCGCCTACTTCCTGGGCGGCAGCCTGGACCCGGTCCTCCGCCGGCGCTGCGAGGAGGAGATCGTCAGCGCGTACCACCAGCGGCTGATCGCCGCCGGCATCGAGGGCTACTCCGGGGAAGCCTGCTGGAACGACTACCGGCTCGGCGCCTTCGCCGGCTTCGGCGTCTGCGTGATCGCCTCGATGATGGTCCGCGAGACGGAGCGCGGCAACGAGATGTTCGTCGCCATGACCAGGCGGCACACCCGCCATCCGCTGATCACCGCTTCCTACGCGCTGACGATGCACCGGTTGACCGGCGGCCGCTTCTCGCTGGGCCTGGGCCGCGGCATCGCCCGCGTGTTCGACGCGCTCGGCCTGCCCCGAATCACTACCGCGCAGATGGAGGACTTCGTCGGGCTGATGCGGCGGATGTGGCGGGGCGAGGTGATCGTCGGCCACGACGGGCCGGCGGGCCGCTTTCCGGTGCTGCGCCTCGGCGCCGAGGCGCACGACGAGATCCCTATGACCCTGACCGCCTTCGGCCCGAACTCGCTGGCGCTCGGCGGCCGGGCCTTCGACGCCGTGGTCCTGCACACCTTCTTCACCGACGAAACGCTGGCCCGCTGCGTCGACACCGTGAAGCGCGCCGCGGAAGAAGCCGGCCGCGACCCGGCCTCGGTCCGCGTCTGGTCCTGCTTCGCCACGATCGGCGACCACCTGCCCGAGCCGGTGCGCCTCAAGAAGACGGTCGGCCGGATGGCGACCTACCTGCAGGCCTACGGCGACCTGATGGTCGAGACGAACCGCTGGGACCCGAAAGTGCTGGAGCGCTTTCGGGCCGACCCCCTGGTCGCCGGCTTCCGCGGCGCGATCGACAGCCTGGCCACTAGCGAGGAGCTGGAACGGATCGCCACGCTCATTCCCGAGGACTGGCTGGCCCCCGCCGCCACCGGCTCACCCGCCCCCTGCGTCGAGAAGATCCGCGGCCAGCTCGACCTGGGCGCCGACGGCGTCATTCTCCACGGCGCCAGCCCGAGCGACCTCGAGCCGATCGTCGACTGTTACCGCGAGAGCCGCGAACCGGGTCCGTTCGGCCACCTGGCGGCGAATCCCGCAGCGTCAACGGTCGGCGTGTAGTCGCACACCGAGTGCGCTGGCACCACCGCTAAGGAGCGACTGGCGATAGCGTCAAGGCATGACGACGATGAGTATCTTCCTCTCGGAGGAGATCAGGTCTTTCGTGAATGACCAGGTCAGCTCGCGCGGCTACAGCACGTCGAGCGAGTACGTCTGCGAGCTGATCCGCAAGGACTACGATCGCCAGCGGTTGCGCGACCGGCTCTTCGCCGGCGCGACGTCGCCGAAGGGAGCCGTGGCCGACGCTGACTACTTCGAGCGTCTTCGCAGCGAGGTCCGCGAAGCCGGCCCACCGTGAGCGGGAGCCGGCTCTCCCCGCTACACACACAGGCTGGGCGTGCCCGGTCTGTGCGTCTGGACTGTTAGGCACTCCAGTCGGCTGGAGACCTCCTGTTCGGGCAGAAAGACCGAGGCGTCGGCCTGCCATGCTCTCAGCGCCTTCCTCAGTAGCTTCCTGGGGCAGGTCCGGTTCGTGCTGAGTTCGTCGACGACCCACAGCACCCCGTGTACGCGCAGGCCGTTGCCACTTGCGACTCTGCGTAGCAGGGCGTCGCCGGTTAGGAGGATGCCTTCGTGAGTGAGTGCCGTGACGTAGCAGAAGCAGTCATTGGCTGACAGGGCTGGGTGTCGCTTCTTGAGTTCGAGGGCCTGGCCGACTTCTCCGGATGTCAGATCGTGTGTGACCAGGCCGGCGTCATCGAGACGTCGCCACTGACGCTGAGAGAAGTCGAGGACTTCCGACTCTCTTATGGGCAGCGGGACAACAAGCTGATAGGGGAGATCGCAGATGGCGGTCAGCAGACCACCCTTGCGGAGGTCGATCAAGCAGGAGGCGTCGTTGACAATGACGCACTTCACTGGCTCGTCGGACCCCCGATCTGCTGCTCGATGGAGTCGAGGGACTGGTTCAGGAGCGCCGCCGCTCGGGCGGGCGAGATCAGCTCCTCGCCGATAGCCCTTGAGACGAGGCGTTGGAATCGGCGGGGCCTCTCGAGGGCGGCGAACCCGTGGTTGTGAGGGATCGGTTCTGGTTCCGACTTCCGCCAGGAGCGCGCGTAGGTCGCGAAGGCATGCTGGACGGCCCCCTTGGACAGGACGCCGATCTGTCCGAGCCGCATCAGCATGGCGGCCGCCGAGACGCCGTAGATGCGCTTGAGACGCATGATCTCGTAGTAGGTAATGCGACTGCGATGGGCACCGGCGACGGCGAGCAGGTGCTGCTGGGGGATCAGGAAGGCGCCGGCGAACCGGTTCATCGCCGCCTCCAGCTTGATAGCGGGGTTGCCGGTGGATCGGATGATCCGGTGCGCGAGTTCGTGGGCAAGCGTTAGCCGCTTACGCTCGACGTTGATCCGGCTGGAGACGATGACGGCTTCAGCGGCTGGTTTGCCGTCTCGCAGCACCCGACATGCTAGGCCGTTGACGCGCTCGGGGAGGTCGTCCTCGACCACCTTGATGCCCTTGCTCTCGAGCAGTTCGCACAGGCTGGGAATGGGATCCATGCCGAGCTGCCAGACGTTGCGCAGCGCGTCCGCCTTGGCGTCGATCTCGGTGGCACTGGCGACGCTGTCGTAGCGGCGCCGCTCCGCCCAGTCGACGCTGGTGGGGATATCCAGGATGCTCTCGATCGCCAGATAGCGTTCAAGGTTGTCGATCAAGAGCGCCTCTGCCCTCGCGCGGTCGCGGGCAGACGTCCTCGAGTGCTTCCGGAATTCGAGGCCATCGAGTTCTTCGACCTGCGCGCTCATGAGGAAGTCCAGGGAGACGTCGAGCGCCTTGCCGAGCGCGACCAAGACAGCCGAGGACGGCAGCATCTTGCCGGCCTCGTACTTGCTGATTGCCTGGGCCGAGATCTTCGGGGTCATCTGGTCGGCGAGTGACCGCATGGAAAGGCCTGCCCGCTTGCGAGCGAGGCGGAGTCGTTGTCCAAACATGGGCCGGTTCCTCCTTCCCGTCAACAAGTGGTTGACAATCCGGGCGAGTCGCATGGTACTGTAAACCCCGGTCTGGCGCTACCCGTCGACTTGGTCGTTGTAGGCGAGGGCGGTGTGGCCGGATGCTAGACGAGAAAGGAGATGGGAATGGAGAAGTACGAGTTCAAGGTGAACGGCGAGACGTTCTTCGCGGAGGAGCGGGCGGTCGACGCGGCGGTGTTGCTCCGAAAGGCGTTCGAGGGGAAGGCGATTGGCGAGGACCCGGACAAGACCGGGTATGAGCTGACGGTGCCGGAGTCGGACGTCACGTTTGTGTCGGGGCAGGTTGTGGAACTCGACAAGTACAACGTGTTTCGGGCGGCGCCGAAGAAGGGAGCGCCGTTCGCGTGAACAGCAACTGGGAGCGGATGGCGGTCGAGCTCACCCGTTTGGGCTATCGCCCAGAGGCGTTCAGGGTGCCCAGCGAACGGGGTGGAGGCGACGGGGTCTGGTTCGAGTACTCGATCAAAGACGGCAGTCGGGTTGGGGAGACCGTCGCGCTGGCCTTGGCTGTGCATGACCAACAGGAGGGGAAGTGGCCCGAAGTGGCGCCGCACTGGGTGTACCTGTCGCCTCCGGACCCTGTTCTGGCCGAACAGGTTAGAGGAGCGCGCCCGCGCGGGGTGGTCGAGAACTACGAGTGCGAAGACGGGCGCGCCTGGATGGCGATTAGCGCCCCGCCTAGCGACTTCTGGGACCAGATCGACACTGCCGACGGGAAGACGATGAAAACGTACCTAGATCGGCACATCCGTAGGATCTGGAAGGCACGGTGAAGCATCGAGTTCTCCTGCGTGAGGAGCTGCACCGGCGGCTCGTGGAGCACCTGCTAAGCGGATTTCAGCGTGGGGGCTGGCAAGAGGAGGCCTGCTTGGCCCTGTGGCGGCCTGGCGACGGGTTCAACAGGTACACGGGGATCCTGACCGAGGTCGTACTGCCCGAAGACGGAGACCGCGACTTGCACGGCAACGTGACGGTGCAGGGCCGATACCTCAATCGAGTGCTGGACAGAGCGCTCGCGGCTGGGGCGGGCGTGGCCGTTCTGCATAGTCATCCCGGTCCTGGCTGGCAGGCGCTCAGCACAACCGATCACGACACGGAGCGCGGCATAGTCGCGCCGTTCGTCCGCGAGACTGGGTTGCCGCTGCTCGGCCTGACGATGGGTTCGGACGGCGCCTGGAGCGCGCGGTTCTGGCACGAGCCAGGAGACGGTCGTGCCGCGCCAACTCACTGCACGGAAGTCCGACGCGTCGGGCTGCGACATACGAGGTCTGATTGGCCTCCCTACTTGCACGCTCCCTACCTGCGGCGTGCGAGTCTGGTGCGCACGCTCGACTGCTGGGGCACCGAGGCGCAGGCGAGACTGGCTCGAACTCATGTTTGCGTCGTTGGCGCGGGGAGTGTGGGTTCGATCGTGTTGGAGTCGCTCGCTCGCACCGGTTTCGAGGAGATAACGATCATCGACTCAGACTTCGTCGAGGAAGGGAACCTGGATCGGCTCATCTACGCCGACCGCCACTGCCTGGGGGTGCGCAAGGCTGAGGTAGCGGCCGATCACCTTCGGAGAGTTGGGACCGCACGACGGATGGTCGTTCGGCCCGTGCCTCACTCGATTCGCACGGAGCGTGCGTACCGGTTGGCGGCGGACGCGGATGTAGTCATCTCCTGCGTCGACAACGCGGAGGCCCGTGAGGTTCTCAACCATGTGGCTTATGCCAACTGCCTGCCGTTGATCGACGGCGGCGTTCTGGTGGACTCGACGGACCGTCTGCTATCCGCGAAGTGGTGCGTCCACCTTGTCGGCCCGGGCATGGAGTGCCTACGTTGCCGGGGCCAGTACACGACCACCGACGCTCAAGATGAACGAATGGGAACGAGGCGCCGGGGACGCTACATCGGCGATGATGATGCCGATGGGCCGGAACCAGGCCAGAACACGATCGCCTTCTGTAGTGTGGTTGCCGCCGAAGAGGTGAGGGTCCTTGTGCGCTACCTGATCGGCGAGGACTGGTGGCACGACGGCGCACCTACTGATGGCGAGTGGTCGTTCGAGCACCGCTTCGTTGAGGGGACCACCAAGCCGTTAGAGCATCCCGGCCGGTGTGTCGAGAGCTGCGAGTTTGCGAACACCCGGCTCGGGCTGGGCAGAGATGGTCGGCCAGCCTACGAGTTTGCCGAAGAGGTGCGCGAGTCGCTAGGCCGGCGCATCACGTACTCGAGCCGGCGAATCCGGATGAGGTTCGGGCGTGCCATGGCGGCCTTGGTTTCCTGACGGCCTGCTTGGCTCTTGAGAGCATCCCAGATCCGATTCTCCACGTCGAGAAGGCGGGAAGAGCGGAGGTCCTTTTGGTGGGGCCCGCCTTCCGCGCGGAATCTCTCGCCTTGGGAGGCAGAAGTCAGCAGCCCTTGATCTGCCTGTCGTGGACGCCAAGACTGCTCCTTGGGATGGCCCTATCGAGCCGGTCAACTACAATCCGTCGTATCGTCGGCTAGCCGGTACCGCGGCCCGTCGCCCTGTCCCTGCAAGTTCCGTGAACGCCCCGATCGCTACACGAACACGCCGCACGGAGTCGCCTGTCGGCGTCCACGTCTCCCGGAACCATGGTCGCCCGTCCGACGAGTTCGCGCCATGACCGAACTGAACTTCAAGGGTAAGGAGTTCGTCTACAACCACCACCTCTCCGTGCCCTTCCGGCCCTTGGTCATGCACGACGATAAGGGGATCGGCGAACCGTCGCTCAACGGGAACCTCGTCATCCACGGGGACAACCTCCACGCTTTGAAGGCTCTGTTGCCCCTCTACGCGGGGAAGGTGGACTGCATCTTTATCGACCCGCCTTACAACACGGGCAACGAGAACTGGTGCTACAACGACAACGTGAACGCTCCGATGATCAGGGAGTGGCTCGACTCGAACCCCGTCGGGGCCGAGGATGGTCTTCGTCACGACAAGTGGTGCGCGATGATGTGGCCTCGCCTACGGATGCTCCATGAGCTTCTCGCGGATCATGGAGTGATCTTCATGACGGTCGACGATCATGAAGCCCATCGACTTGTCGACATCTGTTCTGAGGTCTTTGGGGTCGACAACCACGTGGCCACGTTCATATGGCGCAAGGTCGACAGCCCGAACGACAACAAGGTCGCCATCACGCCGGACCATGACTATGTGATCTGCTTTGCTCGGGATATCTCAGCGGCACAGTTCAAGCGTATGGCCGCCCCTTCCATCTTGAAGGCCTATCCCCGTAAGGACGACGACGGGCGACCGTATCGTGATCGACTGCTCAAGAAGAATGGTCGCAACAGCCTTCGCCGCGACCGGCCAACGATGTTCTTTCCCCTGGAGGATCCCGACGGGAACGACGTACTTCCGATTCATGACAATGGTGAGGAAGCCCGCTGGTCCATGGGCAAGAAGGGGATCGCTAAGCACAAAGCCGCCGGCACTCTCGTCTGGAAGCGCATCGAGAAGCTCGGTAGCGAAGTCTGGGAGCCATACACGAGAGAATTCGCGCCAACCGAGGATCCCACTCGACCTTTCCCTACGATCTGGGCGGATGTCGATACGATGCGCCAGGCGAAAGCCATGCTCAGGCGGATGTTTGGTACATCGGATCTGTTCGATACTCCGAAGACAGTCAAGCTGGTTGCGCGCGCCTTCGAGATCGCCGCAAGGAAGGATGCGATCGTCCTAGGGGCTTGCTGAAGAACAGGGTTGTTGGCGGTTCACGGTGGTGCGTGGTGCGTTGGGGAGTTGGAACGTCGC
>JAPOXA010000187.1 GCA_026707325.1 Acidobacteriota bacterium | reverse complement strand
GAGTCATTCCGAAGCACCTGCACTTCGAGACGCCGAACCCGGGCGTGGACTGGGATCGGTTGCCCGTGCGGGTGACGTCCGAACGAACGCACTGGCCGCCGGGCAACGGCCGTCCGGCCCGTGCCGGAGTCAGCGCCTTCGGATTCTCCGGGACGAACGTGCACGTCGTCGTGGAGGGCTACGCCGCCCCGGAGGGCGACTCCGAGCCCGGCGAACGCCAGACCCGCATCCTTCCGCTCTCCGCGAAGTCCGAGACCGCCTTGCGGTCGCTCGCCGGACGCTTTCTCGGCTGGGTCGACGGCCACAACGGCGCCCTGGAGTTCGACGACAGCGCGGCGGGTCCGCTCCTGTCCGACATGGCATGGACCGCCGGTTCCGGCCGGAGTCACTTCCCGCACCGCGCCGCGATCTTGTTCCGGGACGGGGCCTCGCTGGTCGAGAGTCTCCGGGCGCTCTCCGAAGCGAACGGCGGACCGAAGCCTCGGGAAGCGACGAATGTGGCCTTTGTCTACGCCGGCCGGGAGAGCCGGTGGCCTGGCATGGGAGAGGCGCTCTACCGGACCGAGCCGGTGGTTCGGGCGGTTCTCGACCGCTGCGATGAGGTCCTCCGGAACGAACGCGGCGAATCGCTCCTGAAGATCCTGTTCGGGCGAACCGACGCCTCGGCCGATCTCGACGATCCGGCCTGGGCTTACCCGGCCGTCTATGCGCTCGAGTGCTCGCTGACGGCCCTCTGGTCGAGCCTCGAAATCCGGCCGAGCGTCGTCGTCGGGTTCGACGCCGGTGCGTTCGCGGCGGCACACACCGCCCACATCTTCAGCCTGGAAGACGGCCTCCGCCTGACGGCCGCCGCGGGCGAGTCGGTGACGGCGGAAGGACCCGCCGAGGGTGCGGAGCGGCTAGCCGGAGACCTGGTCCTCGAACGCCCCTCACTGACCGTGATCCGCGGCAGCGACGGTCGCCCACTGGCGGCAGACGACGCGCTTGCCGCCTCCTTCTGGCTCCAGCGAGTTGGCGAGTCCGCCGCACCGGAAGCAAGCGCCGCGACTCTGGCGGACCGAGGAGTCGAGGTCGTGCTGGAGATCGGCCCGCGGCGATCCCTGGCTCCGGCGATGGTTGACGCTTGGCCCCTATCCGACGCCGAAGCCGCCGGAGACGAAGGGAGCAACAGCGCCCCGCTGGTGCTGGCGAGCCTGCGGCCGCCGTCCGGCGACGCCCCAGAGGGCCGCTCGGACGGCGGTTTCCTCGAGGCCGCGGCAGCCGCCTACGAGGCCGGACTACCGGTGTCCTTCGCGGGCCTCTTCGCTGGCGAGACGCGTCGCCGGATTTCGCTGCCCGGCTATCCCTTCGAGCGCAGACGTCACTGGGTGGACCCTCCCAAGAGCCCGGTCTGAACCAGGAAAGCCCGGAGCATGGCGACGCATTCCGCCGGCTTCTCCAGTTGCAGAAGGTGCGTCGAGTCCGCGATGAAGTCGTAGTCCACGTTTCGAATGTGCTTCAGGTCGAAGCTCGGCAAGTACGCATACGGCAGGGTCGGATCGGCCCCGATCACCTTCGTCGGGCAGGAAAGCAGGCTCAGGTCCAGCAGCGGGGCAAAGCTCCTCACGTACTCCGAAACCTGCGCTTCAAACTCCCGCGGGCAACGGAGCTCGCGGCCCTCGCGATCGGCTGCCATCCTGAGAGTCGTACTTGCAAGGAGTTCCCGCACGCCGGGCAGGACCCGGGCATACACCGGGGAGTACCGGAGAAGGTCCGAGAACTCCTCTTCGGACCGGAAGTTGGCCGCCCGGCGCCGGGTCAGCGCCGTCGCGCGGTCGGCTGCGTCGTCGAACTCCGTCTCACTCGCGGTGGGCTTGCAGAAGGGCGGATCGAACAGGACCAGAGCCGAGTACGGGTCGGAGAACGAGAGGATGGCGACAATCGTCGTCAGCGAATGGAACACGCCGACAGTCGGCTTGTCGCCAAAACGCTCGGCAATGGCCCCGGCGAGAACGTCATGGTCGTGGATCATCGCCGGGATGTTGTGATTCGTCTGCTCACCGACGGTGTTCCAGCCGTGGCTTCTGACGTCGTAGACGATCAGATCGAATTCGTCGGCCAGGAGGGACCAGAACGGGTAGTAGGCGTCGATGGCGAGGCCGTTGCCATGACTCAGGACCAGGCGGAGCGGTGAGTCCGGGCGGCCATGCCGTCGTACCGTCGTGACCGTCTCCTCGTCGAGCCGCACCTCCTCCACGGCAACGGGCTCGGGTACTTCCCAGACAGTCAACGGGCTACCGCTTTCGCTCTCGCCTATGCGAACCGCGGCTCGAGGCCATCCCCGGCGTCCGCCGCCGGCACTTCCTCGACGGCGAGCGCCGCGGCATAGCGCCGGTTGCCGAGGTTCTCCAGCCGCCACCTGACCGAGGGCGCCACGGGAAGGCGCACAAGACAACTCGTCGCGCCTCGACTCATCGCCGGGGGAATCTCGAAGCTCGTGGTGTCGATCCTCAGACCGACGCCAGCCGCCTTGACGAGCGCTTCCTTCATGGTCCAGAGGTTGTAGAACAGTTCGGCCTTGGTGCTTCCTTCGGCGGATGCGAGGCCCGCCTGTTCCCCGGGGGCGAAGAGGAGGCGGATGTCATCGTCCATGTCGCGCCGCGCTTTCCGGTCTTCCACATCAACGCCGATGCGCCCCCGTGGCGCCATCGCGATCAGACCATGCCGGCCGCTGTGGCTGACGTTGAAGGAGACGGGCGCGGGAAGCCCTCCGACCAGCGCAAAGGGCTTGCCATGATCGGAGGTACCGAAGGAGAGCTCTTCGTTGCCGCAGTCGAGTTCCCGGCAGAGCAACGCTCGAAGTGCCGCGCGACAGAGAGTGAACTCGCGTCGCGGCCCCGACCGCGCGAACTGGCGCCGCCGAGCCTGCTCCGCTCCGTCAAGCCACGTCAGGGCCTCTCGCTCCCGGGCCGAAGAAGGTCCCAGGTCGACATACACGACGGTGACCCGACCGGACCTGTGAATCGTGCGGGCCCCGCAGCCCGCGGCGCTCAACCGGCGCTGGAATCGAGAAACGCGGCGAAGTCCCGCAGGTTCTTCCAGTTGGCAACCTCCTCGGGGGGAACCTCAACGCCGAATGCCTCCCCTACCTTCTTCACGAAGGCCACTGCGTCGAGCGACGAGATGTCGGAAGAAAGCAAACCGGCATCGAGATCCAGATCTCTTCCGATGTCGAGGTGTTGGCGGGCGAGTTCCTGAATGCGGGTTTCGGTTGCACTCACGGCAAGGCTCCTCTGGTTGAGAGTTGAGGGCCGGATCATACTACGCCTGCAGCGCTCGTCGACACCGCCGTGCGCAACAGGGCGCCGCCCTACTCGATCGCGCCGGCCTGGCGGGCGCGATCGAGCACTCCCTCCGCGCGGTGCAGGTGGGGAGCGTCGACCATCTGGCCTTCGTGACGGAAGGCCATTCGGCCCCGGGCCTGGTTCTCGGCGAACGCCGCCACCAGCGCGGCGGCGGAAGCGATCTCGGCCTCGCTCGGCGTGAAGACCTCGTTGACGATCGGGATCTGGTTCGGATGAATCGTCATCTTGCCCTCGAAGCCCATCCACGCCGCTCGCTGGCAGTCGAGGCGCAGGCCGTCCAGGTCGCCGATGTCAGTGAACACGCTATCGATCGGCTGGGCGCCGCCTGCACGGGCCGCGAGCAGGGTCATCGACCGGCAGTAGCGGAAGACGTCCAGGTACTCGCCGCGCTCGTCGCGCCGCCGGCTCGCGCCAATCGACACGGACAGATCCTCGGCGCCCCAGGTCAGCGCCGACACCCGTGTCGTCGCCGTCAGGTGGGCGAGATTGAGCGCCCCCCCAGCGGTCTCGGTTGCGATCAGGACGAGCGCGATGGCGCCAAGGTCGTGGCCATGGGCAAGCTCCAGTTGCGCGACCAGCCGATCGACGCGCAGCACGTCGTCGACGCCGCTCACCTTTGGCACGACGTAGGCGTCGGGCGGGTGCTCCATCGTGATCTCGTAATCCTCCCGGCCCCAACGGCTCATCAGGTCGTTGACCCGCACCGCCCGCTCCTTGCCGCCGAAGTCCGTCGTCTTCAGCCAGCCCGCCACCTCACGGCGGACCTCCTCCTTGCGATCCGGCGTCACTGCGTCCTCGAGATCGAGGATCAGCGTGTCGGCCTCGAGACCCAGGGACTTGGCCAGCATGCGTTCGTTGCCACCTGGAACGAAGTGGACGGCGCGCCGAAGCCGGGTATTGCTCACGAAGCGACTCTAGCCTCCGTTTCGGAGCTCCAGCTCGACGCGGCGCAGGCCCTCCGCGAAGGCCTCGGGCTCGACACCTAGACCGAAGCGCAGGTAGCCCGGCATCCCGGCCCAGCGGCCCGCGACCAGCAGGACGCTGCGGTTCCGCCGGAGCCGTTCGGCGAAGGCGGCGCAGTCCGCCGGACGGCCGTTCTCCAGCAACGGCACGAAGCCGTAGGCGCCGGCCCGCGGCTCGCGGTAGGCGATGGCCCCGTTCTGCCGGCCGGTCCAGTCGCGGAAGATCGCGCGGTTCGTGCGCATCATCCGCCGCGCTCGTTCGAACAGCCGTTCCTGGTTCGACGGCTCGGTCGCGAAACGGGCGATCGGGTCGGAAAGCGCCGCGGGAGCGATCGTCGTGAAGTCCCGCCTCGCCCAGCAGCGCTCGACGAACTCGGGCGGACCGACCATCCAGCCCAGGCGGGCACCCGGCAGACCGTAGGCCTTGGACAGGCTCGAAACCGCGACGACGCGCTCACCCCGCCCCCACATGCCGGGGGCCTCCTCTCCGGGCAAAAGATCGTGCACGGCGCCGCGGTAGACCTCATCCGACAACACCCAGGCTCCGACCCGTTCCGCGGCGGCGGCGATCCGGTCCAGCTCGGACGGCGTGAACACGTGGCCGGTCGGATTGTTCGGGTGGCTCAGGTAGATGAGCTTCGTCCGCTCGGAGACCGCGGCCTCGAACGCGTCCCAGTCGAGCGACCAGGTCGATTCGTCGGCGCCGGGGAGGAGGGGTATGTCCCGCACCGCCGCCCCGAGACCACGGGCCGCCAGACCGACCTGCAGGTAGTTCGGCACGATCGCGACCACCTCGTCGGCCGGCCCGACCAGGACCTGCACGGCCACGTAGTTCGCCTCGGCAGAGCCGGTCGTCACCAGCAGATGCTCGATCGTCGCCCCCGCGTAGTGGCCGGCGAGCTGCGAGCGCAGTTCCGGCGTGCCGTTCGACTGGATGTACTCGAGCGGCACCGAGTGCAGGCCGTCCAGATCGAACCCCAGCGCCGCCAGGCCGTTCAGCGTCAGCGGTTCGACGCCGCTCTCGCTCAGGTTGATGTCAACCCGATGTTCCCAGAGCGACTGCTGCCGCTCCAGATCGAAGGTCTCCATTTCCATCGTGCTTGCCCCTCGCCGGATCGGTCCGTCGTCAGCGCCGCAGTATGCCACCGCGTCGGACAGGATAGGCGTCGTGCCCCGACTGCTTCTGCGCCTCCTGGCGGGCGTCCACCTGGTCGCCTTCGTCTCGCTTTGGGTGCAGATCGACGGCCTGATCGGATCGCGGGGCATTCTCCCGGCGCGGGATTTCTTCACGTACCTCGACTGGCAGATGTGGCTCGCGGTTCTGGACCCGGCCGGAGCGGGCTGGCTCGGTTCGTTCGTTGAGCGTCTGTTCGAGGGCGAACCGGCGGTTCCGGGGCTGCTCGGCGAAGCGAGCCGGCAGGCCAAGCCTCCGCGCCACGTGCGACTCCGTCTCTACGACTACCGGTTCAGCGACCCCGGCACCGGGGCGGAGTGGTGGCGGCGTGAGTTCCTCTACGATCTGGGATCGGTTGCGCGCTAGGGCAGCGCGTGGGCCGACGGCATGACGCCCACGGCCTGACTGCCGAAACCGAAGTCCGTCGGCGCGTACTCGCCCACGACCCGGGCGTCGCTCCGCTCCGTGATCCGGTCCTCCATGCCGAGACCCCAGTACACGGCGTTCACGAGCAGGCGGCGGAGTCCCTCGCTCTCGAAGTCCGTGGAAGCGCCCATCGTCGTCGTGAAGACGCGCGCCGCCTTGCCGCCGGCGCCCGTGTAGGAACGGGTCCAGGCAATCGGAACCATCGGGTCATTCTTCGGCCCTTCGACTGGCGGATCGTCTGATGACATGCCGGCGAGGACGGCGCCTAGAAGCAACACGTTCGCGTCACCTCCCAGGTTCCTGAGGCCGTAGACGTCGGTGGGGCCCCAGACGTCGTCGACCCCACGCAGGATCGGATGCTCGGCCGCGCCCGGAGCGACGACGCCGCGCGTACTCTCCTGGCCGTGACGGCCGTGATGGTTGATCCAGGTGTCGCCGAGCACCTGCTGGCCGAATCCGCCCGGCCACTCCTCACTGCGAAAGTGCCAGTGTGCGTATGGGCTGTCCGGGTTGCGCTGGTAGGAGAAGGCGTGGGTCGCGGTCCGCAAGCCCACGATCGGCCGCCCCGACTCGACGTAGTCGACGACGTGCTTCATCTGCTCGTCGGGAAGTTCCCGGAACCGCGTCGCGATAACCATCAGGTCGGCGTCCGCCAGGGCTTCCAGACCCGGGATGTTCGTCTGCTCCTCCGGATCGATCGCTCCGGTTTCGGCGTCGATCGAGAACAGGACCACACACTCGAAGCCGTGCCGCACCGACAACAACTTGCCGAGCATCGGCATCGCTTCCTCGGAGCGGTACTCCTCGTCACCCGCGATCAGGACGACCTTGTAGCCGGCTCCGGGTCCGTCGCCGCCCGGGTAGGTGACCCACTGGGCCTCACTGCCCTGTCCGGGTGCAGGCAGGAACATGATCACCGAGGCGGACAGCGCCATCAGGCCGAGGACCGAACGACCACACTTCATCAGCAGAACCTCCGCCGGCAGCGTACCAGCGCGCTATCGTACGCACCCCCCACACTCGACCGCTACTTCAAACCGACCAAACCCGGCACGACTCCAGGAGCCTCAAATGAAGAGACAACCGCATCACTTTGCCTTCTTCCTCGGTGTGCTCCTGCTCGCGACCGCCAGCACGGAGGCACAAGACTTGAAGACGGAATTTCTCGGCTCGCAGCAGGGCTTCTCCCACATCGCCAGGACGACCGCGAACGGCGTCACCACCATCCGCATCTCCGGCCAGGTCGGCATGGCCGACGGGGCGGACGCACCCGCGGCCACTCTCGCCGAGCAGGCGGAGATCGCCTTCTCCAACGTCGTCAAGCGCGTCGAGCAGGCCGGAGCCAGCGCCGAGGACATCGTCAAGACGACCGTCTTCATCAAGGACATCGATCCGGAGAAGGTCCAGACCGTCGGCCGGGCCCAGGCCAAGGTGCTGCGACTCGACCCGCCGAGGGCGGCTACCTGGGTCGGCGTCACGGGGCTGGTGTTCCCGTCGTTGCTGATCGAGGTGGAGGCGACGGCGGTGGTGGCCGCGGAGTAGGCAATTGTGCCGGCCTACGGCCGGCGCGTTCCTTCGCCGCCTTCGGCGGCAGCGGGTCGGAAGACCCGCGCACCCAGAGCTACGGCGTCAGCAAGAGGGAAACGGGATTCGCTAGCCGAGACGCGCTTCCTCGCGCGCTCCGCGCGCGAGACGCGCGCCGAACGCCGAATCCCGTCTCCCGCTCCACGCCGACGCTCCGCGCGGCGTGGAGCGGGAGACGGGATTCGAACCCGCGACCAACAGCTTGGAAGGCTGTGACTCTACCCCTGAGTTACTCCCGCGCACCCGCGAGGGGAGGAAGTGGTGGAGGCGGATGGATTCGAACCACCGTAGGGCTTTGCCCGACAGATTTACAGTCTGTTGCCTTTGACCGCTCGGCCACACCTCCGGCAACTTCCCCATGGAGCCGGCACCCGGATTCGAACCGAGGACCTACTGCTTACAAGGCAGTTGCTCTACCAACTGAGCTATGCCGGCCCTCGCTTGCGAGGCGCTTGGCGCCACGGCGACGCCGGAGTTTACGATAGCCCCTCCGCGCTGACAAGACGCTGGCGCACCGCCTCATAGAGAAGCGCGGCAGCCGCCGTCGACAGGTTGAGGGATTCGATCCGGCCCCGCATCGGCAGGCCGAGAAGGCCGTCGCAGAGACTCTTCGTGCGGCGGCGAAGCCCCCGCGCCTCGCCCCCGATGCAGACCACGACCGGACCGCTCAGGTCCACGGTCCACGGCGGTTCACCAGCCGCGTCGGCCCCGTAGACCCAGAAGCCGACCTGCTTGAGGCGCTCGATCTCGCGGGCGCTGTTCGTGATCCGTTCGACGTGCAGCCAGTCGACCGCGCCCGCGGCGGCACCGGCGGTCGCCGGGGACAGCGGCGCCGCGCCACGGTCGCGGATCAGCACCCTGCCGACGCCCGCGCCCTCGCAGACCCGAAGCAGGGCGCCCAGGTTCCGCGGGTCCTGAACGTCCTCGACCAGGACGACCAGCTCGGAATCGATCGCGACCGCCGCCGAATCGCCGCGTTCCGTGTCCGCGAGACGGGCCGCGAAGCCGCGCGCCGCCCCATGGTCCTGGCCGGCCTCCACGAGGCGCGCCCGGAGTTCGCCGGCCGCGACGCTCCGGACCGGCACGCGATGCCGTTCGCAAAGCCCCTCGATCGTCCGGCGGCGGTCGCCGGCGGACCGTGACACGAGGACTTCGGCGACTCGATGCGGCTGGCTCCGCAGGATCTCCCGCACCGGCTGGAACCCCAGCCGCCATCGCCCGTCCTCGCGATGTTCAGGCACGGCCGATCGTCCGCTCACACGCCAGCTCGCGCGCGCTCGATCAGCACCGATGCGTGGGCCGCCATGCCCTCGCCCCTGCCCAGCGGGCCGAGACCCTCGTGGGTCGTCGCCTTGAAGTTCATCCGTTCGGGCTCGATACGAAGCAGCCCCGCGACATGCTCTTCGATCGCCGAACGGTACGGCGCCATCGACGGACGCTCGGCGATGAGCGTCACGTCGCAGTTCCGGACCGCGAAGCCTCGCTCCAGGACCATCGCGACGATCCGGCGCAGCAGGTCCGAGCTGTCCGCGCCGCGCCAGGCCTCGTCGGATGGCGAAAAGTGGACGCCGAGGTCGCCCAGGCCGGCGGCACCGAGCAGGGCGTCGCCGATGGCGTGGAGCACGACATCGGCGTCGCTGTGGCCATCAAGGCCCGTCTCGTTGGGTATGCGCTGCCCACCCAGTATCAACGGGCGGCCGGCCCTCAGCGGGTGGACGTCATAGCCATGGCCGACGGCCGCCTCGAGCTCGTTGGGGACCCGGTGCTCCCTGCGAAGCAAGGCCTCGATCGCCGGCAGGTCCGAGGCGTCCGTGAGCTTCGGATTCGGCTGCGACGCGCCGACCGCGGCCACCGAACCGGGCGCGAACAGACTGCTCTCGTCGCTGACCTCCAGGTTCTCCCGCTCCGCGCGGCCCAGTGCTTCCCGAAGCGCGCCGGCCCGAAAGACCTGCGGCGTCTCGGCCCGGAACAGGCCGGAGCGGTCGACCGCCGAGGACAGGCGACCGTCCCCGGTCGTCTTCAGGGTGTCGCTCACCGGGCGACCGAGCACCGCACCCACGCCGCCGCTTCCGGCGGCACTCCGCAGCACTTCCGCCAGGTCTGCCGTGGCCAGACAGGGCCGGGCGCCGTCATGCACCGCCACCCAGTCCGTCGGGGCCAGTTCCGCCGCCACGAGTGCGGCTCTCACGGAGTCCTGCCGGCGGCGTCCGCCCTCGACCGTGGAGAGGCCCACATCCCGCGAGACCCGAACCTCCCGCAGCAGCATCTCCATGGTCTCCACGGCACGGCCCGGCGGCGCCGCGACGACGACACGGTCCACTTCGGGCGCCGCCAGCAGCCGCTCCACCGTCCAGGCGAGAAGCGGTCGGCCCAGGATCGGCACGAACTGCTTGGACCGGTCGCCACCGAACCGTCGGCCGCCGCCCGCGGCCGGAACGATGGCGCAGCAGGTCAAGTCCTGTAGTGCAACGGTGTCCAGCCTCGGCCAGGACCGAAGGGAACGGGACCGGCGGGCTGGAGGCAAGCGTGTCCCGAGATCGTGGCCGGGACCGACAGCTTGACGCAGCGCAGCCGACCGAAGCGAGCGCTGACTTCCCTTCCACCGATCAAGCGCGAGCGGCCGCTGGGCCCCTTCCCTTCGGTCCGAACAGCCGAGGCGGCCGAGTCGGCACGCTCGTCGGTCTGAGGCGGAGCCTCGTCAGACCTCAAGGATGTCCTGCTCCTTGTTCGCGAGCGCCTGGTTCACCTGGGCGATGTAGTGATCGTGGAGCCTCTGCATCTCGCTTTCGCCCCGATGTTCGTCGTCCTGGGAGATCTCCTTCGCCTTCTCCATCTGCTTCAGGCGGTCGTTGCCCTCCCGCCGGACCCCGCGAACCGTGTTGCGGAAGCGCTCGGCGATCTCGTGGGCGCGCTTCACCATCTCGCGGCGCCGCTCCTCCGTGAGCGGGGGCACGGGGATGCGGACGATCCTGCCGTCGTTGGACGGGTTGAGCCCCAGGTCGGCGATCAGGATGGCGCGCTCGATCGCCGCGATCTGGGTCGGGTCGAACGGCTGGGCGACCAGCAACGTGGCGTCGGCAACCGACAGGCTGGCGAGCTGGTTCAGCGGCGTCGGCGTGCCGTAGTACTCCACCGTCACGCCGTCGAGCATCGCCGTGGAGGCGCGGCCGGTACGCAGCGTCTTGAGCTCGGCGTGAAGATGGTCGACGCCATCCTTCATCTTGAGCTCCATCTCCAAGAACAGCTCCTGCATCCGCTCAGCCTCCCGGACGGAGATTGTAGCCACAAAGGTCGCCGCTCCGCGGCGCGCAACCTGGCCGCCTGCGGCGGCGGCGGGTCAGCACCCGGGCACCCAGCCGACGTCAGGTGACGAGCGAGCCGACCTTCTCGCCGAGAACGACCCGGCGGATGTTCCCCGGGACCCCGAGGTCGAACACGGCGATCGGCAGGTCGTTCTCCCGGCAAAGGCTGATCGCGGCGGCGTCCATGATCCCGAGGTTGCGTTCCAGGACCTCCTGGTACCTCACCTCCGGCAGGCGCTCCGCTCCGGCATCGCGACGGGGATCGGCACTGTAGACGCCGTCCACCTGGGTCGCCTTGAGCAGGATCTCCGCCTGGATCTCGTTCGCGCGCAGCGCCGCGGCCGTGTCGGTCGTCAGATACGGATTGCCGGTGCCGGCGCCGAAGATGACGACCCGCCCCTTCTCCAGGTGACGGACCGCGCGGCGGCGAATGAACGGCTCGGCTACGCTGCGCATCTCGAGCGCCGTCTGTACCCGCGTCGCGACGCCGATCTTCTCCAGCGCATCCTGCATCGCCAGGCTGTTGATGACCGTCGCCAGCATGCCCATGTAGTCGCCGGTCGCCCTCTCCACGCCGCGATGACTTGCCGCCAGACCGCGAATCACGTTGCCGCCGCCGACAACGATGCCGATCTCGACTCCGAGCTCGAACACGTCCCGGATCTGCCCGGCGATCCGGCGAACCACGGTCTCGTCCATGCCGAAGGGCTTGTCGCCCATCAGGGCTTCGCCCGACAGTTTGAGGAGGATGCGGCGGTAGGCCGGCTCGGTCATTGAACCGTCAGGATGGATCGGCGGCCGGCGCGGGGGCGATCGCCACGGTCGAGTCGCCGCCGAGCTGGAACCTGGCGAACCGGCAGATACGCATGTTCTCGCCCAGCTTGGCGATGGCCTCTTTCAGGACTTCCTCGACCGTCCGTCCAGTGTCCTTGACGAAGGGCTGCTCGAGCAGGCAGTTCTCGGCAAAGAACTTTGACATCCGCCCCTCGACGATCCGCTCGACGATCTGCTCGGGCTTCCCGGACTCCAGAGCCTGTTCCCGGTGAATCCTCTTCTCCCGCTCGAGGACGTCGTCCGTCACCTCGTCGCGGCCGATGAACCGCGGCTGGCTCGCGGCCACGTGGAGCGAGAGGTCGTGGGCCAACTGCTGGAAATCGTCCGTCCGCGCGACGAAGTCCGTCTCGCAGTTGATCTCCAGCAGCACGCCGATCTTGCCGCCCGCGTGAATGTAGGAGATCACGAGGCCGTCGCTCGTTGCCCGGCCCGCTTTCTTGGCCGCCGACGCCAGCCCCTTCTTCCGCAGGGCGTCGATCGCCGCCTCCAGGTCGCCGCCGGTCTCCACCAGCGCCTTCTTGCAATCCATCATGCCGGCGCCGGTCCGCTCCCGGAGCTCCTTGACCATGCCGGCCGTCACTGTCGCACTCATTGTTCCTGCTCCCTGTAAACCGGAACCGCCGGTGCGCGGTTCCGTTGCCGTGGGTCTTCCGACCCACGGTGAACGCGCGCCGAAGGCGGCCACAAAGGTGCCGGCCGCCAGGCCGAATCCGCTTTGGCGGCCAGTTCCATCAAACCTGCCGCGATCAGTTGACCTCGGCGTCGATGCCGGCGTTCTCGTCCTCGGCTGCCGGTTCACCGTTCCCGGCCTCGGATTCGGCCGCCGCCTCGCCGGCGGCTTCCGCCACCGCGTCGGATTCGGCTGCCGCCTCAGGTTCGGCCGCCGGTTCGGCTTCGGCCACCGGCTCGGCTTCGGCCACCGGCTCGGCTTCGGCCACCGCGGCAGTCTCCGCCGCCGCGACGGGTTCAGCCTCCTCGACGCTGACGGCCCCCGCTTCCGATTCCACTTCGGCGCCGCCGGCGGTATCCGCTTCGACTCCGTCGCCGTTACGGTCCTTGCCCCAGGCCGCGGCGCCCTCGATGTAGGAGTCGGCAATGCGACCGGCGAACAGCCGGATCGTCCGGATCGCGTCGTCGTTGCCCGGAATCACATGGTCCACGAGTTCCGGGTCGCAGTTCGTGTCCACGATGGCCACGACCGGGATGTTCAGCTTGTTCGCCTCGGCGATCGCGATGTGCTCGCGCCGGGGATCGACCACGAACAGGGCGTCCGGCAGCCTCTCCATGTCGCGGATCCCCTCGAGGTTCCGGACCATCTTGTCCCGCTCGCGCTCGAGCCGGAGAAGCTCCTTCTTGGTCAGCAGGCTGTCCTCGTCGGCCAGTTTCCGCTCCGTCTCCTGCAGGCGCTCGACGGACGCGCGGATGGTCACGAAGTTGGTGAGGGTTCCGCCCAGCCAGCGATGCGTGACGTAGAACTGCCCGCAGCGCCGCGCCTCTTCCTCGATCGCCTGCTGCGCCTGACGCTTGGTGCCCACGAAGAGCAGCCGGCGACCCATGCGCGCCATGTGTTCGACGTAGTCCGCCGCCTGGCGGAAGCGCTCCAGCGTCTGCTGGAGATCGATGATGTAGATGCCGTTTCGACGGCCGAAGATGTAGCTCCGCATCTTCGGATTCCAGCGTCTCGTCTGGTGGCCGAAGTGCACACCGGCCTCCAGCATCTCCTTCATCGTGACGTGAGCCAAGACCCTGTCCCCGCTACCGCTTGCTGAACTGGAAGCGCGCACGCGCACCCTTCTGGCCGTACTTCTTGCGTTCCTTGCGCCGCGGGTCGCGGGTCATGAACCCGGCCGTCTTGAGCGATTCGCGGAACGTCGGTTCAAACCCCACCAGCGCCCGCGACAGACCGTGACGGATCGCGCCGGCCTGGCCGGAGCTTCCGCCTCCGCGGACGGTGGCCCACATGTCGAGCTCGCCTTCCTTCTCGACGACCTGCAGCGGCTGGCGGATGATCATCTTCAGCACTTCGCTGCCGAAGTAGTCGTCCATCCCCACGCCGTTGACGGTCATCTCGCCGGTGCCTTCGCGCAGGAAGACCCGCGCGGTGGCCGTCTTTCGACGGCCCGTTCCGTAGCTCGTCTCCGTCAACTCGCGCTCCCTTCTGCAGTGATCGTCATCGTCTCCGGCTGCTGCGCCTGGTGCGGATGCTCGCCGCCGGCGTAGACCTTGAGCTTCCGCAACTGGCGACGGCCCAGGCGGTTCTTGGGGAGCATTCCCCTGACCGCCAGCTCGACCAGCCGGGTCGGCCGGCGACCACGCAGACGTCCGGCCGTCTCAGCCTTGAGCTTTCCCGGCTGCCCGCTGTGCCGGTAGTAGATCTTCTTGTCGTCCTTGCCGCCCGTCAGGACCGCCTTCTCGGCGTTCACGACCACGGCGAAGTCGCCGACATCGACGTGGCGCGCATACGTCGGCTTGTCCTTGCCGGTGAGGACGCGCGCCAGACGCGTCGCCAAACGTCCCAGAGGAACGCCCGCCGCGTCGACCACGTACCAACGTCGCTCCACCTCCCCCGCCTTGGGGCTGTAGGTGCGGTTGGGCGTCCTCGCCTTGGTGATTGCTGTCATTCGTTCGTACCCTCGCCGGCCGGCCCTTGCTTTCCGGATGCCGGCGCTCCCTTGCGCACGGGCTGACGGCAGGAGCGGGCATACTCCTACCAGACCCCCCTGCGCAGAGGAACGGGGATCGTAGAGTCCGCGACGGGCCTTGTCAAGACGAACGCCGGTCCGTCAACCGGCGCCTCCGCGTATCCTCACACACCTCATGGCAGCTCTACGGGTGGGCCTCACCGGAGGCATAGCGAGCGGCAAGTCCACGGTGGGCGCGATGCTGGCCGAGCTGGGCTGCGTCGTCACGGACGCGGACGCCCTCGTCGCCGACCTGTACCGCCCGGGCCAGCCCGGCGCCCGGGCAGTCGCGGATCTGTTCGGCCCGAAGATGCTGAAAGCGGATGGATCGGTCGACAAGGAAGCGCTCGGACCCGCGGTCTTCGCCGATCCCGCCAGTCGCAGGTGCCTGGAGCAGGCCATCCATCCCCTCGTTGGCCAGCGCTACGTCGAGATCCTCGAGTCGGCCGGCGAAGGCGCCGTCGTCGTCTTCGAAGTGCCCCTGCTGGCCGAGACCGGCGGTCGCGGGCGCTACGACGCCGTGGTCACCGTCGAGGCGCCGGCCGATTTGCGCCTCGACCGCGCCGTCGAGCGCGGCCTCGACCGCGACCAGGCGGCCGCACGGATGGAGGCGCAGGCCCGGTCGGAGGACCGCCGCGCGGCGGCGGACTTCGTGATCGAGAACACCGGAAGCCTCGAGGAGCTTCGCGCCCGGGTCCGCGCGGTGCTGGCCGGCCTCCGCGAGCGAGCCGGCACTCAGGCCGCCGGCTGAAGCCCCCGAAGGAACCGGCGCCAGGCGCGGCCTCGGTGCCCGATCCGGTCCTTCACGTCGTCGCCCAGTTCAGCGTAGGTCTCGTCCAGACCATCCGGCTCGAACACCGGATCCCAGCCGAAGCCATGCTCGCCACGCGGAGGCAGCACCAGCCTGCCCGCGGTTTCTCCCTGGGCGATCATCCGGCCGCCACCGTCACGCAACATGATCGCGCAGCGAGCGACGACGCGCGGATCCCCGGCCTGGATCGCCACCCTCGCGATGCCCTCGTCGCCCACCGCCTCGAGCATCCACTTGACCAGGGGTCCCGGGAAGCCGTTCATGCAGGAAAGCTCCAGCCCGGTCTCCTCGACCACGACCGGCCGCCTGATCCGCTTCCAGGCCTCCTCGGCCTTGAACCGCAGCACCTCGATCAGATCTCCCGACTGAATCTCGGGCAAGTCGATCGACGCCGTCTCCAGCCGGTGGCCGACGATCCGCTCCGCCTCGCGCCGCTTGTTCGCGTTGCCGGTCACCAGCACCCACGGTCGCTGATTGGCAGCTCCGCCGCTCACCCGCCGGCGCCTGGACGACTGGTGGATAATCGTGCGTCAGGGTGGTGTATTATTCGCATCGCGGGGTCACCGCGGAGTCACCGCGAGAGTCAAGGGACGCGCAGTGTAGCCCGCCCCACCAGTTCCGGCCCAACGGAGGAATGTCCCACATGCCTCAACACCTGATCTCGATCGCCGACCTGGAGGACGGTCAACTCGAGTCGCTCCTCGAACTGGCGCTGGAGCTCCAGGCCAGGCCCGAGGCGCACCGAAGCACGCTCCACGGCAAGTCCATCGGCCTCTACTTCGAGAAGTCGTCCACGCGAACCCGGGTCAGCTTCGAGGTCGGCATGGCGCAGCTCGGAGGTCAGGCGGTCTCCCTCTCGACCCGGGACCTCCAGATCGGCCGCGGGGAGACGATCGCCGACACCGCCCGCGTCCTGTCACGCTACGTGGACCTGCTCATGCTGCGCACCTTCGAGCACGGCACGGTCGTGGAGATGGCCAGGCACGCCACGGTGCCCGTGATCAACGGGCTGACCGATGAGCTGCACCCCTGTCAGGCGCTCGCCGACCTGATGACCGTCCACCAGGAGTTCGGCGAACTGCGTGGCCGCCGGATCGCCTACATCGGCGACGGCAACAACGTCGCCCATTCGCTGATGATCGCCTGCGCCCGCGCGGGCGTCGACTTCTCCATCGCCTCGCCCCCCGGCTACGAGGTCGCCGACAGGTACCTCGACCTGGCGCGCGGGCTCGCCTCCGGCACCGGCGCCGGGATCGAAGCCGGAGCCGACCCGCATGCCGCCGCCACCAGCGCGGACGCCGTCTACAGCGACGTCTGGACCTCGATGGGCCAGGAGAAGGAACAGGAACAGCGCCTCGCCGACTTCGAGGGCTACACCGTCGGCGACGACCTGATGTCGAGAGCGAAAGGCGATGCGATCTACCTCCACTGCCTGCCCTGCCACCGTGGAGAAGAAGTCACCGCCTCGGTCGTCGATGGTCCCCAAAGCCGCGTCTTCGACCAGGCCGAGAACCGGTTGCACACCCAGAAAGCCCTCATGCTCCACCTCCTCGATCACGCCTAGGGCACTCGCCGAACGACCCGCAACCGCAGCCGGGGCGCTGCGCTAAGCGTAAGTTCGGCAACAACTTGCGCTGGTAGACTGCAGGCATGGCCGAAGCCCGGGAAGCGCCGCAGAATCCTCTCCACGAGCGCTACGCGAGCGCCGAGATGGCGCGGCTGTTTTCGGCCCGGCACCGGTTCCGGACCTGGCGGCGTCTCTGGATCTGCCTGGCGGAGAATCAGGCGGCCCTGGGGCTGCCGATCAGTGAAGGCCAGCTCGACGCGTTGCGCGAGCACGCGGACGAACTCGACCTGGAGCGGGTAGCTACGCTCGAACGGGAAACGCGCCACGACGTGGTGGCCCATCTGCGGCACTTCGCCGAGGTCAGCGGCGACGCCGGCAGCATTCTGCACCTGGGCGCGACGTCGGCGTTCATCACGGACAACACGGACGCGCTGATCGTTCGGGAAGCGCTGGATCTCGTCGCGGGCAGGCTGGCGGCCACGGTCGCCGAGCTGGCCGGCTTCGCGCGCCGGGAGCGCGGCACGACCGCGCTCGCCTACACCCATTTCCAGTCGGCCCAGTTGACGACACTGGGAAAGCGCGCCTGCCTCTGGCTGCAGGACTTCCTGACCGACCTCGAGGAGGTGGCCGACCGCCGCGACCGGCTGCGCTGCCGGGGCGCCAAGGGCACAACGGGCACCCAGGCCTCGTTCCTGACCCTGTTCGCCGGCGACCACGGCAAGGTCCGCGAACTCGACGCCCGGGTGGCCTCGGCGCTCGGCTTCGAGGCGAGCTGGCCGATCACCGGCCAGACCTACCCGCGCAAGCAGGACAGCCAGGTCCTGCACACGCTGTCCGGCACGGCGGAGAGCTGCCACAAGTTCGGCAGCGACCTCCGGCTGCTGCAGGGCGTCGGCGAGCTGTCGGAGCCGTTCGACGAGAACCAGGTCGGTTCCTCGGCGATGGCCTACAAGCGCAACCCGGTTCGCGCGGAGCGCATGTGCTCGCTGTCGCGGCGGGTCATGAGCGACTCGCTGCACGGGGCGCTGAACGCCGGCACCCAGTGGCTTGAACGCAGCCTCGACGACTCGGCGAACCGGCGCCTGGTGCTGACCGACTGCTTCCTGACCGTCGACGCCGTACTGCTCCTGGCCGCCAACATCGCCCAGGGTCTGCGCGTCAACGAAGCGGCCACGGCCGCCCGGGTGAGGCGGGAGCTTCCCTTCATGGCCACCGAAACCTTCCTGATGGAGGCGTCGCTGCGCGGCGGCGACCGTCAGGAACTGCACGAGCGCATCCGCCGGCACAGTCTCGAGGCGTACGCACGGGTTTCCGCGGGCGAACCGAACCCGCTGATCGACCTGATCGCGGGCGATCCGTCGTTCGGCCTCGGACGCGACGAACTCGAGTCCCTGGTCGACGCGGATTCCTTTACCGGCCGTTCCGCCCAGCAGGTGGACGAGTTTCTGGCCGAGGCCGTCGAACCGGCGTTGGCGAAGCACCGGACCGCCGCGGTCGAGGCGCCCAGGGTGTAGCTGCGCCATGCGCCGGCCGCAACCCCGTCCCGAAGACCGCGCTCGCGGTCCGCTAGCTACCGCGCTCGCCGCCGTCCTCGCCGCCGGCCTGCTGGCCGGCTGTGCCACGACCACCCGCCTCGAGTCGCCGAACCGCGGAACCACCCAGAAAGGACTGGCCTCGTGGTACGGCGCCAAGTTCCACGGCCGGCCGACCGCCAGCGGCGAGATCTACGACATGAACCGCATCTCCGCCGCCCACAAGCAGTTGCCGCTGGGAACGGTCGTGCTGGTCAAGAACCGGGACAACGGCAAGAAGCTCAGGGTCCCGATCAACGATCGCGGCCCCTTCATCAAGGGCCGCATCATCGACCTCTCCGTCGCCGCCGCCAGACGGCTCGAGATGTTCGGCCAGGGGCTGGCGAACGTCCGCATCAAGGTCGTGCGGCTGCCGCCGAAGAAGCGGCGACTGCCGATCTCCTACCCGGCCCGCGGTGGGCGCGAAGCCAGGGCGGACCGGAACCGCGGGAGCGGCTTCACCATCCAGGCCGGCGCCTTCCGGGAGCGCAGCAGCGCCGTGGCGCTGGCCCGGCGCATCCGCCGCGAACTGGACCTCGACAACGTGAAGGTCACCAGAGGACGAGGAGTGCATCGCGTCCAGATCGAACGCAAACGCAGGCAGGCCGCCGACGACGTGCTGCAACGCCTGAAGAACGCCGGCATCGACGCGTTTCTCATGGGCTGACGAGTCTCCTGGGCTGATGGGCCCGGACCGGCCTCGTCAGGAGAGGTCGAACAGGTCGACCGAGATCGATTCGTCCAGGGCCAGGAGCGCCGCAAGGCAGTCGTCGTCCGGCGGCTGATCGAGCCGCAACACGGCCAGGGCGTGTCCTCCGGGCTCCCGGGCCAGGTAGATGTCGGCGATGTTGATGCCGTCGTCGCCCAGAAGCGTTCCGAGACGCCCGACGAAGCCGGGTACGTCCCGGTTGCGGACGACGAGGAGCAGACCCCGGGGCTTGAACTCCATCCGGAACCCACCGAAGGAGACGACCCGCAGGTCGCCGTGGATCTCGCCGTGGCGGTAGGTCGTGCCCGAGACTTCGGCCACGCCGTCGGCAGTCCACGCTCCGGCCGCCGGCTCGGCGCCGACCGCCCGCACCCGCACCAGGTGGGCGTAGGCGGCCCGGTCGCTGTGCGTGGCCTGCACGAGCTCGACCCGGCGGTCGGCGGCCATCCGCTCGGCGTTCACGTAGTTCACTCCCTCGCCGCAGGACGGGACCAGGGCGCCCTTGAGCGCCGCGACGGCCACCGACTTGCGCAGTTCGCTGTCGATGCCCCAGAGATCGACCTGGACTCGCCGCAGGCTGCCGCCGAGCGCGAGCGCGGCCAGCCGGCCGAGTTGCTCGCCCAGGCGCAGGAAGGGAGCTCCGCGAGAACCCGAGGAACGGAACGGCAGGTTCACCGCCGAAACCGCGAGCGAGCCGCCAAGCGCCGCAAGCACCATGCGGGCGGTCTCCGTGGCGATTCTCTCCTGCGCCTCGGTCGTCTGAGCGCCGATGTGCGGCGTGGCCACCACCTTCGGGTGGGCCGCGAGCCGGTAGTCCGTCGGCGGCTCCTCCGGGAACACGTCCAGGCCCGCCCCCGAGAGCTTGCCGGACTCAAGCGCGGCGAGCAGGGCCTCGGCGTCGACCACACCGCCGCGCCCCACATTGATCACTGCCGCGCCATCCTTCATCAGGGCGATGCGCGACTCGTCGAGCATGTTCCTGGTCTGGTCCGTGAGCGGGGTGTGGAAGGTGATGAAGTCGGACCGTGCGAGCAGCTCGTCCAGTGCCGCCGGCTCGACATCGAGACGGCGCGCGACCTCCGCCTGGAGGAACGGGTCGTAGGCGAGCGTCTCCATCTCGAAGGCCCTGGCGCGGGTGGCCACCCGCTGGCCGATCTGACCGAAGCCGATCACGCCCAGCGTCTTCCCCTGCAACTCGCTCCCAACGTGGCTCTTGCGCTCCCAGCGCTCCGCCTTGAGCGACGCGTCCGCGGACGGAATCCGTCGCGCCAGCGCCAGCAGCAGGGCGAACGTGTGCTCGGTGGCCGAAAGCGAGTTCGCCGTCGGCGCGTTGATGACCAGCACGCCGCGCTGCGTCGCGGCGGCGATGTCGATGTTGTCGACGCCGACGCCGGCGCGGCCCACGACCTTGAGGCGGTCTCCGCCCTCCAGCACCTCGCGCGTGATCTGCGTTCCGCTACGCACGATGACGGCGTCGTAGTCGGCGATCAACTCGGTCAGACGCGGCCGGTCCGCGTCCCGAAGTTCATCGACCTCGGCGCTCTGGCGAAGGACTTCGACGCCGGCCGGCGCCAGCGAATCGGCGATCAGAACCCGCTGCATCGGAAGCGGATTGTTGCAGCGCTTCAGGAGTACAGCAAGACCGAGTCGCACTCCGCGCGGAAGTCTCGCTGATCCGCCTCCCAGGAGGCATACCAGCGTTCGACCTCGTCTCCGCCGTCGAGACCGATCCGGAAACCGTCCGTACCCGCCAGGAGGTCGATCGCCGGCGTGTCGACGACGAACTCGTACGGCTCCCGCCGCCAACCGAAGTCGGCCCCGAGAACGTCGCGGAAAGCCAGCAGCAGCTCGAAGCCCAGCCGCACCGGCCGGAGCAGTCCGGCGTCCTCCAGCCGCAGTTCGACTCCGGCGCAGACGGCGCCGGCGTGTTTCTGGAACTGAGGCCTGAACATCGCGGGCACCACGGAAACCCCGGCGAGCCCGGCGGCCGCCAGGCGCTCCCTGCAGCGGCCGGCGAGCGCGGGCGCGTCGGCGCCAGGGACGCCCAGGAGCTGAAACGGCCTCGTGGTTCCCCGACCCTCCGAGATGGTGGTCGCCTCGAACAGGCACAGGCCCGGGTAGAGATGCGCCGTCTCCAGTGTCGGCATGTTGGGCGAGGGCGCAGTCCAGGGCCGGCCGACCTCCCGCCACGCCTGCCGCCGGCGCCAGCCCTCGACCTCGAACACCGTCAGCGAGCCGCTGTCCCAGCCGCGCCGGCGGCCCTCCAGCAGGAGAATCTCCGCCATCGTCAGACCGTGCCTCTGCGGCATCCTGAAGGCGCCGACAAAGGACGTGAAGTCGAGATCCAGGAGGTTGCCCTCCACTTCCAGGCCACCGAGCGGATTGGGTCGATCGAGGACCCACACCTCGCAGCCGGCCTGAAGTGCCGCCTCGGCCGTCCACACCGCGGTGGCGGCGAACGTGTAGTAGCGCGCGCCGACGTCCTGGAGGTCGACCACCACCAGGTCGCAGCCGTCGAAGACGCCCGCTCGCGGCCGGAGGCTCCGGACATCCCCCCCGTACAGCGAGACCACCGGACGGCCGGTCCACGGATCCCGCTGGTCGCCGGACGCGACCATGTCCTGTTCGACTCCGTAGAAGCCGTGCTCCGGCCCCAGCAGTACCGTCGCCGGCTGCACCGCGTCCAGGGCCAGATGAGCGTGGACGCCGTTCCGGCTGAGCGATGCCTGATGGCAGAGCAGCGCATAGCGCCGGCCCCTGATGCGTCCGGCGTCCTCGAGCAGGCGGTCGAGTCCGGAGCGGATCGGCGACATCGGGTCGAGTTTCGTCAGGGGGCGGCGCCGCGGCGGTAGTCGCCGCTTCGGCCCCCGCTCTTCGCTTCAAGCAGGAGATCCGTGATGACCGCGCCGCGTTCAACCGACTTGACCATGTCGTAGAGGGCGAGAGCCGCCGCGGCGCACGCGGTAAGTGCTTCCATCTCCGCTCCCGTGCGAGCCGTCGCGACGACCCGGCTGCGGATCCCGACGCCGCCATCGACCGGTTCGATCTCCACCTCGACCTGGTCGAGCGGCAGGGGATGGGCCAGGGGAATCCACGTTGCCGTGCTCTTCGCGGCCTGAACGCCGGCGATCCGGGCCACTGTCAAGGCATCGCCTTTGGGCAGCCTCTCCAGCCGCTCGACTGTCGGCTCGGAGAGCAGGACGCGGCAGGACGCCTCGGCCACGCGCCGGGTCACTTCCTTGACGGAAACGTCGACCATCCGGGCCCGCCCCCGGCGATCGAGGTGACTGAAGGTCTCTGCGCTCATCCCGGCTCGCTAACCTAACAGTCCGAAATGCGCCCGGCCGTCATCACAAGTCGCCCGCGTCACTCGCCCGCCTGAGAGTTCGGGATGCGGCTAGCCATCGTCATGCCGGTGCTCGAGGAGGCGGCCCGGGTAGAGGCCGCCATCGCCGCGGCCCGGACTCACTGCGATGAGCTCATCGTCGTCGACGGCGGCAGCAGGGATCGCACCGCGGAGCTGGCCTCCGGCACGGGCGCCCGGGTCGCGACCGTGCCGCGGGCGGGACGTGGACTCCAGCTACGCCGGGGCGCCGAGCTGGCAATCGAGACCGGAGCCGACGTGCTGCTGTTCCTCCACGCCGACACCCGGCTGCCAGCGGCTGCGAGATGTGGCGTGGAACACGCGGTCGACGCCGGCGCGGCAGGCGGCGGCTTTCTTGTCGACTTCGATGCGGCGCCGCCGCTGCTACGGCGGGGCCGGGTCCTCGTCGACATTCGGACACGCAGGCTGCGCCTGCCGCTCGGCGACCAGGCTCAGTTCGCTACCACAGCCGCCTATTCCGCCTGCGGCGGTTTCTCCGACCTGCCGATCCTCGAGGATCTCGACTTCATCGGCCGCCTCCGCCGTCAGGGACGCATCTCGATCGTCGAACAGCGAGCGACCACCTCGTCCCGACGCTTCGCCGAACGAGGCGTCGTTCGCACCGTGGCGGCGAACTGGCTGATCTGGTCGCTGTTCGCCGCCGGCGTCAAACCGGCACGGCTGGCAGGCCTCTACCCCCTGGTGCGCTAGCGCCGGGAGGTAGAGGCGGCCAAGGCCACTGGGGGCCTAGTGCCCGTGCGACCGCGGTCGCACGGGGTCACGCACTCATGATCGGCTGATGCGGCCAGTCGGCCGCTCAGCCGAACATGAGTGCTTAGTTGAGCGCGTCCTTCAGCGGACGGCTGACCTTGAACCGAACGCCGTTGCTGGCCCCGATCATGAGCGACTCGCCCGTCTTCGGGTTGCGCCCGGCGCGAGCGGCGCGGTGGGACACGGAGAAACTCCCGAGGCCCGGAAGCTGCACGCGGTCGCCCTTCTGCAGATGGCTCGAGATGCTGTCAATCAGGGACTGGACGGCATCCGCCGCCTGCTTCTTGCTGAGACCCGCGCCCTCGGCTACGGCGTCTACGATGTCTGCCTTTCCGGCCATGGAACCTACTCCTCCAATGTTCGATTACGGGTGGCGAGCCCCCATGGAACTCGCCTGGGATCACGGGCTAACCGAGCCACTCCGGAGTTGCTGCTGGTGGACCGGAAGCCAGGGTGGACGCAGCGTTCCCGGCAGGCATCTCCGCCGCCTGGCTTCTGGTACTCCATTTCATCTTTGGGTATGCTCGGCTGTTTTGCTCGTGAAGCCCACGAAGCCCTGACAATCTACGGCAGAACTGCCGGAAATGTCAATGTATACATATATTTCCGGTGGTCCGTGGCTCGGCGGGCGAGGCTGGCGAGTGCCGGCGCCCGCCCGGCAGCTCCATCAGCCGGCCGTGCGTCGGAGGGCCTGGACCGTGAAACCGTCGTGACCTTCGGCCGGAAGCAGCCGCCACAGGCCGGGTGCCTCGACGTGGTCGGCGGCGGGCTTCCGCAGGTCGGCGCCAAGGTCCCGCCGACTGAAGTCGGACCTTGACCTCAGGAAGGCCGCGACGACGTCCTCGTTCTCCTCGGGTTCGATCGAACAGGTGAGAACGACCAGCGAACCGCCCGGCCGCACGCAATCGGCCGCGCCGCCAACCAGCGAGAGGGCCTGCTCCGCGAGCCGTTCGATCTCGGCCCTGCTGATCCGCCACTTGAGTTCGGGGTGCTTGCGCAGAGTGCCGGTACCACTGCACGGCAGGTCGACGACGACGCGATCGAAGCGGTCACGAAACGGAAGGGCGACGCCGTCCGCGGCGCAGAGCAGCGGCGCCAGGGCCAGGCGAGCGGCATTGCGGCGCATGGTGTGCAGACGCGCGAGCGACACGTCACTCGCCACGCAGAGAGCATCCGGCCGCTCCGCGAGCAACGCGAACGTCTTGCCGCCCGGGGCCGCGGCGATGTCGAGTACCCGCTCCCGTGGCGCGGGCGGAGGCACGAGCGCCGCCAACTGACTCGCCTCGTCCTGCACGTAGAAGGCGCCGCGCCGGTAGGCCTCCGAGAACAGCGGGTTGCCCCACTGGACGGTGAGGCAGTGCGGCGCCAGCACCGACGGCTCGACGCCCACATCCTCGTCGATCAACTGCTCCGCCAACGGGGCCCGGCCTCCCCGCTCGCGGAAAGCGAGCAGATGCAGCGGTTTCGGACGGTTGTTCGCAGTGAGGATGGCGATGGTCCGCTTCTTGCCGTAGTTGCTGATCCAGCGCTTCACCAGCAGGTCCGGGTGAGAGTGCAGGATGCCGAGCCGGACGACCGGATCGTCCGCTTCGACCGGCCAGGCGTCACGGCGCGGCGAACGGGCGATCCGCCGCAGCACGCCGTTGACGAAACTGGCGCCGCCGGCATGGGTGCGGCCCGACGCCTGCTCCACCGCTTCGTTGACCGCCGCGTGGGCGGGAACGCGGTCCAGGAAGAAGAGCTGGTACACGGCGATCCTCAGCGGAGCCAGCAGCGCACGCTGGATCCGGGAAAGCGGCCTTCCCGAGGCCGAGACGAGCACATGGTCGATGAAGCGCAGCCAGCGCAGCGTTCCCAGCACGAGTCCCCGCAACAGACCGTGGTCCCTCGGATCGCAACGCTCGAGCGCACCGTCGAGGAAGGTCGAGGCGGGGGCCCTGGACTCGAGCGTCCGCTCGAGAACGAAGGCGGCCGACTCCCTCACCTTGGCGTGGGCCGTGAGCGGCGCCTCGGTCCGGCCGCGTCGCCAGCTCGGACCCGAACCCAGATTTCGAATCGGTCGTCGACGGGTCATGTCCGCGCCCCGAAGCGTTCGCCGACCGTCAAACGCAGGCCGTTCGCCAGCTCGATGCCACTGACCGGACGACGGCCCGGACGCTGCACACGATCGAGCACCAGGGCCGACGAACCGCCGCAGCGGACCACCGCCGCGCGGCCGATGCCTTCCAGCTCCCGGAAACCCAGGAACGCTCCCGGCCGATCCCGGCCGTTGCCCCGGTCCGGTCCCGCAAACGAGGTTACGGGCCGCGCCGCCACGATCCGTATCGCCTCGCCCCGCAGCCACGTCCGGGATCCAGGCCACGGCTCATGGGCACGCACCCGGCAGACGATCTCGCCGGCCTCTCGATTCCAGTCAACGACGCCGTCCTCCGGACGGAGCATCGGCGCGTAGCTCGCCGCCGCCTCGCACTGCGGCCGGGGTTCGACATCGCCGGCCTCCAGGCCGTCCAGCGTACGGACTAGAAGCCGGCCGCCAGTCGCGGCGAGGCGCGGCGCCAACTCGCCGGCTGTCTCGAGCGGACCGATCGCCACCTCTTCACGCAGCAGAGTCGGCCCCGTGTCGAGACCTTCCTCCATGACCATCGTGGTCACTCCCGTGACCGTTTCGCCGGCGGCGATGGCGGCCTGGATCGGCGAGGCGCCGCGCCAGGCAGGCAGCAGGGATGCGTGAACGTTCAGGCAGCCCCAGGACGGCAAGCTGAGCAGACCGCGAGGGAAGATCTGGCCGTAGGCAGCGACCACGGCAAGGTCGACGTCCATGGCGCGGAGCCGGCCGAGAAACTCGTCGTCCCGCACCCGCGCCGGCTGTAGCAGGTCGACGCCGTGGGCCTGCGCCCAACGGGCAACGGGGGGTTCGACCACCCGGTTTCCCCGGCCCGCGCGCCGCGCCGGCTGGCTGACGACGACGATCGGACGTCGGCCGACCGAGTCCAGAGCGGCGAGCGACGGCACCGCGAACTCCGGCGTGCCGAAGAAGGCGATCCTCTCGAAGCTCGGGTGCGCGGACATCGTCCGCTCAACTTACTGGAAGGCGATCTGCGACTGATCGACTTCTTTGAAGTAGTCGGGCGGAACCAGGACTTCCCGGGGCTTGCTGCCCTGGGCGGGGCCCAGAATGCCATCCTGTTCCATCAGGTCCACGAGGCGCGAAGCACGGGAGAAGCCCACTCTCATTCGACGCTGGAGGAAGCTCGCGGATCCCATCCGTTCCGCGACGACGAGCCGGGCCGCCTCGTCGTAGAGAACATCGTCGTCGCCGTTCTCCCCGGCGCTTGCCGAACGGTCCTCGGGCGGCGGCGCCAGCACCGCCGGATCGAGGTTGGGCTGGCCCTGCCGCTTGAGCCAGCGGACCAGAGCCGCCGTTTCCTGCTCCGTCACGAAAGCGCCATGGAGGCGGAGCATCCGCCCGCTGCCGGGCGGCATGAACAGCATGTCGCCCTTGCCGAGCAGTTTCTCGGCGCCGACCTGGTCGAGGATGGTGCGCGAATCGTGCCGGGTCGCCGCGGCGTACGAAATCCGGCACGGGAAGTTCGCCTTGATCGTGCCCGTCAGAACATCGACCGAGGGGCGCTGGGTCGCCACGATCAGGTGGATGCCGACCGCCCGCGCCATCTGCGCGAGGCGAGCGATCGACGTCTCGACCTCGGACGAGGCGACCATCATCAGGTCGGCCAGTTCGTCGATCACGATCACGTAGTAGGGGAGCGGTTCGAGATTCCGAAGCTCGGCCGGCTCGTCCGCCTCCTCGTCCCGAAGGCGCAGGCGGTTGGCCACCTCCGGATCGGCGATTGCCCGGTTGTAGAAGTCGATCGATCGGACGTGAACCTCCGCCAGCAAACGGTAGCGGCGCTCCATCTCGGCCACGGCCCAGCGCAGTGCGTTCGAGGCCTGCTTCGGTTCCACCACCACGGCAGTCTTCAGGTGCGGAATGTCCGCGTAGACCCCGAGTTCGATCCGCTTCGGGTCGATCAGGATGAACTGGACTTCGTCGCTCCGCGCGCGATACAGGAAGGAAGTCAGCATGCCCTGGAGGCCCACGCTCTTGCCCGCGCCGGTGGCCCCCGCTACCAGCAGATGCGGCATCTTGGCCAGGTCGGCGAAGTACGGCTCGCCACGGAGAGTGCGCCCGAGCGCCATCGTGAGCGGGGACTTGCCGTCCCGGAACCCGGAGTCGGCCAGAAGGCTGCCCAGGGGGATGATCGTCCTGTGCCTGTTCGGGACCTCGATGCCCAGCGTCGACCGGCCGGGCATGCGTTCGATCCGGATCGCCTCGGCCTTGAGGGAGAGCGCCAGATCGTCCTGGAGGTTGACGATCTGGGCGACCTTCACGCCGGGCGCCGGCTGGAACTCGAAGACGGTGATGACCGGACCGGGGCTGATGCCTTCGACCGTGCCCTCGACTCCGAACTCGGCGCAGCGGGCGCAGATGAGTTCACCGAGTTCCCTCAACTCGTCTTCGTCGACCTCGCTGTTGACCTCTTCGGTGTAGAGCAGATCGAGCGGCGGCAGTTCCGTGTTTTGGACCGGCGATTCGGCCTTCTCCGTGCCCGTTACGGCCGTCTTCGCGACTGCGGCCGGCGCCGGCGTCGTCCCTGTCGCGGCCGGCTGTGCGGTCCTGGCCTCCTCCGGTCCGGGGCTCGCCGCCCTTGTCTTCCTCACCGCGGTCCGGCGAAGCGGCAGATCCACGAGCGGAAGGTCTTCCGCCGGCTGCAGCGAGGTCTTTGCCTTGCCGCGTTCTTTCGCCTTCTCCGGCGCCCTGGCCCTGGCCTTCTTCCGCACCCTGGGCTTGAGCAGGGCAAGGAACGCCTTGAGTCGGCGAACACCGGCGGCGACCGATTCATCCAGGCTGCTGCGCAGCATCAACGCGACCCCGAACACGAGGCCCGAGACGGCGATCACTCCGGTTCCGAGCGCGCCCAACTGTCCTCCGACCGCCCCGGCGATCGTCGACCCCAGGAAACCCCCGGCCATCAGCGACTCACCCCGGAAAGCGACTTCGCCCGCGGTCAGAGCTGCCAGTGTCGGCGCGGCTACCAGGGCGACGACGATGCCCGCCCCCTGCAGGACGGAGGGAACGTCGGCGCGGGCGCGGACCAGGCGGTAACCCAGACCGAGGAGCGCCAGCGGCACGGCGAGCACGGCGAACCCGAGAAAACCGAATCCGGCGGCGGCGACGTGGGCGCCCATCGGACCGATCAGATTGGCCGTCTCCACAGAGCCCTCGGCGCTGCGCATGAAGCTCGGATCGCCCGGCTGGTAGCTCAGCAGACTGAGCAGCAGGAGCGCACCGAGCATGAGCAACAGCAGACCGCCGAGTTCGCCGGCCTTGCCCGCCGGCAGACCCCTCCCAAGTGCGAACCGTCTGGGGCCATCATCGGAGCGAATCATCGACGCCCTCCCCATGAAGCGTTGACGGGAACATGCACGGGCTGGCGATTGTATCCGACGAAGCCGGATATGGCTATATCCGTGTGAGCAACTCAGCAGACGCGGAACAGCTCGACGAACTCATCCAGGCCGAGTGCCTCCGCCCGAACCATCGGGGGCAGCCCCAGCGCCGAGATCGCCGCGGCCGCCGCGGGCCGCTCCATGACCGCGACCAGGTTGTTCAGGAGGGTCTTGCGGCGGCGGGTGAACGCGGTTCGAACCAGCGCCTTGAAGTCGAGCCACTCTTCCTCCTCGATCGGAGGCGCGACCCGTTCCAGACCCACGAAGGCGCTGGTGACGGCCGGCGGCGGCACGAAGCTCCCGGGCATGACGACGGCCAGACGGCGCGCGGCGGCACGGGCCCGGGTCAGCACCGTCATCGCGCCGTAGGCCCCGTCGCCGGGCGCCGCGGTCAACCGGTCCGCGACCTCGCGCTGAACCAGAAAGGCCGCCCGCAGACCGACCGGAGAGCGCTCAAGCACCCTGGAGACGATCCGCGTGGCCACGTTGTAGGGCAGATTGCCGGCGATCCGGGCCGCGGCGGGCGCGCGCTCGTAGCTCAGGTCGCAGGCGTCGCCCACCGCGAGGCGGATCCGCCGGTCGGGGAACCGCCGGCGCAATGCGAAGGTCCATGAAGGATCGAGTTCGCAGGCGATGACGCGGCTCGCACCCCGCTCCAGCAGCAGTCGCGTCAGCACGCCGCCGCCGGGGCCGATCTCGATGACCGTGCGCCCGGACACCCCCAGGAAGTCGACCGCGGGACTCGCGGACTCCGCGCGGCGGAGGTGGTGCTGGCCGAGGGATCGGCGGAGCGGCGGATCGCTCTTGCCCGATGCGGTCACCGATCTGCACGGTAGCAGCCTGGGCGATTCCGGCGGTCCGCATAAGCTCCGGTGCGCAAACCCGCCCGCCGTTCAGGAGCCGCCATGGAGCCAGCAAGCCACCAACCGACTCAGCCGGAACAGACACCCCCGTGGGAGCCGACCGCGTGCATCCTGTGCGAGAACAACTGCGGCATCGAGGTCCAGTTGGGCGGCGACGACGGACGGCAGTTCACGCGGCTGCGGGGAGACCGCGCGAACCCCGTCTCGAAAGGCTACGTCTGCCAGAAGGCGGGCCGCCTGAACCACTACCAGAACAGCCGTGACCGCGTGCTGTCGCCGCTGCGCCGGCGCCCGGACGGCAGCTTCGAGGAGATCGACTGGGACACCGCGATCGACGAGGTGGCCGAGCGTTTCGCCGGGATTCGCGACCGGTTCGGCGGCGAGTCCATCTTCTACTACGGCGGAGGCGGCCAGGGGAATCACCTGCCCGGCTTCTACGCCCGTTCCACCCTGCGCACGCTGGGCTCGGTCTTCCGGTCCAACGCGCTCGCGCAGGAAAAGACGGGCGAGATGTGGGTGGCCGGCCAGATGGTCGGCGCGCACTCGCGCGGCGACTTCCACCACTGCGAGGTCGGCGTCTTCCTCGGCAAGAACCCGTGGCAGTCGCACGGCGTCCCCCGCGCCCGCGTCACGCTGCGCGAGCTCGCGAAGGACCCGGAACGCTGCCTGATCGTCATCGACGTCCGGCGCTCCGAAACGGCGGACCTGGCCGACATCTTCCTCCAGGTGAAGCCCGGCACCGACGCCTGGCTTCTGATGGCGATGCTCGGCGTCCTGCTCGACGAAGGGCTCGTGAACGACGACTTCGTCGCCCGCCACACCGAAGGGTACGAGGAGGTTCGCCCCCACCTCCAGCAGACCGACATCCACGCCGCGTGCTCCGTCTGCGGCGTTTCCGAGGACCTCGTCCGCACCGCGGTCCGCCGGATCGCCAGGGCGTCGAGCGTTTCCGTGTTCGAGGACCTCGGCGTCCAGATGAACCGCAACTCGACCTTGGTCAGCTACCTGCAGCGACTGGTCTGGATGCTCACGGGGAACTTCGCGAAGACGGGCGCCATGAACGTCACCACCTCGCTCGTACCGCTCACGGCCGCACGGTCTTCGGGTCCACGCGAGACTCCGGTGACCGGCGCACCCGTCATCGCCGGGCTCGTTCCCTGCAACCGGATCGCCGAGGAAGTCCTCGGCGACCACCCGAAACGCTTCCGGGCGATGCTCATCGAGAGCGCCAACCCGGTCCACTCGCTGGCGGAGAGCCGGAAGATGCGCGCGACGATCGATTCGCTCGAGTTCGTCGTCGCGATCGATGTCGCGCTGACCGAGACAGCCCGGCTGGCCGACTACGTGCTGCCGGCGACCACGCAGTACGAGAAGGCGGAGGCGGTGTTCTTCAACTTCGAGTTCCCGGAGAACGCTTTCTTCCTGCGCCGGGCGCTCCTGGAGCCGCCGCCGACGGACAAGGCGGGCCCGCTGCCTGAGCCGGAGATCCACTGCCGGCTGACGGAAGCTCTCGGCGGCTACTCCGGGGAACTGGTCGAGGAACTCCGCAGCGCCCTGCGAGACGGCGGAAGGGCGGCGTTCGCGGACGCGTTCATGACGGCGATCAGGGAGAATCCCCGCCTCGCCGGCACGGCGCCGGCACTCCTCTACCGGACCCTGGGCGAGACGCTGCCGGCGGACGCGAAGTCCGGCGCCGCCCTGTGGAGCGCGGCGCGGATCTGCGCCCGCCGCTTCCCCGAGTCCGTGCGCCGGGCCGGCATCGAAAGCGACGGCGACGAACTCGGCGAAGCCCTGTTCGACGCGATCATCGACAGCCCGCGGGGCCTCGTGTTCTCCGTCGACCCGCCAGAAGTCAGTTGGGACCGCGTGCAGACGGCGACCGGTCGCCTCCAGCTCGCGATTCCGGAGCTGTTCGGCGCGATCGACGCCCTTGTCGCGACGGACGGCCCCACCATCACGAGCCAGGCGTTCCCGCTCGTGCTCTCCGCCGGCGAGCGCCGCTCCTTCACGGCGAACACGATCTACCGCGACCCCAGGTGGCGGCGCAAGGCGCTGGAAGAGGCGCTGGCCCTGTCGCCGCACGACGCCGCGGCCCTCGAGATCGGGGACGGCGACCGGGTCCGGCTGGTGACTTCGCAGGGCGCCACCGAGGTTCTCGCCGCGATCAGCGACCGCATGCAGGACGGGCACATCTCCCTTCCGAACGGTCTCGGCCTCGACTATCCGGACGAAGCCGGCCGGCGCACCCTAGACGGCGTCGCGCCGAACGAACTGACCGCCGCCGCCGACCGCGATCCCATCGCCGGCACGCCGTGGCACAAGAGCGTCCCGGCTCGCCTGGAGCGGATCTCCGATGGGGGCCACTAGGAACCTGCGCCGCTAGAAGGAACGAAACGGCGGGCAGCCATAGGATCTCAGACGTGACCAGGGATCGCGACGTCAACAGGAAGGCCTCGGCTGAAGAGCTCGCGGCAAGAGCCGCGGCCGCTCTCCGCGAAGTCGCCGGCGTCACGGGCGCCGGAGATTCGCGCCGGGACGGTCTCACCGGCCTCTACGACGACCGCACCCTGCACCGCGGCCTGACCGATGCGATCTCGGACGCGGGACGGGACGGCGGCCACGTCGGACTGCTGTTCATCGACCTGGACCGCTTCAAGAACGTGAACGACCGGCACGGCCACGTGACCGGCAGCCGGGTGCTGAGCCAGGTCGCCGGGTTCGTGGACGCCGCCGCCAGCCGGGAAAGGGGCTTCGCCGCGCGTTACGGCGGCGACGAGTTCGTCGTCGTGTTGCCCGGCGCCGACCTCGATCGCTGTCTCCGCGAAGCCGAGCGGCTCCGCGCGACCCTGGCAGCCACCATCTTCGCGGGCGGTGAGCCGCCAGGGCGCCGCCCACTGGTCCGCGTGACCTGCTCGATCGGCGCCGCCTCGATGCGGGCGGACGCCGGCGGCGACCATGACGAGACGCCGGGCCCACAAGGCGCCGCGACCCGCCTGCTGCAACTGGCGGACAACGCGATGTACCAGGCGAAGCATGCCGGCCGCAACCGCGTGGCCGCCGACGACGCCGAAGCCACCGGCGCGGCCTGAGTCCCCCTACTCTGCCCCGCAGCGACGGAACCAGAACGGTTCGGGAGCGGTCTGCGGCAACCGGGTCACCGCGGGAAGATCGTGGGCCGCGATGAACTCCAGGCGATGGCTCCGGAGCGGCACCGCGCCGATAGAGAGCGACCAGGGCGGACGGCGGAAAGCGAAGAGGCTGAACGAGACCGCCGGACGGCTGTCGGCATCGACCGACAGTACGTCGAGCGGGGGACCTTCGCGGCCGTTCGACCAGTCGAGTCCGAACCACAACTCCTCGAACGCGGCCAGCCAACCCGGCGGCAAGCCCGGCCACGACCGGATCCGCCGATGAACTTCGGACCGCAGGTCCGGGTCTCCCTCGAACGCCGACGCGGCCAGAAGGAGAGGTTCGGCGAGAACCGCCCGCGCCGCCCGCGCGGCCACGCGGGGATCCGTGGCCGCGCCGCCGGCCGCCCGCTCCAGGCGCATGAGTTCGAACGGGGCCAGCGCGGACAGCGGGTCGAGGTCGCAGGCTCGCTCGAGCGCCAGTCGGCGCCTCCCGGCGTCGATGCTCTGATCGACCCCGGCCAGGAGCCATAGCGGAGCGAGGCCGTCGGCGGCCTCGGCCGCGGCCCAGGGATCGAGCCGCGCCTGGTAGAGCGGGAAGGACGGATCAGAGGCAGCGGCCGTCCGGAGCAGGTCCGTGCCCCCGCCGACCTCCTCTCCGGGGAGCCCGGGCGTCTGTCCCACCGCCGCAGTCCCGGCAGCCACCGCGAGTTCGTACGACCGGGCAGCCGAGGTCCGCTGCCAGGTCCAGCCCAGCGCGGCGACGAGCCAGAGATGGAACGCGATCTGGAGCCCTCGCCGCCACCACGCCGGCAACGAGTGCAGGTCATTGCCCTCAGTCCGGGCTGCCCGCGCCGCAGCCGCCAGGCCCAGGTTGAGAATCAGCACCGCGGGCACCGCCGTGACCACGGCGAAGACCCCGAATGCCAGGCAGACTCCGGCGCCGGTCAGACCCAGCAGCGCCGCAGCCAGGAGATCCGGGTCGCGCACGCGAGGATCGCCCAGTTCGCCCAGGCGAGCCCGGCCGTAGCGAGCCGCCAGCAACAGCAACAGGACCGAACCGGCGATGCCGAGTTCGTAGGGCGCCTGGGCCACCAGGCTGTGGGCGTCCGTGACCACCTCGCCCGGCGGATGAACGCCCGGCGCCGGACGCCAGTGGTTCGCCAGGGTCCAGCTCGTCGACCCTGGACCCCAGCCCAGGAGCGGACGCTCCGCGAAGCCGGAGGCAGCGGCTTCGGCGTAGGTGCGGCGGGCCAGGAGCGACGGGTCCTCGAGCCGCAGCACCGCGCCCAGACGGCCGAGCGGGCCCGGCACGTCGAGTCGGGAACCGGCCCAGGCTGTCGCAAGCGCCAGGCCGGCGGCCAGAGCCAGCAACGCAGCGAGCGGAACGAGCAAGCGGCGCCCCCTGCTCCGCCACAGCATCCAGGCAGCGGCCGCTACCGCCTGGACAACCAGCGCCGCCAACGCGGACATCGAACCGGTGGCGGCCAGAGTCCAGACCAGGACCGCGCCGACGAAGAGCGCCGCGCCCTGACGCAACCTCCGCCGATCCGGCCCGGCGGCCCGCCAGGCGCCGAGCACGGCGGGCGGCAGAATCGCCACGAGCACCAACGCCAACTGGTTGTGGTGACCGATCGGCAGAGCGGCCCGGCCCTCTTCGTGGAGCGGCTGCATGGCCAGCGCCCAGGTCGACACCGCCGTGCCAACCACGGCGCAGCCGGCCAGAGCCGTGCGCACGGCTGCCTCCGAGCCCAGGAGCCGCCCGATCCCCGCCGCTGCCCAGGCAGCCGGCAGGAGGAAGAGAACGATCGCCTCGCCAGCGCGGCCGACCGGTGACTGAATCCAGCTCGCCAGGACCGAAAGCCAGAGGACTCCGAGAAGCTCCGGCCACCACCGCCAGGCACCACCTCCCACCGCCAGCGGATCCAGGAACGATCGGCGGCCGAGAAACGCGAACACGAGCAGCAGAGTGGCGCCGACGGCCAGGGAGAACGCGGTGGCCCCGCGGTGGAACGTGCCCGCATGGAACACCATCAACGCCAGCGCCGACACGACCGCGACCGCGGCGCCGGTTTCCTGCCACCGCCGGCCGCTCATCGACAGGGCGGAGGACAGGCTCAGGAACCCGAACCGTGGACGCCGGTGGCGCCTGAGCGGCGGCTCAGGCGCATGGCGACTTCAGGCGCTTCCCGCAGGCAGGTCCAGAGGATGCGAAGAGAGGTCAGGAAGGCCCGCCAGCCGGTGCGGAACACGGCGGCCGGCCGCTCTTCGATCTCCGGATAGCCGCGGCCGTCGGCCCCTGCCCTGTCCCAGCCCGCGAACAGGCGGCCCCAGGGACTGGAGAGGGCCTCGGCCATCTGCCGTTTCGCCTTGTACGGATACCAGAAGGTGTCGTGGTAGAGAACGCTCGCCAGATAGGCCCAGGGCGCGAGAAAGGTGCGCAGCGACCATTCGATCGGACGCCGCAGGGGACCCCAGTAGATCCTGTGCTGCATCCGCGCCGCGAAGGTCATCTTCCGGAAGGGGCCGACGAAGCCCCAGCTCTTGCCGGCAACGGCCGGATCGCCCACGATCTCGATGTCTCGCGGGTCGCCGCAGCCGAGCCCCAGATCGTGCGCGAGGCGGATGTAGCGGATCTGCAGCGGGTCGAAGCCCATCAGCTTCGCGGCCATCGCGTCGATCGCCACCTGGTCCGCGCTGGCCAGGATCACGTTGCCCACCCGCGGAATCATGCACCGTGGTCCCGGACCGTCGCCCGCGAAGGTGCCGTCCATGGCCGCGAACACGCCCCGGTGGATGTGCTGCTGGATCATCAGCAGGTCGACCAGGGTCTCGTGTATGACCGGATGGGTCCAGTGCCGGCGCTCGTTCAGGAGCCCCCCGAACGCGTTCTTCATCGCCCCGGTCGTGGTCGTGAAGACGTGGGTCTTGACGGTCGGCAGGTGGATGATGTTCTCGCCGACGAACCGCGCCGGAAGGTGGAAACCCTGGGGATAGACGTCGTTCAGGCAGAGGAAGCGCGAGGCGAGGTCCCCCACGGCCTCCCGGACCGGCAGCCACTCCTCGCCCTCCTCGTAGAGGTGGACGTTGCGCAGACCGTGCGCCTCGATGACGTCGATCTGCTTGTTCTCCCGCTCGCCCAGGCGGGCGTCGATGACGACCGTCCGGTTGTGGCAGCCGTGAATCAGCGCCGGGTCGTAGCCGTCCTTCTTCATCGCCCGCACGACGCCCTCGAGCTGCCAGGGCGTGGTCGAGCTGCCAGGGTAGAAGAAGTGCCAGGAGATGTTGATCTTGAGCGCCGTATCGACGGACGGATCGATCACCTCGCGATAGCCCGCGAGATTCAGGAGTTCGTGATAGTCGGCCAGGATCGAGGCAGGCGCCGTCGGCAGCACGGCGACCCGGGGGCTTGCGGGTGCGGGACTCAGTTCGGCGCTCCCCTTGCGCCTCTCGACATCGCCGCCAGGAAGTCCGCGTTCGACGGCGTGTTCTTGAGACGCTCCTGGAGCACCTCCATCGCCTCGACCACAGGCAGCGGATTCAGCACCTTGCGCAGCACCCAGACCCGCTGCAGTTCGTCCGGCGTCAGCAGCAGCTCCTCCTTGCGGGTGCCGGACTTCTCGATGTCGATGGCCGGGAAGATCCGCTTGTCGACCAGCTTGCGGTCGAGATGCAGTTCCGAGTTGCCGGTGCCCTTGAACTCCTCGAAGATCACGTCGTCCATCCGGCTGCCCGTGTCGACCAGCGCCGTGGCCACGATGGTCAGCGAGCCGCCGCCCTCGATGTTCCGGGCGGCGCCGAAGAACCGCTTCGGACGCTGCAGGGCGTTGGCGTCGATACCTCCCGACAGCACCTTGCCCGAAGGCGGCTGCACCGTGTTGTAGGCGCGAGCCAGGCGAGTGATCGAGTCGAGCAGGATGACCACGTCCTTGCCGTACTCGACCAGCCGCTTGGCCTTCTCGATCACCATCTCGGCGACCTGGGTGTGCCGCGAAGCCGGCTCGTCGAAGGTCGACGAGACGACCTCTCCGCGCACCGACCGCTCCATGTCCGTCACTTCCTCGGGGCGCTCATCGATCAGCAGGACGACCAGCACGACCTCGGGGTGGTTGGTGGCAATCGATCGAGCCAGGGACTGCAGGAGCATCGTCTTGCCGGTGCGCGGCGGTGCCACGATCAGCGCACGCTGGCCCTTTCCCATCGGCGTCACCAGGTCCGTCACGCGAGACGACAGGTCCCCGGAGACCTCCAGCTGGAGCCGCTCCTCGGGGTACAGCGGGGTCAGGTTGTCGAAGAAGATCTTCTGCCGGACCACGTCCGGATGCTCGAAGTTCACCGCCTCGAGCTTGATCAGGGCGAGATAGCGCTCACCCTTCTCCCTCGGCTTGCGCACCTGACCCGAAACGGTGTCGCCGGTGCGCAGGTCGAAGCGCCGGATCTGGCTGCGGGAGACGTAGATGTCGTCCGGCCCCGGCAGGTAGCTGTACTCCGGCGCGCGCAGAAACCCGAAGCCGTCGGTCAGGCACTCGAGGACCCCTTCGCAGAACAGCAGCCCGCTCTTCTCCGTCTGCGCCTCCAGGATCTTGAAGGTCAACTCCTGCCTCGGCATGCCGGTGGCGCCGACGACCTCCAGCTTGTGGGCCAGCTCGAGAAGGTCCGCATTGCTCAGGTCCTTCAGGGCTTTCAGGTCGAAGGCCAGATCGGCGCTCTCCGCCGCCCTGGCGCCGCCGTTTCCGCTACGCCCTGCATCACGGGCTTCGTCGATCGTCATCTTTCTTCATCCTCGCCGAGAGACGCGCCCCCGGTATTCGAGATCTGAGCGTCAAGCGCCGAGCAACTCCGCAAACAGCCGCGAGACTCCTTCGCCGGTTCGAGACGACACGGGAAACAGCTCAGCCGCGGACGGCATTCCCAGCAGCTCCGCAACCTTGGCAAGGGTCCCGGCTCGAGCCCCCCGTTTCACGCGGTCGATCTTGGTCACCACCACGACGGGTTCGAGTCCCAGACTCTTGAGGTAACCGTATGCTTCGGAGTCGAGCGGCGTGCCCGCGACCTTACCATCGACGAGCAGCACGACGCGGACCCGTCCGGCAGCCGAACGGAAGTACCGGTCGACGCTCCGACCCCAGGCCTCCCGTTCGCTCTTCGAAACCCGCGCATAACCGTAACCGGGCAGGTCCACGACGTACCAGGAGTCGTCGATCAGGAAGAAGTTGACCCTCCGGGTCCGCCCCGGCCTGGAACTCGTGCGGGCAAGGTTCTTGCGGCCCAGCAGCCGGTTGATCAGGCTCGACTTGCCAACGTTCGAGCGACCGGCGAAGGCGATCTGCTGCCGGCCGTCCCTTGGCAGATCGGCCGCCCGAACGGCGGAAACCACGAAGCGGGCGTCACGGACCTTCAAGGTCCCGCTCGACCTCCTGAGTGGGCCTCTTCAGTGGGCGACGTTCGCGGGCGGCGCCTCGGAGGCGGGCTTCTGGAACTCCGCCGCGACCTCCGGCGCCCTCTGCACGACTCCGTCGAAGACGATCTCCAGGACCTCGTCCATCGACTCCACGAGGTGGAACTTCATCTTGTCGCGGACTTCCTCAGGCACCTCTTCGAGGTCCTTGTCGTTCTCCTTCGGCAGCAGGATCTCGAAGATCCCCGCGCGGTAGGCGGCCAGCACCTTGTCCTTGATACCGCCCACGGGCAGCACCTTCCCGCGCAGCGTGATCTCGCCGGTCATCGCCACGTCGCCGCGCACCGGTACCCGCAGAAGGGAAGAGATGAGCGCCGACGCCATCGTGATGCCCGCGGACGGCCCGTCCTTGGGGATGGCGCCCTCGGGCACGTGAATGTGGAGGTCCTGGTCGGCATGGAAGCCGGGCTCCAGGCCGAATCCGTCGGCGCGGCTGCGCAGGTAGGACATCGCCGCTCGCGCCGACTCCTTCATCACGTCGCCCAGCTTGCCGGTGAGGATCAGTTTGCCGCTGCCCTTCATCAGGCCGACTTCGCTCTGCAGCAGCTCGCCGCCCGCCTGGGTCCAGGCCAGACCGGTGGCGACGCCGACCTCGGACTCGTCGAGCTTCTTGTAGGGCCGGAACTTCGGCTTGCCGAGGAGCTCGCCGACGAGTTTCCGGTCGACCGCGATCGCACTCTCGCCACTCTCGGCCTTCGCACCGCCCTTGGCCTTCGCACGGGCCTTCAGCTTCTTCGTGCGGCCCTCTTCGACCAGCCGGCGGGCCAGCTTGCGGCAGACCGCCGCGATCTCGCGCTCGAGGTTGCGGACGCCCGCCTCGCGCGTGTAGGAGTCCATCAGGTGACCGAGGCTGTCCTCGCCGAAGCGGATCGCGTCCGCGGTCAGACCGTGGCTGTCCAACTGCCTCGGCACCAGGAACTGGCGCGCGATCTCGAGCTTCTCGTTCGGCGTGTACCCGGCGAGCTGGATGGTCTCCATCCGGTCCTTGAGCGCCGGCGGAATCGGGTGCTCGACGTTCGCGGTGGCGATGAACATGACCCTGGAGAGGTCGTACTCGATGTCCATGTAGTGATCGACGAAGGTGTCGTTCTGCTCCGGGTCGAGCACCTCGAGCAGCGCGGACGACGGATCGCCGCGGAAGTCCATCGACATCTTGTCGACCTCGTCGAGGAGGAAGACCGGGTTGACCGTGCCCGCCCGCTTCATCATCTGGATGATCTGACCGGGAAACGCGCCGATGTACGTACGGCGGTGTCCGCGGATCTCGGCCTCGTCGCGAACGCCGCCGAGAGACAGGCGCACGAACTTGCGGCCGGTGGCGGCGGCAATGGACTTGGCCAGCGACGACTTGCCGACCCCCGGAGGGCCGACGAAGCAGATGATCGAGTTCTGGTTCTTGTGAGTGAGCTGGCGGACGGCCAGAAACTCGAGCACCCGCTCCTTGACCTTCTCCAGGCCGTAGTGCCCCTCGTCCAGGATCCGCGCCGCCTTCTGCAGGTCCTTCAGCTCGCGGCTTCGCTTCTTCCACGGCACCGATACCAGCCAGTCGACGTAGTTCCGCGACACGGTCGCCTCGGCCGACACCGGCGGCATCGCCTCGAGCCGCCGCAACTCCTGCTCCGCCTTCTCGCGTACCAGCTTCGGGGCGCCCGACTTCTCGATCTTCTCCTTCAGCTCGGCGATCTCGTCGCCGCGCTCGTCCTTGCGCCCGAGCTCGTGGTGAATCGCCTTGATCTTCTCGTTGAGGTAGTACTCCTTCTGAGCCTTCTCCATCTGCTTCTTGACCTGCACGTTGATCCGCTTGTCGATGTTGATCTTCTCGACCTCGACATCGAGCAGGTCGTGCACCGCCTGCAGGCGTTCGTACGGATTCAGCGTCTCGAGCAGAGTCTGCTTCTCGGCGGTGGAGACGGTCAGGTGCGCGGCCAGCGCGTCGGCGAAGCGGTCGGGATCGTCGAGCTTCAGCGTCGACATCAGGCTCTCGAAGGCCAGGTGGTGAGACATCTTCGCGTACTGCTCGAAGCTGTTGAGCAGGCGGCTCATGTAGACTTGGACCTTGTCGTCGGCCGGGTAGTCGATCTCGTAGACCTCGACCTCCGCTTCGAAGGCGCCGTCGATCTCTTCGAGCGTCCGCAACTCGGCCCGCCGCAGTCCCTCGACCATCACCTTCACGTTGCCGTTCGGCAGCTTGACGTTCTGCACCACCCGGGCGACGACGCCGATCCGGTGGATGTCGTCGATCCCCGGGTCGTCGACTTTCGGATTCCGCTGGGCGACCAGGAAGATCAGCTTGCCGGCCGTGCGCAGCGTCTGTTCCAGCGCCAGCACGGAACCGCGACGGCCGACGATGAACGGCGCCATCATCTGCGGGAAGACCACCATGTCCCGCAGCGGCACGACGGGCAGCCGGTCGCTCGAGGTCGAAACGTATCCCGAGGCCATCGCTATCCCGCTTTCTCGTACACGGTCAGCGGCTGAATGCCGTTGACCACCACGTCCTCATTGATGACGCACTCCTTGACGCCGGCTTCCGACGGCAGGCCGTACATCAACTCCAGCATCAGCTCCTCGAGGATGATCCGGAGCCCCCGGGCGCCGACGTTGCGCTTCATCGCCTGGCGGGCGACCGCGCGCAACGCCTCGGCGGTGAAGGTCAGCTTGACGTCCTCGAACTCGAACATCGCCTCGTACTGCCGCACGAGGGAGTTCTTCGGCTCCGTCAGGATCCGGACCAGGGCGTCCTCGTCGAGCTGCTCCAGGGTCGCCACCACCGGCAAGCGGCCGACGAACTCGGGAATCAGGCCGTACTTGATCAGGTCCTCCGGAAGCACATGGCGGAGCATCTCGCCCGCCCGCCTGTCGCGATCCTTGATCTCGGCGCCGAAGCCCATCGTCTTCTCGTTCATCCGCCCTTCGATGCGCTCTTCGAGACCGACGAACGCGCCTCCGCAGATGAAGAGGATGTTCGTCGTGTCGATCTGGAGGAACTCCTGGTGCGGGTGCTTGCGCCCTCCCTGGGGCGGCACGTTGCACTGGGTTCCCTCGAGGATCTTGAGCAGCGCCTGCTGGACGCCCTCGCCCGACACGTCCCTGGTGATCGAAGGGTTGTCGCCCTTGCGGCAGATCTTGTCCACCTCGTCGATGTAGACGATCCCCCGCTGGGTCTTTTCCTTGTCGCTACCGGACGCCTGGTAGAGCTTGAGGATGATGTTCTCGACGTCTTCGCCGACGTAGCCCGCCTCGGTCAGCGTGGTCGCGTCCGCGATCGTGAACGGGACGCTCAACAGCCGCGCCAGCGTCTGCGCGAGCAGCGTCTTGCCGGTGCCCGTGGGGCCGATCAGGAGGATGTTCGACTTCTGGAGTTCCACGTCGGTCCGCGACCGCTCGCCGAAATCGATGCGCTTGTAGTGGTTGTAGACCGCGACGGCCAGCTTCTTCTTGGCCTGCTCCTGGCCGATCACGTAGTCGTCGAGGAGCTTCTTGAGTTCCTGGGGCTTCGGCAGCGCCGCTTCCTGGCGCTGTTCCAGCATCCGGTCCTCGGCGATGATGTCGAGACAGATGTCGACGCACTCGTCGCAAATGAAGACGGTGGGGCCGGCGATCAGCTTCTTGACCTCTCGCTGGCTCTTGCTGCAGAACGAGCACCTCAGCGCGTCGTCGCCACTGTCCTTCTTCGCCACGATTGGTCGTTCCGGCTCGTTTCTCGCGTCTCGTTCGCACGCGCTCCAGAGGCCGTGCGCAAAGTCGGATGCTAGCACGGCCAGGACTCCGGGGCCCGCCGCCGAAGCTCCGTCTGGACTCCGCTAGGAGGCTCCGCGGCGCTCGACGACGCGGTCCGCAAGCCCGTACTCGACCGCCATTTCGGCGGTGAGGATCTTGTCCCGCTCGGTGTCGGCGTGCACCTCTTTCGTCGACTTTCCGGTGTGCAACGCCAGCAGTTCGTCGATCCGGCCGCGCATCCGCAGCAGGTCCTGGGCGTGGATGTCGATGTCCGTCTGCTGGCCGCCCAGGCTCTGCACCCAAGGCTGGTGAATCAGCACGCGGGCGTTCGGCAGCACCATCCGCTTCTCCTTGGCGCCGCCCGCGAGCAGGACCGCGGCGAAGGACGCCGCCTGGCCGACGCAGAGGGTGGAGACGTCCGGCTTGACGTGCTGCATCGTGTCGTAGATCGCGAAGCCGGCGGTCACCGAGCCTCCCGGTGAGTTGATGTACAGGGAGATGTCCTTCTCCGGGTTCTCGGACTCGAGGAAGAGCATCTGCGCGATGACCAGGTTCGCCACTTCGTCGTCGATCGCCCGGCCCAGGAACACGATGTTGTCCTTGAGCAGCCGCGAGTAGATGTCATAGGCCCGTTCGCCCCGATTGGTCTGCTCGACCACCATCGGTACCAGCATCGCTCTAGTCCTCTCCTTCCGCGGCGGGCTCGTCCGCCGGGGCGGACGGTTCCTCCGGCGGCGCGTTCGCCGCCAGGAGCGTCTGCACCGTCCGATCCCGCCTGAGTTCGACTCTCAACATCTCCAGGCCGCCGTCCCGCTCGAGCTCGCGGCGCAGGCGGCCGCGGTTCGTGTTGCGGGCCCGGGCCATGATCTCCAGCGCCCGCTCCAGGTCCTGCGCCGTTGCCTCGACGCCGTCGTCGCGGGCGATCCGGTCGAGCAGGAACGAGGAATGCGCCCGCTTCTCCGCCTGCGGCCGGATCTCCTCCATCAACTGCTCCCAGGGCAACTGCTGGCGCTCGAGGTCGAACCCCTGGCGAGCCAGGTTGTTCGCGTAGGACCGGGCCATCTGGAGCGCCTCGCGCTCCACGACCGCCTCGGGCAGAGTGACCGGATAGCGCTCCCTCAACTGGTCGAGCAGCGCGTCGGTGCGCTGCTGGCCGGCCTGCTCGGTCTTCTGCGCCTGCACCTGCTCGCCGAGTTGCCGGCGCAGATCGTCGACGGTCTCGATCGTGGCGGCGAGACTGCTCGCCCAGTCGTCGTCCACGTCCGGCAGCTTGCGCTCCAGAACCTCCTCGACCTCGATCTCGTAGCCGCGTTGCCGCTCGACGTCCTCGTCCGTCTCGGTGCGCTCGAAGTCCGCCCTCTGCCCCGCCGACAGGCCCGTCAGGTTGTCCGTGAGCTCGGGCCATGCGCGCTCGTCGCCGAGTTCGAGATCGATCTCGTGCGTCGCCGGACCCCGATCGTCCTGGTCACGATCCTGATCGTCTTCGGCGGCCGCTTCCGGAGCGTAGCCGGGCATCGCGGAGCGGTGGATCCTGCCCCGCACCCGGTCGCCGCGAGCCGCGGCCCGCTCGACCGGCACCCAGGTCGAACGCTGGAGCCGCACCTGCTCCAGGAGTTCGTCGACCTCGGCCTCACTGGGTTCCGTCTCGGGCTGGGGCAACTCGAAGCTCCGGCTGTCGCCGATCTCGACCTCGGGCTCCACGTCGACGGTCACGGTAAAGCGCAACGGCTGGCCCGGAGCGGCCTGTACCGGCGCCACGCTCGGCGGCAGCATGGCATGCACGCCGTCCTCTTCGCTCGCCCGTTGCCAGTACTTCGGCGCCAGACGTTCCGAGACGTCCTCGCCGATCGAATCCCCGAACCGCTGCCGCACCAGGTCGAGAGGAGCCTTCCCCTTGCGGAAGCCGTCGATGCGCGCACGGCGACGGTAATCCCGGGCAACGCGGAGGTACTCGGCGTCTACCTCGGAAGCGGGCACCTCGATCTCGAACTCCTGGCGGCACACGCCGACTTCTCTTCTGCTGACAACCACACTCATGCCGATCGGGGACTCCGGAGTGTTCGATTGCGAGAGAGAGGAGTGGCGGGACGGGAGAAGGTCGTGACTCTAGCAGTCCGACCGTTGCGCGCCGCTGGTGCGAAAGGGGGGACTCGAACCCCCAACCCTTTCGGGACCAGATCCTAAGTCTGGCGCGTATACCAGTTCCGCCACTTTCGCCCGATCGTGCCGCGGAGGCCGCCACGGGCGAGGCGTGGTGAGCCGCCTAGGAATCGAACCTAGAACCCACAGATTAAGAGTCTGTTGCTCTGCCAATTGAGCTAGCGGCCCAGCCTCCGCGCCGCCTCTGTCGAGCCGCTCGGGCGGCCGGCAGCGACTGGCGACTATACCCGATCAACCACTCAACCGCCCTGGACGAAACGGACGATCTCCACCCGGTCGCCGTCCTGGAGGCTGGTGTCGCCGAACCGTGCACGCGGCACGAGTTCGCGGTTCACCTCGACCGCCACGGTCTTCGGATGCTGATCGAGGCTCGCCAGCAGGTCGAGCACGCTGGCGTCGGCCCCGGGCACGGCCAGCTCCCGCTCGCGGCCGTTGACCTCAAGTCGCAGCAGGGACGCCATGCGAGACCGGTCCTCCGTCCGGAGCCAGCTCCGCTGTCCGGTCCGGGGCGTCGGACCACAGGCGCTCCAGCCGGTAGAGCTCCCGCCGTTCGGGGTCGAACACGTGGACGACGACGTCGCCGTAGTCGAGCAGCACCCACTGACCGCGTCCCGACCCCTCCAGGTGCAGGGGACGGGCGCCGCAGGACCGCAGTCGCCGCTCCACGGCCTCCGCGATCGCGCTCACCTGGCGCGCGTTGGCGCCGTTGCAGATGACGAAGTAGTCGGTGAAGTCGCTGACGTCGGTGAGTTCCAGAACCCGAAGGTCCTGCGCCTTCCGGTCGATCGCCGCGGCAGCGACGGCGCGGACACGCTCCTCGGAGTCAGGGGTCCCCTCGGGACTGGGGGAGATTGCGCCCAACCGGGCCTGTAGCGTCTGCGGTTGCGTCAACGGTACAACCCGTACTTGCGACAGTACCGCAGCACGGCGGCGGGCATCAAGCCGGCATCCACCTCCTCGCCCCGGGAAAGCCGGCGGCGGATCGAGCTGGACGAGACATCGACCGAGCGATGCCGGACCAGATCGAAGCCGCGCGCGCCCTCGACCGCCGCGCGCACCGCCGGATCCAGGCCCCGTTCGCCCGGCCGTGCCAGAACGACCAGCCTGACGGTGCCGATCAGGTCTTCGAACCGCCGCCAGGCCATGAGGTCGTTGAAGCTGTCGACGCCGAGCAGCAGGTGCAGGTCGGCCTCCGGGTCCTCGGCCGCATAGCGCTCGACCGTGTCCACCGTGTACGCGGTCCGGCCGAGATCGAGTTCAGCGTCCGAGACGACCAGCTCGGGGTAGGGCAGGAGCGCCAGTTCGACCATCGTGTTGCGCACGAGCGCCGGCGCCCTCGTCCCCTGGGGCTTGTGCGGTGGACAGGCGGTCGGCAGGTAGTGGACGACGTCCAGATCCAGGAGTTCCCGCGCGGCGAGCACCGGCAGGATGTGCCCGTTGTGGATCGGGTCGAAACTGCCGCCGAACAGGCCGATCCTCATGGCGGGGCAACTCCCGCGGAAGCCTCACAGCCTTCGGAGTCGGTCGCATCCAGGAGGCGGCGCAGTTCGCGCACCAGGCGGTCAAGCCCGGTGCCCGCGACGGCGGAGATCTCGAGAGACCGTACTCCCTCCCTTCGCGCCAGGGCGGCCAGGTCGCGTCGCCGGTCCGGCTCCGCGATGTCGAGCTTCGAACCGCAAAGGATCCGGGGCCGGCGAAGGAGATCCTCGTTGAAGGCGCCCAGTTCAGCGGAGATCGTGTCGAAGGCCGCCTGGACCGCACCCGCTCCCTCCTCGGGCTGCGGTCCGAGGTCGACCATGTGCAGGAGAACGCGACAACGCTCCACGTGGCGCAGAAAGCGGGTTCCGAGGCCGGCGCCCTGGGCGGCGCCGGCGATCAGTCCCGGCAGATCGGCGATCACGAAGGGTTCCGCCTCGACCGGAATCGCCGGCGGCCCGACCACGCCAAGCTGGGGCACGAGCGTGGTGAAGGGATAGTCGGCGATCTTCGGTTTCGCCGCTGTGAGCCTGCTGATGAGGGTCGACTTGCCCGCGTTCGGCAGGCCGACGACGCCGATGTCGGCGAGCAGCTTCAGTTCCAGGCGCAGGCGGCGCTGCTCGCCCGGTCTTCCCGGTTCCACGCGCCTCGGCGCTCGCTGGCGCGCGCTCTTGAAGCGGGCGTTGCCGCGCCCGCCGGCGCCGCCGCGCGCCACGACGAGCTGGTCGGACTCGGTCAGGACCTCACCCAGGGGCTCGCCGGTGGCGGCGTCATGGACCTCGGTTCCGAGCGGCACCGGAATCACCAGATCGCTGCCGCTCCGACCCGTCTTGTTCGACCCCTCGCCGTGCCTGCCGCGCTCGGCGTGGTAGGCGGCCGGGAAGCTGAGACGGTAGAGGGTGCCGAGCCCGGGCGAGCCGACCAGAACGACGTCGCCGCCGTTGCCGCCGTCGCCGCCCGACGGGCCGCCCTGCGGCACGAACTTCTCGCGCCGGAAGGCCAGGCAGCCGTCGCCGCCGGAACCCGCGAGGACATCGATGACTGCCTCGTCGATGAAGTGCATGAGCCGCTCTCCGCGGCGCGACGCTTACCCGGCCGGATGGACGTTGACCACCGTGCCGCGCCGGCCGCGGTTGCGGAACTCGACCACGCCGTCCGCCCGTGCGAAGAGGGTGTCGTCGCCGCCGCGTCCCACGTTCTCGCCCGGAAAGAAACGGGTGCCGCGCTGGCGCACGATGATCGTGCCGCCGGTCACGCTCTGGCCCGAGTAACGCTTCACGCCCAGGTTCTTGGGGTTGGAATCGCGGCCGTTCCGGCTCGAACCCTGGCCCTTCTTGTGCGCCATCTCTCTTGACCTCCGTTGCTCCGGCGAGCGGCTATGTCCCGCCGGATCGTTCGATCGCTTCTATCCGGAAGCGCTGCAACTCCTGGCGGTGCCCGCGGCGCCGGCGGTAGCCCTTCCGGCGCTTGAACTTGAACACGACGATCTTCGGACCGCGCAGGTCGCTCACGAGCTGTGCCCGCACCCTGGCGCCCTCGACGACGGGCTCACCGATTTCGGTTCCACCCTCGCCGCCGCCGATCATCAGCACCCGGTCGAAGAACACCTCCGAACCGGCCTCGGCGGTGCCGAGACGTTCGAGGTCGACGACATCGCCTTCCTCGACCCGGACCTGCTTGCCGCCGGTCTCTATCACTGCGTACATCGTTCTCTCTCAGCGGCGCGCCGATCGCTCCGCGCGCCGGATATCGTCATCCGCGCTACGCCGCCACAGCGGCGTTTTCGGCGGCCGACAGTAGCACCCGCCCAATGAAACGGTCAATGGTCGGCGGAACCCGATGCCTCACGTTCGGCGCGCCGCCTCGCCGCCCTTGGCGGCCGCGACGGACCGGGCGACAGCGGCAACTCGACCTCGAAGGTCGCTCCCGCGGTCCCCCCCTGCCGAACCCGCGCCTCCCCGCCGTGGGTGGCGGCAATGCGGCGGACGATCGCCAGACCCAGGCCGGTGCCGCCGCGACGTCCCGAGTGGAACAGGTCGAACACCCGCTCCCGGTCCGTGGGGGCGACGCCCGGCCCGTTGTCGCCAACCGCGAGCACGACCGATCCCGGCCGGGCTTCCGCTTCGAGGCGGAGAACGGGACGGTCGCAGTCGCTCATCGCCGCCACCGCATTGTCGATCAGGTTCAGCAGTAACTGGTTCATCTGCTCTCGATCGACCTGAAAGGGAACGCCGCCGCTACGGTCGTCGATCTCCACGGGGATGCCGGCGGACCGGAGCTTGCCGGCCACCACCTCGGCGCCGTGGCCCAGGAGTTCGGACGCGGTCGTCTGCTCGAGCTTCAGCTCCTCCGGACGCGCATAGCTCAGGAAGTCGGACACGAGGCGTTCCAGGCGACCGACTTCCGAACGCGTGATCGCGACCAGACGCTCCGAGGAGCCCGCCGGCATCTCTTCCTGGAGCATCTGCATGTTCAGGTTCAACGAGTTCAGGGGACTGCGGATCTCGTGCGCGAGGCCGGAAGCGAGGGTGCCGACGTAGGCCATCTGTTCCGCCTCCTGCGCCTGCCGCTCGACCAGGGCGGTCCGCCTCGAAAGGCGGCTGTAGAGCAGGTAGCCGGCCACGAACAGCGCGACGGTCAACACCGCGACGATCGCGGTCTGGCGCAGCAACTCACGGCGCAGGGTCACGAGCCTCTGCTGCAGCTCGCTGCGCGAGATCCCGATCTGGAAGGTGCCTACCGTGCCGACCGGTACCGTCACGATCTCGTAGGGCACCTGGTTGGTCACCGTCTCCGCGACCAGCGACGGCGACTCCAGGTTCGGCGGGCTTCCGACGTCGGTGCGGGTTTCGTCCCGGCGATTGCGGAACACCAGGTGACCCTCGCTGTCGAAGACCTCGACGGTCTCGACGATGTCGCGCTGCACGAGCACGGAATCGATGTAGCTGCGCGTCTCCGATTCGGTCGCCATCGCCGTGTACAGGTCGCGACCGGTGCTCTCCACCCGGCCCGCGATGCGCTCGGCGAGGTCCTCCGCCTCCGCCCGGGCCTCGATCACGATCCGGTTCAGCTCCCGCTCGGACAGCGACCGGAAAATCAGCCAGCCGAACAGGGCGAGGTCGGCGAGAACGAAGGCGCCGAGGACCGCCGCCCAGGCGCGCCGGCGCCGTTGACCTCCGTCCCTGCCGATCCAGTCCCACACGCTCGAACGGTACAAGACAGCCGCGGTGTACGATGATTCCCGTGGTTGCGATGCGGCTCCTGGCGGCGGCCGGACTGGCTGCCATGCTCGGTTGGGGCTGCGCTTCCGACATCCCGCGGGACACCACGCGCCTCACCGTCGGCATGCGCTTCGAGTATCCGACGCCGAACGAGTTGATCGGACCCGCGACACTCACGTACAGCGCGATCGGCAACCAGTTCTTCCTGCCGCTGATGGCGGAACGACCGGACTTCCGCGACGGTCCGCCGACCTGGGCGCCCGCTCTGGCGGCCGACTGGGAGTTCTCCGAGGATCGCCTGCGCTTGACCGCGCGGCTGCGTCCGGACGCCGTGTGGAGCGACGGCGAACCGGTGACGGCCGAGGACGTCCGGTTTAGCTGGCTCGCTCAGACCGACGCGAACGTCGCCTGGGACTACTCGTTCTCCAAGGAGTCGATCGCCGACGTCGAAGTGGTCGACGCCGCGACGGTCCGCTTCCACCTCGACGCCGCCCTGCCCACCGCGCTGGCCGACGTCTCGACCGGACTCATCCTCCCGAAGCACGCCTGGGAGCAGCGGCCCTTCGCCGAGTGGCGCAGCGACCCCGGCTGGTTCTTCGAGAACCTGGTCACCAGCGGCCCCTTCCTGCTGGAGAACCGGACGCCCGGCCAGGAACTCGTGCTGGGCCGGAACCCGAACTACTTCGAGGACGGTCTCCCGCGCCTCGAGCGCATCATCCTGCGCTCGGCGACCGACAGCGCCGCGCTGACGAACCTGCTGCTCTCGGGTGAAGTCGACGTCGTCAGCGGGCTCGGCGCAACCGACGCGCAGCGGATTGCGAATCGGCCCGGCCTCCGCCTGATCGCCTACCCCAACCGCCAGTTCACCTTCGTGTCGTGGAACACCCGAAGGCCCTGGTTCCAGGACGCGGAGACCCGTCGAGCCCTGGCCATGGCGATCGACCGCCAGGCGATGGTGGACACCATCTGGCATGGCTACGCCGAAGTCGGTAACAGCCCCATCATCTCGAGCGTCTGGGCGCACAACGCCGGGCTTGAACCCTGGCGCTACGATCCGCCGGCCGCCCGCGACGCGCTCGCCGCCGCCGGCTGGACCGACGGCGACGGCGACGGCATCCTCGACCGCGACGGCGTGCCGTTCCGGTTCGAGCTGGCGACCTTCGCCGGCGCCCCCGCCCGTTGGGACGCGATGCAGATGATTCAGGCCGACCTCCGCGCGGTCGGCATCGACGCCCAGCCCCGCCGCGTCGAACCAGGTGCCCTGATTCAGCGGATGCGCGACAAGGACTTCGACGCCGCGGCCTCCGCCTTCGCGATCGACACCAGTCTCGACCTCCGTTACGCCTTCCACAGCCAATCGATCCCCGGCGGCGACAACTACGCCGCGTACGGCAACCCCGAAGTCGATCGGCTGCTCGACAGCTTCGCCGCCCGGCCCGACCCCTCGGCCGGCCTGGAAGACCTCCACCGGCTGCAGCGCATTCTGCACGACGACCAGCCGATGCTGGTGCTGTGGGAACCGCTGAGCCTGGCCGCGTTCGACGTTGAACTCGAATCCGTGGCGCCGAACGCCCTGAGCCCCCTGGCGAACCTCCAGGAGTGGGCGTGGCGTTGATCCTCCGGCCGCGCTGGTGATCCGATTCGTTCTGCGCCGCCTGCTGGCCGCGGCGGTGCTCTTCCTGATCGTCCTGACTCTCGCGTTCGCCGTCGTGGCGCTGGCGCCCGGCGATCCGATGGCGCCCTCCGACCCACGAATTCCGCCGGAGCAGGCGGAGCGGCTGCGCGCGCTCTACGGGCTCGATCAGCCGCTTCCCGCGCAGTATCTCCGTTGGCTGGGAGCGGTCGTCCTGCGCTGGGACTGGGGGCAGTCCTACCGGACCGGCCAGCCCGTGGCGGACCTTCTGTTCGATGCCTTGCCGCCCACCCTCCTTCTGGCCGGCGCCGCCCTGCTCGCCCAGTACCTGCTCGGGATCGGTCTGGGCCTGATCGCGGCCTTCCGCCCGAACTCGCGGCTCGACCTGAGCGTGCGCGTCGCAAGCCTGCTGGTCTACGCCATGCCCACCTTCTGGGTCGGCCTGATGGCGGTCCTCGTGCTGGCGGTGGGTCTGGGGCTGGCGCCGGCCGGCGGCATGACGTCCGCCGCCGCCTTCGAACTCGGGCCGGCAGCCGCCGCTCTCGACGTGCTGGCGCACCTGTGGCTTCCGGCGCTGGTCCTCGGCCTGTCGATGGCCGGCGACATCGCCCGCTACACCCGGAGTTCGCTGATCGAGTTCCAGGCCACCGAGGCCGGTCGCGCGGCCCGGGCCCGCGGCCTTTCCGAGACACGGATCCTGCTCGTCCACGGCCTCGCTCATGCCGCTCCGCGCCTGCTTCAGCTTGCCTCCGTGTCGGCGCCCCTCCTGCTTTCCGGCGCCGTCGTGGCCGAAGTCGTCTTCGCCTGGCCCGGCCTTGGCACTGCGACCCTCCTGGCGATCCAGTCGGGGGACATTCCCGTGGTCCTCGCGGCCACCGCATACGGCGCCGTCCTGGTCATCGCCGCGTCACTCGCCGCGGACCTCCTCCTCACCCGGCTGGACCCGAGGATCCGCGTGGAATGAGCCGGTCTCCCCTGCCACCGGCGGCCCGCACCGGAGCCGGCATCCTCTGCGGTCTGGCCTTGCTCGCGGCGGCCGCCCCCCTGCTTGCGCCACACGACCCCGCGGAGCAACTCGACGCCGCCGAGTCGAGCCGGCGGCCGCCCCTGTCCTCCCTGCTCGTCGTCCGCACGCTCGGCGCCGAGCCGTTGCTGGCGGAACGGGTGACGGTCGACGGCGCCGACCTGGTTCTCGAGCGACGCTCGGGTTCGCTTCGCGTTCCATTCGGTTCCGTGACGAACCACCGCGAGGAGGGCATCGCCGAGCGGCGCAGGAACTGGCTGGGCACGGACGCCCTGGGGCGCGACGTCCTTTCGCGCCTGCTCCACGGCTCACGCGTGTCCTTGACCATCGGCCTGCTGGCCGCCGGCCTCGCGCTGACCGCGGGCACCCTGGTCGGCTCCTGCGCCGCGATCGGCGGCCGCTTCGTCGACCAGACGCTGATGCGCACGGTGGACGGCCTGCTCTGCTTCCCCCACCTGGCCCTGGTGCTCCTGCTGGCAGCGCTCTACCGGCCGGACACCACGCTCCTGGTGCTGCTGATCGGCGGCACGGGCTGGATGGGTCTCGCGCGCTTGGTCCGGGCCGAACTGCTGCGGCTGAAGCAGGAACGGTTCGCGCTCGCCGCCGCCGCCGCCGGGCGCTCACCAGCGGGCGTGCTCATCCGCCATCTGCTGCCGAACGCGACGACGCCCCTGCTGGTAGACGCCAGTCTGCGGGTGGGGGCCTGCATTCTGGTCGAATCGGCGCTCTCTTTCCTGGGGCTCGGCGTCCAGCCGCCGCAGCCGAGTTGGGGTTCGATGATCGCGGACGGCCAGAGCCACCTGACCACGGCATGGTGGATCGCCGCCTTCCCCGGCCTGATGGTCGCGGCCGCCGTGCTCGGCTCGAGCCTGCTCGCCGACGGCCTCAGCGACCGCCTTGCCAGGCTGGGGGCCGGCGGCCGCGAGACGCGCCGGCGCTCACCGTGGGCGATCCGCACCTGGCTCGGCGAAGCATGACCGGCAGCAGGCTCCGGACCTCGGACTTCGACTACCACCTGCCTCAGGAAGCGATCGCCCAGCACCCCGGAGAACGCGGCGAGAGCCGCCTGCTGGTGCTCGGCCGGACCACCGGGGAGCGGCGTTTCGACGAGCTGCCGGACCTGCTCGATCCCGGCGACCTGCTCGTCGTCAACGACACCCGTGTCATCCCGGCCCGGCTGCGGGCCCGGCGACCGACCGGCGGCGCGGTGGAGATCCTGCTGGTCGAGCGGGACGGTCCCGCCTCCTGGTGGTGCATGCTCCGCCCCGGCCGGCGCATGGTCCCGGGCGCAACCATCGAGGTCGAGCGCGGGCCGGCGGCACGGGTCGAGGAACGCGCCGACGGACGCTTCCGGCTGGCCTTCGAGCATCCGATCGAACCGCTCCTGGAGGAGATCGGCGAGCCGCCCCTGCCGCCGTACATCGTCCGGCCGGTCGAGCCGCGGGACCGGGAGCGCTACCAGACGGTCTACGCGGCGCGGCCGGGCGCGGTCGCGGCGCCAACGGCCGGCCTCCACTTCACCCCCGCGCTCCTGGCTGCGCTCGAACGGCGCGGGGTCCGGCGGGCGAGCCTCACGCTTCACGTCGGACCGGGCACCTTCCGGCCGGTCAAGACGGAGAACCCGGAAGCGCACGTCACGGACCTGGAGCGCTTCGAGATCCCGGAGGCCACCGCCGAGGCGGTCGCCGCCACCCGCCGAAGCGGGCGCCGGGTGGTGGCCGTCGGCACGACCGTCGTCCGTTCTCTCGAGACCGCGGCGTCGGAGGATGGACTGGTCGCCGCCGGCGCCGGCCGGACCGGGCTCTACATCCGTCCGGGCTACCGGTTCCGGGTGATCGACCGGCTGATCACGAACTTCCACCTGCCCCGCTCGACGCTGCTCATGCTGGTCTGCGCGTTCGCCGGCCGGAACCGCGTCCTCGACGCCTACCGCCAGGCGGTCGGGAGCGGCTTTCGCTTCTATTCCTACGGCGACGCGATGCTGGTCGACAGAATGCGGTGAGTCAGCGCCGCCGCGCCGAACCCGTTGTCGATGTTGACGACGGCGATGCCCGGGGCGCAGGCCGTCAGCATGGTCAGCAACGGCGCGAGCCCCTCGAAGCTCGCGCCGTAGCCGACGCTGGTCGGCACTGCGACGACCGGACAGGACACCAGGCCGGCGACCACCGTCGGCAGGGCGCCGTCCATTCCCGCCACGACGACGGCGACGTCGGCCCGGCGGAGGGAATCGATCGAGTCGAGCGCGCGCTGGATGCCGGCGACGCCGACATCCCGGATCCGCTCGACTTCGTGCCCCAGCCATTCGGTACACGACGCGGCCTCCTCCGCCACCGGAAAGTCCGACGTGCCGGCGCTCAGCACGGCGACCCTCCGCCCGGACGGCGGCCCCAGGCGGCCGGCGCTCCACACCCCCGCCCTGGGCTCGAAGCGGCCGCCGGCAATCGCCGCGCTCAGAAGTTCGCCGGCAGCCGGCGCCACCCGCGTGACCAGCACCCGGCCCGCGTCCGCCATCATCGCTTCAACGATCCGAATCAGCTCGTCGTCGCTCTTGCCCTGAGCGAAGACGATCTCGGGCAGGCCGGTCCGGAGTTCCCGATCGAGATCGAGCCTGGCCGCGCCCAGGTCCAGATAGGGCAGACGTGCTACCCGTTCGTGCGCCTGCTCCGGCGAGATGTCGCCGGCGGCGACGCCCCGCAGCAGCTCGAGAAGCTGATCCCGTCTCATCGCCCGGGCCTTCCGGACGTCATCTCCCGGATGCCGGCCGGAAGGCCGGCGCACCGACGGGGTCGCCATCCTCTCGCGGCCACCGGCTACGCGGCGTCCGCGCCGCCGGTCCGGTAGCCGCGCGGGTCGAGCGCGGCGCCATCGAAACCGAGCTCGAGCAGACGCGCCTCGATCTCGCTCCACTGCCTCTCGGCGGCCGGCAGTTCGCCCTTCCCCACTTCGACCCGCGCCGAGTCGCCGTCGTGACGAACTCTGAGGACGCGGAAGCCGCGGCCCTGGAGTTCCGCCTCGGCGTCCTCGATGCGCCGGAGCTTGGGCAGCGTGACGAGCTGGCCGTGAGGTATCCGCGAAGACAGGCAGGCATTCGCCGGCCGGTTCCAGACCGTGAGACCAAGCGCCCGCGCCAGCCCACGGGCATCCGCCTTCGTCACGCCGTGCTCCAGCAACGGGCTGTAGACCCCTCGCTCGCGCACGGCCCGCAGGCCCCGACGGTCCGGGCCCGGATCCGAGGCGTTCGTGCCGTCGCAGACGGTGGCGAAGCCCCCGGAATCCGCCAGTTCCACCATGCGGTCCATGCGCAGGCCCTGGCACACGTAGCAACGGTGACGGGGGTTGGCCCGGAACTCGGGCTCGTCCAGTTCGCTGTAGGTGGTCACCCGATGGCGGATGCCGATCTCGGCCGCCAGCCTGCGCGCGTGATCGAGTTCCGAGCCGGCGAGGGTCTCGGCCGCAGCCGTCACCGCCAGCGCCCGGTCGCCCAGGACGCGCTGGGCCAGGGCCGCCACCAGTCCGGAGTCGACCCCGCCCGAGAAGGCGACCAGCACCGGGCCGCGCCGCCTCAGGTCGTCCTCGATCCTCCGCGCGAGCATCTCGGCCGCCCGCGGCGAAGCCTTGCCGCCTTCGAACGGCCAGGCATCCCGCCCGGCATCGTGGCGCCTCCGCCCGGCGTCGCCGCTCCTAGTCATCGCCTCCGCCCAGCTCGAGCTTCCGCCGCTGGGCGGCCGTGCCCCGCAGCAGGACGGGCACCGCGAACAGCGCCGCGTACACCCCGAAGGTGAGGATCGGCACCAACGGCATCTCCTCGAGCTGTTCCCTCCGGCCCATGGAACGAACCAGGTACAGCCAGCCGGGCGGCCCGAACAGGTAGAGCACGAACAGGAGCCGGGTGCGGGCCACCTGGAGAATGACCTCGTCCAGAGCCCGGCCCGCGATGCGGCGTTCGCGGCCCGAACGGTGAACGTAGACGTTGCCGAAGAACCAGCCGGTGAACGCGGCCAGGATGTAGAGCGGGTAGAGCTCCAGCTCGAACGTCAGGTTCCACTGCAGAATGCCGATCTGGGCCAGGATGCCGACCGACCACGCCGCCAGGCTCGACGACAGGATGACGGTCTCCAGGCCCTTCATCGCCACGCGTCCCGATCAGCCCGCCAACTGCGCCTCGTAGTCGGCGGCGGTCATCAGGTCGTCCCGCGGACCCTCCTCGCCGAGTCGCAAACGCACCAGCCAGCCTTCGCCGTAGGGGTCCTCGTTGACCAGCTCCGGAGCGTCCTCGAGCCCATCGTTGACGGCCTCGACCGAGCCCGCCACGGGCGTGTAGATCTCCGCGACCGCCTTGACCGATTCGATCGCGCCGATCTCCGATCCGGCCGCGAACTCCTGCCCCGCCGCCGGCAGGTCGACGAACACGACGTCGCCCAGTTCCTGCTGGGCGAAGTCCGTGATGCCGAGCACGGCCTCGCCGGCCTCGACCTTGAGCCATTCGTGTTGCGCCGTGTACAGGCGGTCGTCGGGAATCATCGGAACAAGGCTCCTCCTCAGACGCCCCGCTTCGGGCGCCGGTAGAACGGTAGTTTGACGATACGGCAATCGATCTCGCGGCCGCGAACCGTAACCGTTGCCGCGCTGCCGGGCTCGGGCGACCCGCCGCCGCCGCAGTCCAGCCGGGCGATGCCGATCGCCCGCCCCAGCGTGGGTGCGAAGGCGCCGCTGGTCACCGGGCCTGCGCCGCCGGGAGCATCGCGGACCGTCAGCCGGTGGCCGTGCCGGGCGATGCCGCGGCCCTCCACCTCGAAGCCGACCAGCCGGTGGCGGCAACCCTTCTCCCGCTGGCGGGCCAGGGCGTCGCGGCCTGTGAAGTCGCCCTTCTTCCACTTGACGATCCAGGACAGCCCGGCCTCGAGCGGCGTCGTCTCCTCGTCGATGTCCTGGCCGCAGAGCATCATCCCGGCCTCCAGCCGCAGCGTATCTCTCGCGCCCAGACCGGCCGGCGCCAGGCCGACATCGCGGCCCCGCTCCAGGAACTCGGCCCACAGGTCTTCCGCCCGCTCGGAAGGGAGGTAGATCTCGAAGCCGTCCTCGCCGGTGTAGCCCGTGCGCGAAATCATCCTGTTCGTCCCGTCCTGGTGGAGGAACGAGTAGTACCGGAGCTCGGCGGCTTCTCCGCCCACGACGTCCGCCACGATCTCCGCCGCCCGCGGCCCCTGGACGGCGATCAGGGCGGTCTCGTCGCTCTGGTCGTCGACCTGGACGCCATGGCCCTCCGCCGCTGCCGCCGTCTCGAGCAGTTCCAGGTCGCGCGCCCGCGAGGCGGCGTTGACCACGAGCAGGTAGTCCTCCGGGTCGAGACAGTAGACGAGCAGATCGTCGATGAAGGTGCCCCGCTCGGTCAGGAGCGCACTGTACTGGGCGCGCAACGGATGGAGCGCGCCGACGTCGTTCGGTGTCAGCCGCTGGAGGAAGGGCAGGGCCCGCGGCCCACGCACCCGGATCTCTCCCATGTGGGAAACGTCGAACATCCCGGCGCGCTCACGCACCGCGCGGTGCTCCGCCAGCACTCCCTCGTACTGGATCGGCATCTCGTAGCCGGCGAAGGGCCCGAAGCGGGCTCCCGATTCGACATGACGCCTGTACAGGACCGTCCGTTGCACCTCAGCCAAAGCTCGCCTGTCCCGTCCCCGTAGATCGCCCCTCGGCAACTCGCCGTCGACGGACTCTACCCGGAGAGACCGAGCGCGTGACGCCGTGCAGGCAGGCTCCGCTCTCACCCCGGCGACCCCTCCCCGCCGTTCCCTTCGGGGAGCCCGACGGTCACCCGCATCCGATCCGGGTGGATGTGCCGTCGAGCGGCCTCGAAGACGCCACGGGGAGTGAGCCGCTCGATCCGTTCGAGCCGGAAGCTCCGCCGGTAGCTGGGGAGGTCGAACAGCAGCGCGTCGACCAGCAGGCCGGCCCACTGGCCGGCGGTCTCGGCAGCGAAGGGCTCACGGCCGAACATGCCCGTCTTGCACTCATCGAGAACCGCCGCCTCGGGCGGTCGCTCCAGGACGTGTCGCAGGGAATCCCGTACGAGTTCGAGGGCGCGGGCGACGTGGTCGGGGTGCGTGCCGAGGTAGACGGAAAGGGCGCCGGGATCCGTGCCGGCCCCAGCCAGGAGATCGACGTGGGTCGCGTAGGCGAGACCCTCCTGTTCGCGGATCCGATTCGGAATCAGGCCGGCCATACCGTCCGAGCCGAGCAGGATCCCGAGCGCCCGCAGCTCGGGCAAGTCGGGATGCCGCCGTTCGACCGTGAAGTGTCCCGCGTACACGTGCGCCTGCTCCCGGGAGCCGGTGGCGACCTCGATCCGTTTCTCGCTCCGGCCGCGAGGCGCCGGCGGTTCGACGGCACGGACAGCCCCTCCGACCGCGTCGCCGAAGAAGCGCTCCAGGTCCGCCAGCACCGCCTCCTCGTCGATGTCGCCCGCCACCGCGACCACCCCGCCCCGCGCCAGGGCATCACGGTGAAACCGCACGCAGTCCTCCGGCGTCAGCGCTGCCAGCGACTCGCTCGAGCCCTGACTCGGCGACGCGAGCGGATGCGGGTGGTAGAGCTGATCCCGGAAGGCCCAGCCGGTGACGATTTCGGGGCGATCCGCGAGACTGCGGAGTTCGCCCAGGGTCTGGTCGCGCAGCAAATCGAAGCGATCCCGATCGAAACCGGGTTCGAGCACGAGCTCGGCCAGCCACTCGAGCGCCAGATCCGCGTCGTCGGCCAGCGCGTCGACCGAGAGGCCGTGGACCTCCGCGCTCGCGAAGCTGTTCAGGGACACGCCGCGCGCTTCGGCCTGTTCGGCGATCTCCCGCCAGGTTCGGCGGGCGGCGCCCTCGACCAGCATGCGGCCGCAGAGAAGCGCCAGCCCGGGCGAAGAATCGACGCGGGCGCCGCCGCGCAGCCAGGCTCGGGCGGCCACGACGCCGGAGTCCGGCACGCGCACGGCGGCCAGTCGCAGCCGGCCCGACCACAGGTCGAGACGCAGCGGCTCGCGATCGGTCACGGGCGAGACCAGGCGACGACCCGCGTTTCCGACGACAGCCACGCGGCGCAGGTCGCGGCGACATCGGATGCGGTCGTGGCGGACAACGCCTCGAACGAGTCGCGGCTGAAGCCTGGTCGGAACAGAGCCTGCTCGAGCGCGGCCGTCACCGCCCGTTCGGCGATCGCTTCGTGCAGGAAGACCCAGTCCACGAACAGGATCCGCTTCGCCCGCTCGAGTTCTTCCCCGTCCGGCGGACGTACCGCGATGCGGTCGACCCGCGAACACAGCTCTTCCTCCAGGCGCGCCGGATCGGCCCCGGCCGCCGCCTCGGCGGAGAAGACCGCCAAGCCCCCGAGCCGGTGACCGGTTACGGCTGCCGAGGCCCAGAGCGCCAGAGGGTTCTCTTCCACGAGTTCGCGCTGGATCCGGCTGGAGCGCCCACTGCAGAGGACGGCCAGCGCCAGCCGGAGATGGACATGGGCCGGGTCGTCGGGCGCCGGCGCCGGATGGGCGACCAGCAGCCTCGGAGTCTCGCCCCGGCGCAACTCGATCCGGCGAAACTGGGTGCGCGGGTCTTCTGACCCGCCGCCGCCGCAGGCGGCATCCAACATCGTCGCCGGCCTTTGGCCGGCGTCCCTATTGTTCGGACTACGCCGCTCCGCGGCTCCGCCCGTAGGCGGGTCAGAGGACCCGCGCACCCAGCGGACAGTTCCCAGCGTCGCCTCGACGAGCTCCATCGCGTCCGGGGGCAAGCCGCCGGCGCAAACCAGGACCGCCCGACCCGGTCGATAGTGCCGGCGATGAAACGAGCGGAGCGTCCCGGCGTCCAGCGCGCGCAGGCTCTCCCTGGTGCCGAGCACGGATCGCCCGTAGGGATGGTCACCGAACACGCGCCCGGCCACCGCCTGTTCCAGGGCGTCCCAGGGATCGTCCTCGACCATCCGGATCTCCTCGAGGATCACCTCGCGCTCGCTGTCCACCTCCTCCGGCAGCAGGCTCAGGCCCCGCATCCGGTCGGACTCGATCCGGAGCGCCTCCTGCCACGATCCGCGTTCGAACTGGAAGTGGTAGAGGGTTGCGTCGTGGGAGGTGAACGCGTTGTTCGTGCCGCCCAGGCGCTGGGTCAGCCGGTCGATCGCGCCCGGCCCGTACGCCGCCGAGCCCTTGAACATCATGTGCTCCAGGAAGTGGGCCAGACCGGACTCGTCCGGCTCCTCGTCCCGGCTGCCGGCCCGATAGCAGAGCGCAACGACGATCGACTCGGCCCCGTCCCGCGGCAGGAGGACCACTCGCAGACCGTTGTCCAGCGTCTCGGCCCGGCCCGCCACGCGGTCGAACGCCCGCAGATCGACCGTGGTCATGCGAGTCGGCAGTCGTGAACCGCTTCTACCTCGAAGCGTCCTTCCTGCTCCGACCAGAGCATCTGCTCGACCGTCGCCGACCGGCGCAAGCACCCCGCGTCTTGGGATCCCGCATCCAGGGTGATCAGGTTGCAGGTGTTCCGGCCTCGTTCCGTACCCCTTCCGCGCCTCGAAGTGGTGGTGCCGCTGTGTACCATCCACAGCCTTCTTCCGCAGTCCGGCACCAGGCCCACGGCGGCTACATGGACGTGCCCGGCGAGTACCAGGTCGACGCCGGCGGCCGCGAACGCCGTCAGGGCCTCGCCGCTGCGGCGCGCCGTGCGCCAGCCCATCAGCTCGGGCAGGGCCGCCAGCGGGTGGTGGGCGACGGCGATCCGCACACGGCCCTCGCTTTCCGCCGAGCCGTCCCGATGGAAGCGCTCCTCAACCGCGGCCAGTTGGCGTGCCGTGAAGCGCCCGTCCTCGATGGTCAGGTTGAACGCCGTATTCAACCCGACGACTTCCAGTTCCGCGTCCCGGAAGCTGGGCTCGAGGTCGAGGCTGAAGTGGCGACGGTAGGCGCCGTAACGGTCGAGCAGACGCTCCCACACCCGGTACATCGGAACGTCGTGGTTGCCCGGTACGGCCAGGAACGGCGGCCCGAGACCTTCCAGGAACCGCCGCGCCTGCCGGAACTGCCGAGGTTTCGCCCGCTGGGTCAGGTCTCCCGACACGACGACGAGGTCGGGCCGCCGGTCCGCGACCAGCGCCTCCACGCCCGCGGCCGCCGGCCGGTAGTGCGGCGGCCCGAAGTGGATGTCGGAGAGGTGGAGCAGACGGCGCAGCGGAGTCGTCCCGCGGCTGGGTCGGGAGTGTTCGGCCCTAGCGGATCAGGACGCTGCGTACACTCTCGTCGACCCGCTCGCCGGCGAGGTCGCCCAGAATGCCGAGGATCTCCCGGCCACGGGCGCGTCCGATCAGGAAACCGAGCGAAGCCGCCACGGCCACGGACGCCAGCGGATACGCGCGCACAAGCGCCACCCAGTCGAGACCGGGCGTCAGACTGCCGACAATCCGATCTTCGATCGCCGGCTGGTCAGGATCGGCGGTCACGACGCAGCAGGAATCCCAGGACGAAGCCCGCGGCGGCCGCGATCAGCACTGCCCGACCGGGATTGTCACGGACATACACGTTCACGTCGCCAACCAGTTGATCCAGGTCCTTGCGCGCCCGTTCGTAGCCGTGACCGAGCTTCTCCTTGGCGGTGCCGTAACCTCCCTTGGCCGCCTCTCCAGCCCGGGCGGAGGCCTTCTTGACCCGTTCCGAGAGCGGGGAGTCCCGCATCCGCTCACGCGCCGCGTCGACGCCGTGACCGACAGCCGAGCGGGCCTTCTCCACCCCCTCGGCGACCGCCTCCCGGGCCAGATCCATCGACGTGACGTTGCCGCCGTCCTCGTCGCCTTCCTTCTTCTTGGCGTTGCTCATGGCCCGATCATATACATGTCCGGCGCTGCTACAATCCGTCGCCCCCGAGGTACGGGAGAACTCTCGTGGGGCAGTAGCTCAGCTGGGAGAGCACCACGTTCGCAACGTGGGGGTCGAGGGTTCAAGTCCCTTCTGCTCCACCACTTCTGGAAGTTCGGGCCTAGAAGTTCGGGTTCTCCCCTTCCGGGTCCTCCTGCGCGCGCCCCACCATGGGCACGAACCGGACGACGTCGACCTGGCGACGTTCAAGGCCGTCCGGGGTCTTTCGGATGACCACGAGGTCCTGCAGGGGTCCACCGACCGGGGCAACCAGGATGCCGTTCACCTTGAGCTGTTCGATCAGCGGCGGCGGCACCTCCTCGGGCGCGGCGGAGACCAGGATGCCGTCGAAGGGCGCTTCTTCCGGCCACCCGCGGTAGCCGTCACCTACGCGGACCTCGATGTTGCCGTAGCCCAGCTCGTCCAGAACCCCCACCGCCCTCTCCGCCAGATCGTCGATGATCTCGATCGAGTAGACGCGGCGAGCCAGACGCGCCAGCACCGCCGTCGTGTACCCGGAGCCGGTACCGATCTCGAGCAGCTTCTCGTCGCCATCGAGTTCGAGAAGGTCCGCCATCAAGGCAACCAGGTAGGGCTGGGAGACGGTCTGACCGGAGCCGATCTGGACGGCCTCGTCGCCGTAGGCGTCGTCACGCAGGGAGTCCGGCACGAACTCGTGCCGGGGAACCGTTCTGAGCGCGTTCAGCAGCTTCGGTTCCTCGATTCCCCGGCCTCTGATCTGTTCTTCCACCATGGCGGTGCGCTGGGCCGCGAACGGATCGTTCCGGTCAGGCGGCTGCCCCACGACGCCGACCGCCGCAAAGGCGCATACCACGCCGGCGAGCGCAACGGACCGCGGCGATCCGGACCTCGACTGCCAGAGTTCCCGCACGATTCCCTATGATAGGCAAACACCGTGCCGGATCGTCGCCCCCCGAGACCGGCCAGGCCGAACCGCCGATCGGGGAGGAGGCGGTCCGGACGTGCCGAGGCCGAGCCCCGCCTGCGCCCCCTGGGCCGGGTCCGTGAGGAACTCGTCGCCGCGGCGGACCGCTCGCCGGCGGACGAAACGGAGATCCTCTGGCTGGAAAGCCGGCGCGGCCGCACCGGCTTCCGTGTTCCCGACCTCGACAGCTACCGGCGGCGCTCCCGCCAGGTCACCTTGAGGGTTCGAGAGGGACGGCGCTCGGGAATCCACCGCACGGGAGGCGCACGCAAGGGCGAGCTCGACAGTGGGGTCCGCTTCGCGCTCGCGGCAGCCCGGGCGGCGCCCGCCGAGTCGCTCCCCGCGTTGCCCGAGGGCAACCAACCGGAAGCCACGTCGGCCGCCGTCTGCGACCGGGATATCGAACGCCTGCACGCCAAGGCGGCCCGACGGTTGCTGCGAGAAGCGCTCAGGGACGACGAGGCGGCGATCATCGAATGGACCATCGGACAGGCGGCCATCGCCAACAGCCGGGGACTCGCACGAGGCGAACGGGCCAGTTCCGTCATGGTCGAGGTGCGAAGCGGCGCCGATCCGGGCGCCGGCTTCGCCCGCCACGCCGCCCGTTCGCTCGGCGACCTCCAGCTTGCCCGACTGGTCGAGACGGCGCGCGAGCGGAGGGCGCCTGAAGGCACGGCCGCGACGCCGCCCAGCGGCGCGCCCGTACTCCTGGCGCCCGAGGCGACAATCGAGCTCGTCGAACTGCTGAACCTCCACGCGTTCTCCTCACGCTCGATCCTCGAGAGAGAGTCCTTCCTGCTTCAGCACACGGGCGTGCAGGTCTTCGACCGCCGCCTCGATCTGACGGACGACGCCTGCCGCGAGAGCGGCCTGCCCTTTCCCTTCGACCTGGAGGGCGTCTCGAAGACTTCCGTCGAGCTGGTGTCCGCAGGAGTGCCGCGAACACCGGCGCTGGACACCGCCACCGCTGCCCGCGTGGGGCTTTCTCCTACCTGCCACTGCACGGGCGGCGAGGAGGCATGCCCCCTCAACACGTTCCTCCGACCCGGCGAGCACAGCGAGCGGGACCTGTTCCGCATCGCGGACGGCGGCGTCTGGGTCAGCAGGCTGGACGAGGTCGAGTGCTTCGACCCCGTTCGCATGCGGGTGCGGGCACGGGCCCGCGGGGTGCGTCGCCTGCGGGGCGGCCGGCTCGCCGAACCGGTGATCGATCTCGTCTGGGAGGACAGCCTGCTCCGCGTGTTCTCCAACCTGCTGGCTATCGGCGACACCCTGTTCTGCCGTCCCTCGCGCGACGGTTTCCTCGGCGGCACGTCGGCACCAGCCCTGGCGGTGGCCGACGTGGACGGTCTGACCGCGACGGATTCCTAGCCGCAGCGAATCAGCACGACGGTCTGATCGTCGCCCTGCGGCAGGCCGGCCCCGAAGCGCCTCACGTCGGCATCGATCGCGTCCACGATCTCGGACAGCGGCCGCTCGCGGCGGGCGCGAAGGAAGTCCTCGAGCCGCTCCTGGCCGTACTCTTCGCCGTCTGGTGACTCGCACTCCGTGATCCCGTCGCTGTACAGGCAGAGGAGGTCGCCCGGAGCCATCTCGAGAGGCTCCACCTGGTAGCTCGCCGTGGGAAGAAGGCCCAGCGGCAGGCCGCTGGCCGGAAGGGGCGTGACTTCGCCGTTCCCGCGCACCAGGAGCCCCGGGTTGTGTCCCGCATTGAGGTAGCGGCCGCCGCGCTTTCGCGGATCGATCTCGGCGAGGATCAGGGTGATGAAGCGATTGCTGGCGCTGCTCTCGACGATGTGCTTGTTCAGACGGTCGAAGAGCTCCGGCGAGAGCTCCGCCCCCACGCCTTCTCCGCCCAGCCGGCAGTCGTCAACGAGCAACCGCAACGCCGAGTCCAGAGTAGAGACCAGGAGCGCGGCCGGCATGCCCTTGCCCGTGACGTCCGCGACCACCAGGCCACGGCGCGAGCCGGCGAACCGGAGCGAGCCATAGTAGTCGCCGCCGACCTGGCGTGAGGGACGGCTCCAGCCAACGGTCTCGAAGCAGCCCGCGCTCGGCATCTCGGCGGGCAGGATGTTGCGCTGGATCTCGGCGGCGAGCTCCACCTCCCGCTCGAGACGCTCCTTCTCGAGCGCCTGCCGATGGAGCTTCGCGTTGGTCAGCGCGATCGCGGCCTGGTTGGCGAACAGCGACAGCGCCCGATGATCGGCCGCGGCGAACGGGCCGACTCCGGTCCGGCTCTCCTTGTCCGCGACCACCAGCAGGCCGACACTGCCGCTGCCCCCGTCGCCTTCGATGGGGACCGCGAGCGAGTGTTCCGCGGCCGGGATGACGCCCGCCGCTACCGCCTTGACGCCGGCCTCGTCGAAACCGGATGCCGGCGGGGCTTCGAGCGCCTCGCGGGCACCGCCGCCGATCGTGCCGGCGAGCGCGAGGCGGCCTTCGTCGTCCAGCAGGTAGAAGGCGCCGCGCCGGGCGTCCAGGAGCGAAACCGCGCGCAGCAGGATCTCCTCGGTCAGTTCGTCCAGGTTCAATGTCGAAGCGATCGCCAGCCCCACGTCGTAGACCGCCTGCAGCGTGACGACGTTGTAGTTGTCCTGGAATCTCCGGTCCTTCAGTTCGTCGGCCAGTTCCCGCAGCCTGAGGCCGATGGCCAGCACTCCGGCGAGGTCGTGCTCCTCCGGCGTGCTCCCCTCTCCGCCGCCGGCGCCGTCATCGGGAGCCGCATCGTCCGCGACGGCGTAGTAGAGGATCAGGTCGTGCTCCAGGCTCCGTTCGCGGGTGCCGAGCACGCCCCACGACGCCACCGGACCGCCGTCGCGGCGGTAGATCTGGGCGCCGGCCAGGCCCTGCGTCCGGCACCAGTGCCCGACCAGCCGGGTCTGCGCCGCGCCGCTCTCCCACTCCGCGGTCTCCGCGGCCGCCGCCAGCCGCCAGAGTTCGGCTCCGAGACCCGTTCCAGCCGCCGGGGTCGACTCCGACGCCTGAGCAGCACCGGCGGCCGGCGAAGTCACGAAGCCCCGGCCTGAAGCTCGGTCACCGCCGCCTGTTCGTCGGGAAAGATGCTGGCGTACTGCGCCAGGCCCATGATGTGGAAGGTCTTCTCGATCGTCGGCGTGAGATGGCAGAAGGACAGCCGGCCCTCCACTTCGATCATCTTCTCGATGATCTCGATCAGTATGGAGATGCCGATCGAGTTGACGATCTTCGTCCCGGCGAGGTTCAGCAGCAGCGTCCCGAAACCCTCGTCCAGCAGGCCGTACGCCGCCTCCGCGATCTCCTCGCCGCCCTGGTTGTTGATGTAACCCTCCGTGTAGATCACCGCCAGACCGTCGCGGCGCTCCACCTTCAACTTCAGACCCTCGGTCATGGAACCAACCAGACTTCCTCGCTCAAAGTAGCGTCAGAGTGCGTCAGAGTACCTTCAACATCACGACGGAGGTGCCGCCCTCGCCCGAGAGCACGTTCACCTCGTCCATCAGTCCTTCAATGATCTTCAACCCCCAGCCACGCTTCCGGATCGACTTCAGGTTGTCCTCGATCCGGGGCGGCACGAGCTTCGAACAATCGAAGCCGACTCCCTGATCCTGAATCGTGATCCGGAGCCCCTGCGGCTCGTCCGCCCCGGCCGAACCCAGTACCGCAAGCCCGAGATGCAGCTGGCCGTCGGCGGCCCGGCTGTGTTCGATCGCGTTGATGCACGCCTCGACGACCGCCATGCCCACTTCCTCGACCTTGTCCGTGCTCATCCGGATGGACTTCGCCATCTCGCAGGCGCAGGCCCGTACTTCCAGTTCCATTTCAGGCGCGAGCCTGAAGGTCAGGTGGGTTTCTTCAAGAACTCCGAGCTCAGACATCGGGGGTAAGCGACCGGCGCCCCTGCGGCCGGGATCCTAGGCGACAAGGAAGAGCTTGAGACAGTAGATCACCACGGGTTGGATCCGGTCGTTCAGAAGAAACCAAAGAAAGCTGGCGACCACGACGGACGACCAGAACACACCGGCGGAGAGACTCCCCGCCCACGAAGCCGGCGCGGCGACGCCCCCACGGTCCAAAAAACTGAACGGCGACCCTACCATCATGTTCGACCTCCCCGTTGCTGGCGCCCATCAGAGAGATCCCGGCCGTCGACGGCGACTCGCACCACTACTGGCATCATGTCGACCTCCCCGTTGGTGACCCTCGGTAAGAGCAAGTCTCCTGCCAGCCGGGGGGATACGAGGGCAAACCGCCCGCAAACCCAGATTTCACGCGGGTTTGCGACGAGCAGCACCGTCGCGACCGGATGGTCGATTCGGGGCAATTTGTCCCGACCGAGTCGTGCTACTCGGGCTTGAGTCGGCTCTGGTGAGACGTTACGCCCGTCCCACATGCATCTGGGGCAATATGTCCTATAGTGGGCTAAAATGACCCATTGCCACTGCGGGATGCCGACCAGAACCCTGGTGGCACGTCCCCGCGCCACCAGCGTCACAGTCCGAGCGCTCGTCTGCGAGCGGTCGGATGTCAGGCCGGCGCACCGACAGGGGATCGATCAGTACCTTCCGCGCGTCAGGGTGCGCCTGTTGACGCCGAGAAGCCTCGCGGCGGCGCTCTTGTTGCCCCCCGTCATCCCGATGACCCGGCGTACGTGACGCCGCTTGACCGTCTCGAGGTCGAGCGGCTCCGGGCTCTGAAGACCGACCGCGCCGCCCATCAGCGACTGGATCAGGGCCGCGTCGACGACGCCGTCGGCCAGGGAGACCGCGCCTTCCACGATGTTCTGCAGTTCCCGCACGTTGCCGGGATAGTCGTGCGCGAGCAGGAGGTTCAGCGCCGTCCGGTCGAAGTGGGCGAGCTCGATCGACTCCCGGGCGCAGAACGTCTCGGCGAAGTGGCGGATCAGATGAGGGATGTCCCGCCGCCGCTCCCGTAGCGGCGGCAGCTCCACGCTGATTCCCTTCAGGCGGTAGTACAGGTCCTCGCGAAACCGGCCTTCCTCGACCAGCCGCTCCAGCGGCTGGTGGGTCGCGGCGATGACGCGGGTGTCGACGGCTATCGGCCGCTGGCCCCCAACGCGCACGATCTCGCGCTCCTGGAGGGCGCGCAGCAGCTTGACCTGCAGCGCCACGTCGAGGTCGGCCACCTCGTCGAGGAAGAGGGTACCCCCTTCCGCCAGTTCGAAGCGACCGATTCGCGCCCTCACGCCGGTGGCCACGCCGCCCTCGATGCCGAACAGCTCGCTCTCCAGCAGGCTCTCCGGAAGCGCGGCGCAGTTGACCGCCACCAGCGGGCCCGTCCGCTCGGATCGCTGGTGCAGGAACGCCGCCATCAGTTCCTTGCCGGTGCCGCTCTCCCCGCGTAGCAGGACGCTCACGCTCCGCGGCGCCACCCGGTCGAGCATCTCCAGAATGCGGCGCATCGTCGGCGCATGGGCCACGATCCGCCTGCCGCCGACCTCCGCCAGATCGTCGAGGCGCTCCTTGAGCAGCTTGTTCTCCTCCGCCAGCCGTTCCCGCGAGACGACCAGCCGCTCCACCTGGCGCAGGCCGTCCAGGGCCACCCCGGCCAGCGCCGCGACGGACCGCAGGAACCTCCGGTCGCCGTCGCTGAAGCCCGGTTCGCCCTTGCCGCGGACCTCCTTGTCGAGGACGGCGACGAAGCCCAGCACGGCATCGCGGGACTTGAGCGGCGCCGCCAGCAGGGACTGGAACTCCCGGCCGGCCAGCGAGCCGCCGCTCCGCGCCAGAACGTCGTCCCGGGCCAGGAGGTCGTCCCACAAGGGTCCGGCAAGCAGTAGCTCGGCTGCCGGGGAATCGCTGCCGAAACCGACCGTGGACGCCGACCGCGCGACGCCGAAGCGGTCGCGCGTGACGGCCGCGGCAGCCGCCGGGTCGACGATGGTGCAGAGGCGCTGCAGGAGGTCGTCCAGCAGCCCCTGCTCGGATTCGTGGGAATGGAGCGCCACGACCAGGTCGTAGAGGGTCTCGAGCTGCAGCCGCTGGCGCCGGCCGGCAAAGTCCGTGGACGCCTTCCGGGAGGGGGAGGATCTGCGGTCGGCCACGCTCAGCTCGCCTTTCTTTCCTGGGTGGCGCGCACCGGTGCCGGGGTCGCCAGCGCCTTGCTCAGGAACTCCCCAGTGTGACTCTCCGGCGAGGCCGCTACCTCTTCGGGCGTACCGGCCACCACCAGCCTGCCGCCACCGACGCCGCCCTCCGGGCCCAGGTCGATGATCCAATCCGCGTTCTTGATCACGTCGAGGTTGTGCTCGACGACCAGCACCGTGTTGCCCCGGTCCACCAGACGCTGCAGAAGGCCGACCAGGCGCCGCACGTCGTCGAAGTGGAGACCGGTCGTCGGCTCGTCCAGCAGGTAGAGACTCCGGCCAGTCGCCCGCTTCGACAGTTCGGTGGCCAGCTTGACCCGCTGCGCCTCGCCGCCCGACAGCGTGGTCGCCGGCTGGCCGAGGCGGATGTAGCCGAGCCCCACCTCGTCCAGCGTCGAGAGGATACGGTCGATGGCCGGGACGTTGGCGAAGAACTCGCAGGCGTTCTCGACGCTCATGGCGAGGATGTCGGCGATGTTCTTGCCCTTGTAGCGGACCTGCAGGGTCTCGCGGTCATAGCGCAGACCGCCGCAGATGTCGCAGGTGACGTAGACGTCGGGCAGGAAGTGCATCTCGATCTTGTTCTGCCCGTCACCCGCGCAGGCTTCGCAGCGGCCGCCCTTGACGTTGAAGCTGAAGCGGCCGGGTTTGTAGCCGCGGGCCCGCGCTTCCGGCGTCTTCGCCATCAGGGTGCGGATCGGCGTGAAGACGTTCGTGTAGGTCGCTGGGTTGGAGCGCGGCGTGCGACCGATCGGACTCTGATCGATGGCGATCACCTTGTCGAGATGCTCGAGCCCCTCGATCCGATCGTGATCGCCGGCCGGATCGACGGCGCGGTAGAAGTGGCGCGCCAGGGCCTTGTACAGCACCTCGTTGACCAGGCTGCTCTTGCCTGAACCGGAGACCCCGGTGACCAGGACGAAGCAGCCGAGCGGCACGTCGACGTCGAGCTCGGCCAGGTTGTTCTGGCGCGCGCCCCTGATGCCCAGCCAAGCGCCGTTACCCGGCCGCCGCGCGGCGGGCACCGGCACCTCCGCTTCGCCGCGGAGGTAGGCGGCGGTCAACGACCCCTTCGCCTTCTCGACCCTGTCGAGCGATCCCTCGGCGACCACCTCGCCGCCGTGCTCGCCCGCCCTCGGGCCCAGATCGACGATCCAGTCCGCCTCGCGGATCGTCTCCTCGTCATGTTCGACCAGGAGCACGGAGTTGCCGAGGTCACGCATGCCCTTGAGCGTCCGGAGCAGCTTCGCGTTGTCCCGCTGGTGCAGGCCGATCGAGGGCTCGTCCAGCACGTAGAGCACTCCCTGGAGCTTGCTTCCGATCTGCGTCGCGAGCCGGATGCGCTGGCTCTCGCCTCCCGAGAGGGTTCCCGAGGCCCGGTCCAGGTGCAGATAACCGAGACCGACATCATCGAGGAACGTCAGCCGGTCCTCCACCTCCTGCAGGATCTTGCCGGCGATCTGCCGTTCCTTCGTGCTCAGCCCCAACGCTCCGACCACCCGCCGGAGGTCGCCGATCGGCATCGAGGTCAGATCGTCGATCGAACGGTCGCCGACGGTGACCGCCAGCGCTTCGGGACGGAGCCGGCGGCCCGAGCACGAGCCGCAGGTGCGCACCGACATGTACTTCTCGATCTCCGCGCGAACGCCCTGAGACTCCGTGTCGGCGTGGCGGCGAGTGAGCATCGGCACCACGCCCTCGTACCGCCCGCGCCACTGGTAGGACGAGCGGCGGCCCTTGATCTCGAAGGCGATCTCGCGGCTGCCCGAACCGTAGAGCACGACCTGCCGCACCTCCTCGGACAGCTCGCACCACGGCGTCGAGAGATCGAAGCCCATCTCCGCGGCGACCGTCCGGAGCATCCTGAGCCGCCAGGAAGACGAACTCGTCGGAAAGGGCCGGAGCACGCCGGCCTGGATCGACCGCCGCGGATCGTCCAGGATCCTCTCCTCGTCGACCGCCATCGACGAACCCAGGCCGCCGCACTCGGGGCACGCACCGTAGGGGCTGTTGAACGAGAACAGCCGCGGCGAGACCTCGGCCAGGCTGGTGCCGCAGTCGGCGCAGGCGTAGTGCTGCGACATCGTCTCCTCGGGCAACCCCTGGGGCGCCACGACGAGCAACCCGCGGCCAACGTCGAGCGCGGTCTCGACCGATGCCGCGAGCCGCTGCTCGATGCCCGGCCGGACGACGAGACGGTCGATCACGATCTCGATGTCGTGCTTCCTGTTCTTGTCGAGAGCGGGGAGGTCGCCGGAAAGCTCGCAGAGTTCGCCATCGATGCGCGCCCGCAGGAAGCCCTCGCGGACCATCTGTTCGAGCTGGCGCCGGTACTCGCCCTTCTTGCCCCGCACGTACGGCGCGAGCAGCAACAGCCGGGTGCCCTCCGGCATGGCCGCCACCCGGTCGACCATCTGCTGCACGGTCTGCGGCCGAATCACCTTGCCGCACTCGGGGCAGTGCGGCACTCCCACCGAGGCATAGAGCAACCGCAGGTAGTCCAGGATCTCGGTGACCGTCCCCACCGTCGACCGCGGGTTGCGGGACACCGATTTCTGCTCGATCGAAATCGCGGGCGAGAGTCCCTCGATCGAGTCGACGTCCGGCTTCTCCACCTGGTGCAGGAACTGCCGCGCGTAGGCGGAAAGGGACTCGACGTAGCGACGCTGCCCCTCGGCGAACAGCGTGTCGAAGGCGAGGGAGGACTTGCCCGAGCCCGAAACGCCGGTGACGACGACCAGCCGATCCCGCGGGATCTCCACCGTCAGGTTCTTCAGGTTGTGTTCGCGGGCGCCGCGGACGACGATCTTCTTCCCGCTCACCGCGCTTCCCCTGACGCGTCCGCGCGCAGGCGCCGCCGGCCGCGGAACACTTCGCCGGCCTCGCGGTCGAGAGTCCGCTCCCGTTCCCGCTCCCGCTTGTCATGCAGTTTCCTGCCCTGGGCCAGGGCCAGTTCGACCTTGATCCGGTTGCCCTTCAGATAGACGGACAGCGGCACCACCGTCAGGCCCCGGTCGCGGGTACGCCCGAACAGGCGGTCGATCTCACGCCGATTCAGGAGCAGCCGCCTGGGCCGCTCGAGATCGTGGTTCTCCCGGTTCCCGTGGCTGTACGCCGAAACGTGAGCGTCCAGCAGCCAGGCCTCGTGGTCACGGAAGGCGACGTAGCTGTCGCGTAGCTGGATCTTGCCGCTCCTGATCGACTTGACCTCGGTGCCCAGGAGCTCAATGCCGGCCTCGAGCCGCTCCAGGACGTGAAACTCCCGCCGCGCCTTCCGATTGACCGCCAGGGCGTTCCCGCCCGCGAGCGACCGCTGCTTCTGTTTGCTGCGCCTGGCCATCGGTGTTCGTTTCCGGCGTTCGGTACATCTTGCCGAGTGAGTCTACTCTCCGCGGACGCCCCGACGCAGGCGGTCGCGATGCGGCCGAAGCGCCACAGAGGTGTGGCGTAAACGCCACATACCGGATCGCCGACGAGTCCCCGACACCGACGTAAATCCCCGAAAAACAAGGAACTTGCCAAGGAGCGAAGACCATCGCCGGGCTGGCACGATCCGTGCTGAAACACCTGTTCGATGGCAAAGCGCCCCAACGGATCCGGCCGGAACTCCCGGCGACGGTCCAACGACACGCGTGACCGCCTCTTCCTCCAGCAGACGATCCGGCGTCCGACGGCGATCTCCGGCGTGGGCATTCACACCGGCCGGGAGACGAATCTGCGCATCCTGCCGGCGCCGCCCGGCGCGGGCATCCGTTTCCGCCGCGCGGATGCCGGCAACGTGGAGGTTCCCGCCGACCTGACGAGCGTCAGTTCCCTCGAACTCGCCACCACGCTCGGTCGCGACGATGTGACCGTCTCCACCGTCGAGCACCTCCTCGCCGCCGTCTACATCCTCGGCATCGACAACCTGGTCGTCGAGATGGACGGCCCCGAGGTGCCAATCCTCGACGGCTCGGCGATGCCCTACCTGCTCTTGCTGCAGGCTGCGGGAGTGAGGTCCCAGAACGCGAACCGGCAGATCCTCGCGATCACTTCGGTGATCGAGGTCGACCGCGGCGACAAGTGGCTGCGCGCATCGCCCTACCCCGGCCTGCGCCTGGACTACACGATCGACTTCGAGGGCTGCGCCGTGGGACGCCAGAGGTTGCAGATCGACGTCGACACGCGCAGCTTTGAGCGCGGTCTGGCGCCTGCGCGGACCTTCTGCCGGCAGATGGACGTCGAACAGATGCAGCGAGCCGGACTGGGGCTGGGCGGGTCGGTCGACAACTGCATCGTCTTCGACGAACACGGCGCGGTGAACACGGACCTCCGTTTCACGGACGAGCCGGTTCGGCACAAGGCGCTCGACGCGGTGGGAGACTTCACCCTGCTCGGAGCGCCGATCTGGGGCCACTTCGAGGTTCTGCGGGGCGGCCACCAACTCCACTACGAGTTGCTGAGGGAACTCGTCGCCAACTCGCGCTGCTGGACCTGGCTGCGCGGCGACGAACTGCCGCCGGAAGCGGATCGCCCGCTCGACGGCGACCGGCCGCCGACCTGGCATCCCGGTTTCGCCGGTCCGCCCCCGTAGCCGCCTCGATCCTCCCGCGGGGCGCAGGCACGCCGCGGACTGGTAGGGTCACGCCATGAGAGTCCCGCGGGCGGGACGGCTGATCTGCGCGCTCAGCCTGTCGAGCGTTCTGGGCGGCGACGCACTCGCGGCACAGCCTCCGCGAGAAGCCTCCGGCCGGTCCGCCAAAGCCGCCATCACCGCACTCTCCGCCGTGCGCGAGGGTCCGGTGCTGCTGGTCAGCTTCCGCCTGGACCGGGCGCTTGACGAACGCACCTGGGAGAAGATCGAGAGCGGACTGCCGACCGGCTTCACCTACGACATCCAGGTCCGGCGGATCAGGCGGCGCTGGTTCGACAAGGCCGTCGTCGCCACCCGGTTGCAGGTCGTGGCGATGTACAACGCCCTCACCCGGGAGTACCTCGTCAACTTCAAGCGCGACGGGGAGCTCTACGCCAGCCGGGTCGTGATCTCGCCGGAGGACCTGGAGCGAGCGCTGACGACCTTCGAGCAACTGCCGTCGGTAGAGCTCGTCGATGAACCGCCGGGGCGACTCGTGCTGCGAGTGCGCGCCGAAGTCCGGACCCGAACCCGGCTCGGCCTGATTCCGGACCGGGTCCACACCGCCTGGGCCCAGACGACGCCCTTCCAGTCCGCCCAGCGCCGGATCGGCAGCGGGGAGGCCGAGTGATCCAACGCCTGACCGCGAGCCGCCCGCCCCTGCGCGAACTCATCAAGACCAACCGCTTCCTGGTCTGGCTCCTGGCGCTCTCCCTCGCCGTACCGACTGCGGGCTACTACGCGCTCCAGCGCGGCCGCGAGATCGACCCCACGGTGCTCAACAACAGCATCCTGCTGTTCGCGCTGCGCAATCTGAACGTGGTGCTGATCCTGGTCGTCGCCTTCGTGCTCGTCCGAAACCTGACCAAGCTGTGGATCGAGCGCCGGCGCCAGCGTCTGGGCGCCAAGTTCCGGACGAAGCTGATCCTCACCTACATCGGCCTGTCGCTGATCCCCGGACTCGTCCTGTTCGCCTACGCCACGGAACTGCTCCAGGGCTCGATCGACCGCATGTTCCGGACCGACATCGACGACCTGCTGGAACCGGCCAACCAGATCTCCCAGGCCCTGACCTCAACCCGGCAGGACGAATTGCTGCGCGACGCCGAACGCTTTCTCACCGACACCGGGAGCCTGGACCTGGATAGTCCGCGCGGGCGCGGCCGGCTGCTGGGGGCGCTCGGCGAGGCCCGTTCCGAAGCCGACCTCGACTACCTGGCGGTCTACCGGGACACCACCTTCCTCCAGGCCACAGTGAATCCCCAGGCTCTTTCCGAGGTACCCGAGCCGACCCGCGGCATGCTGCTCGAAGCGGTCCGCACCGGCGCCGCCCGGGCCATCGGCGAAGTGTCCGGCAGCGAGGCGCGACTCATCCTCGCCGCGGCGGCCCGGGAAGGCGGCGCCGAGACCACGGTGGCCGTCGCCGGCAGGCTGCTCGATGCCGAGCTCGCCGGCAGCACGGAGACCCTGATCGCCGCCTACCAGTCCCGGCGGCAACTGCACGCCCAACGCGACGAGATCCGGGCCGCGTACTGGCTCCTCTTCCTGACCGTGACCCTGTGCATTCTGCTCGTCTCCTGCTGGGTCGGTCTCTACCTCGCCGGCCGGGTCACCGGCCCGATCGAAGCGCTGGCGGACGGCACCCGGCGCATCGCCGGCGGCGACCTGGAACACCGGGTCGAGGCAGCCGCCGACGACGAGGTCCAGATCCTGGTCGACTCCTTCAACCGGATGACCGACGCGCTGCAGGAATCGAACCGGGACCTGGTGGCGACGAACCGCCGCCTGGACGCCGAGCGCGCCCGCATCGAAGCGGTGCTGGAGAGCGGGCCGGCCGGCGTGCTCTCGCTCGATCGTGACGGCCGTATCCTGACGTGCAACCGTGCCGCGGTGGAGATGCTGGGGCTTCCATCGCACGTTTCGCTCGCCGGCGCGCCGCCCGAGGCCCTGAGCGAACTGCTCCCGGACAAGGGCGTCGAGGCCGTGTTCGCCGATCTGCCGGATTCGACGGTCCGGGGGGCGACCGGCCTGCGGCGCTCGGGGGCGACCCCGGCCCGCCGCGAAGTCAGCCTCGGCGGCAGGGACGACTGGAAGACTCTCGAGGTCAAGACCAGCCCGTTGCGCGCGCCGGACGGCAGCGGCGGCTTCGAGCTGCTCGGCCACGTCCTCGTGATCGAGGATCTGACCGCGCTGCTCGACGCCCAGAAGGCCGCCACCTGGACGGAAGCCGCGCGCCGGATCGCCCACGAGATCAAGAACCCGCTGACTCCGATCAAGCTGGCCGCGGAGCGACTGCTGCGCAAGGCGCAGAGCAACGACGCGAGCCTCGGCGCCGCGGTCGAGGAGGGAGCGCAGATCGTCGTCCGCGAGGTCGGCAACATGCAGAACCTCGTGGACCAGTTCGCGCGCTACGCCCGCATGCGGCGCCCCCAGCCCCGCGATGTCGACATGGCGAAGCTCATCAGCGAAACGGTCGACCTCTACCGCGAGCTGAAACCCGGAGTCGAGGTCGAGGCGCGCATCGAGACCGGCAAGGAGGGTCTCCACGCCAAGCTCGACGCCGACCAGATGCGCTCCGCCCTGGTCAACCTGCTGGACAACGCCATCGCCGCCACCAACCCACCCGGCCAGGTGACGGTCCGGGCCGGCCGCAGCAACGGGGTCCTCGACCTCTCGGTCAGGGACACGGGCAGCGGTGTGCCGAAGGGGGCCCGCGAGAAACTCTTCCTGCCCTACTTTTCGACCAAGGGACGGGGTTCGGGGCTGGGCCTGGCCATCGTCCAGCGCATCGTCAGCGACCACAACGGCTCGATCCGGGTCGAGGACAACGAGCCTCACGGCACGACCTTCACCATTGAACTACCCCAGTCCGAATTGCCCCAGTCCGAGGCGCAGCGGTAGAACCGCGCTCACCGGCATCCAACGATGAGCAAGGCGCGCATTCTGATCGTCGACGACGAGGCCGGCATCCGCCAGACCCTGCGGGACATCCTCGAGGACGAAGGCCACTCGGTGGCGGCGGCGGCGGACGCGGTGAGCGGCCAGGCGCTGATGGCGAGCGACGAGTTCGACCTCGTCCTGCTCGACGTCTGGCTGCCCGACCGCGACGGCCTGGAGATCCTGGAGGAACTCCGCGAGGGCGACTTCCAGACGCCGGTCATCGTCATCTCCGGCCACGGCAACATCGACACGGCGGTCAAGGCGATGCGCATCGGCGCGCACGACTTCCTGGAGAAGCCGCTGGCGCTCAACCGAGTCGTCGTGTCGGTCGAGAACGCCCTGGAGCGGAAACGTCTCGAACGCCAGGTGCGGGAACTGTCGAACCGGCTCGATCCCGAGCGGCAGCTCATCGGCGACTCGCCGTCCATGCGGCAACTGAAGGACGAACTGAAGCTCTCGGCGCGCGCCGAGAGCCGGATCCTGATCACCGGCGAGAACGGCACGGGCAAGGAGCTCGTCGCGAGACGCATCCACAGCCTCTCCCAGCGCAGGAGCCGCGCCTTCGTCGAAGTGAACTGCGCCGCGATCCCGGAGGAGCTCATCGAGAGCGAGCTCTTCGGGCACATCAAGGGCGCCTTCACCGGCGCCTCGGAGAACCGCCGCGGACGGTTCGAACAGGCCGACGGAGGCACCCTGTTTCTGGACGAGATCGCCGACATGTCGCTGAACACCCAGGCCAAGGTGCTGCGCGTGCTCGAGGAGCAGCGGTTCGAGAGGGTGGGAGGTTCCGAGCCGATCGAGGTCGACGTGCGGGTGCTGGCGGCGACGAACAAGAACCTGGAAGAGAGCGAACTCCCCGCCGGCCGGTTCCGCGAGGACCTCTACTTCCGGCTCGCAGTCATTCCGCTCCACGTACCGGCCCTTCGTGAGCGGCGCCAGGACATCCCGGCCCTGATCGACCACTTCCTCGAACGCTTCGCCGCCGAGGCCGGCCGCCGTCCGAAGACGGTCGACCCCCGGGCGCTCGAACGGCTGGTCGCCTACTCGTGGCCGGGGAACGTGCGGGAACTCCGCAACCTGAGCGAACGCCTGATGATCATGGCGCCCGGCGACGTGGTCATGGAAGGGGACCTGCCGCCTCGGGTACGCGGGGCGGACGCGATCGCCCAGGTGGGCAACGACTACGCCTCGCTCAAGGAGGCCCGCGAGACCTTCGAGCGGCTCTACATCGAGCGCCGGCTCGGCGCCGCCGGCGGCAACGTCTCCCAGACCGCCCGGGACCTCGGAGTCGACCGCCGCCACCTGTACCGCAAGCTCCAGGCCTACGGCATCGACCCCGAACGCGGTTCGTGAGCGAGATAGCCGCCAACCGCTTCGTCGTCGGCACCGCGGGCCACGTCGATCACGGCAAGACACGGCTGGTCCAGGCCCTGACCGGGGTCGACTGCGACCGCTGGGAAGAGGAGAAGCAGCGCGGCATCACGATCGACCTCGGCTTCGCCTCGATGGTCGAGGACGGCTGGCAGATCGGCTTCGTCGATGTGCCCGGACACGAGCGCTTCGTCCACAACGCCCTCGCAGGGCTCGGCGGCATCCAGATGATGGTGCTGGTCGTGGCCGCCGACGAAGGGGTCATGCCGCAGACCCTGGAGCACCTCGCGATCTGCTCGCTGCTCCGGATCCCGGCCGGCCTGGCGGCGCTATCGAAGACGGACCTCGTGTCGCCCGACCTGGTGGAGCTTGCCGAGCTGGAGCTCGAGGAGGCGCTGGCCGACACCCCGTTCGCCGGCGCGCCGATCCTGCCGGTGTCGGCCCAGAGCGGCGAAGGCCTGGAGCAGCTGCGCGCGGCCCTGGTGGAGCTCGCCAGGTCGTCGGCCCCGATCGACCGCTATCGCCGTCTGCCCGCCCGGCTGCCGATCGACCGGGCCTTTCACTTGCGGGGACTCGGCGTGCTGGTCACCGGCACGCTCGCCCGCGGGACCGTATGCGTCGGCGATGAGCTGGATATCCTGCCCGCCGCCGGCCGTGCCCGGGTGCGCAGCATCGAGGTCCACGGCGACCGCCGCCAGCAGGCGGAAGCCGGCGAGCGCACGTCGCTCCAGCTCGTCGGCGTCGATCTTGAGCAGGTCGCCCGCGGCCACGAACTGACCGCCCCCGGCGTCTACCGCGCCACGACTTCCCTGCTCGTGCGCTGCCGGCTGCTCGCCACGGCGCCCGAACCGCTCGACGGCAGCAGCCCGGTGCGGCTTCACGTCAACGCCGCGCAGCGGATCGGCAAGCTCCGGCCGCTCGAGACCGAACGGCTTGTCCCGGGCCAGGAAGCGCTGGCGGAGATCCGGCTCGACGAGCCCCTGGTGGCGGTTCGCGGCGACCGCTTCGTCATCCGCAGGCCCTCGCCCCAGACAACGTTAGGCGGCGGCGAGGTGCTCGACCCGGCCTGGAGGCGTCCTCGAGGCAAGGCTCTCGCGCCGACGATCGAGGCGCTGGACGCCGGCGACCGGCAGGCCGCCGCCGTGCAGTGGGCCGCCGACAGCCGCGAGGCCGGTCTGGCTGTGACCGAACTCGCCCTGCGCCTGGGCGTCGTCCCCGCCGACGCCCGGGAGGTGCTGAACGGCGCCGCTCAGGCGAGCCTGCTGCTCGAGGCGGGCGCCGGCGGCCGCTTCGTCACCGCGGCGACCGTCCGTCGCGTGACACGCCGTGCCCGGCGTCTCGTCGAGGCGCACTTCGCCGCCGACCGCCTGTCGCGCGGCATGCCGAAGGCCGAGCTCGTCCGCCGGCTGCTGGGCGCGCGCGCCGCCGACCTCGCCCCGGCCTACCTGGACTGGTCGAGCCGCGGCGGCAAGGACTTGAGCGTCGTCACGGACGGCGAACTCGTGACTCTCCCGGGCCGCGCCAGCGAACTGACCGGCGCAGAGTCCAGGCTGGCGCGGGACATCGTCGGAGGCTTCGAGGAACAGGGACTGACCCCCGGCTCTCCCGAGGAGCTCTGCCGCACCCTGGGGGCCAAGCCCCAGGTCTTCGACGGCGTGCTCCGCTACCTGGTCGAGCGCGGCAAGCTGGTCCGGCTGCCCAGCGGCCTCCTCCTCGCAGCGTCCGCCCTGGAACGGTTTCGGGCCGACCTTCTCGCCACCGGCTGGGACACGTTCACCGTCGCCGACTTCAAGGACCGTTTCGGCCTGACCCGCAAGTGGGCTATTCCGCTGCTGGAGCATCTCGATCGCCAGCGCTTGACGCGGCGGGAAGGGGATCGGCGGCGGGTGCTGCGGCCGCGGCATAGGATGGGGGCCTGACATGCGGGTCGGCGTTCCCACCGAGATCAAGCCGGACGAGCACCGGGTCGCGATCACTCCCGCCGGCGTCGCCGCGTTCGCGGCCCGCGGCCACGAAGTCGCGATCGAGTCCGGCGCCGGCGTCGGCAGCGCGATCCCGGACGACGCGTACCGCGAGGCCGGGGCCGCGATCGTGGACGGCCCCGACGCCGTGTGGAACCGGGCCGACCTCGTGCTCAAGGTCAAGGAGCCGCTCGAACCCGAGTTCGAGCGCATGCGGCCGGGGCAGGTCCTCTTCACGTACCTCCACCTGGCGGCTTCGGAGCGGCTCACGGCGAGCCTGCTGGAGCGGCGGGTCGTCGGCATCGGCTACGAAACGGTGCAGCTCGCCGACGGCACGCTGCCGCTGCTGGTACCGATGTCGGAAGTCGCCGGGCGGCTCTCGATTCAGGCCGGCGCCGCGTGCCTCGAGCGGCGGGCGGGCGGCAAGGGCATCCTGCTGCCCGGCGTCTCCGGCGTGCGACGCGGCCTGATCACGATCATCGGCGCCGGCGTCGTCGGGATGAACGCCTGCGTCGTCGGCGTCGGCCTCGGCGCGGAGGTCACGATTCTCGACATCAACCCGCTGCGCCTCGGCTACGTGCGGGACGTGGTCCAGGGCCACGTGACGACGTTGATGTCGAACGCGGCCAACATCGAGGGCGCGGTGGCTTCCGCCGACCTCGTCGTCTGCTCCGTACTCATACCCGGCGCCCGCGCTCCGCGCCTCGTCACCCGCGCGCACCTGGCGCAGATGGAACCGGGATCCGCGCTCGTCGATGTCGCCGTCGACCAGGGCGGCTGCGCCGAAACCAGCCGCCCCACCACCCACCGCGACCCCCGGTATGTCGAGGAGGGCGTGGTCCACTACTGCGTCTCGAACATGCCGGGCGCCGTGCCCCACACCTCGACCTACGCCCTGACCAACGCGACGATGACCTACGCCCTGGAGATCGCCGACCGCGGCTGGCGCAAGGCCGCGGGACGCGACCCGGCCCTCGCCTCGGGCGTCAATGTCGTCGACGGGCACGTGACCCACGAAGCGGTGGCCTGCGCGCACGGGTTCGAGTACGTGCCGCTGGCCGAAGCGACCGGCTGAGCGCCGATTCGGGACCGCTGGTACGCTCCCTCGATGGGCGAACACGGCGGTTCGATGTCCTTCGGCGTGGTCCTCCAGCCCGACCCGCCGATCTCACGCGTCGTCGAACTCGCGGTCCTGGCTGAGCGCCACGGCTTCGACCAGAGCTGGCTCTTCGACTCCCACGTCCTTTGGCCGGAACCGTTCGTCATCTTCTCGCAGATTCTGGCGAGCACGGAACGGATGGGCGTGGGTCCGATGGTGACGAACCCGGGCACCAGGGACATCACCGTGTTGGCGTCCCTGTTCGCGACCCTGGACTCCATGTATCCGGGACGCACGCTCTGCGCGATGGGCCGGGGCGACTCGGCGCTGCGCTACATCGGCCGGCGGCCGGAGTCGCTGGCGGCCTCGGTGAACGCGATGAACGTCATCCGGGCGCTGTTCGCCGGCCGCGAGGCGGACCTGGGCGGTACTTCCGTGTCGATTCCCTGGCGCGAAGGTGCGGACGCCGAGTTGCCGGTGTGGTTCGCGGCCTACGGCCCGAAAGCGCTGGACACGGTGGGCCGCCACGCGGACGGCTTCGTGCTGCAACTGGCCGACCCGAAGATCCTGGAGTGGACGCTCCAGGCGGTCCGCGACGCGGCCGAGGACGAGGGCCGCGACCCCGATGCGATCTCGGTCTGCGTGGTCGCTCCGGCCTACGTCGGCGACGACCTCGCCCATCAGCGGGATCAGTTGCGCTGGTTCGGCGGCATGGTCGGCAACCACATCCACGATCTCGTCATGCGCTACGGCGAGGACGACTCGAAGGTGCCCCACGCGCTCGCCGAGTACATCCGCCAGCGGCAGGGGTACGACTACTCCCACCACGGCCGCAGCGGCAACCCGGACACCGAGTTCGTGCCGGACGGCATCGTCGACCGGCTCTGCGTGCTCGGACCGGCCGAAGACCACATCGAGAAGCTCCGGGAACTGAGGTCCCTGGGGGTCGATCACTTCGCCGTCTACCTGATGCACGACGACAAGGAAGGGACGTTGGCGGCGTATGGGGAGCGGGTGATTCCGGCGCTACGGAGTTAAGGAGTAAACGCGCTTTCCTGGCCGCCTTCGGCGGCGGCCGGCGGGGACGCCGGCGCACCCAGTTTGGGACGCCCGGTCGGTTATGCCTTGGCTTCGTACCAGTCGGGGCCCGAGTCCATGTCGACGACGAGGGGCACTCGGAGGTCGGCGACTCCCTCCATCTCTTCGCGGACGAGGGACGCGAGTGCGTCCATGTCCGCCGAGGGCGTTTCGAGGACGAGTTCGTCGTGGACGGTCAGGAGCAGTCGCGCGGCCCCGAGTTCCGATCGCAGGCGGCGGTCGACGGCGATCATCGCCAGCTTCAGCAGGTCGGCCGCCGTACCCTGGATGCGGGCATTGACGGCCATGCGGCGGGCGTTCTCGCGCACCGCCCGGTTGCGGCTCTTGATGTCCGGGATGTAGCGGACGCGGCCGTAGAGGGTCTCGACCTGGAGCGTCTCCTCCGCACTGGCCAGCGTCTTCTCGGTGTACGCGCGCACCCCGGGGAAACGCTCGAAGTAGGCGTCGATGAACGCCTGCGCCTCGCCCCGGGCGATGCCCAGCGCCCGGGCCAGGCCGAAGGCGCTCATGCCGTAGATGATCCCGAAGTTGATCGTCTTGGACGCCCGCCGCTGCTCGTCCGTGACCAGGGCGGGCGCCACCCCGAACACCGTGGCGGCGGTCGAGCGGTGGATGTCGCCGCCGTGCCGGAAGATGTCCACCAGAGCCTCGTCGTCCGAGATGTGCGCGAGCACGCGCAGTTCGATCTGGCTGTAGTCGGCGACCAGGAGCCGGTAGCCGTCGCGGGCCCGGAACGCGCGGCGCACCTGGCGGCCGATGTCGGTGCGGACCGGGATGTTCTGGAGGTTCGGATCGTGCGAGGACAGCCGGCCGGTGGCCGCCACCGCCTGGTGGTAGCGGGTGTGCAGCCGGCCGTCGGCGGCGACGAGGCTCGGCAGGGCGTCGACGTAGGTCGACTTCAGCTTGGTCAGCTCCCGGTACTGAAGCACCTTCGCCGGCACTCGGTGGCCCTGCTGCGCCAGGTGCTCCAGGACGTCGGCGCCGGTCTTGTACTTCTTCGTCTTTCGCGTTCGGCCGGGCGAGGGCAGGCCGAGGTTGTCGAACAGGACGACGCCGAGCTGCTGTGGCGACAGGATGTTGAAACGCTCTCCAGTCTCGTCGAATATCTCCTCCGCCAGGTCGCCGCTGTCCAGTTCCAGGCGCCGCGACATCTCGGCGAGCACGCCGGAGTCGAGCTCGATGCCCTCCTCCTCCATCGCTGCGAGCACCGGCAACAGCGGCGCCTCGATCTTCTCGTAGACCTCGCGGGCGCCCCGTGACTCCCGCCACTGCTCGCCGAGCGCCTCGAGAATCAACGCCGGCAGCACCGCCTGCTCGGCGGCGTAGAGACGCAGGCCGGCGTCGTCGCCCAGCGCCGCCGCCTGACCTCCAGGTTCACCGAGGCCCGCGTCCGCCGGCGTCGTCGCCTGGTAGAAGAGACGGTCGAGCGCGACGGTCGCCAGTCCGAAGCTGCGCACGGCGGAATGGACCAGGTAGGCCATCAGCATCGTGTCCACCAGGCGAGCAGCGACCGCCGGCCGGCCCTCGTGGTGCGGGCATAGCCGGACGACCTCCTTCAGGTCGTGGCCGACCAGTTCCAGGGCCGGGTCGGCAAGCCACGCCCGCAACCGTGCCGCCGCGGCCTCGCGCAGACCGGCCGCGTCGAAACGGGCGAAGCGGGCGCGGCCGACTTCGGCGACGTCGCCATCGGCTACCTCCTCCACCGCCGCGAAGGAGAGCCCGGCCGGTTCGCCGCCGCGCCGAAGCACGACGCCGACGGCAACCCGGGGTCCCATCTCCCGGGCCGCGGCCTCGAACGCCTCAACGGAGTCCAGGACGACGGCGGGCTCGATCTCCGGACCGCCGCTCTCGCTCTCGAGTTCCTTGAGCAGGCTCCAGAACTCGAACTCGCGGCAGAGGTCGGCCAGCGCCTCGTAGTCCGGCGACTCCATCTCCAGGGCCTCGGGCTCGAACGGGACATCGAGGTCCGTGTGGATCGTGACCAGCTCCCTGGACAGCAGGGCCTGGTCGGCGTGTTCCTGCAGCCCCTCGCGGTAGGCCTTGCGCTTGAGTCCGGACGCGGCTTCCAGCAGGGCCTGGAGGTTCCCGTGCTCCCGGATCAGGGTCTGCGCGCCCTTCTGGCCGATGCCGGGGACGCCCGGCACGTTGTCCACCTTGTCCCCGACCAGGGCGAGCACGTCGACCACCTGCTCCGGCGGCACGCCGAAGTCTTCCTCCACCAGCGCCGGGTCGTAGGTCTTCTCGCGCCCGGTGTGGAGCAGCGACACCCGGTCGCTCACGAGCTGGAACAGGTCCTTGTCCGCGCTGACGATCGTGACCTCGTAGCCCGCGTCCTGCGCCTTGCGACCCAGCGTGCCGATGACGTCGTCCGCCTCGTAGCGCTCGAGCTCGAGGATCGGGATACGGAACGCCTCGATCGCCCGCCGGATCGCGGGCATCTGCGCCTTCAGATCCTCCGGCATCGGGGCCCGGTTCGCCTTGTAGTCGGCGTACGCCTCGGTGCGAACAGTCGCCCGTCCGACATCGAGGGCGATGCCGAGCAGCGGCGGCTCTTCCTCGCGCAGGAGCTTGCGCAGCATGTTGATGAAGCCGTAGATCGCGTTCGTCGGCTCTCCCGCCGACGTCGACAAACCCCGGATCGCGTAGAAGGCGCGGAAGATCGTCGAGTAGCCGTCGATCAGGTAGAGACGCTTCGCGGTCACGGCGGTGACTACTCTAGAAGCTCGCGCCGCGGAACGCAGCACGGCGAGATTCGCGGTGCGAGCTTCTGGAGAGGTGGGGGCTGGGGCCGAACATGGAGCCTGCGACAGGTTGGGCGGCGCTAGTGTCGAGTCGTAGGATTGCGTTGCACTACAGCGAACTCTCACCGCAGCCGATGCCTCGAACCCTCCCCGCCCTTCTTCTCCTCGCCGCGCTCACTCCGGCCGCGGCGTCCGCCCAGCCGACCGAGGAGCAGGTGCGGCTGCACGGCATCGGCTACGCGCAGCTCGAGAACGAGCGGGAAGTCGAGGCCGAGAGCACCTACCGGGAACTGATCGAACTCGCGCCCGACGAGCCCCTCGGTCACGCCAACCTGGCCGTCGCGCTGCTGCGGCAGGACCGGAAGGACGAGGCGCTCGCCGCCATCGACCGCGCGCTGGAACTGGGCGGCAACAGGGCCGACCTCCGGCTGATCCGCGCCGACATCCTGCAGTGGTCCGGTCGCAACGAAGATGCGCTGGTGGACTACCGTCGGGCCGCGCGCGCCGCGCCGGACGATCCCGAGACGCAGTACGCCCTGTTCCGCCAGGCGGACATCATGGGGGGCGCCGAGGCCGAAGCCGGTCGGCGGGCGGCGGTCGCCCGGCTCCGAAGCCTGCGGCCGGACAACCTGGTCGTCCTGCTGCTCTCCGGAGAAGCCGCTCTCGACGACGGCGACCGCGGTCGCGCGAGCGACGACTACCTGCGCGTGCGGGAGTTGATCTGGCAGGCGCAGCCGATCGCCGAGCGGGTGATCGAGGATGTCCTCGCTGCCCTGGAAGCGGACGACCTGGAGGGCGCCCGCCGCCTGGCCCCGCGAGTCACGAACGTCATGAAGGGAACCGCTGCCTGGCGAAGCAGCCAGCCCGAGGTCTTCACGAACGTCCAGGGCATTGCGGTCGAGCGTTTCGTGGACGAGTCGCCGATCGAGGACTTCGGACCGGCGCTCCCGGTCCGTTTCCGGGCGACCCGCATCGACAGCTCGGCCGCCGCCGGACGAGCGCTCGAGGTCGCGGACTTCGACGGCGACGACCGGCCCGACATCGCCTGGGTCGCCGCCCGGAACGGCTCGGAGACGGGGCTCCCGCAGCTTGAGTTGCGTCGCGCCTCCGCCGGCCTCGCGGCCCCCGGCACGGCCCCGGAAACGGACGCCCGGATACTGGTCGCCGGCGACGCCGACAACGACAGACGACTCGACCTGGTCGCCGCCGGCGATCCTCTCGCCGTCTGGCAGGTGGACGCCACTGCCGAACCCCCCCGGTTCGCCGACGCAAGTGACCGCTTCCTGGCGCAGCCGTTCGGCGTGGACGCCGCCGACCTGATCGACTTCGACAGCGACGGCGATCTCGACCTCGCGGTGACGCGAACCGGCGGCGGGCCCGATCTGTTGCGGAACGGGTCCGGCGAGGGGGTCTTCGAGGGTCCGCTCGAGGCGCTGGGATCCAAGGCGCTGCCGCAGGTCGAGCCGCGACGGTTCCATCACCTCCAGGCCACCGACGCCGACCGCGACGGCGACACGGATCTGCTGCTGGCACACGACGCCGGCGTCCTGTGGCTTGAGAATCTCCGCCAGGGACGGTTCGCGGAGAGGACGCCTCCCGCACCCGCGGGAAGCCTGCTGGGAAGGCTCGTCGGCCGGCTGCTCGGCGACGACTCCCAGCCCGCGCTCGCGACCGGGACCCCGGTACGCGTCGTCCGCACCGCCGACCTCGACCGCGACGGCATTCCGGAGTTCGTGCTCGCCGGCGCTTCCACGGTCGTGCTGAAGGCCGGCGAGAACGGTGCGCTCACACCGTTCCCGCTGACACCGGAATCGGTCGGCCTGCCCATGGGCGCCACCGACCTGGCCCTGCTCGATGCCGACAACGACGGTCGCCGCGACCTCGCCCTGGTCGCCGACGGCGAGCTGCGGGTGCTGACCCAGACCTCGGACTCGGGACCGGAAGCGCTCGAGTTCCGGCTCGCCCAGGTCACCGGTCTGCCCCGGGACGCCGGCTTCACCGCCGTGCAGGCCTCCGACCTCGACGGCGACGGCGACCAGGACCTGGTTGCCGCGGGCGCCTCCGGCCTCTACCGGATCGAGAACCTGAACGGCTCCGAGAACAACTGGCTGCGGGTTCGCCTGGTCGGTCTCGACATCGGCAATCAGAAGAACAACGTCTTCGGCCGCGGCACGACGATCGAGGTCAAGTCCGAGCGCGCCTACCAGTACATCGAGGTCGACCGGCCGGTCACCCACATCGGCCTGGGCAACCGCAGGAAGGCCGATCTGATCCGCGTCGTGTGGGCCAACGGCGTGCCGCAGAACCGCCTCGAGCCGGGCGAGAACATGACGATCGTCGAGGAGCAGGTGCTCAAGGGCAGTTGTCCCTTCCTGTACACGTGGGATGGCGAGAAGATCGCCTTCGTCACGGACCTCCTGTGGGGCGCGCCGCTCGGCATGCCGCTGGCCGACGGCGTCTGGAACGGCTACGACCCGGACGAACTCGTGCGGGTCGACGGCGCCCGGACGCGCGACGGTTTCTACGACATGCGGATCACCGAAGAGCTGTGGGAGGCCGCCTACATCGACCGCGTGCGGCTCTGGGTCGTCGACCATCGCGAAGGCGTGGAAGTGGCGAGCAACCTCCGGATCGTTCCGGGCCGGGGACACGTCGGCCGCCCGCCCGACGAGGTCGTCGCCGGCGCGAACATCCGGCCCGTGGTCCAGGCGACGGACGGCCGCGAGCGCGACGTGACGGAACGCGTCCGCGCCCGCGACGACGTCTACGCCGACGGCTACGAGCGCTCCCGCTTCCAGGGCCACGCCGCCGAGCCCTGGACGTTCACGTTCGACCTCGGCGAAGCGCCGGGCAAGCCGGTCCGGCTGTGGCTGGACGGCTGGGTGTTCCCCGCCGATGCGAGCTTGAATCTCGCCATCGCCCAGGCGGTGGAGCATGGCGACCTGGAGATGGTGATGACCCGGCTCGAGGTGGAGACCGGGGACGGCTGGCGGACCCTGCTCGATCCGATGGGCTTCCCGCCCGGCAAGACGAAGACGATGGTCGTCGACACGCCGCCGCTGCCGGCGGGCGCGCGGAAGCTCCGGATCGTGACCGCCCGCTGGCTGCATTGGGACCGCGTCGCCTGGAGCACCGACCTGGGCGGCACGGACGGCGACGCCGTCGTCGTCCAGGCGCGTCTCGACGCGGCGAGCGCCAACCTCTCCTACCGCGGGTTCTCGGCGCCGACCCGGCCCGCACCCAACGGCCCGCACCTGTTCGACTACCAGCGCACCACCACGGAGTCGCCCTGGCTGCCTTTCCCCGGCCGCTACACGCGCTTCGGCGATATCCGCGAGCTACTCGGCACCGTCGACGACCGGCAGGTCGTGATCGGACCGGGCGACGAGGTCCGGGTCCTGTTCGACGCCCGCGATCTGCCGGCGCCGAAGCCCGGTCATGTCCGCACCGTGTTCCTCGAGAGCTTCGGCTGGGACAAGGACGCCGACCGCAACACCTGGGAAGCGGACAGCAACCTGCCCCTGCCCTTCCAGGCGATGTCCGGCTACCCGTTCGCGCCGGGCGAGGCCTATCCCCGAACGCCGGAACTCGACGCCTACCGCGCCGAGTGGCTGACCCGGGTGGTCGGCCCGGAGACGCCGTTCAGCCCGGTCCCGGCGCCCGCCTCGGGCCGCTGAGTCGGCCTCCGATCTCTCCCCTATCCACGGCCGACACCCGAACTCATGGGGCGGACCGCACCAATGCTACTGCCTCGCCAACCCCAGATGAAGCGAGGTAGTCTCGGTTTCCTTTGACACGTCTCTCCCCTCCCCGACCTGACAAGTGAGCTCTCTAACTTGATGTCCGAAGTTCCGACAGAGTCCCCAACTCGCCGCAGCAGATCCCGGATGGCAGGTCCTTGGCTGACAATCCCGTTGTGCTTCGTGGCCTCTTGGCTTTCGGCCCAGCCGAGCCAGCCCTTTACGGACTCCGTCGACGTCCAGGTGGTCGAAGTCGATGTCGTTGTCACCAAGAAGGGCCGCCCGGTCAAGGGCCTATCGCCTGAGGACTTCGAACTGTACGTAGACGGGCAGCCAGTCGAGATCTCCAACTTCCACGAATCGACGATCTACCTGGAGGAACGGGGCGGCCGCCGCACCAGGAAACAGCGCGCCGTGATCCGGCGAGAGGCGGTAGGCGGAGCTTCGGACGCAACCGAAGCGGGACTCACCGTCGTCCTCTATCTGGACGAACCGAACATCTACCCGGCGCACCGGAGCCGCTTGCTGAAGCGGCTGGAATCCGCGGTCGAACCGTGGCGCTCGCTCGGAGCGCACTTCATGTTGGTGCGATTCGATCATCGAGTCGAGGTCCTCGTGCCGCCGACGCGGGACCTGGACCTAGTTCTGGCGGGCGCCAACGCCGTTCCGAAAGGCAGTCCCCGGGCCGTGCAGAACGGCACTGGCGCCCGACGTAACGCGATCAGGAACCTCATCGTTTCTCACGAGAATTGCTCGGCGTCACAGGGGTGCCGACCCTGCCAAGACAATTGGGGTGAGCTTCTCTCCATAGCCAGACAGTTTGCGGACAGCCAAGCAACTGGCGCGGCCATCGCGGCCGACGGCCTGGCCGACCTCGTGACGACACTCAGCGGCGTTTCCGGCAGGAAGAGCGTGGTCCACCTGACGGACGGCCTTCCGCAACGACCGGGGATCTCGGTCCTCGGCTATCTGGGCAACGAACTTTGTCGGGACCGGCGACAGTCGGCGCCCTCGGAGACCATGTCCGAGATGGTGCAGTACGACGAGAGCGCACGCTTCAACCGCCTCGCCGTTCATGCCAACACGAACCGCGTCACGTTCTACGGCCTCGACGCAGCCGGCCTGCGCAGCGCTGCGCCCGACATCACTCTGGACGACCACACCCTCTCCCCTTCCTTCCAGAACGTCAGTCTGGTCGCCATGAATGCCCAGAGCGGCCTCCACGTGCTCGCCCAGGAAACGGGCGGCAAGGCCCTGACCAACGCGAACGACCTGGCGATCCTTCTCGACGACATGACCGGGCAGTTCGCAGCCTCCTACTCCCTCGGATTCGTTGAGCGCGCACCTTCGAACGAGCGGACGAGGCAGATCAAGGTCTTGCTTGCGCCCGGGGCCGACAAAGGTCGTCGAATCGAGTACCGACGCACCTACCGGAACAAGTCACTGGAGGAACGGCTGGCCGAACAGCTCCTGGCGGTCGCCTACCTCGGAAACGAACGGAATCCCCTTGGTGCGCACATCGATACGGGCAGAACCAAACCGCTTGGCGGACGGACGCACAAACTGCCCGTTGCTGTCAGTCTTCCAGCGGAGTCCATCGTGAGGCTGCCCGGCAAAGCTGGTGCTCCCTATGCCCCTGGCAGGGCGCGCCTGTGGCTGGTCGCAGTCGCGGACGACAAGGGCGCCCGAACGACTGTCCGTGAGCAGATGGTCACTGTCGGCGATGGTGACGCCATCGTCGATGGCCACTACCGCTTCGAGGTTGGAATGAACCTGCCTGAGGGCAGCTACCAAGTGGCTGTCGGGGTTCGCGACGAAACGTCAGGCGTCCTCTCCCTGGTTCGCAAGCCGGTTTTGGTGCCGACAGTAGATTGAGAATCCTCGGTCGCCTTCTGTCCTTCCCTGGAGGCACCTGTTTCGTCGCAGAGTGGACCGCAGCCGGTGCCTAGGCACCATTCGAGATCATAGACACACTCATTGTGGCACTCTATCCAGTCGAGTACATCGGGGTCATTGCAGGCTTGGCGACACGCGCGCCACTCCGCAAAACAGCCACGCTCGCACTCCCAGCATTCACCCCCCGGCGGTTTGGCCGCGCGGAACAGACGAGGATCACCGTGCCCCCGAGGGCTTCGTGATGGACTACAGTTCGATCCTCTGGTTCGGCCGATGGCTCGTGCAGCGGTGAGCAAGTCGAGCACTAGTGCCGACTCCGCTACGCTAGCTGGCCGGCGGCCGACCCGCCACCACAACAACACGACGCCTACCGGGAGGGAACTAGCGTGGCAAACGGCTCAGGCGGACGCGGCAGGTTCGGTCAACTCGGATTCATCTTCGCCGCCGTCGGCTCGGCGATCGGCCTCGGCAACATCTGGAAGTTCCCGTACATCACCTACGCGAACGACGGCGGTTCCTTCGTCCTCGTCTACCTGGTCGCGATCGCGCTGATCGGCCTGCCGATCATGATGGCCGAGCTGGTCATCGGACGAAGCACCCGGCAAAGCCCCGTCGGCGCGTTTGTGGAGGCCGCCAGGGGCGCGGTCGGAGGCCGGGCCTGGGGCGCGGTGGGCGCCCTGGGAACGCTCGGCAGCTTCATCCTCCTGTCGTACTACGCCCTGATCGCCGGCTGGACGGTGTACTACTTCGGCCAGTGCTTGAGCTGGTCGTTTAGCGGCTTCGACACCGGCGGACAGACCCTCGGCGACTCCTTCGGCGCCTTTCTCGGCAACGGACCCCTCCAGATCGGCTTCCACGCCCTGTTCATGGCCGTGACGGTCGGCGTCGTCGCCCTCGGCGTGCAGGGCGGAATCGAACGAGTGACCAAGACGCTGATGCCGGTGCTCGGTGGCATCCTCATCCTGCTCGTCGTCAACTCGTTCTGGAGCCCGGGCTTCGGCGAGGCGATCCGCTTCCTGTTTCATGTCGGTCCCGTCACCGCCGACGGTCTGCTGGAGGCGGTCGGGCATGCCTTCTTCACGCTCTCGGTGGGCATGGGAGCGATGATCACCTACGGCTCCTACATGAGGTCGAGGCAGTCGATCCCGAGGAGCGCCGCCGCGATCACCCTGCTCGACACGCTGGTCGCCCTGATGGCGTGCATCGTCATGTTCTCCATCATCTTCAGCGTCGACGCCGCGGAACGCGTTGGGACCTTCGGCAAGAGCGCGACGATCCTGTTCACGACCCTGCCGCAGATGTTCTACGAGATGCCGCTCGGCGTCGTCCTGGCGCCGTTGTTCTACCTGCTGGTCGGCTTCGCGGCGCTGACCTCGACCATCTCGCTGCTCGAGGTCGTCGCCGCCTACCTGATCGACCGGCGGGGCCTGAGCCGGCGGCAGGCCAGCCTGCTCTCGGGCGGGGCCGTCTTCCTCTTCGGCATCCCCTCGGCCCTCTCCCTGGGCGCCGTCACCGGGTTCTCTTCCTGGGCGCCCCTGGGCGAACGCACCGCCGGCTTCTTCGACACGATGGACTACACCGTCTCGAACTGGATCCTGCCCCTCGGCGGCCTGACCCTGGCGATCTTCGTCGGCTGGTTCCTGAGCCGCCGCAAGTCCCGCGACGCCCTGGCCGATGGCCATGGCGACGTGAGCCGGTGGTACTTCCTCTGGCGCGACGTCCTGCTGCGCTTCGTCTGCCCGGTCGCGATCCTGTGGATCATCTGGGCCGTGATCGGGGGGCGCTCGTTCGCGTAGAGGCCAGCCGCTTCCGGCAAGCACGCGCCGTGCGTCGGGGTCGGCGTGCAGCTACTTGTCGAGCAACTCGAACAGTCTCTCGCGGTTCCATCCGGCGGTGCGCATGTTGGAGGTCAACGCCCTGCGACTGAGAGCGCGCCGGCCTCGGGGGATCACGATCGGCCGTGCGAAGCCGGGCCTGGTCCAGGTCTCATGAGGTCCCGAGTCGCCCCGCTTCGTCCATCCGTCGAGTCCGCAGATTCGCCGAAACTCCTTCGGGCTAACCTGGGGCAGCTTCCGCGACACGGTGGACCACCAAGTCGATCGGCACCGAGATCGCGCTCTCCGCCGGCTCCGCGTGCAGCTTGAGCGGTACAAGGCCGCAGTCGACCAGCACTTCGTTCAGCGTGCCCATTTCGTGGCATGTGGCCAGGAACAGAGAAACCGCGTCGTTCAGCATCTCCAGCGCGTCGGCCTCGTTCGAACCTTGGCTTGCAACGTCCAGTTCGGGGCACCATGCCACGCACACGTCCCCCTCCTGCTCGAACTTCGCCGACAAGACCAACTGCCAAGAGGCCATGGCCAGAACTCCCTTCAGTTTCCGCGCACGGCACGCGCGTCCCGGACAGTATAGGCGGCGTTCCAGTTCGCGACGCCCTCCGGCGGAAGCCGCAAACCTCGTTCAGCCTTGTAGCCGACCGGCGAGCCAGGGCAGGAACTCCGGTTCGATCTCCGCTTCGACCCTGAGTTCCAGCAGCGGCGGCGCGCCCGCCGGCAGACGGCCGCGGAGCTTGACCGCGTCCTTGGAGGTCACGACGACGGCGTCGCAACGATGGCGGGCGCAGGCGGATTCGATCGCGCGGAGGGAACGCGGCGGATAGCCGTGGTGGTCGGGGAAGCGGAGGTGATCCACGCATTCCAGGCCGGCGGCGGCCGCGGTGCGGGCGACGCGCACCGGGCGGGCGACGCCGGTGACGAGCAGCGGGCGTTCCGGTGACGGGCCGCCCGTGAGTTCGGACCGGAGCGTCGACGTGAACACCCTGCCGGCGAAGCCGTGCCGGCGCAGGGTCGGCTCGAAGTCGGCAGGCGCTACGGCGCCGGCCTCGAGGCCGGTGAGCACCGCGGCGTCGGCGAGACGCACCATGCCCAGCGGTTCGCGCAGCCGGCCGCCCGGCGGCAGGAGGCCGCCGGCAAATGGGTCGGCGGCCGGAAAGGTCAGGACCTCGACGTCGCGGCGTACCCGAACATGGGAGAAACCGTCGTCCAGCAGGAAGACGTCGATGTCCGGCGCCCGCTCGAGGGCCAGGGCGGCGGCCGCGCGACGGTCGCCGCCGACCGCCACGACTACGCCCGACGCCTGCTCGGCGAGCATGACCGGCTCGTCTCCTGCCTGTTCCACCGAGGCGAGCGGCCCCTCACCGAGACTCACGACCCGCGGTTCCCGGCCCCTGCGTCGGTAGCCGCGCGACAGCACGGCGACCCTCACGCCCTGGTCGGCCAGGCCGCGCGCCGCGGTGATCACCGTCGGCGTCTTGCCGCTGCCGCCCCAGTGCAGGTTGCCGATGCTGACCGTCTTGCGGCCGAGGCTCGCGGCGCGCGGCGACCAGAAGCGGCGTCGGCGGTGGTGCGCCCACTCGTAGAACCGCTGCCAGGGACTGCGGGCGGCGCTCAATCCAGGTCCACCAGTTCGCTCAGGAGCTCAACCGAGCGCTCCACCGCGCCCCGGTTCCGGTTGACGATCGCCAGACCGCGCCCGCCCTGCCCGGTCGCCTCGTCGGGTCGGTCCAGAAAGCGCCGCCACGCATCGGTCAATGCCTCGCCTCCCGCCGCAACGGTAACGCCGTCCGCGGCCTCGAGGTCGCGCGCGATGCGCCGGAAGTTCTCCATCGACGGGCCGACGATCACCGGCACGCCGAACCGCGCCGCCTCGATCGGGTTGTGGCCGCCGGTCGGCACGAGCGTGCCGCCGATGAACGCGGCCGACGCCAGCCGGTAGATCGAGGCCAGCTCGCCCAGGGAGTCGAGCAGGACGATCCCGGGCAGCGAGACCGGCGGACCCTTGGCCCCGGCTGCGGCAATCCCGCTCCGTCGCATCCCCGGCAGCGACCGTGCCTCCACCTCTCGCCAGACCTCGTCGAAGCGTTCCGGATGACGGGGAGCCAGGACCAGCAGCGCCTCGCGGCCCAGTCGTTCGAAGGCATCGAGGACGATCGGCTCCTCGCCGGGCATCGTCGAGCCCGCGACCAGGATGGGCCGATCCGCCGCGAGGTCCCGCAGGGCCTGCTCCAGACCTGCCACCGGGACCGGTTCCGGCGTGTCGAACTTCAGGTTGCCGGTCAATGAGGTGCGCACCGGCCGCGCGCCCAGGCTCAGCAAGCGTTCCTCGTCCTGCGGGCTCTGGGCGCCCAGCCGACCCAGCGGGTCGAGCAGAAACCGCCGGTAGAGGCGGCCGGCCCGCTTCATCCGCCCATAGCTGCGGTCGCTGATGCGGGCGTTGAGCACCGCCACGGGAATCGACCGCCGGCGGCAGTCCCGCAGCAGCAGGGGCCAGAGCTCGCTCTCGAAGAGGACCAGCGCCCGAGGCGCGTACCGGTCCAGGAAACGCCCGACCAGCAACCCCAGGTCGAACGGCAGGTAGGTGACGACGACGCTCCGGCCGTTCGCGGTCAGGGGCTCGAACAGCCTCTTCGCCGCGGCCTGGCCGGTGGGCGTCACCGTCGTCACCACCAGGTCGAGGTCCGCCGGCAGGGCCCGCGCCAGAGTCGCCGCCACTCCGGCCTCGCCGACCGACGCGGCGTGCAGCCAAAGCGGCCTGTGTCCCCGGGCCTCCGGCAAGCGTCCCAACCGGGCAGGAAGGGTCGGCAGGTAGTGACGCCCGCGCCGGGCCAGCAGCACGGGAGCCGCCACGCCCAACCCTGCCGCCATCGCGAGCTGGTAGAGGAACCACATAAGGTGACGGTCGGGCGCCCAACCGCTTCCGGCGCGACGCGCATTGAACTCACGGAGCTGCCAAAGCCCCGTATTGACGGACGAGTATAATTCCGCCGCCTGCTGGCGGAGGGCTCTTCCGTCTCCCGACGCGCGGCCTCTTGGACGCTTTGCCCCGGGCCTCCGTATCAACAGCGAGGCATGAGATCCGCGCAAGCCATCCGCATGGAACCGCCACGCGAAGATCCTCCCCGGAGCGGTCTCACGATCGCGTACTCCCGCCACCGACGCCAGGTGGCGTGGGCTGACGCGTCCGACGCCGAACTCCTGGAGGGCCTGCGCCGCGACGACGATCTCGCCCTCGACGAACTGATGCGGCGCAAGACGACCCGGCTGGTTCAACTGGCGACCCGGCTGGTGGGCGACCGGGAAGACGCACGCGACATCGTCCAGATCGCCTTCCTGCGCATCTGGAACTCGCGGCATCGTTTCGACCGCCGCTTCAGCCCGAACACCTGGATTTACCGAATCGTCTCGAACCTCGCGATCGACCACCTGCGCTCCCGCGCCTCCCGCCTCCGCTCGTTGCAGGGTTTCCAGTTGCACGACGAGCATCAACGGGGCGAAGTCTCCGCGCGGCAACTCGATTCGCTGTCCGCCAGCGAGGTCCGGTCCGTGTTCCACGAGCTCGCGTCCACTCTGAGCGAGAAGCAACGCGCGGTGTTCGTGCTGCGCGAGATGGAGGGGCTGGCGGGCAAGGAGATCGCCGGCATCCTCGGCATCCGTCCCTCGACCGTCCGCAACCACCTGTTCAACAGCCGCAAGCTGCTTCGCGAGGAGTTGCTCAAGCGGTACCCCGAGTACGCGCAGACCGCCGGAACCCGAACCGGCAGAAAGGAGCGCCCATGACTTCTCCCTGCCCCGACTGGGCCGCCCTCCTGCGCGAACGCGAGCAGGCCGAACGGAGTTCGGAGATCGGCGACGCGACGGTGGACGCCGCCTGGGAAGACGCTCTCCGCCACCGGGAAGACTGCGAACGCTGCCGTAGGGCCTCGCTCGATGCGGATCCAGTGCTGCTGTTCAGCGGCAACTCCACCCGCGACGACGAGGAGGTCAGTGCGGGTGACATCGACGCGATCCGCCAGCGCGTGCGGCTCGAGCTCGACGGGCGGGCGACCGAGAAGCGCCTGAACGAGGCGCGGAGCGCCCGCCGGCGCCTCCCCATGGCTTCGGTACTGGCAGCCGGCGTCGCGGCTGCGGCGCTCGGTCTGAGTTTCCTGCTGTGGCCGGAGAGTGCGCCGCCCGCGGACGAGATCGCGGGCGACGGGTCTCCGCTGCCCGACCACATCGCGATGGCGCCGCTCGTGGAGCCGCTCGGCGACGAACCGCTTCAGGTCTACCAGCTTCCCGGCAACGGCCACGGCTCCGGTCTCGACGTGGTCCTGGTGGTGGCGCCGTGAGCGTCGTCGGCGCCGTTCGCCGGGCCCTGCCCGCCCCGGTCCTGCTGGCTGGCGCCCTCCTGGCTGCCGCCGGCACCCTGCAGCCGGCCCTCGCTCAGCCTGGCAGCGCGCAACCGGGAGACGCACAGCAGGAGGCCGAAACCCAGATTCGCCACGCCTTCACGCTCCAGCATCAACGGGCGGACGACGCCCTGGAGTGGATGCAGAACGAGATGTCGCCCCAGGGAACGATCGAACTGCAGCGGGCGACGAACACTCTCGTGCTGAGGGACCGGAGCAGTGTGCTCGAGCACCTGCTCGCCCTGCTGCGCGACTTCGACCACCCCCGCCGGCAGATCGAGTTCGAGATCTTCATCCTCGAGGCGTCGCGCCGCGGCAGCGGCGATCCGCGGTCCGAGTTGCCCGCGCAGCTCACCGACGAGCTGGGCAACTGGCTGGCCTTCACGAGCTACCGACTGCTCGGCGAGGGCCAGTTCGAAGCGATGGAGGGCGAGAACGTCCGCTACGAGATCGGCACCGAGTTCCGGCTCGGTTTCCGGGTCGGCACCGTGCTGCTCGACCGCCGCCTCAAGCTGTACGGGGTCGAGATCGAGCGCAGCCGCAGCGCCGTCCTCGACGAGCGCGTCTTCAACGGCCACCTGAACGTCTGGGTCGGGAAACCGCTGGTCCTGGCGCTCCCCTACCGCGGATCCGACGCCAGCGGCCTGGTGGTCGCCGTGACCGTCCGGTCTCCCCGCGAAGACGGCCTGGGCGCCGGCGACTAGGAGCGGGTCGGGGCATGCAGTTCGTCTGCCGGCTTGGCACCGCCGACGGTCGCATCGTGGAGCAGATCCACGAGGCGCCGGATCCGCGCACAGCGCGGCGCGAGATCGAACGCCGCGGGCTGTACGTCTTCGAGATCAGGCGCCGCGGCCTGCAGCACCTCTTCGGGGCGCTTCTCGGCACGGGTTCGGCCGCCGCCGAGAGTAGCCGCAAGGCGGTCCCGGGACAGGATTTCCTGATCTTCAACCAGCAGTTGGCGGGCCTGCTCAGCGCCGGGCTGCCCCTGCTCCAGTGCCTGGACCTGCTGTGCGAGCGGCAGCGCCACGCCGCCTTCAAGGAGGCCCTGGGCGAGATCCGGGACCGCGTCGAGAGCGGCGAGGAACTCTCCGAGGCCTTTGCCGCGGCGGGCAACTCCTTCCCGCCGATCTACAGCTCGATGCTCAAGGCCGGCGAGCAGAGCGGCGGCCTGGAACGCGTCATTCGCCGCTACGTCCGCCAGCTCAAGCTCGTCACTAGTTCCCGCAAGCGGGTGGTCAGCGCGTTCTTCTACCCGGCGCTCCTGATCTGCCTGTCCGTCGGCATCGTGGCGGTGATGATGTTCTTCGTCATGCCCCGCTTCGAGGAGTTCTACGTGGCGCTCGACCTCGATCTGCCCTGGCTCACGCAACTTCTCCTCGCCCTGTCCCAGGTGCTGCGCAGTCCGACCACCATCGCGCTCATCGCCGCGGCGGCGGTGGCGGGCTGGGCGAGCTGGAGGATTGGCAAGAGCGGCCGGATCGGCGCCCTGGTCGACCGCCTGAAACTGCGGTTGCCCATCATCGGGCCGATCTTCCACCGCTTCGCCCTGTCCGAGTTCTGCCGCTCCCTGGCCACCCTGCTGCACGGCGGCCTGCCGCTCGCCTCGGCGCTCGAAACCGCGGCGTCCGCGGTCACGAACCGCTTCCTGCACGAACGCGCGGTGGCGCTCGGACCGCGTATCCGCGAGGGCGAGGCGTTCCACGTGGCCCTCGAGGAATCGGATGTGTTCACCGACCTCGCGATCGACATGGTCAAGGTCGGCGAGGCGACCGGCGCCCTCGACGAGATGGTGAACAGCGTCTCCGACTTCCTCGACGAGGACGTGGAGACCCGGACCGAGCGCCTCCTCTCGCTGGTGGAGCCCGTGATGCTGGTCGTCATGGGCTGCACGATCGCATTGCTCGTGCTCTCGATGTATCTGCCGCTCTTCAGCGTACTCGGACAGGTGCAGGGCTGATGGTCGTCCACGAAGAGAGCGCCGCGGCCCGCAACCGTCGCCTGATCGCGGAAGGCGTGTCGGATCTGGAGAGCCTGCGGGTGGCAGGCGACGAGGAGGATCGGCTCGGCAGGGAACGAGCCGAGGCCGCCCGGCTGGCGGCGCAGTTCGGGCTAGAGGTCGCGGATCTCGAGAACTTCCGCATCGACAACGACCTCTTCCGGCACATCCCGTTCGACCTGATGCTCCGCTACGGCTTCATCCCGGAACGCCAGTTGGAGGGCCGCCTGGCGGTCGTCATGGCCGATCCGACGGACGTGGTCCGCGTCGATGAACTGGAACTGCAACTCGGGCAACCCCTCGAGGCGCGCATCGGCGTCCGGTCCGAGATCGAGGATCTCCTGCAGAAGTCCGAGAGCGCGCAGCGGGTCCTCGACGAGGCGACCGAGGACTTCAAGATCCAGCTCGTCCAGGAAGACGAGGACAGCGGCGAGGTGCTCTCGATCGACCGGATATCGGCCGACCAGAGCCCCATCATCAAGCTCGTCGACTCGACGCTGTTCAATGCGATCCAGCGCCGGGCTTCGGATGTCCACATCGAGACGCGCGAGCAGGAAGTCGTCATCAAGTACCGGATCGACGGCGTCCTCTACCAGGCGATGGAGCCGATCGACAAGCGCCACCACCAGACCATCGTCAGCCGGATCAAGGTCATGTCCGAACTCGACATCGCCGAGAAGCGGATTCCCCAGGACGGCCGCTTCAAGGTCCGGGTCAGCGGCCGCACGATCGACTTCCGCGTGTCCGTCATGCCTTCCGTCCACGGCGAGGACTGCGTCATCCGCATCCTGGACAAGGAGTCGATGAACCAGGAGTTCAGGAACCTGCGGCTCGACGTCCTCGGCCTCGACGGCGGGACGATCGCGAAGCTGCGCAAGTTCATCCGCGAGCCGTACGGCATGGTCCTGGTCACCGGTCCGACCGGCTCCGGCAAGACGACCACGCTCTACGCCTGCCTGTCCGAAATCCAGTCCAGCGAGGACAAGATCATCACGATCGAGGATCCGGTGGAGTACCAGCTCGACGGCATCACGCAGATTCCGGTCAACGAGAAGAAGGGACTGACGTTCGCCCGCGGCCTCCGCTCCATCCTCCGCCATGACCCGGACAAGATCATGGTCGGCGAGATCCGGGACGAGGAGACGGCGCAGATCGCCATCCAGTCAGCACTGACCGGCCACCTCGTGTTCACGACCGTCCACGCGAACAACGTGGTCGACGTCCTCGGCCGGTTCCTGAACATGAACGTCGACCTCTACAACTTCGTGGCGGCGTTGAATTGCGTACTGGCCCAACGGCTGGTCCGCCGCATCTGCAGCCACTGCCGGGAGCCGGTGCGGGCCACCGACACCCTGCTCGAAGAGAGCGGTCTCGCGCGGGGCGACATCGCCGGCTGGGAACTCTTCGAGGGCCGCGGTTGCATGGAATGCAACGGCACCGGCTTCTTCGGAAGGATGGCGGTGTCGGAACTGCTCGATCTGTCCGACCCGATCCGGGAACTGATCCTCGACCGCCGCCCGGCCTCGGAGATCCGCCGCGCCGCCGGCGAGGAGGGAATGCGTTTCCTGCGCCAGAGCGCGCTTCAGAAAGTCCGCGAAGGAGTGACCACTCTCCGTGAGATCAACAAGGTTACCTTCGTGGATTGAACGCCTTGCCGGCCTCGACGACCCTCGGGGGCCGGCGTCGGTGTTCCTGCTCGACGAGCGCGAACTCGTCCTGGCGCACTTCGTGCGCCAGAGCGGCCCCACACCGGAGTTGCAGGCCGTGCGGCGCCGCGAGCTGCCCGCCGACACGTTCCAGGATGGGGCGCTGGGGGGGCCGTTGCGGGAGCCCGCCCAGTTCCACGACGTGGTCGCCGAACTCCAGCAGGCCGCCGATACCGCAACCGGCGGTCCGGTCAGGGCCGCCGCACTCGTCCTCCCGGACCGCTGGCTGCGGCTGACCTTCGCGGAACTCGAGGACGTGCCCCGGAACCCGAAGCTTCGCGAAGAGGCCCTCCGCTTCAAGTTGCGCAAGCAGGTGCCCTTCCGGGTGGAGGAGTTGCGCGTGAGCGGCGCCCGGACCGGCGACGGCGACGGCGAGTCCACGCGTTTCCTGGTCGCCTTCGGCGTCGAACGGGTCCTGGCCCAGATCGAGGATTCGTTCCGCCGTGCCGGGATCCACATCGGCATGGTGACGAACGCGAGCCTCGGCGCGGCGCATGGCATCCGGCAGATGCAGGACGATACCGGCGCCTTCCTCCTTCTGATCGCCCATCGCGACGGCTACTCCCTCCTGGCGCATACGGAGGACGGCCCCGCCCTCTACCGGTACAAGACGTTCGACCCGGCCCTTCCTCCCGCCGACGCCTCCCGGCTGGCGGTGCGCGAACTGCGGCTCACCCGGAGCTTCATCGAGGAGCGAAGTCTGTTCGGCGCCGGGGCCGGCCTGCCCGAGCACGTCCTGATGCTGGCGGCGGAGGCCTCGCGGGCAACCTGGCGCGAGCGGCTGGAAGAGGCTTTGGGGCTACCGGCCCGCGTTTTCGACGACACCACGATCTCCGGCAACGGATCCGAGGCCGGAGAACTCGACCTCGACCGCGCCCTGCCGATGCTGGGCGCATCGCTCTCGGTGAGGACGTGAGCAGGTCCCTGAACCTGGCGGCCCGACCGTTCGTCAACCGCCGCCCCTGGCGCCGGCTGACCGCTCTGCTGTGGGCCCTCGGCATCGCCCTGCTGACCCTGAACGCGGTGCTGTACTGGGGCTACCTCACCGGCTCCGCCGACGCCCGCGCCGAACTCTCCGGGCTGCGGGAGCAACTCGCCGGCGACCAGACGGAACTCGACCGGTTGAGCGGGGAACTGGCACGCCTCGACCTGGAGGCACAGAACCGCGAGGTCGCCTTCCTGAACGAGCGCATCGCGGACCGGCGCTTCCCCTGGGGACAGCTCTTCAACGACATCGAGCAGGTGTTGCCATGGAACACGCGCCTGCACAGTCTGGCGCCGGAGCGCGGCGACCGGAACCGCCGGCGGCGCGCGGAGCTCGGAACCGGCGGCCGGTCCCGGGTGGTCCTCGATCTGACCGGCGAAGCCCAAGACGACCAGGGTCTGCTCGATCTGATCGACGCCCTGTTCGAGCACGCCGCCTTCGACGATCCCAAGCTGCTCCACGAGAGCCGGCAGGACGCCGGTCCGCTGGACTTCACGATCGCGGTCGTCTACCTGCCGGGCGGTTCACCCGGCGGCGCCGGCGGCGCGGCGGAAACCGAGGCGACCCGCAGCGCGGCGCCCGCGGAGGGTCAACCGTGAGACGGCGGCGGCGCGGCTGGCGCCTGCGCGTCTGGTTCTGGGTCGGCGCGGGCCTGTGCGTCCTCAACGCGGCTCTGCTGTCCACCTACCGCGGCGTCTACGCCGGCCGCTTTCAGGCACTCGAGGACGAGATCGCACAGGTCCAGAACCTGCGCACCCGCGCCACCCAGGAGGTGGCCCGCCGCGAGGACCAGGTCACGACGGTCGAGGCGACCCGCAGCCATGTGCGCACCCTGTACCGCGAGGGATTCGCGACCGAGCGCGAACGGTTGACCGACCTGATCGGCGAGGTCAAGGAACTGGCCGACCGCTCGGGACTTCGTCCCGGCTCGATCTCCTACCCGGAGGCGACCCTGGAGCAGTACGGCCTGGTCGAGAAGTCGATCGTGTTCACGGTCGAGGGGAACTACCGCCAGTTGCGGGGTCTGGTCAACCTGCTCGAGGTCACGGACACCTTCGTGGCCCTCGATTCGATCAGCCTGAGCGAGGCGACTCCGAACCTGCGCATCGATCTCCGGCTGTCGACCCTGTTCTCCGGCAACGAGTCCCGGACCGGCCAGCAGGAGGCGGGAGCGTGAGCGCCGCGCAGACTGGCTCCAGCCGGCCGAACCCGCTGCTGCTGGGCCTGCTCGGCATCGTCGTGGTGGTCGCCGGGTGGCGCTACCTGCCGTCGTTCGGCGGCGGTCCCGGCTTCACCCGCACGACCGCGGGCGACCTGCGTTCGACCGCGATCGACGTCGTCGAGCTCGCCGCCTACACCCTCGACCAGCCGCCGCCGCCCAGCAGCCCGACGCGGGACCCATGGTCGTTCGGCAGCCGGCCGGCACCCGCGGCCACGGTCGCCGAGCCGGAGACGGCCCCGCCCCCCGAACCCGAGCGGCCCGCGATTCCGGAGACACCGGCGCCACGCGCCATCCCGGAGACGCCGGAACCGGTCGGTCCCGCGCCGCCACCGATCGACGTCTTCTACATCGGCTCCTTCGGGCGCAGCGACAATCCGATCGCGGTGTTCATCGACGCCGACAAGTCCATCTTCAACGCACTCGAGGGCGACCTCGTCAAGGACAAGTTCGAAGTGCAGAACATCGGCTACGAGTCGGTCGATCTGCTCTTCGTGGGTTTCCCGGACGAACAGCCGGTGCGGCTCGCCATCGGCGGCCGACCGAGCGGAAGCTAAGGATCTGAACCACATGAACGAACACGATCGACAACCAGCGCGGCGGCAACGACGGCACGCTCTCTCGCTGGGACTGGCGCTGCTCCTGATCCTCGCTTCCTGCAGCGGCTACCGGAGCTTCCGGGAGGCGCAGCATGCGGAGCTCACGGGCGACTGGGACACCGCTGTTCTGCGCTACATGGAACTGGTCACCGAGGACCCGGCGGATCTCCGCTACCGGGCCGGCCTGCTGCGAGCCAAGACCCAGGCCGCCCACGCCCACTTCGAAGAGGGCAGGAAGCTGCAGGAGGCCGGCCGCGACCGGGACGCGATGCTCGAGATGCAGCGAGCCGTGCAGCTCGATCCAACGAACCAGTACGCCCTGACCGAACTCGAGAAGCTCCGCACGAAGATCGAGACCAGCGGCCTCCAGCCCAGGACCATCTCCCAGATGAAGGACGACGCCCGCGCCGCCGAGCCGATGCCGCCGACGCTCAGTCCGCTGTCCAACGAACCGGTCAGCTTCGACTTTCCGAACGCGACGTTCATGGAGGTCTACCGGGCGATCGGGCAGGCCTTCGGGATCAACATCGTCTTCGATACAAGGCTGCGCGACGCACCGGTCGGGCCCGAGGGTATCGAGTTGCGCGACGTGACGGCGATCGAGGGTCTCGAGATCCTGATGCACAGCCTCGGCCACTTCTACCGCGTGCTTGACGAACAGACGATCATGATCCTCCAGGACACGCAGCAGAACCGCCAGCGGTTCGAGGACCGCATCATCCAGACGTTCTTCCTCTCGAACTCGGACGTGAGTGACGTGATGACCATCCTGCGCAGCCTGCTGAACACGCGGTTCATCGCGACCAACGAACGGCTGAACGCGATCGCCATGCTCGACAGCGTGGAGAAGGTCAAGATCGCGCAACGGCTGATCGAGCAGAACGACAAGGCGAAGGCCGAGGTCGTCATCGACGTGGAACTGCTCCAGATCGATACCTCGAAGCTCCAGGAACTCGGTTTGTCGCTGGACGCGAACCGCCTCGGCATCAGTCTCGACATCGGCGGCGAGGAGGTGCCGCTCAGGATGTCGGACGTGGAATCCCTGAATCAGAACAACTGGGTGTTGACCGTGCCCGGCTTCCTGTTCGACTTCGTCAAGACTGCGACCGACGCCCAGACCCTGGCCAAACCACAGGTGCGGATCACGGAGGGTGAAGAGGCGTCGTTCTCGATCGGCGACCGGGTGCCGATCCCGGTCACCAGCTTCAACACGGCGAACACGGCGGGCAGCAACATCGTGCCGATCACCTCCTACCAGTACCAGAACGTCGGCATCGACGTGCAGATCACGCCACGGGTGCATCACAACGAAGAGGTCTCGCTCGAACTCGACATCGAGGTCAGCAACATCAGCGGCCGGATCGAAAGCCAGCCGATCATCGGCAGCCGCAACATCAACACCAGCATCCGGCTGCGGGACGGGGAGACGAACTTCCTGGCCGGGCTGATCCGTACGTCCGAGACGAACAGTCAGGGCGGGATTCCCGGGCTGGCCGAGATCCCCGTGCTGGGGCGTCTCTTCTCCCGGCGCTCGACCGACAACAAGCGCACCGACATCGTGCTGACCCTGACCCCCCACATCATCCGGCGCGCGGACATCCGCGAGGAGGACCTCGCTCCGATCTGGGTCGGCACGGAGAGCAACGTCGTCTACCGCGGCTCGAGCCCGCGCGTCGACTCCGGAGTCGACGGTCCCTTCGACGAGCCGGACGCGGAAGGCGGCGCCCGCGATGAACTGCAGGAACGGCTGCCGCCGGGCCTGCGGGACGCGGCGCCGGAAGGCGAGCAGCCACCGGGGGAGGAAGAGGAAGGACCGCCCCTGGGCGTCGAGCTCGTACCGCCGCCGCCCGCCAATCCGCCGCGCAACGCCGGTGTGCTCGACTCCCGGCCGGCCCCCGATTCCCCGCGGATCCCCGGTTCACCGCAGATCCCCAGTTCCCCGCGGATCATCCTGCCGGCGGCGTTTCAGCAACAGGCGGTCCGCTCCCGCAGCGGAATCGAGCTCACGTTCGCGCCCGAAGCGCTGCGTGCAAGCGTCGGCGACAGTTTCGAGGTGCGGCTCGACGTCCGGTCCACGGCGCCGCTTTCCCACCTGCCGTTGCGGCTGCGCTTCGACCCGTCCCTGATCGAGGTCAGCGCGGTGCGGGCAGGTTCCTTCCTGGGCGACGAGGAGGAGATCTCGCTGATGACCGACGACTCGACCCCGGGCACGGTCGTCGTGGGCCTGAGCCGGCTGGGCGAGCGGCCCGGCGTGGCCGGCAGGGGACGTCTGCTGGCGCTCGAGGTCCGGGCCACAGGTCCCGGCACGGCAACGATCGCCGTCGAGCGGGCCAACCCCAGGGGCCCGGCTCTCGAGGAGCTGGCCTCGCCCGACGTACAGCCGCTCGAGATCGAGATCCGGGACGGCGAGGAGCCGGATCCTGAACGGCCGGAGAAGGTCGCATGAGGACGGCCGGGCGTCGGCGCGCCGGCTACACGCTGGTCGAGCTGGTCACGGTCTGCGCCGTGATGCTCGTCCTCGCTGCCGTTGCCCTGCCCACCGCCACCTTCACGAACAAGCGAATCAAGGAGGCCGAACTGCGCTCCCACCTCCGCCAGATGCGGAACGCGATCGACGAGCACAAGCGCTACAGCGACGTGGGACTCATCCCGATCGAGATCGGCACCGACGGCTATCCGAGTGAACTCGAGAACCTGGTGGAGCCGATCCAGCTCATCGGGCAGGTCGAAGGCGAGATCCGTTTTCTCCGACGCATCCCCGTCGACCCGATGACGGGCGAAGCGGAGTGGAGAATGCTGAGCTACCAGGACGATCCGGACGACCGGTCCTGGGGGGGCGAGAACGTCTACGACGTCCGTTCCCTGAGCGACGGAGTCGGTCTGAACCGGGTTCCCTACCGGGAGTGGTGAAATGAACGAACACATCCAGGTCCAGCGCCCAAAGTCCCAGGGTGGCATGTCCCTGCTGGAACTCATCATCGTCATGGCGATCATCGGCATCCTCGCCGCGGTCGCCGTACCGCTGCTCAAGAACGCGCCCCGGCGGGCCCAGGAGGCGGCCCTCAAGCAAAACCTCCGGGTCATGCGCGACGCGATCGAGCAGCACTACGCCGACAAGGGCCACTACCCGCCGAGCCTCCAGGCGCTCGTCGAGGCTGAGTACCTGCGCGCGATACCGCCCGACCCGATCACCCGCAGCACCGAGACCTGGGTCGAGGTTCTCGCCGAGTTCCCTTCCTCGGCCGACGAAGACCCCTGGGCCGAGACCGACCTCTCGCCGTTCGGGGATCCGGGAATCGAGGACGTTCACTCCGGTTCGGAGGACAGCTCGCTGAACGGGGAGGCCTATGCCGACTGGTGACCGCGGGATCCGCCCCGGGCCGAGGCAGGCCGGCCGCTCCGAGGCCGGCTACAACATGGTGGCCTTGGCCATCCTGATCACGGTGATGAACATCGCGGTCGCGGCCGCACTGCCCTACTGGAGCAGTTGGGCGCAGCGACAGAAGGAAGCGGAACTCATCTTCCGCGGCCTGCAGTACGCCGAGGCGATCCGCATTTTCCGCGTGCGGCAGGGACGCCTGCCGACGGCGCTCGAGGAACTCGTCGAGGTGGAGCCGCGGGCGATTCGCCAACTATGGCCCAACCCGATGGCTGAGGACGGTCGCTGGGGCCTGCTCATGCAGGGAGGGCCGAGCAATGCCGGCCGAAGCGGCGACCAGACAGGCGGCGAGCAGCCGGCGACCAACGCGGCGGCCGTCGCGGCCGCCGGCGGAGGTTCCATGACGGCCGTGCCGCCGCCGAACGAGGAAGAAGGCGAAGGTCCCGTCGTCGGGCCGATCCTCGGCGTCTACAGCGCCACGCCCGGTCCCTCGATGCGCGTCTTCAACGGCCAGCAGGACGTCGGAGACTGGTACTTCACCAGTGAACTGATCCAGCTCAGGCCCGGCAGCGCCGGCGACGGGCGGCCGCCGCCGCGGCTGACCAGCGAGTGGATCGGCAAGCCGTTCCCGCCCGGAGTGCTCGACGGTCCCAGGGTCCAGGACGGCACGGCGCCCGGCAGAGAGGCCCGTTGAGCCGGGCACCCTTGTGGCGCGACCCGCGCCACACGCGTCTCAGTCCGCGCGCCCGTCAGCGGGCGCACGGATGACATCCGCCGTCGCCGTCAGGATCCGGCGGCTGCCCCACGCCGCCGGCCTGCCGGAGCGGGCCTCGACCGGCAGCGCCGGCTACGACCTGCGCGCGGCCACCTCCGGGCCGGTCCGGATCGGCCCCGGTGCACGCACTCTGGTCCCGACCGGCCTCATCCTCGGCCTGCCGCCCGGCTACGAGGCGCAGATCCGGCCCCGCAGCGGCCTCGCGTTTCGCCAGGGTCTCACGGTCCTGAACGCCCCCGGCACGATCGACAGCGACTACCGGGGCGAAGTCAAGCTGCTGCTGGCCAACCTGGGCGACGAGCCCGTGGAGATCGAGCGCGGCGAACGGCTGGCGCAGATGGTGGTGGCCGCCGTTCCCGAAGTCACGTTCCGCGAGGACGACGCCCTCGGCCGGGAGCCGAAGGAGGGCGGCCGCAACGACGGCGGCTTCGGTTCCACGGGCGCCTGATCGCCGGACGGCGAGTATCCGCCCGGACAAGCCGGCCGGAAGGCCGGCGCACCGGCACTCGGCGCCGCGGATCTGTCCGTCCGTTAGTTCGAGTCGCCGTCGCCGGCGGTCCAGCTCGGCAGGGACGCCGGATCGATCCCCAGCGAGGCGAGCGCGCCCGACCAGGCGTCTACCGGGTCGCCGGAAAACACGATCGATTCCTCGACCGGCGCCGTCAGCCAGTCGCTGCGGCTGACTTCCTGCATCAACTGACCCGGGGCCCAGCCCGCGTGGCCCAGGAGGAGCCTCATCCGGTCCGGTGCGCTGCGGGCGAGCGTGCGCAGCGCGAGGATGTTCTGCGTGGCTCCGACACCCGGAGCGATCTCCGTGATGCCGTCCCGATCCAGGCCGGTCAGGCCGTCGAGAGACAGCAGCACCGTGCCGACCTCGGGCTGCACCGGACCGCCGACGAAGGCCACGACTTCCGAGCCGCCGGACCACTCGATGTCCAGTTCGCGCAGGACCTCGTCGACCTTGAGCTGGCTCGGCCGGTTGACGACGAAGCCCAGACTGCCGCCCTCGCCGCCGTCCTCGTGGGCCGCGAGCAGCACGACCGCGCGGAAGAAGAACGGATCGAGAACCTGAGGCATGGCGACCAGCAGTGTCGGCGTCTCGAAGTCGTCCACCCCGGCCATGGGCGCGACTCTACACGCGGCCCTGCGCACAGGCGGCGCCGGCCTGCCGCCGGCACGTTGCCTTCCGCGGGTCAGAACCGCGCACCCGGCTTTGGGTAGTCTCCGGCCGAGGCCGCACCTGAACTTCAAGCGTCCGGCTGCCCGGGCCGGCGATCACAGAGAGAGCCAGACATGACGAACAGCTTCGGCGCGATACGGACGATGACGGCCGCCGGTCGGTCCTTCCGGATCGCGCACCTGCCGACCCTGGGCGACGCCGGCCTGCCGGTGGAGCGCCTGCCGTACGCCCTCAAGATCCTGCTCGAGAACCTGCTCCGGCGGGAGGACGGCCGCGTCGTTCCGGCCGACGACATCGAGGCCGTCGCCCGCTGGGAACCCCGGGCCGAGCCGAACGTAGAGATCGCCTTCATGCCTGGCCGGGTCCTGCTCCAGGACTTCACCGGCGTCCCCGCGGTGGCCGACCTGGCCGCAATGCGCGACGCGATGGCGGCCATGGGCAACGATGCCGCCCGGATCAACCCGCTGCAGCCGGCGGAACTGGTGATCGACCACTCCGTCCAGGTCGACGAGTACGGCTCCGCCGCCGCGCTCCTGATCAACGCCGAACGGGAGTTCGAGCGCAACGAGGAGCGCTACCTGTTCCTGCGCTGGGGGCAGACCGCCTTCGAGAACTTCCGCGTCGTGCCGCCGGCAACCGGCATCGTCCACCAGGTGAACCTCGAGTACCTGGCGCGCGGCGTCATGCACTCGCGGAACGGTCACGCCGAGCCGCCCTTCGCCTATCCCGACACCCTCGTGGGCACCGATTCCCACACCACGATGATCAACGGCCTGGGCGTCCTGGGCTGGGGCGTGGGCGGCATCGAGGCGGAGGCCGCGATGCTCGGCCAGCCGATCGCCATGCTGGTGCCCCAGGTCGTCGGCTTCCGCCTCGTCGGCGCCCTGCCGGAGGGGACCACCGCCACCGACCTCGTGCTGCGGGTCACCGAGATGCTGCGCAGCCACGGAGTCGTCGGCAAGTTCGTCGAGTTCTTCGGCCCCGGGCTCGCCGAGCTCAGGCTGGCCGACCGCGCGACGATCGCGAACATGGCGCCCGAGTACGGCGCGACCTGCGGCATCTTCCCGATCGACCGCGCCGCCATCGACTACCTCCGGTTCACCGGGCGCAGCGAGGCGCGGGTGGAACTGGTCGAGGCGTACTGCCGCGAACAGGGGCTCTTTCACGATCAGGACACGCCGGAAGCCGAGTACAGCGACACGCTGGAGCTGGACCTGGCCACGGTCGAGCCGTCGCTGGCCGGACCAAGGCGGCCCCAGGACCGGGTTCCACTGTCCGGGGTCAAGGACTCCTTCCTCGGTCAGTTGCCCCAGTTGTCGACCCGCGGCGGTGGCCTGCCAGTGCTCGACGGCAACGACGCGGCCGATGACGCCCCGGCGGCCGACGACGCCGGTGAGGCGGGTGAACCGGCCCGGATCACGGATGGCTCGGTGGTCATCGCGGCCATCACGAGTTGCACGAACACGTCGAACCCGTCCGTCATGCTGGCCGCCGGACTGCTGGCGAAGAAGGCCGTCGAGGCGGGGCTCCGGACCCGGCCGTGGGTGAAGACGAGTCTGGCGCCCGGGTCCAAGGTCGTCACCGACTACCTGGCGGAGGCCGGTCTGACCGCCTACCTGGAGGAGCTCGGCTTCCACACCGTCGGCTACGGCTGCACGACCTGCATCGGCAACAGCGGCCCGCTGCCTCCCGCGACATCGGCCGCGATCGCCGAAGGCGAGCTGGTCACGGTTTCCGTCCTCTCCGGGAACCGCAACTTCGAGGGCCGAATCTCGAGCGAAGTGCGCGCCAACTACCTGGCCTCGCCGCCGCTCGTCGTGGCTTACGCGCTCGCCGGCCGCATCGACATCGACCTGTACCGCGAGCCACTCGCCGACGGCCCCGACGGTCCCGTCTACCTGCGCGAAATCTGGCCGGCCCAGGGCGACATCCAGGCGGCCCTCGAGAACTCGCTGCGGCCGGAGATGTTCACGCGCCAGTACTCCGACGTCTTCGCGGGCAGCGAAGCCTGGCGGGCGCTCGACGTTCCAGCCGGACAGACGTTCGACTGGCAGGACGACTCGACCTACGTCAAGCAGCCGCCGTTCTTCGCCGACATGCCGCGCCAGCCGGAGCCGGTACGGGACATCGCCGGCGCCCGCGTGCTGGCGGTGCTCGGCGACACGGTGACCACGGACCACATCTCGCCCGCAGGCCCGATCAGCCCGGACAGCCCGGCCGGGCACTACCTCCGCGAGCTCGGGGTGCAGCCCGCCGACTTCAACGCCTACGGCGCGCGCCGCGGCAACCACGAGGTCATGATGCGGGGCACGTTCGCCAACGTCCGCCTGCGCAATCACCTGGTGCCGGGAGTCGAGGGCGGCTACACCGTGCTGCTGCCGGAAGGCGAGCAGATGTCGATCTACGACGCGGCGATGGCCTACCGCGAGCGCGGCGTGCCGCAGATCATCCTGGCCGGGCTCGAGTACGGCACGGGTTCGTCGCGCGACTGGGCCGCCAAGGGGCCCCGGCTGCTCGGTGTGGAAGCGGTCATCGCCAGGAGCTACGAGCGGATCCACCGCAGCAACCTGGTCGGGATGGGGATCGCGCCGCTCGAGTTCCTGGACGGCGAAGGCCCCGCCGAACTGGGGCTGACCGGCCGCGAGGAGTACGCCATCGAGGGGCTTGCCGCCGGGCTCGCCGCGGACTTCGAACCCGGCCTGACCGTGCGCGTACGGGCCGCGGGCGACGACGGCGAGATCGGCTTCCGCGCGCGCGTCCGCCTCGACACGCCCCAGGAAGCGGAGTACTACCGGCACGCGGGGATCCTCCAGTACGTGCTGCGACAGCTCCTTGACGACGACGCCTGATCCACGTCCTGCGGTCGCGCCGCCAAACACGTCGCACACTCCGTGTTTGGCCCCAGCCCCCACCCGTCCATGAGCTTCCGCCGCGAGTCTCACTGCGTTGCGCCTCCACGGCGCAAGCTCCTGAACTGCGTCGCCGCGCTGCCGGCCCCCGAGCGCCTCAGGATCAACGAGATCTTCTACTCGATCCAGGGGGAATCGACCTTCGCGGGCCGCCCCTGCGTACTGGTGCGACTCACCGGCTGCCAGATGCGCTGCACCTGGTGCGATACCGAGTACAGCTTCTACGAAGGCGCCTGGATGCGGGTCGACGACGTCATCGAGCGAGTGCTCTCGTACGATTGTCCCCTGGCCGAAGTCACCGGCGGCGAGCCGCTGCTCCAGCCCGGGGTCCACACCCTGATGAGCGGCTTGTGCGACCGCGGCCTCGAGGTCCTGCTCGAGACCGGCGGCGGACTCGACATCTCCGGCGTCGACCCGCGCGTGAGACGCATCGTCGATCTGAAATGCCCGGGCAGCGGCGAGGCCGCGAACAACCACTGGCCCAACCTGCTGGACCTGCGGGCTACCGACGAGGTGAAGCTCGTCGTCCAGGACCGCGACGACTACGAGTGGGCGCGACAGGCCATCCGGGAGCACCGAATCGATCGCCGCTGCGCCGTCCACCTCTCGCCCGTCTGGGACGCCCTGGAGCCCGCCGAACTCGCCTCGTGGGTGCTCGAGGACCGGCTTCCGGCGCGGGTTTCGCTGCAACTCCACAAGACCCTGTGGGGCGCCGAGAAGCGGGGCGTCTGAACCGGACCGCGCCGCCCCCCACGAGCGCATTGGGGACTGCTACACTCCGCGCCGAATGCGGCCCAGGACGATTCGGATGCCGGGAAGGGCAGAACTCTGGGGGAAGAAGAAGGGGTGAGACCGTCAAGATGAAAGCGGCCAAACTGACCTACGAGGACCAGGAGTACGAATTCCCCGTAATCGTCGGCTCCGAGGGCGAAGTGGCGATCCAGAGCCACGCGCTCCGGAGCCTGACCGGCGCAATCACACTGGATCCGGGCTACGGCAACACCGGGTCCTGCCGCAGTGCGATCACCTTCATCGACGGCGAGCGGGGCATCCTCCGCTACCGCGGCTACCCCATCGAACAGCTCGCGGAGGAGGCGACCTTCGTCGAGGTCTGCTACCTGCTGATCTACGGCGAGCTGCCCGATCAGGATGAGCTGGAGGACTTCCGCGCCAGGCTGCGAAGGCACACGCTGATCCACGAGGACATGAAGAAGTTCTTCGAGGCCTACCCGCCGACGGCCCATCCGATGGCCATTCTGTCCTCGATGATCTCGTCGCTCGCCACCTTCTACTCCGAGGAAGAGGACGTCGACCTGCACGTCGTCCGTCTCATCGCCAAGCTGCCGACGATCGCCTCGTTCTCCTACAAGAAGTCGATCGGCCAGCCCTTCGTCTACCCGCAGAACGACCTGGGCTACGCGGAGAACTTCCTCAACATGATGTTCTCCGTCCCGTGCGAGGACTACGAGCCGCCGCCGGTTCTGGCCAAGGCCCTGAACATGCTGCTCATCCTGCACGCCGATCACGAGCAGAACTGCTCCACTTCGACGGTCCGCATGGTGGGCAGTTCCGGCGCCAGTCTGTTCGCCGCGATCTCGGCCGGCATCGACGCCCTGTCCGGACCGCTTCACGGCGGAGCGAACCAGCAGGTGATCGAGATGCTGGAGGCGATCCGCGACAGCGGCGACGACTTCAGCAAGTTCGTGGACCGCGCCAAGGACAGGGACGATCCCTTCCGCCTGATGGGCTTCGGCCACCGCGTCTACAAGAACTTCGACCCGCGGGCCAGCATTCTGAAGGGGGCCGCGGACCAGGTCCTGGAACAGCTCGGCGTTGACGATCCGTTGCTGGCAATCGCCAAGAGCCTGGAGGAGGTCGCCCTCCGGGACGAGTACTTCGTCGAGCGAAAGCTCTACCCGAACGTCGACTTCTACAGCGGCATCATCTACCGGGCGATGGGCCTGCCGACGAACATGTTCACCGTCATGTTCGCACTCGGCCGGCTACCCGGCTGGCTGGCCCACTGGAAGGAGATGAGCGTCGACCCGGACAACCGGATCAACCGCCCGCGGCAGATCTACACCGGCGCCGAGGCCCGCGACTACCTGCCACTGGCCGACCGCTAGGCGCGCAACTCCGGTCGCACCGGCTTCGCCGGCACGTGGCCCCGGCGGTACACCAGGATCGTCCGGTCGTAGGTGATGACGGGCTTGCCGTCCTGGTTGTAGCCGACGGTCCGGAAGCCGACGATTCCCTGGTGCGGCCGCGACTTCGACTCGCGCACGGAGAGCACCTCGCTCTGCGCGTAGAGGGTGTCGCCCTCGAACACCGGGTTGGGCAGGCGGACCTTGTCCCAACCCAGGTTCACCGCGTTCTGCGAAAGATCGGCCACCGTCAGGGCCGTGACCAGGGACAGGGTGAAGCAGGAGTTGACCAGCGGCCGGCCCCACTCCGTCTGACTCGCGTACTCCCGGTCGAAGTGGATCGGGTTCGGGTTCAGGGTGATCATCGTCAGCCAGACGTTGTCGCCCTCGGTAACCGTCCGCCCCAGCGCGTGCCGGAACACCTGGCCGACCTCGAAGTCCTCGAAGACCCTACCGGCGGCGCCGGCAGGCGGAGCCTCATGCGTGTTCGTGTCCGTCATGTCCTCAGGATCGCTCCTTCCTCTTCCAGTTCGACCATGTCTTCGGCGCTGAAGCCCAACTCGGTCAGGACGTCCTCCGTGTGCTCCCCCATCCGCGGTTCACGCCGCCGGAGATCGCCCGGCGTACGTTCCAGGCGCGGCGCGGGCGCGATGTGGATCTCGCCGTCGGGTCCGATCGGAAACGTGCCGCGCTCGGCGTTGTGCGCGTGCCCGGGCGCCTCGTCGAGGTCGAGCACGGGCGACACGCAGGCGTCCAGTTCGGTGAAGACCTCGGCCCACTCGTCCCGCGTCCGCTCCAGGAAGGCGCGTCGAAACGCCTCGATGTGCTCCGGCCAGCGATCGGTGTCCATCTGCTCGTCGACGACGTCGACGCCGGTGCCTTCGCAGAGCGCGGCGAAGAACTGCGGCTCGATGGCGCCCACCGACACGTAGCCGCCGCCCTTGCATTCGTAGCAGCGGTAGAACGCGGCGCCGCCTCCGAGCAGTCCGACGCCGGGCGTCGACCGCGCCCCCTTCTGCCCGAAGTGAACCGCCATCAGCGAAGCGGCGCCGTCGACCATCGCCGCGTCGATGTACTGGCCCCGGCCCGAGCACTCGCGCTCGAACAGGGCGCAGAGGATGCCGAAGGCGGCCATCAGCCCGCCGCCGCCGAAGTCGGCGACCAGGTTGAGCGGCGGCAGCGGCGGATCCGTGCCGTTGCCGATCTGCGACAGCACGCCCGCCAGGGCGATGTAGTTCACGTCATGGCCCGCGGCCTGCGCCATCGGGCCCGACTGGCCGTAGCCGGTGAGAGAGCAGTACACCAGACGCTGGTTGAGCGCCGAAAGCGTCGCGTAGTCGCAGCCGAGCCGCGCGCAGACGCCCGGCCGGTTGCCCTCCAGGAAGACGTCGGCTTCCGCCGCCAGCCGGTGAAGGATCCGCTGGCCGGCCGCCGTCTTCAGGTTGAGCGCGATGCTCCTCTTGTTGCGCGACACCATGTCGCCCGAGCGGACCGGTCCACCGACCGCGTTGTCGACCCGCAGCACGTCCGCTCCCATGTCGGCGAGCAACATGGAGCAGTAGGGGCCGGGCGCCAGCCGCGAAAGGTCGAGAACTCGAAGTCCGTCCAGAGCGCCCACGGCGCCGCAGCCTAGCAACCCGGAAACGCGGTTGCATCGGTGATCGCGGGCGCGGAGCGGCCCGGCTCGTTTGCGTACTCCCTGACGACTCCCGTCGCGGTGTCGGTCACCCGGATGGTGTAGCCGAGGTCCGTCGTCGACGCCCCGTACACCCATGCGTGGCCGTTCACGGCACAGCCGTTCAGCACCTTGATCATGACTTCCCAGTTCTCCCGGCCGAAGAACGTGAACACGCCCGAGTCGTTCGTCCCCTCGTACGCCACCCGCCCGTGACCGCTCTCGCCGTCCGCTTTCCGCCACTCCACCGACACCGCGTAGCGCGAATCCCGCAGGCAACGCGTCTCCGGATTCGGCTCGCAGTTCCCTTGAGGCTCCGAAGCCTCCACCAGGAACCGTCGACTCGCCGTCGATACCGTCGCTCCGTCGCTCACCGCAAGCGTCACTTCGAAGAAGCCCGGCGACGACCAGGAGTGCTCCGCAAGGTGGGACTCCGACGACTTCCCGTCACCGAAGTCCCACTTCCGGGACAGGACCTTGCCGGTGCTGGCATCGATGAACCGCACCGGCGTCCCCGTCAGGACCCGGCACAACTCTTCGTCGCACGTGGCGCCCGCCAACTCCAGGGACGCGACCGGCGGACCGGGGGGGGGAGGTGGTGGCGGAGGCGGACCGGGCGGAGGGGGAGGTGGTCCGCCACCACCACCACCGCCACCACCACCACCGTCACCGCCACCGCCGCCACCGCCGCCACCGCCACCACCACCACCGCCGCCACCGCCGCCACCGCCGCCACCACCACCGTCACCGCCACCGCCGCCACCGCCGCCACCGCCGCCACCACCACCGCCGCCACCACCGCCGCTGCCGTCATCGCTGATCATCAACGTGACTCGCCGCGGAGAACCTGGCGTCACGTCGGACGGCAACGTCCCCAGAGCCACGACCACCGTCTCGTCGGCCGTGTCCGCGTCGTCGATCGTCCGGAGCGCGACCGAGGCCCTCGACTGGCCGCCGGGAATCGTCACCGCGTCCGGCGCCACGTAGTCGCCCGGCTCGGCGGTGACCGCCGTCACGATCAGCGGCACGCGAACCGCGCTGCTCAACGTCCGCGACAGCGTCGCCGTGATCACCGCGAACGAACCCTCCCCCACCGGATTCGGCGTCACCCCGAGACGAACGGACGGCTTCGCCGGCGGTGTCGTATCGGTGATGGTGACCCCCACGCTGCTCGGCGAACCGCGGTTGACGTCGGACGGCAGGGGGCCCAGCGCCACCGTCAGTGTCTCGCTGTCACGGTCCGAATCGCCCTTCGTCACCAACGATGCCGTGCCCGACAACGAGCCGACCAAGATCGCGATGCTCGAAGGAGGGTCGAAATCCCCCCGCTCGGCCGTGCCGCGGGTCACCGTCAGCGGAATCGTCACCCCCGAACTCAGGGGGGCGGTCAGAGTCGCCTTCACGGTCGCGCTCTGGCCCTCCGCCACCGGGTTCGGCGAAACGCCGAGACTGACCGACGGCTTCCCCGGTTGCGGCGTCTTGTCCGCGATCGTCACCGTCACGCTCGAGGCGGCGCCCGCCACCACGCCGGCCGGAAGCGTCGCCGGAAGCGAGACCCGAAGCGTCTCGTCGTCCCGGTCCGAATCGTCCGCCGTCCCGAGCGAACCCGCGGCGGACGTCTGCCCCGCGGTCACCGCGATGCTGCCCGGCGGCGTATAGTCCGTCGGCTCGGCGGGCGACGAACCCGTCGGCGCCGTCACCAGCGCGAACGTCAGCGAGCTGCCCCACGTCTTCGACAACTCCACCGTCACCGTCGCGCTCGCACCCTCCTCCACCGGATTGGGCGATACCTTCAGGTTCACCACCGGCGTCCCGTCCGTGATCGTCACCGTGGCGCTGGCGGGTGTGCCCGCCTGGACCTCGGACGGCAGGTTCGCCACATCGAGAGCGACCGTCACCGTCTCGCTGGCCGTGGTGTCGGTGTCCGTCGCCGCGACCAGCGACGCCGTGGCCGACAAGGCGTTCGCCTGAATCGTGATGCTCGACGGCATCGTGTAGTCCGCCGTCTGGGCCGTTCCGCCCAGCGTGAGCGGAATCGTCACCGCCGCGTTCAGGGTGGACGACAAGGTCGCCGTCACCGTCGACGATTCTCCCTCGCGGATGGACGACGGCGACGCCCGGACGCTCACCGACGGCTTCTGCGCCGTTTCGCTCACGTCGGCCACGGTCACCGTGATGTCCTTCTCGGCGAAGTTGCCCTCCTCGTCGGTCAGCCGGACCGTCACTTCATAGACGTTGTCGGTGTCCGCGTCCTGGGGATCCTCGAAGTCCTGCGCCGGAAGGCTCAGGTTCTTCTGCGAATCCAGCGTGAAGCGGGCCGCGTCCGCGCCGGATTTCGTCACCGTCGTGTCGCCGAAGGGCTGACCCTCGAACGTGGGGGCGCCAGCGGTCCAGACGGCGTTCTCGTTCACCGCGCCGTTCGCCGGACTCAACAGCTCCAGGGGCCGGGGCAGCCGGTCGATGATGCGCACGGTCATGGTCTCCGTCCTCGTGTTGCCGTCCTCGTCCGTCGCCTTGAGCGTCACGTGGTAGTCGTTGTCCCCGTCCGCGCTCTGGGGGTTCTCGTAGTCCTTCGCGGCAAGCACGAGATCGCCGCCCGACAGGGTGAACAACGAAGCGTCCGGCCCACCCAGACTGAAGGTCACCTCCCCGGACGGGCCGTCGTCGACCACGACCACTCCACCGCGGATGACGAGTTGCCCCCCCATGCTGGGACTGAGGCTGAGCTCCATGCGCTCCGGGTGTTTTCTGCTGTAGAACCGGAGGATGTCGAGCCACCGGGTTTCCGTGACGTCCGTCACCGTCACCGAAACGGACGCCGTGGCGAAGTTTCCGTTGGCGTCGGCGCCGATGACCGTCGCCTCGTAGACGTTGTCCTCGCCGCTATCCAGCTCGTTCTCGTAGTCCCGGGGCGCCAGAGTGACGACCCCGGTGGCGGTATCGATGGAGAAGCCCGGATCCCGCGCCTGAAAGGCCCAGGCGACGGTCCCCACCGGGCCGCCGCCGAGCGTGGGCGCGGCGGAGGTCCAGGCGGTGTTCTCGGCCACGGAACCGTTCGCGAAACCGCTGACCGAGAGAGACGGAGTGGAGAGCTGAGGATCGAAGGAGATCTGCGCGGTCTGCGCCGCGCTGTGCTGCCGCAAGCGGTCGAACGTTTCGAACTCGGGAATGGCGATGTTGAGCGTGCGGGCGCTGGCGGCGTCCTGGAGGGTCGCGGTGGCGGTCCAGATCGTCTCGCCGGTGGACTCGTGCCAGTCGAAGGAGACGCCCGTCGCGGTGATGCCGATGGGAGTGCCCGAGCTCACGGCCTCGTTCCAGGTCACCGTCACGAGGAACGGCGAGGCGCTCGCGGTGGCGGGCGAGACGGTGGCGACCGGTCCCGAGTTGTCCACGTTGTAGGAGCGTTCCGCGTCGGCGGGCCAGGTCGACGACAGCGCCGTGCCGTCGAGGTCCTCGATGTTCTGGCCGGACGCGAAGTCGAGCCCGACCTCGCCGTCGAAGCTGGCGAGGCCGCCGCCCGAGGCCTCGACGTCGTACGCGCGCTGGCTGCCGCCCCTGGCCGCTACGGCGATGACGGGCGATCCGAACCCCGAACCGGTCAGCACGAAGTCGTCCGCGGTGACGTTGCGGACGTCCTTCGTGAAGGCGATGCGCCAGCCGAGCGTGTCCGTCAGCGTCCAGCCTCTCGGACCAGGGCCGTGACCGAAGGCGTCGTCCTCCGTCGTGCGCCTGAGCCAGGCGACGGCGGGGGCCGACGTCGGCGGCGCGCGAAAGGCCGCCACCACGGGGGCCGAGACGTTCAGGGTGGCGACGGCGTCGGCCGGCCCGGTGACGAGGCTCGAGTCGGCCGTTGAATCGACGCCAAGCGGGTGGCCGGTATCCATGGCCTGCAATCTGGGGTTCGAGAAGTAGTTGATCTGCGAGCACCCCGTGACCTCCATGTTCCGGCACATCGTGCGGTAGGCCATGATCGTGCGCCAGGGGACGTTCGCGGCGGGCGCCGGATCCTCCAGGATCTTCAGGTTGTTGTAACCGAAGGAACCGGCATGGGGCTGGTTCTGGAACCCCGCCAGGGACTCGACATTGTGCTGGTAGCGGTCGTGGCTCAACCCCATGTTGTGGCCGATTTCGTGAGCGAACGGGCCGGCGCCGCAGATGACATTCGTGGCGCCGAACGCATACTGCGCGAAGTCGGCGCCCACGGTCGTCATGACGTACGCGATGCCGCAGTAGGTGGACCTCCCTTCGACCAAGTGGACCACATCCGCCCCCACCGCGTCCCGCAGCGCGTGCGCCTCGTCCATGTAGCCGTCCCGCGACAGGGCCAGGCGGGTCAGATCGATCGCGTCCGGCGTCTCCTCGTAGTCGACCTCGACCGCCAGGGCCAGACGAACCCTGGCGTTGACTCCGCTGTTCGCGAACATCTGGTTCGTCTCGGTGAACCAGAGGTCGATCTTCGTCTCCAGCGCCGCCCGGCTCGTTTGCCTCAACAGGGCGAAGGGCGTGTAGAGGATCAGCACGTCGATGTCGGAAGTCTGCGTCTGCGCGCTCGACACGAACGGCGGGTCGGCCGCCGCGCCAGCGGCGCCGGGCGGAGGTCCCGCCCCGCGCGGCAGCGCGGCCGGCGGCGGCGGCGCCGGCGGTTCGGCGCCAG
>JAPOXA010000169.1 GCA_026707325.1 Acidobacteriota bacterium | reverse complement strand
GAGAGGCTGCTTGAATCCCTAAACACAAACCGTCCACGAAACCGGGGCAACTCCAGTTCCAGTACAAGCGGATGATCGACCGCGGCTTCGACCTGACCCTCGGCGACGCGATGGACTACGAAGTCGAGGTCAACCGCATGTACCGAGGCCCCAAGCCCGAAGAAGTCGGCGAACGCCTCGCCGGCATCCGCGCCCGCGGCCGCGCCCAGGCCGAAGGCGCCCGCTAGTCGGCGGAGGCGCGCACCCGCCCGGGAGGGGCCAGCGGGGCTTGGCTCCTGCGGTCGTTCGCGCTCTCTCGGAAGATGGGAGGGCGGCGCTCACTCCATTCCGCTCGCTCCGGTTGGTCGTCGGTTCCTGAAGCGGCATCGGGAGTCGCTCGCTCCAAGTCCGCTGGAGCCAAGCCCCGCTGGCCCCTCCCGGGCTGGTCGGCGTCGGACTGCATTGGCCTATCCGTCGAAGTACTTCTCCACGATCCAGTCGGGTTGCCAGCGGTCGGGTTCGCGTTCGGTGCCGGTGAGGTCGCGGTGTAGCGGGGCCGGGTCGGAGACGGACAGGGGCACAGTGTCGCCCAAGGCGGTCTGCCAGCCTTCGAGGAGGGCTTCGAGGCGGGAAGCGGTTTCCTTGTGGTCAGGATCGGCGATGAGATTCGTCAGTTCGTCCGGGTCTTCGGCGAGATCGAACAACTGGCGGTGGTTGACGTTGGGGTACACGATCAGCTTGAAGCGGTCGTCGCGCACCGCGCGCATGACGTCCCTGTAGGGCAAGAACACGCTCTGCCGCCAAGTGGGATCGCCGCCGGACCAGAGGGGCGCCAGGTCCCGGCCGTCGATGCCGGGCGGCATCTCGACGCCACCGGCGGTGAGCAGGGTCGGGAAGAGGTCGTAGAGATAGGTGAACGCCTCGGTCGTACCGTGCGGGATGCCCGGGCCGCGGATGATCAGCGGGCACCGCATGGAGTGTTCGTAGAGGTTCTGCTTGCCCAAGAGACCGTGGCTGCCGACCGAAAGCCCGTGGTCGGCGGCGTAGACGACGATCGTGTGCCCGGCCTGGCCGTTCTCGTCCAGGGCGTCGAGGATCCGGCCCACCTGGTCGTCGAGGTGGGTGATCAGGCCGTAGTACTCGGCGAGCTGGTCGCGGATCACGTCTTCGGTGCGCGGCCAGGCAGCAAGGTTCTCGTCGCGGAGGATGAGGGCGCCGTTGTCGAACGGGTGTTGCGGCTTGTAGTTGGCGGGCAGCGGCAGGTTGCGGTCGTAGTAGGGCTCGCGGTACTCGGCCGGCGGCTGGCGGGGATCGTGCGGCGCCGTGAACGGCACGTAGGCGAAGAACGGCTGCTCCGGTTCGCCGCTCGCCTCCGCCGCGGCCCGCGCGTCGAGGAACTCGATGACCGCGTCCGCGAACAGCTCGCTGGAGAAGGTCTCCCCCACCCGCCGGCGCACCATGCCGCCGTTCTCGATGTCCTGGACCTCGGTCTGGGTGTGATCCGCCATGCCGCCCAGGTAGATCGCCGTGCCCCGGTCGAAGGCGCGCAGCAGCGCCTCCTCGCCGTTGTGCCACTTGCCGGTGATGAAGGTCCGGTAGCCCTCCGACTCGAGCAACCGGGGCAGGGTCGGCACGCCCTCCATCCTGTTCGGCGAGCGCATCCAGCTTCGTCCGGTCAGCACCATCGCCCGGCTGGGGACGCAGACGGCGCCGCTGTTCGAGCCGAACACGTAGTTGCGCCGGAAGCTCCAACCCTCGGCCACCAGGCGATCCAGGTTCGGCGTGTCGATCAGTTCGTTGCCCCAGGCACGGATCGTGTCGGCGCGCTGGTCGTCGGCGAACAGGAACAGGATGTTCGGGCGTGGCGGCTGCGGCTCAGCGGCACCGGCAGGCTGGTCGGCCGCCGGCGGCGTGCAGGCGAGCGCCAGGAGCGCCAGCACGACAGCCAGACCGAGCGGAGCCGGCCTTCGGCCGCCACGTCCGATGGCCGCCTCCGGCGGCAGCCGGCGGGGACGCCGGCGCACCCGGTTTGAAGCCCCTTGCCGGGTCAACATGGCAAGCACGTTCACGGGTCGGCGGCCTCCGCGACACGGGCGATGGCGTCCAGCTTCTCCACCACCTCCGGATCGACCTCGTCTTCCGGTACGAACTCGGCCAGCCGGTGGAAGTTCGCTTTCGACATCAGGTTCGCCTGACCGAGCCTGCGGGCGTAGACCTCGAACAACGGTGCCATGAGGTCCGCGCTGGCCTTCGCGCCGTCGTCCCACGGCGATGGCCGACCGCTCTTCGCCGACGCCTCTTCGACCTCCGCGATCGAGGCCCGCATCGCCTCGACCCGCCGCTCCGCCTCGGCCTCCTCGAACAGCGGGCCGGACGCCTCTCGCCGGGCGCTGTCGGCGGCCCAGCCTTCGAGGGCTGACCGCGAGCACGGATAGTTCTCGATCTCCCGTTTTCTCCAGGCCTGTCGCTCCAGCCCGTCGTCCGCGCCCACCTTCTCCGGCAGCTTGTCGAGGAGCGCAATGCCGCGAAGGCCCGGGCAGGCCTCGCGCAGACCGTGAAAGTGCAGTTCGGCGCTCGAGAGCCGGTCGCCGACGTACTGGACGAAGGGACGCTCCAGCGCTCTCGCGGCAGCTTCGTGACCAAGACGGCGGGCGAAGGCCTTGAGGATCGCCAGATCCGTCGACCCTTCGAGATAGAGCACCCAGCCGACCAGTTCCGCCTGGAGGTACTGGTTGAAACCGATCCGCGAGAGCGCCTTGGCGACCTGGCTGCCGCCGTCGTCGATCCGGTGCGGCTTGCCCACGAAGGCGATCACCGTGTCCGTGCCGGCCGCTTCCGCGAGCAGCACCTCGGAGTGGCTGGCGGCCACGATCTGGCTGCCGCTGCCCTCGGCCAGCTCGCGGACGAGAGCGTAGATCTCGCGCTGGCGAAGGATCTCCAGGTGGGCGTCCGGCTCGTCGAGCAGCAAGACGGCACCCGGGTTCGAGTAGAGGTAGGCGAGGATGAGCAGGGTCTGCTGGAGACCCCGTCCGCTGGACGAAAGGTCGAGCCAGATACCACGTTCCCGGTACCGCATCGTGATCTCGCCGCGTTCCTCGACGTAGAGCGGCTCGTCGAGTTCGACGCCGAACAGCCGCTCGATCCGCTCCGTGAGGTCGGACCAGGCGGCCGGGCTTTCTCCGTGAATCCGGAAGCAGAGGTTGCGCAGCACCTCGGCCGTCCGGCCCTCACCAATGCGAACGTTGATCGACCCCGGATCGAGCCGCGTCTCCGCCGACGCCATGCCCGACATCGGCGGCAGGTAGGCGACCTTGAGCGCCCTGGCTTCATCCGGCACGGGCATCCGCGGCGGCGACGGGCCCCGTTCGAGCCGCAGCGGCCGGCAGTAGAAGGACTCCTGGTTCGCGTAGTCGAACTCGAGCCCGCAACGCCAGGGGCGGCCGGCCGCACCGGCCTCGGAATCCTCGGAAACGCCCTGCTCCTCATCGGCGTCGGAGGCCGGCGCGGAACTCGTGCCCTCGGCGATCACGTCGATGCAGACGTTGTCCGTCCGCTGCCGGCCGTCCACCGTGTGCACGTGCCGGGTGTGCAGGTCGCGCCACAGCAGGTTGGCGTTGGGAACGGGAATCGCCACCAAGTCGCGGCGGTTGACCGTCACGCCGGGACGCTTCTCCGGCGCGCTGCCGCCCGACCGCCGCTCGAGCCAGCGTCGAAGGCCGATGTCCCACAGCGCCAGCGCCTGCATCGCCGAGGTCTTTCCCGAGTTGTTCGGGCCGATCAGCACCACGGCGCTGCCCAGCTCGATCTCGACCTCCTCGAAGCGCTTGAAGTTGCGGATCGTGAGCTTTGTAAGCATGCGCCGGGCCGGTGAGGAGACCCGGCTACGTTAGCGCAGCGCTCGGCAGCCTCAGAGAATGCAGGGGCAAGCTACACTCACCGCTCCGGTTCCCCACTCGACAGCGCTTACAGCCCTGAAGGGCAAGCACACGATGAGCCAACGCACACCCGTACTGGTCGGCATCGCGCAGGTGCTACAGCGCGCCGACGATCCGGCCGAAACCCGTTCGCCGATCGAACTGATGGTCGAGGCGGTCGAGACCGGCCTCGACGACGCCGAGGCGCCCGGCCTGCGCGACAGGATCGATTCGGTGCGGGCGATGAAGGGCGTGTGGGGCTACCGGAATCCGGCGCTCATGGTGAGCGAGGCCCTCGGCCTCGCGGGGGTCGAGACCGGCCTCTCCGTGGTCGGCGGCAACCAGGTGCAGACGGTGTTCAACCAGAGTGCCCTGGACATCCAGAGCGGCCGGCGCGAGGCGATCGTGCTTTGCGCAGCCGAATGCGGCCGCACGATGGGTCGGGCGCGCAGGATGGGGATGGACCTCGACTGGCTGCAGGACGACGATCCTCCCAAGCTCCCGGACACGAGTTACGGCGACACCCGCTGGACGCGGCACGAGATGGAGATGAACCGCGGCATCCAGCAGGCCGTCCAGTACTACTCCCTGTTCGACATTGCACTGCGGAAGCAGGGCGGCGAAACGGTCGAGGGCCACCTCGCCCGCATCGCCGAACTCTGGGCGGGATTCAACCGCGTGGCTCAGGAGAATCCCAACGCGTGGATCAGGACGCCTCTGACCGCCGCCGAGATCGGCACGGTGTCGCCCGCCAACCGCGCCGTGACCTACCCCTACACGAAGCTGATGAACGCGAACATGCGCGTCGACATGGCGGCAGCGCTTGTGCTCTGCTCGCTGGATGTGGCGCTCGCGTTGGACGTACCGCGGTCGAAGATGGTCTTTCCGGTCAGCGGCGCCGACGCCGTCGACCACTACTTCGTCTCCGAGCGCGACAACCTCCACTCGTCGCCGGCGATCCGGCTGGCAGGCAAGAGGGCGCTCGAACTCGCCGGTGTCGACGCGGCCGATCTCGACTTCGTCGATGTCTACAGTTGCTTCCCGAGTTCCGTGCAGGTGGCGGCGAGGGAACTCGGTCTCGATCCGCAGCGCCGGCTCACCGTCACCGGCGGCCTCACGTTCGGCGGCGGACCGCTCAACAGCTACGTCATGCACTCGATCGCCCGCACGGCCGAACTCCTGCGCCAAACGGACGACGGCCGCGCCCTCGTCACCGCGAACGGCGGCATGCTGACCAAGCACTCCTTCGGTGTCTACAGCGCCGGGGAACCGGATCGACCCTACCGGCACGAGGACCTGACCGCCGAGGTCCACGCACTCCCGAAGCGCGAAGCCGTGGCCGACTACACGGGGCCGGCCGAGATCGAGTCCTACACCGTCATGTTCGGCGGCGGCAGCGCGAAGTCGACCTCGTACCGTTCCACCTACGGCGAGCGCGAAGCGCCGAGCTTCGAACCCACCGTCGCACACCTGGCCTGCCGCCTGCCGGACGGCCGGAGGAGCTGGGCCAACGTCGAAGATCCCGACACGCTAAGCGCCATGTGCGAACAGGAGTTCTGCGCCCGCCCCGTCCAGCTCGACGGAGCGGGCGGCGCCGAATGCCGATGATCATTCGCCTCGCCGCAGCCGGCATCGCCGCCCTGCTGCTGACGGGCTGCCTGGGCCACCCGGCCGCACCCGCCCGGAGCGCGATGTTCGACTACGACCCGGGCACGGATCCGATTTCCAACCCCGATTCGCTGTTCGCGCCCTTCGACCCCAAGCGGGCCGACACCGAGGCCACGATCAACCGCTACTCGCTCGACCAGCCGACCTCGCTCAACCCGCTCTTCATCCGCGCCTGGACCGACGGCTTCCTCTACCGCCTGCTGTTCGACCCGATCGCGCACCGCGCCCCGGACCTCACCGCGGAGTGGAACCCGGCGATGGTGGACGAGGTCAAGGAGCTGGAGGGCGGCCTCGTCCACCGCATCAAGCTCCACGCCGGGATGCGCTGGCACGACGGCGCGCCGGTCACCACCGAGGACGTCCGCTTCAGTTGGGAGGCGATCGCCGACGACAACGTGCCGGCGGTCGACTACAAGTACAAGGCCGCCGAGATCGAGGACATCCGCATCATCGACGACATCACCTTCGACGTCGTCCACCGGCAGGTCTCGGCGCTCCGCATCGACAACCTCTACTTTCCCGTCGTCCCGGCGCACATCCTGAACAACCCGGAAGAGCGCGCCGCCGATCCGACGCTGCGCACGAGCGCCTACTACAACCGCTACCTGCGGGAACTCGGCATCGGCAACGGGCCGTTCCGTTTCGTCGAGTGGATCCACGCCGACCGCGTGGTCGTCGAGCGCTGGGAGGACTACCACCACGACAAGCCGCCCATCCGGCGACAGGCGATCACCACCCACAGCGACCGGAACGCCGCCCTGCTCCAGTTCCGCAAGGGGCAGCTCGACGACATCTGGCTGACCGTCCAGCAGCACGGCAGCCAGACCAACGACGAGGAGTTCCACGCCACCGGCGTCAAGGCCTGGGGGCCGCGCTGGATGCAGGCCTACATCGGCTGGCAGCAGGGCGGCAACAACCACTTCTTCGGCGATGTCCGGGTGCGGCGCGCGATGGCCCACGCCTACGACGCCGAGCGCGTGCTGCGCCAGGTGAGCTGGAACGTCTACACCCGCTCCAACGGGATGTTCCCGCCCAGCCACTGGAGCCACAACCCCGACGTCGAGCCGCTCGAGTACGACCTCGAGAAGGCCGCCGCACTGCTCGACGAGGCGGGCTGGCTGACCAGCCCCGACGACGGCTGGCGGTACAAGGAGATCGACGGCGAGCAGGTCCGGTTCCACTTCATGATGAACCTGCCCCAGTCCTTCGTCGACGCCCGCCGCATGGTCGACATCTACCGCGACGACCTGCGCCGCATCGGCGTCTCCTTCGACACCGAGATCCAGGAGAACGCGAGCCGCTCGCCGTTGCTGATCCAGCACGAGATGATCGCCCACGTCGACACCTACCAGGTCTTCGCCGACCCGGACATCTGGCGGAACTTCTTCCACACCGAAGCGATCGAAAACGGCCGCAACTACGACAGCTACAGCAACCCCAAGGTCGACGAACTCTTCGACCGCTCCCGCATGGAACTCGACCGCGACCGCCGCACCGAACTGCTGCGCGAACTGCAGGCCCACGTCCAGGCCGACCAGCCCGCCCTGTTCCTGTGGAACTACAGCACCACCTGGGGCTTCAGCAAGCGGATGCGCGGCGTCGAGCTCGGGCCCGCGGGGGTCACCGCGTTCGTTCCCGGTACCCGGGCGTGGTGGGTTGAGCGGGAGGAGTAGGGTCCGCCCCTCATGCCGGGTTATACTCCCGGTATGAAGACTGCGGTTTCGATCCCGGACGACATCTACGCGCGGGCCGAACTTCTTGCCCGTCAGGCCGGCCGGTCGCGGAGCGACGTTTATGCCGCCGCCCTCGACGAGTACGTTGCGCGCCACGCACCCGACGAAATCACGGACGAGATGAACCGGGTCTGCGACTCTCTGGGGGACGAGAAGGAGGAGGATGGCTTCCTCGCCGCCGCCGCATACCGCACCCTCCGACGCGTCGAGTGGTGATCAGCCAGGGCGACGCCTGCTGGGCTGAGATGCCAGAGCCGACGGGATCCGGACCAGGATTCCGTCGGCCGGTAGTCGTCGTACAGGGCGACGCCCTGAACCGAAGTCGAGTATCTACTGTCGTATGCGTACCGCTCACCAGCAACCTCCGCTGGGCTGACGCTCCCGGCAACGTCCGGCTGACCAAGCGGCTGACCGGACTACCGAAGGACTCGGTAGCCAACGTCTCGCAAGTCAATGTTCTGGACCGGTCGCTGCTCGAGCCTGCCGTTGCCCGCATTCCGCGGGCCAAGATCGACCTCGTCCTCTCCGGTATCGACACCGTCCTCGGGCGATAGCGACGCTCCGGACTCGGCCCTTCGATGGCCACCCCCCGGGGCACGTTGCAGACTTAGTCTCTCTTCTGGTCCACTACCGCATCATGCTGCGCCTCAACATCTCCGACGCGAAGACGCACCTCTCAAGGTACCTGGAGCGGGTCGAGCGCGGCGAGACGATCCTCCTCTGCCGCCGCAATCTCCCGATCGCGGAGATTCGGCCGCTGACGCGGCGTACCGCCGCGCTGCGCCCGATCGGCACGGCGCCCGACCTCAGAGTCCCTCCCGAGTTCTTCGAACCTCTGCCGGAGGACGTCCTCAGTGCCTTTGAAGGCGACGACTCCGAGGAAGACACCGAGTCCACTTGAAGCTCCTGACCAACGCCTGTACGTTCCTCTGGCTCGCCGCTGACGATCCGCCCCAAGCAACGGGAGACGAACCGTGATCCTGCTGGTCCGCAACCGCGTGAAAGACATAGACCACTGGAAGCACGTCTTCGATGAGCAGGAGGCCGCCGGTATGGCCGCCGGCCTGTCCGTTCAACGCGTCTGGCGCTCCGCCGACAAGGCCGACGAGGTGTTCTTCATCCTCGGCGTCGAGGACCGGGCGAGGGCGGAGGCGTACATGGCGACGCCTGAAGCGGCCGCCGTCGGTGAGGAGGCAGGCGCGATCAACGGCGAGTTCTGGTTCCTGGAGGAGTTCGCGGCACCTGGGAACGACTGACTGTCACCGCCTGGGTGACCAGAGGCTAGTGAGTCTTAAGCGCCGTCTGTGTAGAGAGGCTGATCGACCCACTGGCCGTACAGGTCCTCGACCGAGGTCCCCAGGAGTCCCGCTGCACGGTCGGCAGTGACGTGACCCTCGGAAAGAGCTCGAAGGCAGAGAGTACGGAATCGGCCGGGGGGTTCTGGCTTCGACACGAACGGCTCTTCGTACGGAGGCCGACTCCAGCCCCGCCGCACAAACTCCCGCTGTAACTGCCGAGCGAGCGGCACGCGAAAGATCCCCAGTTCCCGGCAACGGAACGTGAGCGCTTGCAGGCTTACGCCGAAGAGGCGCTTGAGGGTGATGAGCTCCTCCCAAGTCACAGACGTGCGCCCTGTGCCGAGCCGGCCCCGCAATGCCGACTCAGGCATCAGGAGAACGCCGGCAAACCGGTGAGCCGCCTTCTCCGATTCCCGATCCTCCCCGTCCCCCAGCAGCAGGTGGTGCAGCTCGTGCGCCACCGTGAACCGGCGACGTTCGCCGTCTTTCTTCCTCTCGTTCACCACGATGACCGAGAGCTCCTCACCGTCGCCACGCCGCGCAGTGGCCATGAACCCATCCAGCCTTCCGTCGCCAAGGTCCAGGGAGAGGACCCGAATCCCCTTTTCCTCGACCAAACCAACCATGCTGCGAATGGGACCGTCACCCAAGCTCCAGCGCTCTCGTACCTGCTCAGCGACTTCCTCCGCATCCGACGGCGCACTTAGCCCAGCAAGGCAGCCAAACGGAGCCTTCCAACTCGGATTTGGGACTCCCAGAATGTCCTCAACCGTGAGATAGCGCTCAAGGGCGTGCACGGCCTGGGCCTCGATCCTGGCGAGTTGGCGCTTCCCCAGACGCCCCTTGCGTCGAAACTCGATCGAGGAGATCTGGAGTGAATCTTCCTCGAACAGGTAGTCCACCCTAACGTCGAGGGCGAGCGCGAGAGCCTCCAGAACACGCGGCCGGGGCGACGACTCGCCGCGCTCGTACCTGCCGATCGCCTGCGCGGTCACGAGCCGGTCTATCCGCGCCTCAAGGCCTCGAAGGGACAGCCCCGCCCTCGTGCGGGCCAGCTTCAGGCGCGTTCCGATCATGGCGTCAGGGCCGAACAGCCGACGGGGAAGGCCGACAAACTCCCTCCAGTTTAGGGCCTAAAGTGCTGACAGTCAAACACTTACGCTCCCACTCCAGATGCCGAGGGGCTCGGCCCAGACTTCCTCCGGCGACGCCCCAGCAGGCACCAGGGTGTGACAAACAGACATATCGTATGCCACCCCGTAAACTTTCCGGTGTATACTTCCGTGGTCGTCCATCGGCACGGCACAACTGATGAGCGTACCGCGGAGGACCGCTAGTGACAGACGACCACATTCCGCTCCGAACAACGTCGGCCGCCGACTTCGTGGCACAAGGGCTCGCCGACACACTACTCGCCGATATCGCGATCAGGGTCCAGCTCAGCCCAACCCTGCATCAACTAGCGACCGAGAGGTACCGGACGCTGGATCACTGGATCCAGCGGGAAGGCAGCCCCCTGCACGGCCTCGTCGAGACGACCTACGCCCAAGGATCGATGAGGATCGGAGCGACGATCAACTCCCGCGTCACGAACGACGAGTTCGACATCGACGCCGTGACCCAACTGGCGCTCGCTGTTACTACGCCACCTAGCCAGGTCCTCGACATCTTGTTCGACGCAGTTCGCGACGAGCCGGGGTCACGCTACTTCGGATGTACGCGTCGCCGGAGTCGTTGCGTGACGGTCAGCTACAAGGGCGGAATGCACGTCGACCTCACACCCGCCATTCTCCAGGTCGGAACACCTCCCCGGCAAAGCTGGATCTTCGAGCACGAGTCGCGCCGTCGGTTCGACCTTGGCACGAAGCTGATCGCCAACCCGTACGGTTTCGCCGAGTGGTTCAAGCAGCAGATTCCAGACGACAACGACTTCTCCCGGTGGTTCCTGGGGCGCGCCCAGACGTACGAGGAGAGGATTCTGGCAGCCGAACCGGTGCCTCCACCGGAACCGGTGGACCAGAAGTCCCGTGTGGTCGTCGCACTCCAGCTATTGAAGCGCTGGCGCAACGTCCAGTACGACAAGAGACGCGGACGCAGACCTCCGTCCGTGGTGCTGTCGAAGCTCGTCGCCGACACTGCCGTTGAGGCAGCAAGGAACGGCCCAGGCTTGCTGCACGTCCTGCTTCACCTAGCCTTGGCCGTCCTTGCCGATCTCGAACGTGCCCGCCTGAGCAGACAGCTCATTCATGTCGCGAACCCCGTCTGTCCGGCCGACGTACTGACTGATCGCTGGCCAGGAACCCTAGACGAGCAGGCGACGTTCATCACTGACGTGAGGAACCTCGTCGCCGACCTCCGAGCGCTCCAACAGAGCTCCAACATCGACGAGATCAAGGGAATCCTGGTACGCCTGTTCGGCGAAGCCCCAGCCCTCAAGGCAATCGAGCCCCACCTGAAGGCAATCCCTCGAGGGCCCGTGCGGGTGACCTCGACCGGGGGCGTGATCGCAGGCACGGCGGCCGCAGTACATGCCAACGGCAGAACCATGCCCCGCCACACCTTTCACGGCGATGGGGAGGACGGACTTTGACCCTGTCGACCTACGAACAACAGCACCGCATGCGACGACGCTGGGACAACTTCAAGGTACTGGATAGGACCAAGACCGCAATTCAGTGGGAAGGGGAGCTACAGCCTCAGAGCCAACCCTACACAGTGGAGATCCTGCACCGGCTGAACCGGCAGAACCGGAGAGGCCGCCACCCGATGCCCGAAGTGCGTGTCACGGCGCCCCGCCTTCGCCGTCGTTCCTCGCAACCGGATCAACCGATCCCGCATGTGTACGTCAACGAGCAGACTCCCTACCTGCCGCTCCTGTGCCTCCACGACCTCGCCAGCGACGAATGGCACCCCCGGCGCTCGATCGCCGACACGATCGTGCCGTGGACCGCCGAGTGGCTCTGGCGCTACGAGTTCTGGCTCAGGACCGGCATCTGGCCGGAACGCGACTGAGGCAACCGCGGCGCCCTGAGGACGAAGTCTGAACGCCTCCCGGAACACTGAACCACCCCAGCGGTCCGCAGGAGCGATCAAGCGCCGACGGAAGAGGCTTCCGTGGCCCGCAGACCGCGAGTTCCGCATCCTCGCCATCGACGGTGGCGGCATCAAGGGGATCTTCCCGGCCTCCTTCCTGGCCGGTCTCGAAGAGCGCTACTTGGATGGCGAGCCGATCACCCGCTACTTCGACCTGATCGCCGGCACCTCAACCGGCGGGATCATCGCGCTGGGCCTCGGGGCTGGCCTGCCGGCATCGCGACTTCGAGACCTCTACATTGAGCGCGGCGGCGAGGTCTTCCCACCCATGAGCGCCGGCAGTCTCGGCACGTCTTGGCGCTTCGCCCTAGGCTTGTTTCGCTACCGGTACAACCGTGCGGCACTGACCTGCCTGCTTGAGGAGTCGTTCGGCGTCCTGCGATTTGGGGATTCGTGCGCCCGACTCTGCGTCCCCGCGATGGAAGGTCACCACGGCGAGGTCATGGTCTACAAGACGCCCCATCATCCCGACTACTACCTGGACGGCAAGAAGCCGATGGTCTCAGTCGCCGAAGCGACCTCAGCGGCGCCGACGTTCTTCCAGCCGCTTCAGGACGAGACCGGCTATGTGCTCGTCGACGGAGGCGTCTGGGCCAACAACCCGACGATGATTGCGCTGACCGAAGCGTTGTCGTGCTTTGACGTCTCTCGCGACAAGGTTCGCATCCTCGGACTGGGATGCGGCACAGCCCGCCAAAAGGTCGGCATGGCGAAGATCCGGCTGGGCGGCAAGCTCCTCTGGTGGGACCTCATCTTCGCGGCCATGGATCTTCAATCCCAGAACGCCAACGGTCAAGCCGGGTTGCTCATCGGTGCCGACCGGCTCCTTCGCATCGAACCCGAGACCAACGCCAAGCCCATTGAACTCGATGACTGGCGCAGGGCGGCAGCGGAACTGCCCTTGGCAGCAGAGGCCGCTCTCGATGCTTGGGGCGACAAGGCAGCAAACCAGTTCCTGGATCGCCCGGCGCCACACTACGATCCAGCCAACCTCACCAGGGACGCTGAGGAGTAGGCGCTATCCTTCCGCCGAAGTGGCCGCCCCTACGATCTTCGAGACCTGCCAACCCCGCGAGGACATCCTTCGCGGAGCGGTAACCGACGCCGACTTCGCTGCCGATCTCGCGTCGGTCGTGAGCGGTTCCGGCAGTCCGGCCTACGCCGACCCCGGTCGGTTCTTCGCCAACACCTACCCCACGCGCGGCCTGCGGAATCTGCTCGCGAACGTCTGCCGCCGCCTGAGCGGTTCCGGCGGCGAGGCCGCAGCGATCTTCCGGCTCGACACTTCCTACGGCGGCGGCAAGACGCACGGCCTCATCGCGCTGGTCCACGCGGCGCACGGCATGCAAGGCGTTGCCGACGCCTCCGAGTTCCTCGACCCGTCGCTGCTGCCCGCAGGCAAGGTGCGCGTCGCGGCGTTCGACGGCGAGAACGCCGACCCCGCCAACGGTCGCGCGTTGGGCGACGGTGTTCTGGCCTACACACCCTGGGGCGAAATCGCCTACGCCCTCGCCGGCGCTCCGGGCTACGAGCGCGTGCGCAAGAGCGACGAGATGCGGGCGGCGCCTGGGGCCGGAACGCTCCAGGAGTTGTTCGGCGGCGAGCCGACCCTCATCCTGCTCGACGAGCTCTCCGTGTATCTGCGCAAGGTCCGGCGACTCGACGATGCGCGGGACCAGTTGACCGCCTTCCTGACCTCACTGTTCAAGGCGATCGAGAACACCCCGAACGCGGCCCTGGTCTATACGCTGGCGATCGGCAAGGCGGACGGCGGTGCGCCGGACGCCTACAGCGAGGAGAACCGCTTCATCGCCGACCAGATGGCCGAAGCCGAGAGTGTTTCCGCCCGCAAGGCGACGCTCCTCAATCCGACTGCGGACGACGAGACGATCCAGGTGCTGCGGCGGCGGATCTTCGAGAGCATTGATCCTGACGCGGCGGCCGAAGTCGCCGGCAAGTACCGCGCGCTATGGTCCGCTCACGCCGACTCGCTTCCCGTTTCGGCCAACCAGTCGGCCAACGCGGAGACCCTGGCCGCCAGCTATCCGCTGCACCCCGAAGTCCTGGAGACCCTGACCGGCAAGACGGCGACCCTTGCCACCTTCCAACGCGTGCGCGGCATGTTGCGGTTGCTGGCGCGCACGGTCGGCCAGTTGTGGGAAGAGCAGCCGGACGACGCCACGGCCATCCACCTCCACCACATCGATCCCGGGCACGAGCCCATCCGGCAGGAGATCCTCACGCGTCTCGGCCAAGACGCCTACGCGCCCGCCATCGTCAACGACATTGCGGGCACCGCCGGCAGGAGATCGCTCGCGCAGGAGATCGACGCCACCGACCACGGCAGCCTGCCACCGTACGCGGAGTACGCGGCGCGGACAATCTTCATGCATACGCTGGCGTTCAACGAACCGCTCAAGGGGCTGGCGCCCGACCAACTGCGCTACTCCATGCTCGGCCCTGACCTGGACATCAGCTTCATCGAGAAAGCGCGCAAGAACTTCGTCGCCGAGTCCGCCTACCTGGACGACCGGCCCGCCGCTCCGCTGCGCTTCCTGGCCGAAGCGAACCTGAGCCAGATCATCCGGCGCGAGGAACAGCACGTTGACAGCGCCGAGGCTCGCGCCGAACTGAACGACCGTATCCGCCGGATCTTCGACGGCCCGGTCTTCGACGCGATCACTTTCCCGGGTGGCCCCTTCGACGTGCCGGACGAAGTGGGAGACGGGTGCCCGAAGCTCGTCGTCGTCTCCTACGACGCGGTTTCCGTTGGCGCAACGGTCGACGAAGTGCCCGACCTGGTGGAGCGGATCTACTCGCGGAAAGGCGCGGAGAGCCTCTCGCTACGGGCTCTTCGGAATCACTTGGTCTTCGTCGCGGCCGAGGAAGCGCGCAAGTCGAACATGCAGGATCGGAGCCGCCGGCGGCTGGCGCTGCGCGAACTAAAGAAGCCGGAACGTCTGGCTGAGTTGGCCGAACACCAGCAGGACCAGGTGCGCGAACAGCACCGCCGTTCCGAGCAGGAGCTCGCGGTGGCGATTCAACAGGCCTACCGGCACGTCTTCTACCCATCCCGCAACCGGCTCGGAAGCCATCTCGTGGACCTTGCGCACACGGCCATCGACATGCAGTCGTCCTCGGAGAGTCCCGGCGCCGGCCAGCGGCAGATCGTCCGCGCGCTGCGGGACCTCGGCAAGCTGCGGTTCTCGGAGGATCAGCCGGACTCTCCCGCCTACGTTCGCGACCGCACACCACTGAAGAAGGGACAGATCTCGACCGGCGCCCTTCGGGACGAGTTCCGTCGCGACCCTGGACTTCCCATGCTCTCGGGGAACGATGTCTTCATACGGGGAATCCGCCGGGGCGTCGAACTCGGCGAGTACGTCTACCAGCGCGGCGATCTCCTGTTCGGCCCCGGCGATCCGGCTCCCACGATCGAGATCGACGAACAGTCAATGATCTTCACCATCGCCTACGCCAGAAACGAGTTGATCTGGCCCCGGCCGAGCAAGGAGGAACTAGAGCCAGGCACGCCCAGCGAGACCCGAGACAAACCAGACCGCCCAGAGCCTTCGCCCCAACCGGGCTTCCCCTTCACGACGGCGCCCGCCGAGTTCTCCGCCGAGGGGCCGTTCAGCGAGGCGCTGATCAAACTCTGGGAGCAGGCGCGTGACAGGCAGGTCGACGCGCTCGCGACCTTGACGATCTCGATGTTCGAGGCACGCGACGCGTTCCCCATGGTGAACGCGGTCAACGCGGTGGCCGGGGCGACCAAGACGATCCGCCTGGTGGGCGGCTACGAGACCCGCGACGGCGGCGCCTTTGAGATGGAGTTCAGCGGCCCGCCCTCCGATGCGCAACCGGTGCGCGAGTTCCTCCAGCCGCAATTCCGGGACGCCCCAGAATCGACGATCGAAGCCGCCTTCCGCTTGGAGTTCGCGGACGGCTTGCCGCTGGACGGCGACGCGCCAGAGCAACTCGCCGACCAACTCACCCGGTTCGCGGGTGGGGCCGCGCACGTCTCCGCGTCCGCACAGGCCCGGCCGGCAGAGCCGGCATCGGCAAACGACGGGCCGGATGACCACGGGGACACGGCATGACGCCCCAACCGCAGCAAACGGCCCGGTTCGCTCCGACCGACCCCCGGCATTCAGCCCCCAGCTACGAGTTGCGAGTCCGCAGACTGGGCGCGGCTCTCTCCATGTACGAGATTTGGCAACTCCCGGCGCTGTCGACGCCCCAGATCGCCGCCCCGACTCGCGTAGCCGGCCTCAAGGGCCGCAACCTGGAGTTGGTCGAACACCGCGTCCTCCGGCGACTCTCTCAAGCCGGCATCAAGCTCACCCGGCCTGCCGACGAGCCGATGCACGGACTCGCTCTAAGCGAAGATCTCGCCCTCCACTTGGGCCTCACGTTCCGTGCTCTCGCGCCGATGAGAAGCCGCGAACGGATGCGCGCGGTCGCCGCGGGCATCGAACGAATGGACCGGGAGGAGGCCGCCTACTGGCTCGGCATGGCGATGCACCGGCGGCGGCCTAGGAGGGTGCTGGCGGCGCTGCGTATGCTGTTGACGGAACCGGGGGCGTGAACGTCCCTCACGCACCCAGAGCGACTCCCTCGCCGACCCGGAGCAGCCGGAAGGGTCACTTCAGCAGCATTCGAGAATCGCCGTTCCGCCACTGCCAACCCGCTGCGGGCCGGGTCAACGAGGTGACGCCGACCCGGCCAAGCCTCAAAGCCTGATCGGTGCGTTAGGCTCCCGCCGATGTCGGACAGCGAACCGCCACGCTCCCAGCACCGCCCTGCGGCAGCCACCCCAGCGGAAGACGCCGAAACGTCTTTCCGCCCCGACCGGCACAGCGTTACCGGGCCCCTGCCTGACGATCCGAACCAAGAGGCTTCGGACGACCAGAAGGCTGCCACTCGCGACGCCTCTGCGGAGGAGAAGATCGAGGGCCTCGACGAGCAAGGCGCTTCCTGGGGCGAGTATCCGATCGATTCGATCCTAATCCGGCATGAGCAACGGACCATTCACGACGTGGTCCGTCGGATCAACCGCGGGACCTACATTCTGAATCCGGACTTTCAGCGCGCGTTTCTCTGGGACGTCGCTACCCAAAGCAAGCTGATCGAGTCGATCCTGATGCGCATTCCCCTTCCTGTCCTGTATCTAGCTGAGAACGCCGACGGCAAGATCGTTGTGGTGGATGGTCTCCAACGCCTGCGCACGTTCCAGCGTTTTCTGGCTGGCGACTTGAAGCTGCGCCTGCCCGACAGACCAGATCTCCACGACAGGCGGTTTTCCGACCTCTCCGAGAAGCTCCAGAACCGCGTCGAGGACTGCAGCCTGATTCTCTACTCCATCGACTCGAAGGTGCCAGAACGCGCCAGGCTCGACATCTTCGACCGCGTAAACAGTGGCGTTCCACTCACGCGACAGCAGATGCGGAACTGTCTCTACATGGGGCCTGCCACCCGCTTCCTCGCAGAAGAGGCCGACACTAAGATCTTTAAGCAGGCTACAGGAGACAGCTTGAAGCAAAAGACGATGCGAGACCGGGAATTCGTGAACCGCTTCTGTGCTTTTCATCTTCTACCGATCAAGGAGTACGACGGCGACATGGATCGCTTTCTGGCGAAGGCACTGGACCGCATGAATGGGGCAAGCGGAGAGGTCCTCGACGAGCTGCGCGGGGCCTTTCACCGAACACTGCACAATAACTTTCTTGCCTTCGGGAAGTACGCCTTCCGGAAGCACATGCCGAACCAGGATTGGAGAGGTGTCATCAACGCGTCACTCTGGGATGTGATGTCGACCGGCCTAGCGCCCTATGACGTGAAGCACATACTGGAGCGAGCCGAGCCGTTCAGGGCCGCCTTCTTCGAGTTACTCAGGAACGAACAGTTCAACGAAGCGATCACGTACGGCCCGAACGACGCGAGGAAGGTCCGCCGCCGGTTCAAGATGGCTCGCCAAATGTTCCGGGAGACGCTGGATGCTGACGCAGATTGAACTCCGGCACTTCAAGTGCTTTGAGTTGCTCAAGCTGCCGTTGGCCCCCCTGACCCTGCTGGCGGGCGCCAACGCATCGGGCAAGAGTTCCGTCCTGCAGGCGCTCGGACTCCTGCACCAGACGGTCAAGGATGCCTATTGGTCGGACCGCCTCTTTCTGAACGGCTCTGTTCTGCGCCTTGGCCGTGCCGCCGACGTAATCGACCAAGTTCACGGCAGACGGACCTGTTCGATCACCCTCATTGACCGTGGTATCGGCGATCCAACTGGCGAGAGAGCCGCCGAACATGAGGATGACCCCGACTGGGCGGAAGACCTCCTCTATGCCTGGAGATTCTCCGGCGAGCCGACGGATCGTTCCCTGAGAATCACGGGAATTCGGTTAGACGATGACCCCGAATGGCAGGAGAGCCACTTTCACCTTGAGAGGCTGATGCCGAGCGAGATGTACTACGGCACTCTTCCCTTCCGCCTCGAAGCCCTCAGCTATCTGACAGCCGAGCGGCTGGGGCCAAGGGACTCTTATCGGGTTCCGGATTCCGAGGAGCACACAGAGATCGGACCGGCAGGTGAGAACGCTGCGAGCCTCTTGGAGACTGGCCGAAGCACTGAGGTGCTGCGCGGTCTCGCACTGCCCGATGTACCGCCAACCCGACTTCCTCAGGTCCAAGCGCGAATGGCCTCCTTCTTTCCTGGCTGCGTTCTGGACGTGCAACAGATCCCGGCGGCGAACGTGATCACACTGGGCATTAGGACGTCCGATGACACGCCGTTTCACCGCCCCGTACACACCGGCTTCGGACTGACGCAGGTACTGCCCGTCGTCGTCGCCGCCCTCTCCGCCGCGCGCGATGCTCTGCTCCTGGTCGAGAATCCGGAGGTCCACCTTCATCCGGCAGGTCAGGCTCAGATGGGCATCTTCCTGGCCGAGGTGGCCGCGGCGGGCGTTCAGGTGCTCGTCGAGAGCCATAGCGACCACGTCCTGAATGGCATCCGGCGCGCCGCCAAAGCAGGGGTCCTGGAGCCGGAGGACGCAGCGCTCCACTTCTTCTCGCCACGTTCCGCCGAAGCGCCGCAGGTGCAGACGCCGACGATGAGTGCCGACGGGCGCCTCGACTTCTGGCCAGACGGCTTCTTCGATCAACTCGACAAGGACCTAAGCGCCTTAGCGGGCTGGAACTAATGCCCGTGGACCTTCTGGCCAACGAACTCTCGGTTCATGGGCAGTTTCGCGATGACGGATCTTTCTGGGCCGCGATAGAGCGACTGATGAAGATGCGCACAGTCGCACAGCGCTACGACTGCGAAATCCACTGCGGACGCAGCTTTCTCAATGTCGAGCCCCGGTCCGGCGTTGGTCTTCAAGCCGCCCTTCGCGCTGTTGGGCACGATGAACTGCGCCCCTTCTTGTCTTGGCTGACTCGTGGCGGGCCGTTCTGGGACGATTCCCGCCACCACTCCCCGGGCGAGTGGCTTGAGTGCCGTGGGGAAGTGGTCACGGACTCGTCCGTGGGCGAGACCGCTTCCCGTGCGCTAAGCGACTTCAGTTCCGGGCTGGTCAGCCTAAAGCCGTCGGACTGGGACTACACCCCGGTCCGCGTCTTTCGCCGTCGCGGTGACGAAGAGCCGCCTGCTGACCATGTCGACTTACCGAACTGGAGAGATCCAGATACACTTGAGGAAGATCTTCGCACCGCGCCACCCAGCGTCCGAGCGTGGAACGACCTCGAGCGCGAGACCCGCCGTTACCGGGACCTGCATTTTGCTCCCGACTGCCTGGATCCTCTTCGAGGTCTTCCCTTCAGCGACGGTGCCGTCCGCGAGATCCTGAGGCGGCTGGACGTTCTGAACCGCTTTGCCGGCCTCCAAGGCAAACCGGGCACCGCGGCTGACGAAAGGCGTAGGCTCCACCAGGAGCATTTCCGGGGCAAGAAGGCATGGTTCTCCGACTCGTCTGACGAGGAGAAGACCAAGTTCGAAGCAAAGATGACATTCCGTCACCCCGACAGACCTGGCGAGCGCCTCTTCGCTCCGTGGCACGGCAAGGTCAAGATGGGGTTCCACCAGATCCGCATTCACTTCTCCTGGCCTCAACCGCCTATCTACGTCGTGTACATCGGCCAGAAGATCACGCGCCGGTGAGGCCCTAGCCACCGTGAAACTGGCATCCGTCGAGATCGAGAACTACCGGGCGATCGAGCACCTGGTGCTGAAGCCGGACCCGTCGTTGACGGTCCTGTTCGGCAAGAACGAGTGCGGCAAGACGAGCGTTCTCAGCGGGGTTGCGTTGGGGCTCGGCGCCATTCAGAACTACTTCTTCTCAGAGGATCGGGTCCGCTTCAGAAAGACCGATCGCCGAAACGGCCTGGGGCCGGTTCGCGTGACTGTGACGACAAGTGAGAGTATCTCTTGGACGCGAGAAGAAACCGGCCGCGCCTTCGCACGCATCAAGGAACGACGGTTCGGCCGTAACGCAGAGCCGGACAAGTGGTTGACGAAACTTCGCCGTGAAGCCTACGGCGGTGGCTTTCCGGATCTCCCGCTCGTCGCTTACTACGACACGGACCGCATCGTGGCGGACGTGCCGAAGGGAAAGCGTCGTGTTGGTGACGACTTCAGCAGGTTTGCCGCACTTGCTGGCGCCCTTTCAGCGCGCACAGATTTCCGCCAGTTCTTCCAGTGGTTCTACGTGAACGAGAACGCCGAACTCCGAGCGCTGAGAAAACTGGCCGCGGAGGGCGAGGGAGCTACCGACGGTAGTACATCGAGAGAACTCAAAGCAGTGCGTTCGGCAGTCGCAACAATGGTAAACGGCGCTAAGGATCCCCGAATCGAGGAGAACCCCTTTCGATTCGTCGTAACGATGGAACGCGAGTCAGGGCTAGTCGAAGAACTAGTCATCGACCAACTGAGCGGCGGCTGCCGCGCCGTCCTGACTCTCGCGGCGGACTTGGCGCGGCGCATGGCTCAAGGGAACCCTCATCTCGAAGACCCGTTGACGTCCGAGGCTGTGGTTCTGATCGACGAAGTCGAGCTGCATCTCCACCCTGAGTGGCAGCAGCGGATCCTGGGCGACCTGCGCCGGACATTCCCCAACGCGCAGTTCATCGTCTCCACACACAGTCCCCAAGTGCTAACCACGGTGGAGCCCAAGCATGTTCTGGAGTTGGTCGACGACGAAGGGCGTATCGTGGCCAGAGCGCCGACGTCGAGCACGTTCGGCGTGGAGTCCGGAGACGTACTCAGCACCGTGATGGGCGTCGCCGAACGCCCGGACAACTGGTACACGACGGCGCTCAACGCATACCGCCGCCTAGTCGGCAGCGATCAGGGAGAGTCGGAGGAAGCCTTGGCATTGCGTGCGAAGCTGGAGGGGGAATCGCCTGACGACCCAGCTCTTCACCGGGCGGACCTGGAGATGCGTCAGCGCAAGATGTTCCGCCGGATGGCCGAGTCCGAGTGAAGCCCATCCGAGAAGTGTCCGAGCCCCCGCAGGGGCTCGCGGATTACCTCCGCCTTGTCGGTGGCGAGGCGTACTGGGACGAGTTCCGATCCCACGACTCCGGCGCTGCGTACCGCGAACTCGTAGAAGAGTTGACTTCCAACCAGCATGGTCTTTGCGCCTACTGTGAGACCTCGATCTCGACTGAACGCCGGCAGGTCGAGCATGTCCTTCCACGCAGCCACAAGCAGCGGGGCAAGTCCCTAGAGCTCGATGTCTCAAACATGGTGGCCTGTTGCCTCGGCGTCGGCCGAGCCGAACCGGCGGCGGCCGAGCGGGGCGATACTGGCGCGGGGCAACGCCATGGACGAGGCGAGGAGACTTGCGGTCAAGCCAAGGCGGACGTGTGGTGGAACTCCTTCCTGGTCCCGCGACGCCTGCCGCCGGCACCGAGCCTGCTCGCCGTGCGCGACGACGGGCGGATCGAACCCGATGAAGGTGCCTGCCAGGATACGGGCTTCGGACTAGCGGACGCCCGCCGCTCAATCGAGACGCTGAAGCTCAACGCTAGGCGCCTCATTCGCGCGCGGCGTTCCCAGTGGGACGATCTTGTCGACATCTCCGCGAACGTGACAGACGAGACGCGTATGGCCGCATGGATCCGCACCGTACTGACGCCGGACGAACGCGGACGCCTGCAGCCGTTCTTCACCACCTCCCGTTCCTACTTCGGCTCGATTGGCGAACTTGTCCTCGCCGAGAAACCCCAAGACTGGATCTGAGCGGTGGCCGACAGACGCCTCATCGAACGCTGGCTGCCGATCACCGAGCTGGGCATCGAGAGCGTCCGGGAGCGGACGCCGATGACGCCGTTCCCGGCACCGAACCGGCTGCACGTTTGGTGGGCGCGACGGCCTTTGGTCGCTTCACGCGCCGCAGTGCTCGCCTCGCTGCTGCCGGAGGACGCGGATCGCCGGTGTTTTCTGCACGCCCTTGGAGTTCATGGCGATCCGTTGGCGGCAAGGAAGAGGATCGACCACGCTAAGCGTACCGGCGTTCGCGTGAAGGACCCCTACGGGTACGACCGAGCCTTCAAGCACATCCCTGACCAGGAGGACATCGCCTGGTTCGAGGCGAAGAGGTCTGCCGTCGCTAGTGAGCCAGTCGTGCTCGACCCCACTGCAGGTGGCGGCAGCATTCCGTTTGAAACGACCCGCCTCGGTCTCTCATCACTGGCGAACGACCTGAACCCGGTGGCAACCTTGGCCATGAAGGCCACCGTCAAGTGGCCGTTCAATTGGCCCACGACACTGCTGTCGGAGTTTGAAGGCTTGGCCCACCGATGGCGCCAAGCCGTCGAACTGAAGCTCAGCGACGTGTTTCCGCAGCACGGTCTCCCCGATCGAGTCGACGCGACGTACCTCTGGGCCCGCACCGTGACCTGCCCCTATTGCGAGGGTCTCGTACCCTTGTCGCCGAACTGGCGCTTGGCCCCTGGCGGCACAGGCGTGCGCCTAGGGGCTTGCTGAAAAAGGGAGTTGCGGCGGCATAGGATTTGACTTGAGGAGG